>JANXSX010000150.1 GCA_025356475.1 Isosphaeraceae bacterium | reverse complement strand
GAATTGCCAGATACCGTCATTGTCGCTTGCGTAAAGGATCGTTCCATCGGCTGAGAAGGAGATCGTCAGGCTCGACTCGGTGAACGCTGCCGAGCTATAACTTCCGGAGGTATTGAAGCCCTCAGCGAAGTTATAAACGGTCCCGTTAGGGCTAATCCGAACGATTCGGCCACCGAGGTTACCGCTGGAGAGCAAGGCGCTCAGCCCGTTCGTGCCGACCTGGAGGCCCGTTTGCCCTCCACCCTGAACGGGGATCAAGTTGACTGCGGTTCCGCCTGGTGTCACGATCTGAATGGACAGACCGGTCGCGAGGTCGGAAGCGAAGACGCTACCCGCAAAGATCGGCGGCAGTGCATAGGTGAACGCGGTCGTCGTGGTGCCATTCGTTGTTGTGGCCGCTGACGTCAGGATCACACCGCTCGAGAAGTAGCCAAACTTATCGAAAGCGATGTCCTGGAAACGGCGGAGTAGGGTCGAGATCGTCGGAAACGAATCGACCGGGACCGTCGAAAGCGACGCGGGAATCGGGTTCGGTGTTACACCGTTATTGATGAGAAGAGTCCCATCAATGCCCTGGATACCACTGTCCCCTGGTCGAGCTGGAATCCCGCCCGCTGCGGGCGTGCCGAAGTCGGTGTAAGCTGAGTAAATCGGGTTGAAATACTTGCTATTTGCCGAGATAATGCCGACTTGTGGCCCAAGAGTCAGCCCGGTCTGCGTCACCCCTGTCGGCAAAGTCTGGCTAGCGACGGGTGTCCCTGGACGGAATGCGTTCGCGTCGAAGAACAATGCGGTAAACGTCGAAGTCGTCGAGCTCGCGGCCCCACTCGTGGCTGTGCCACCCGTGAAGAGCCCCTTGAGGAACGTTTGTTGCTCTGCCGGAGGGACGTAGATGGCAGTCGGGTTCGCGTTGAATCGACCGGCGGTCTGCCCATCGGTGAGCTGGGTGAACTCGCCCATGAAAGTGCCGTCGGGCGCGATCCGATAGACGGCGTTCTTGTTCGGGTCCGACCGATCGGAGACGCTGACAAACATCGATGTACGACCATCGAAGTAGCCTTCAGAATCGAAAGCAATGTCGTACCAGTTGGAGTAGCCGGAGGCCGGGGGATTACTGGCTCCTCCGCCCGGATCAATCTGCTTGATCGCGCTAGTGAGGTCAAAAAAGACGCTCGTCTTTCCGGTGGCGGGGTCGACACGGTAGATCACGCCCGGCCGGTCGATCGCGCCGGTGTTCGCCCCGGCTCCTCGGGAGATCGCATAGACTCCCTTGCCGAAGTCTCCACCGGGTCCCGCCTTGATCTTGACGATATCGCCGCCAAACGACGTACTCGAGGTCAATTGGCTGACCGAGGTGAACGGTGCAGCGGTTGGGAAAGTAGCGGAGGCTGCGGTGCTGATCGCAACCGTGCCTATATTGGTCGTCGTGTTACTCGTGACACTTGTGTAAGTGGCCGAGCGAGGGAACGCTGACACGTAGGGGGCCATCAGGGCCCGCTCCTCCAGCGTACGCACGTCTTCCAGGCGATGGTCGCGCCGGAGACGACGAGCTGGGCCACGCGTCTGCGGTCGGGATGGGTGAGACATTCCTTGATCTCCTGAACCGAGACTGGTCCGTCCTGAACCGAGGCGTGCCCGGCATACCGATTATTATCGGCGCCACCGGCGCTCGCGATTGAGCCGAACTCCGTGCGCGTCCGGTTCAACCGGCGTGCGCGGACTTCGCTTCCTGTCAATTGAGAATCGGACGGAAGCCGGTCGGAGATGAAGGAATTAGCGAAAAGAAGGATTAAATCAATCGCGCGGCCTTGCAAGGGGCCTTCGATTTGAGAGCCTTATCGCTCACAATCGCATTCGACTAAAGGTAGGAAACCGTTGATCGGGATCAACATCGATCCTAGGCGACCAGCGGAGAGCCCCCTCTCCTAGGGGGAGAAGGGGCGGAGCCTCAGACCCTCTCAACGTCGAGAGGAAGCAAGCACTCAATTACTCGACGATCCCTTGGGGACCGGTCGGGCGGGGGGGCTGGCCAGTGGCTCGGCGACGGACGTCGAGTTCGATGGAACCGAAGGTCTGCTCGTGGCGCTGAATGGTCATGCCGAGTGCGGTCAGCAACCGTTTCGCCGTGTAGAAGTTCATCACGATCCGCTGCTGGGCCTTGACATCCTGCCTGCCCTGAGCAAATGGCTGAGGATTCAAACCAAAGTCGCAGATCACTTCTTCGGGAGTTGCGGTCACACGGCAGAAGTTTGAATACGTCGGCAGGGCACCCGTGTCGTCGACGAAAACCTCTGTCTGAACTTGCTGCGGTTCATCGGACATCTTCTGTTCCTCACTCATGGGAAGGCCTCACAACCTGCGGACACAATCCACTCTGGATCGCACGCGACAACCTCACGTGCGAGTATCAGGTGACCGGCTCTAAGGTTCAAGCCTACTTTCCCGCAAGTGCCGCCTCAACCTGCCGATCCAGCTCCGCAAGAGTGCGACCTGATGCCCCATGTTGCGCGAGAACGAAGGCTCGTGCAGCATTTCCTCGCTCGGTGGCTGTCTCGGGATCGTCAAGATCTTCCATTAATTTGCGACGCAAATCGTCGGCATCCGAGACTTGAGATGCCCCGTTTCGTTCAAGAAGCTGCTCTACAGTTTCTCGGAAGTTCTCAGTGTGACGTCCGAACATAACAGCAGCCCCATAGGCGGCAGGCTCGATCATGTTTTGTCCCCCTCGGCCAGGGAACAGACTCCCACCCACAAACGCCACATCCGCCAAGCCCCAAACCGCAGAGAGCTCGCCCAACGTATCCACGAGAATCACTGGTGCTTCCGAACCTAGTCTGGCGGCCCCCACCTTGCCACTTCGCCGTGAGAATGGCATACCCACCTGTTGGAGGAGATCGGCCACCTTCTCAAATCGTTCCATGTGGCGAGGGACGAGGATTAATCTCAAGGTTGGATGATCGATTTTGGCCGCACGATAAGCGTTCAACGCTGCGAGTTCCTCGCCCTCCATCGTGCTACCCGCCACGAAGACCAGGTCGGTCGGCGAAAGCTTGAGGGCTCGACGGAGCGCCTGAGTACGTGGGTTGTTCCTGTCGGTCTCGACACCGTCGAACTTGACGGAGCCCGTCACTTGGACCTTCTCCGCAGGAATCCCCAGGTCCACGAACCGGTCGGCATACGAGGAATTCTGGGCGGCGATCGTGTCGAGTCTACGAAGCGTAGGGCCTAATGGGCCGCGAAGCTTTTTATAACCTTGATGGCTGCGAGCACTCAGGCGACCGTTCACGATGGCGACACGCGCCCCCGCATCTTTGGCGGCTCGGACAAGGTTCGGCCAGAGTTCGAGTTCGACCAGGGCGAGAACGCTCGGTCGAATCCTTGCCAGGGCCCGTCGAGTGGCCCAACTAAAGTCGAGCGGTGCATAAAATGTCATGATCTCAGGGTAGGTTGAGCGAGCCACCGAAAGGCCAGTTGGAGTTCCAGTTGAGAGCACAACCTCCCAACCAGGGCGACGTCGTTCGACCTCGGCGAGGATCGGTTTCAAGAGCAGAACCTCGCCGACGCTCACCGCGTGGAACCAGACACAAGGTCCCTCCCCCATGCGTCGAGGGACCTTACCCAGCACCTTTTGGCCCCAACCTTCGCGATACTTGCCAAAGCGAATCGAGCGGTAGGCAAGCACCGGCGCGGATGCGATTAAGAGCAGGATGTAAATCAAATCGAGCGCGAGCGGCATCTGTGGGAGTCCTTTCCCGGTCCATCTTTCTCATCAGCAGTCAAACAGAGCAACCCTCATGCCCAAGTGCTCAAGAAACGAGGCAAGCCGGCGATCCGCTCGCGCAACTTGCCTCTATCATTCGGTTTCGCTCGATACGACAACATCCGCGATCTCAGAAGATGTCACCGCCGGATGAAGTCCTCATATGACACGCTTTGTATTTTTTACCAGAGCCACAGGGGCATGGGTCGTTCCGACCGACCTTCCGACCAGTGTGGCGCAAAGGCTCCGCCTTCCTGTCGGTTTGCTGGCTAGCGGAAATCGCAGCGTCTTGCTGGGCACGAACCCCACTCACGGGTGCCGATACAAGCTCGGACGGGGCTGCCGCATGGATCGTCTTCGCCTTGTCCAGCTTCCAGCGTGCGCCCAGATACGAGAGGAAGTCGGGGTCGACCTGCTCCATGCGGAACACCAGATCGGTCACCTTGTCGGAGACGCCGGTCCACATCTCCTCGAAGATCTTCATCCCTTCACGCTTGTACTCGACTTTGGGATCGACCTGAGCGTAGCCGCGGAGCCCAACGGAGCTGCGCAGGTGGTCCATCGTCCGAAGGTGTTCCATCCAGCTTGAGTCGAGAATCTGGAGGACCAGGACCTTCTCCATCTCGATCATTTCCGGGCGATGTTTGGAATCAAGGACCCGAGTGAACTTGCGCTGAGCCTCGGTTCGTTCGAGTTTGCCAAGCTCATCCACGGTGGTCTCGACACCAAGCGATGATCGAAGCCAGGTCGCGAGGCTCGCCAATGCCTTCTGGCTTGGAACTGGAGCGGGCTTACCGACCTGAGGCTCGGGGCCATAGGCCTCTTGGATCAGCTCATGAAGTTCGGTCGAGAGCTTGGCCCCCGGATAATGCTGATGAGCAACCTCAAGCAGGAGTGCCTCGATTTCAGGGCGGAGTAGCGGCGCAAGCGTTGCCGGCTCAACGCTAGTTTTGAACCGTTCGGACGCCCAATTGGCCAGTCCATCGCGATCGTATCGAGGGGCCTGTGCCTGCGTTCTCTCGACCAGAAAGCGACTCAGAGCGACACGCACCGGGAATTCGCCTTCCTTACGAGCGTAAAGCGACCTTGCTTCGGTCTGAAGCAGCTTGACGATCTGAGCCTTCGACGAGTTCGACCAATCATCCATATTGGCACCCAGGCCGAACTTCTGGTGAGCCCAACCGGCGAGCGATCGCTTGCCCCAGTTCCGATCGAGGAACTCCTTGGCTGGAGCGATATCGACGGCCCGGACGATTTCCAGAGCCTTTTCGGTGAGGAACTCGGCGAGCCCGTTGCGATCGAGGGTGGTCTCGCCCTTCTCCGACTTCGAGAACCGTCGCAGGTCACGATCTTTGAGGTTGGTGCCGTACCGGGTGTTGAACCAGCCGGCAAGAGCGACCCAATTCCATTCCGCTGGCTCGGCGTCGTCCTGAAGGTTCTCTTCAATTGCCTCGCGAATCTGGGTTGACGCCTCGTCGACCGCAGCGTCCCTGGCCTGCGACTCCGCATCGGTGAACTCGACGCCCTTGAAATCTTTGGGAGTCATCTCAACACCGAGCCGCGATCCCACCCATTCTGCGAAGCTTGCGGCACCATAATCATCGGCCAAGAAACGATCCGCAGCTTCACGAATTTGGCCATCGATCATGTCGAGGATTGCCTCTTTAGCGGGCAATCCTTCGAGGAGGCGCTGGCGGAACGAGTAGACCCGTTTCCGCTGCTCGTCCATGACTTCATCATATTCAAGCAAGTTCTTTCGAGCATCGAAATTCCGCTCTTCAACCTTCTTCTGAGCCCCTTCGATGCGACGGCTCACCAACTTCGACTCGATGGCCTCACCTTCCTCCATCCCAAGCCGAGTGAGAACCGCTCCGACCCATTCCCCTGCAAATTTCCGCATCAGATCGTCTTCAAGTGACAGGAAGAATCGGGATGAGCCCGGATCTCCTTGCCGACCGGCACGACCACGCAACTGGTTATCAATTCGCCTCGACTCGTGGCGTTCGGTGCCGATAATATGCAGGCCACCGACACCGGCGACCTCTCGGCCCTCGACCTTCATCTCGGTTTCATACTTGCCAACAGCTCCGGTCCAAACATCGGGGGGGACTTCAAGCCGAGTCGGATAGAGGAATTGACCTTCCTCATTCTTGAGGACTTTCAAGTCGGCCCAGGCCATGAAGTCCGGGTTCCCGCCGAGAATAATGTCCGTACCACGACCCGCCATGTTCGTCGCGATCGTGACCGCATTCTTGCGCCCGGCCTGTGCGACAATCTCTGCTTCACGCTCGTGGTACTTCGCATTGAGAACTTGATGCGTCACACCGTACTTCTTGAGGAGATCGGAGATCTCTTCCGACTTCTCGATTGAGGTCGTTCCGACCAGGATCGGCCTGCCGGTCTCATGAACCTCTCGGAGTTCGCCGAGGATCGCACCATACTTTTCGTGATCACTTCGATAGATCACGTCGGGATAACTATGACGTGTCAGAGTTCGGTTGGTAGGGATCGCGATCACATCTAACGTATAGACTTTGTAAAACTCATTCGCCTCGGTCATGGCGGTGCCGGTCATGCCCGAGAGCTTCTTGTAGAGTTTGAAGAAGTTCTGAAGCGTGATCGTGGCCAGAGTTTGGTTCTCTTCCTTGATCTTGACCTTTTCTTTGGCCTCAACGGACTGGTGCAAGCCGTCGGACCATTGCCGCCCCGTCATCAAACGGCCGGTAAACTCATCGACGATCACGATCTCGCCGTTCATGACGACGTAGTCACGATCCTTGCGATAGAGGAAGTGGGCCTTGAGCGCATTGTCGATCAGGTGAGGCCACTCCATGTTGCCAGGAGTGTAAAAGCTCTCGATTCCAGCGATCCGCTCCGCCTCACGAACCCCATCATCATTCAGGTGACAGGTCCGCTCTTTCTCCTTGACCTCGAAGTGGAGTTCCCGCTTCAAGAGCCGGGCAATTCGGTCGGCTTCCGCATATTTGCGGACATCGTCGAAGGCCGGTCCCGAGATGATCAGGGGGGTACGGGCCTCGTCGATCAAGATCGAGTCGACTTCGTCGATGATGGCATAATTCAGAGGGCCTTGGGACTGCAACTCCTTGGTTGGCTTCATGTTATCGCGAAGATAATCGAAGCCAAATTCGTTGTTCGTCCCGTATGTGATGTCGCAGGCATAAACGGCCTGCCGCTCCTTCGCCTCCATCTCCGATTGGATGGCTCCGACTGTCAGACCGAGGCCGTTGTAGAGTGGGCTCATCCACTCGGCGTCGCGCCTGGCCAGGTAATCGTTCACTGTGACAACGTGGACGCCTTTGCCATCGAGCGCATTTAGGTAGGCAGCCAAAGTCGCGACGAGGGTCTTGCCTTCACCTGTGACCATTTCGGCGATATTGCCACCGTGGAGGACCATTCCACCCATGAGCTGCACATCATAGTGCCGCATCTTGAGAAAGCGGTTTCCTCCTTCGCGGCAAACGGCAAAGGCCTCGGGCAGAATCTGTTCGAGAGTCTCCCCCTCAGCGATGCGTGCGCGGAGGGAAAGAGTCTTGTTCTTGAGGTCGTCGTCGGACTGGGTCTTCAGACCCTCTTCCATCTCGTTGATGCGTGTGACGATCGGACGCATCCGGCGAATCTGTCGCTCGTTGCTATTACCGAAGAGCCGGATCAAGCCCTCGGAGACCCCTTCGGAGACAGCCGTCAGGGCATCCGTTGTCTTATCCCAGATCTCTGTGATCAATTCCATGTCCGAATCGCCTTCCAAGGGGAATCCAGTGTTTCCCGCGTTAAGTACTTCCGAGAGTGTATCTTACATCCGTAAGTCCGAATTCGTCAAGCCGAGCCGAGAGCCTCAAGTAGTGAGGGGCAGCACTGACAAATCGGTCCAACCAGGAGAGTCCGCTCACGACGAGTGGGGGTTGTCGCGAGTGTGGTGAAACCAGGTAAGGACTCGGCCAGATCGAGCCGAATCTCGATTCGCCTTCCAGCGGATCACCAATTTTGATAGGTCAGTGTCTATGCTCGCGATTCAGGGCTGACGTATTCACGGAGGATGTCCCGATGTTGCTCGCTTACCTCGGCCCTGAAACCCTACTTCCATTGACATCGATCGTGGCTGGGCTCGCCGGCGCGTGTCTGATGTTTGGCCGGAATCTGGTCCGGATCACTCAGCACACGTGGCGTGTCGTGACGAGGCGAAGCGACGATACCCGATTAGGCACGCCTGATCCCTGCGACGCCGACAGTCCAAATTGGGTTCGTTTCGACAAAGGCGAAGCCCCCCCTCGACGCGCCTCCGAGCGTCGAAAGCAGGCACGAGCCACCCAGAAACACTCGCAGGAGCTTGCACCATCCGCAAAGTCATCGTGATCGGACTCGACGGGCTAGATCCGAGCCTCGTCAATCCATTACTCGCCTCGGGTGACTTGCCCAATCTAGCCAAACTGCGAAGCCTCGGGGGTTTCTCCCGGGTAGCGACGACTACTCCGGCCCAGACCCCGGTGGCTTGGTCCTCGTTTGCCACGGGGGCCAATCCCGGGCGACATGGTATCTTCGACTTCCTCCGTCGAGATCCCAAGACCTACCAGATCGATCTCGGCCTCAATTGCTACGATCAGCGCAACCCGTTCGTCCCCCCCAAGCCTGTCAATCGGCGACGGGGCGTTCCCGTCTGGGACCTGTTGGGCTCGGCTGGCGTCCCCTCGACGATCCTGCGCTGTCCCTGCACCTACCCCCCCGCACCCATCCAAGGTCGGTTGCTTGCGGGGATGGGAGTGCCGGATCTTCGCGGCGGCCTGGGAACCTCAACCTTCTATACGACTGATCCGAGCGTGCGGGTACGTGAGTCGGAAAATGTCGTGCTCATCAAGCGGACCGAGGGCCAATCGATCCTCACTCACCTGATCGGTCCGCGCAACCCGAAGGATCGGACGAACATCCAACTCGGTCTGCGGATTGGACTCGACCCGGAAACACCGAGTGTCTCGGTGAGCTGCGCCGGGGGGACTGGCGAAGTGCCCGTCGTTGAAGGTCAATGGAGTGATTGGCTCAAGGTAAAGTTTAAGTTGGGGATGCTCAATTCAGTCTGTGGAATGGTTCGATTCCACCTGGTCCGCCTCGAGCCCGAGATCGAACTTTACGCCTCGCCAATCAACTTCGACCCCTCCGAACCGGCCTTTCCGATCAGCGCACCCGAGAGTTACGCCGGGCAGCTCGCCCAATCGATCGGGATCTTTCACACGACCGGGATGGTTGAGGACCACACGGGCTTGAGCAATGGTCGTATCAGCCTGAACGCTTTTCTCGACCAATGTGACGAGGTCTGGGACGAACGTGAAGCGATGATGCTTTACGAACTCGAACGATTCGAAGCCGGGCTCTTCTTCTGCCTCTTTGACACACCCGACCGCGTCCAGCACATGCTCTGGAGACATCGCGAGCCCGGACACCCGGCACTACTCGGCGAGCCTGCCGATCCGGAAATTGCCCAGCTCATCCTCGATCACTACAAACGCGGCGACCAGGCCGTTGGTGAGGCGCTCAAGTTTGTCGATCACGAGACCCTGTTAGTCGTTCTCTCCGATCACGGTTTCAACAGCTTCCGTCGCGGTGTTCACCTCAACACCTGGCTCCATGACCAGGGCCTATTGACCCTCAAGCACGGCCACGAACTCGGGCACGACGCGGGCGAGTTGTTCCGCTCGGTCGATTGGGGTCGTACCAAGGCGTATGCCCTTGGCCTGGGCGGGATCTATCTGAATCTCAAGGGCAGAGAAGGGGATGGAATCGTCGAACCTGCCGAGTCAGAGACCCTTGCCCGATCCATTGTCAACGGCTTGACGGGACTTGTTGATGAAGGGAAAGGGTCGGTCGCCATTCGGTCGGTCAAGACTCGCGACCAACTCTATTCGGGTCCGTTCGCTGCCGAGTCGCCCGACCTCTTTGTCAATTTTGCAGCGGGGTATCGAGTCTCGTGGTCATCTTCAATAGGTGGACTGCCACCTGGCCATTTTGAGGACAACACCAAGGCATGGAGTGGCGATCACATTATTGATCCACTCCTCGTGCCTGGCTGCCTGTTCATGAATCAGCCGTTCGCGGGCGAGAACGCCAACCTTGTGGACCTTGCTCCTACGATTCTTGCTGCACTCGGATTGCCCAACGGGGCCGACATGGAAGGGAGCTCACTCATCTCATGAAAATTCTGATCATCGGTCTGGATTGCGCTGCCCCTGAACTCCTGTTTGGTGATGAGCGGCTGGTCAATATTCGCCACCTTATGAACGCGGGTTCTTACGGCAAGCTTGAAAGTGTGATTCCACCGATCACCGTCCCCGCCTGGATGTGCATGGCGACCTCTCAAGACCCGGGGTCGCTCGGGGTGTACGGCTTCCGAAACCGGGTGGATTATTCCTACAACGGGCTCGGCATAGTGAACTCAAAGTCGTTTCAAGCACTAACAATCTGGGATCAGGTCGCCAGAGAAGGGGGGAAATCGGTCGTGATCGGCGTCCCCCCCGCCTACCCGCCTCGCAAGCTTAACGGCATTTCGATCGGCTGCTTCCTGACTCCCGATACCAAGAGTGACGTCTACACTCACCCTCCCGAAGTCGCCGCCGAAATCGCTGCGCTCGTGGGAGAGTATCCCGTCGACGTCAAAGGGTTCCGCTCCGATCACAAGGACTGGCTTCTCGACGAGATCCTGACGATGAGTCGGAAGCATTTTCAGGTGGTTCGGCACTACATCGAGAAGGCGGATTGGGACTTCTTCCAGTTCGTCGAGATCGGTCTCGACCGCATCCATCACGGCTTCTGGAAGTACCATGATCCCGAGCACGTCGATCATCCCCAAGGTGAAAACCCTTACCGGGAGGTGATCCGCGACTACTACCGTGAGCTCGACGACGAAATCGGTCGCACGTTGGAACTCCTCACTGACGACACGGTTGTCCTGGTCGTCTCCGACCACGGTGCCCAACGGCTCGACGGTGGTTTCTGTGTCAATGAATGGCTGATCAAAGAGGGGCTCCTCGTCCTCAACACCTACCCTGAGAAGGTGACTCCCTTCGCCAAGCTTGACGTCAACTGGGAGAAGACCCGCGTCTGGAGCGAGGGGGGCTATTACGCCCGGGTCTTCCTGAATGTGAAGGGCCGCGAACCTCAAGGCGTGATCGAGCCGGAAGACTACGAGCGATTTCGCGATGAGGTCCGAGACATGTTTGCGGCGACCACCGGACCCGACGGTACGTTGCTCGGCACCTTGGTTTTCAAGCCAGAAGAGATCTACAAGCAGGTCAACGGCGTCGCTCCCGACCTGCTCGTTCACTTCGGGGCCCTCTCCTGGCGCTCGATTGGAGGGGTCGGTTACCCCTCGCTCCACCTCCGAGAGAACGATACCGGACCCGATGATTGCAACCATGCACAACACGGGGCCTTTATCCTCTGTTCCTCGAACCATGCCGTTCGGGGAAAAGTCGAAGGAGCAAAGCTTCTGGATATCGCTCCGACGCTTCTCGCACTGGCGGGATATGACGTTCCGAGTTCGATGCAGGGCCGGATCTTGTCTGAAGCCGTTGCGCCTTCGACCACTCCGGAATCCAGCACGACGGTTCAAGAGGAGATCATCAGAGATCGTCTGAGTGGCCTCGGCTATATCGCCTGAGCAGCGTTGCGGGGCTGTATGACTGACGATGGGCCGTGACCAAATTTCGACTTCAGGTTATGATAGGTCCACAGGATGCGGTTGGAGCTGCACTCCTGCTGCGGGTTTTGGAGGGGCAGGGTGGACACGTCGACGTCGATCGCCAGCCCAAGACGGCTGGTTTTTTTGGGGAGCGGTACATCGACCGGTGTCCCAGTGTTGGGCTGCGACTGCGAAGTCTGCTCGTCCACCGACCCCCGGAATTGGCGGACACGACCAAGCCTTCTCCTTCAATTTCCGGCTGGCAACCTTCTGATCGACACCAGCCCTGAGATGAGGTTACAACTCCTTCGCGAGCGGATTCGGTTTGTTCATGCGATTGCTTTCACCCACGCCCATGCGGACCACCTCTTCGGACTCGATGACGCCCGGCTCTTTCCCAAGTATCTCAACGGTCCGGTACCAATCTATTGTGAAGCCCAGGTCGAGCAGTCGATTCGCACAGTGTTCCACTATGCATTCGCCGAATGGACGACCAAACTGCCTCCGAATGCCGTCGGCGTCCCCAAGATGGACTTTCACCTACTCACTCCAGGTGAGCGATTTCAACTGCTCGGTCAGAGCATCCTGCCGGTCCGTCTTGAACATGGGAAAGGCCGTGTCTTAGGCTTCCGAGTGGGGAATATGGCGTATTGTACGGATGTGAGCCGGATTCCTGATGAGACCTGGCCGCTCTTGGAAGGGCTGGACATCCTGATCCTTGATGCCCTCCGTCATGAGCCCCACCCCACACATTTTCACCTCGACGCAGCTCTTGCGACGATTGCACGCTTGCAGCCAAAACAGACGATCCTCACGCATTTATCACACGGATTTGACCACGGACCGACTGAGTCCACCTTGCCCCCTGGCGTTCGCTTGGCCTACGATGGCCTCGCCTTGGAGTTCTGATCGCGTCCGTTCTGGAGCCGCCCCGAGATGCCCCCCGATCCTGAACTTGTTACCTACTTGAAACTCCACGGACAAGAGCACCTCCTGCGCTTTTGGGAAGAACTCGACTCCGTCGCGCGAGGTAACCTCGTACGTGAGATTCGAAGCCTTGACCTCGATCGACTCGATTCCCTCATTCATTCGTTGGTCCTCACAGAGAATGGCGACTCGTCCCTTCCTCCGATTGATCGAGTTAAGCCGATCGATGTTCGTCGCCTTCCACGAACCGACGCCGAACGGGTTGCTCGCCGGCAGGTCGCGGAAATCGGTGCCGCCGCACTCGCTGCCGGCGAAGTAGGGGTCGTTCTCGTTGCAGGAGGTTCCGGTACCCGGCTCGGGTTTGAAGGTCCTAAAGGCACCTACCCGATCGGTGCAGTCACCGGTTCGAGCCTGTTCCAAATTCATGCTGAGAAAATCGTCGCAGCCGGCAAGCGGTACGGCAAACCGATCCCTCTCTATGTGATGACCAGCCCAGAGAACAACCAGTCGACCAGCGACTTTTTTGCAACCCATAAAAACTTTGGCCTCTCGCACGTCCGCTTCTTCGTCCAGGGCCAGATGCCCGCTGTGGATCAATCGACTGGCAAGGTTTTGCTCGCAGGAGCGGGCCAGATTGCCCTTAGCCCGGACGGTCACGGGGGAACATTAAAGGCCCTCGCCCAACCCGATCAGAGCGGGGTCAGTTGCCTGGATGAGATGCGAAATCTTGGTATCCGTACCTTATCTTACTTCCAAGTGGATAACCCACTGGTACGTATCGCAGATCCGGCGTTCCTGGGGCTACATCGCCAAGCGGGCGCTGAGATGTCGTTCAAGGTGATTGAGAAACAATTTCCCGAAGAAAAACTCGGCGTGGTTGTCAGTGTTGATGGCATCGCTCAAGTCATCGAGTACTCCGACCTTCCCCCAGTTCTTGCTGAACGACGTGAACCCGAGGGAGGGCTCGAACTCTGGGCGGGGAGCATCGCAGTTCATATTCTCGAACGTAGCTTCATCGAACGCCTGGTCAGTGAACATAGCCTGCCCTATCATCGTGCGTTCAAGAAAGTCGCCTACATCAATGACTCGGGAACGTTGGTCAAACCCTCAACACTCAACGCTGTCAAGTTCGAGACCTTCATCTTCGACGCACTCCCACTTGCGGAACGATCAGTCCTTGCCGAGAGCAACCGATCGATTGAGTTCGAACCACTCAAGAACGCGACTGGCCCCGACTCGCCGGTAACGGTGCGTCAGCAGATGTCCAATGTTTTCGCCGACTGGCTGGAGGGGGCAGGGGCGATCGTTCCTCGCAAGCCCGACGGCTCGTCGGAATTCGCGATCGAGATTAGTCCGCTCTACGCGCTTGACGCGGTGGAATTGAAGTCGAAACTTGCACCGGGGTTCGTTGTGGAAGGACCACTGGCGATCCGGTAACCGAGACACCCTCTCAGAGCCCCTCGAAATGCTTCATGCTGTGGTTATGGCAGGTGGTAGTGGAACACGATTCTGGCCCAAGAGCCGGCGAAGCCGTCCCAAGCAGTTGCTCAGGCTTCATGGCGATGCCACGATGTTGCAACAGACGGTCCGCCGGATCGAGTCGCTCGTTGGTCCTGATCGCACCTATATCATCACGGGTGCCGACCAGGCCGAAGCCACCAAAGCACAGCTTCCCAACCTTCCCAAAGGTCATGTGGTTGGCGAGCCCTGCCCACGCGACACCGCCGCATGTGTCGGACTTGCGGCCGCAATCGTCGCTAAGGCCGATCCCGACGGCACCATGATCGTGATGCCTGCCGATCACGTCATTGAGCCTGCATCGACCTTTTGTAAGACCGTTCAGGCAGCAGTGGACGTGATTGATGCCGATCCCACAACGATCGTCACATTCGGCATTCGCCCGACCCGGCCTGAAACGGGTTACGGCTATATCGAGCGTGGTGAGCTGCTCGGCCAGCCGGAAGGGATCGCGTTAAACCGTGTGATCCAATTCCGCGAGAAGCCCGACCTCGCGACCGCCGAGTCCTTCCTCGCCGCCGGCAACTTCGCCTGGAATTCGGGCATATTCGTCTGGCGTGCCTCAACGATTCTAGACGCTCTTCGCAAACACCGGCCGAACCTCGCGGCAGCCATCGATCGCGTCGCAGCCGACCTAGGAACCGACCGTGAGGCGGAGACTCTCGCACGCGAATACCCCCAGATGGAAAAGGTCCCCATCGACAAGGCGGTGATGGAGAAGGCAGCGAATGTGAAAGTCCTTGAAGTCGTTTATGACTGGAACGACGTCGGTGACTGGCGTGCATTGACCGCCCTTATTCCTCCCGACGCCAGACAGAACACCATTCAAGGGAATGTCTTGGCGGTCGATACATCGAACTCGATCATCATCTCGGACGACGGCGGCCTAATCGCAACCCTGGGACTCGACGATGTGGTGATCGTGCAGTCTGGGGGCGCGACGCTGGTGGCCCGTCGCGACCAACTCGATAAACTCAAAGCCTTGGTGGAAGGGCTCGACAAGGCGGGACACGCCTCTCTCTTATGAATGGAGTCAGACGATGTTGAGCAAGGCAAGAATCCGGATGATCATGGTTTGCGTTGTCGCCTTTACCTTGGGATGCTCGGGTCTGCCCAAGAATGCGATGACAATCGCCCAAGCTTACACCAGGGTTCAGAAGGCCGCTCCCCCGGGAACACCGCGGGCCAAGGCTGAGAAATGGGCAAATTCCAAGGGATATCGAGTCTCGTATATTGCTTCGTTCCAGAAAGATCCCGGCGTCATCGCACTTAACGTCGATCCCAAGGAAGTCAGCGGTGTCCTCGAGATCATGATCGATGACACGATCCGTTCACTTCACGGATCGAGTCCAATCCGCGTTTTGCTCGTCCTCGATAACGAAGAAAAAGTGATTCAGCAGAGCGTCAAGTTGGAAAGCTCCGAGTAGTTCGACGAAGGCGGGATCGTTCGTATGGCGAGGATCTTGGGGATCGATTTCGGTACTCGACGCATCGGCTGTGCCGTCTCAGACCCCCGTAGACTGATCTCGACGCCGCTCGAAGTCCGGGAAAGGCGAGACAACGCCCAGGATGCTCGTTATTTCCTCAAGCTCCTTGAAGAACATGAAATCGATCGGATTGTGATCGGCCTTCCTGTGCATGTCAACGGTCGTGAAGGGACATCCGCCAAACAGGCCCGGGACTTTGGCGATTGGCTTGTGTCAGTCTCCAAGCTGGATGTCTTTTATCACGACGAGCGTTACAGCACGGTCGAGGCCGATGAAGCCTTGATGTCCGTGGGATACAATCGAAAGAAGCGAGCTGGACTTCGCGACATGATCGCTGCACAAATCCTGCTCCAAGCCTATCTCGATGCCGGTTGCCCTGAGTCAACAATGCCAACCGCCCCACTCGCGGATCCCGAGGATTCATGAGCACCACTTTGATCGTTGGCTGTGGGTTGCTCGGTCGGCGTGTCGGCAAAATCCTTGCCGAACGGGGCGATCGTGTCTTCGGGACGACGCGAAAGCAGGCGAATGCCGCCGAGCTTTCGGCGATCGGCATCGAAGCCGTTGTGGCCGATGTCCTTGACCCGAGCACGCTTAACACTCTGCCGGAGGTGGGTCGAGTCCTTTGTTGCGTGGGTTTTGATCGCAGCTTAGGCATCCCCATGCGAACGGTCTACGTTGATGGGTTGCGATCTGTCTTGGGACACATCAAGGGAAAACCTCGGGTCATCTACGCGAGTTCGACCGGGGTCTACGCCCGAAATGACGGCGGTTGGGTTGACGAGGAATATCCTGCTGCGCCTCGTCATGAGGCTGGCATCGTCTGTCTCGAAGCTGAAGAGTTGGCCCGGTCGAGCGGCTTCGACCTCTGTGTTCTTCGATTTTCGGGACTGTACGGACCTGGTCGAGTGATGCGCAAGGCCAGCTTACTCGCTGGGGAACCTGTGATCGGAGATCCCGCGAAGTGGCTGAACGTAATCCAGATTGATGACGCTGCAAATGTCGCGGTTGCGGCTCTCGATAAGGTTGGGAGTCGCCCCCTCTACGTTGTGAGCGACGACCGACCAATTCCGAGGTCCGAATTCTACAGTCTCGCCGCAGAATGTCTATCCGCTCCACCGCCAACGTTCCTCTTGCCCGAACCCGGAAGCCCCGAGGCCAGACGAGAGGAATCGAATAAGCGAGCTAGCAATCGTTTGATGAAGTTGGACCTGATGACGAACTTGCGATATCCGGATATTCAGAGTGGTCTGGCAGCCAGTTTATAGCCGGCAAACAGATGATCATGCTTGGAAATCTGTCGGACACCTTCGCATCCTACAGCAGTTCTGCGATCGGCTTGCCCCCATCCACCAGCCGAATAGGACGGCCGTCGGGAGTCTCGAACTGGTACGAAGGGTCGAGGCCGAGCTTGGTGTAGATGGTTGCGGCCAGATCGGCCGGGGTGGTTGGGCGATCGGCAGGGCTGTCGCCCTTGGCATCGCTTCGACCGAGAACCTGCCCCTGCGGAGTACCGGCTCCCGCCATCAAGCAGCAATTGGCCCGCCCGTGATGATCACGGCCAGCCGCAGCGTTGATCTTGGGAGTCCGGCCAAACTCGCCCATCAACACCACAAGTGTATCCTTGAGGAGGCCCCGCTCATCCAGGTCTTGCAGAAGTGCAGCCACCCCTTGATCCAAGGATGGGGCAAGACGATCCTTCAAGGTCGGGAAGTTCTGGGCATGCGTGTCCCAACCGAGTTGGCCCATGCCTCGGTCATTGACAGTCACGAAATTTACACCCGACTCAACCAACCTTCGAGCCAAAAGCAGAGATTGACCAAGGGCAGTCCGCCCATACTTGTCGCGGACATCGGTCGGCTCCTTGTCAATCTGGAAAGCCTCCTGTGCCGCCGATGAGGTCATCAGATCATAGGCCCGATCGGTAAACTGATCTCGACTTGTCGTCAGCGGGGTCTCGCCCACTTCCTTGGCAAACCGATCGAGGGATTTGACCATCGCCCGGCGTCTTCGGAGTCGGTCGAGAGTCAATCGGTCGGGAGGCGTGAGGTCCCGGACGCGGAAACTAGGCGCATTGGGATCATTGTTAACTGAGAAGGGATCATACGAAGGGGTCAGGTACCCACTTGATGAAAAGAGCGGGGCATCCGGGACAGCCACATAGGTTGGCAACGCAGATCGCGACGATTCGCGAATCTTCGAAACCACGCTTCCAAAGCTTGGATAAACCAAAGCAGGGTTCGGTCGATAACCGGTCAGCAAGTGATGTGCAGCGCGATCGTGATCGGCTTCGGGCGATGTGACCGCTCGGATCAGCGTGACTTTATCCATCACCGCCGCGAGTTTCGGGAGGATCTCACTGATCTTGAGATTGGCGACGCTCGTATCGATCGACTTGAACTCACCTCGAACATCAACCGAGGCGTCGGGCTTGGGGTCAAAAGTGTCAATGTGAGACGGTCCACCCGCGAGCCAGACCAGGATGCACCGTTTGGCCTTACCGTCGAAGACCTTGCCCCCCGTGGAGCCTGCCTGGACTTGGAGCCTGAACAAATCATCGAGCCCGAGCCCGAAAGCCCCGAGCATCCCCACTTGCAACAGAGCCCGGCGGCTAGGGCCACGACACGACCGATCGAATCCGGACATGAGAGGTGCTCCCTGATTGCGAACGTGACGGATCAATGATTGAACGCAAACTCACGTGAGTTGAGTAATGACCAGAACAGGTCTTCCGAAGCTTCACGTAATGAAGCTGCTGATTCAAGTTCCGTCGTCCAATGCTTGACTTCGGCTTCCGTCGGAGGACGGCACACAGTCCTGAGGTAGAGATTCTCGATAATCTCATCAGGGGAGGGCTTGAGCTCGAGCATATTCGCCAGGTACCCATTGAGGTGGGCTACCTTTCCCTCGATCACATCGCCACCGATCAAGAGGAGCGACTGACGAAGGCTTAACGAAGGGGTCGAGACTGCCGCACAACCTGTGGTTCGGTTGCATCGTCCGAACGCATCAAGGATCGGGCTCGCTGTACCAGGGTCCACAATCTCGATCGCTCGTGTTGTCGATGCTCGATTGGGGAACCGATTGGCGACGTCAGTCGCCTGGGCCAAGGCGTCGGCCATCTGGTGAGCCGTTAAGGGGCGGGGCAACTGATGTGAGAAGAGCCGAATGTCGGACTCGTTCCCAGGGACTGTGGCTGAGGAAGCTCCATAGGCATTGCTCAAGGCAATCGTACGGATCAGGTCACGTACGTCGAATCGGTTAGCGACGAACCGCTTGGCCAAGGCTTCTAAAAGTTCGGGATGGACAGGGGGGTTGGCCTTACTAAGGTCATCGGCGGGATCGGCCAGGCCCTTGCCGAACATCTGTGCCCAGACCCAGTTGGCCATCGCCCGCGCGAAAAACGGATTGTCCGCAGCCGTCATCCAGGCCGCTAACGCGACGCGAGGATCTTCTTCAGCTTTCGTCTCGATGACCTCGCCACCGATCAATCTTGCAACCGCCGGCTTCTTGGTGCGGAGGTGATCGATCTTCCCTTCGGGATTCACCTTGATCTGGTTCCGATTCATCATCGCGCCGGTGGGAGCCATCCCGGCTGTTCCCACCTTAGCGAAGGTCGCGGCCAGACCGAAGTAATCGTCTTGGGTCCAGACATCGAAAGGATGATCATGACACTGTGCGCATCGGAAGCGGAGTCCAAGGAAGCGCTGGGCGGTCTGCTCGGCGGCAACTTTGGGATCACCCATGCCATCGAGTGCGTAGTTCACCGCGCCTCCCTCGGGGGATGTCGGATCACCGAGGGCGGTTAAGAGCGTCCGAACCATCTCATCCCAAGGCGTATTCTTACTCAGGTTCTCGGCAAGCCAGCCTTCATAGCGGCCCGCCCCGTTGCCCAATCGGGCCTGACTGATCGCGAGCAAATCACCAAACTTGATCTGCCAGAACCGGACAAAATCACGCGAGTTGAGCAAGTGATCGATCGCATTGGCACGTTTCTCGGGCGAGGAATCCTTCAAGAACTCGCGGAGCCGCTCAGGGCTGGGCTGCTGACCGGTCAGGTCGAGGCTGACTCTCCGAAAAAACACAGAGTCGCTGGCAGGGGGACTTGGGGGAACTCGCAAGGACTCAAGTCGCTTGTAGAGTTGCTCATCAATCACGTTCACCGGTTTTAGAGCGGCGAAGTCAAACGAAAGATCGGGATTTATTACCGTACCAAGCCGTGTGCTAATGACTTGGCTACCATAGCGAACGACCAGATCCGTCTCAGCCCGTCGCAAGAGCTTGGTGAGTCCTCGATCGTCGATGGAGGCGGAGGAATCATCGTTCACTTTGTACGACGCTAGACGAGTCACATCCCGTGTATGACCGTCAGCAAAATGGGCCAAGACTCGAAGCTGTTGAGCCCCCGGCTGTTCGAGACGGACTTCCGAGGGTTCGACTGTCACTTTGGTCAGTCGCTCGTGTGTCTTACCGAGTTCGCGAGGTGCCCCGGCGGCGATCCAGGCTGCTAGCGTTTGGTACGCCTCCGACCCGACCTGGATCCTTGGGCCACCGACGTGCGGGATTGTTCCGCTTGCTTTCTGCAAGAAGAGACTGAGCCGGGGCTCGAAGCCCGAGAATCGCCGACCGCCGTCGTTGCGGGTCAAGGAGTCGTAATCACCTTCAGCATCATATCCAAAGAGGGAAAGGTGGAATCCATTCTGTCCCTCAGCTCGACCGTGACAGCCTCCGGTATTGCATCCGGATCTGCTCAGGATCGGCACGATATCGGTCGCGAAGTTCCAGGGGCGTTCGTCAAGATTCTCGATCGTCACGGTTGCAATCGCTGTCTCATTGGCAACCGTCGCACTCACTTTGGCGATCCCTGGTTTTCGAGGCTTGAGATATCCGCCCGCGTCGATTCCCGCGACTTCGGCTGGCTCAACGGACCACTTGGCCTCGACGGTGAGGTCGCCCGCTCCCTTTACGGAACTTGCCAGCATCTGCAGACCAGGGTCGCCTGGCAACAGCGAGGCAGCTTCGGGCCAGACCTTCAGACGAACGACGAGCTTAGGTTGGGGAGGAACTTCGGCCGCGAGCGGAACGGGAAGCGTTGCCGGGGCCGCATCACGTTCTCGACTGCCACAACCGATACAGATCCACCCTGTGGCGATCAGCATCACGATTCGGATTGAGCGCCGCGACATCGCACGACCTCCGCCTGACCAACGACAAACGTCAATGACTCTCGTGATCCTACTCCACGAAGTGTTTCGTTGCAAGATAGGGCGGTATGATCGCGGTTGGGGAAACTTCAAACGAGGACGAATCGATGAGTGGCTTGATCGCAGCAATGAGTCGAGTGGAAGGTCGGGGTGAGGCTGCAGGCCCCTGGTCTTCGAAAGTTGCGGAGGCACTCAATCGAGGGTTGACCCTGACCCAGCTTGCCATTCAGGAGAAATGCCAACCCGCCGAGATCCTGGCCGGGCTCTTCCTGGCCAGCCCCCTCATGAATCTGAGACAGGGGAAAACAAAGCCAGGGCGGATCGCCGATGCGTTCAGCCCGTCGCAGATCGGCACGTGTTTGGAGACGACAAAACCCGAACGGTTCGCCTTATCGGCCGGCCTGCTTCAATGGGTCGGTGCCTGGGAGGCGAGCCACCAGGCAGCGCAAGAAATTGAGACGGGCCCCGCAGCGAAACTTGGGGCCTGGTGGCACGCGATCGCCCACCGTCGCGAGCCCGACGCGTTCAACGCCAATTATTGGGTCCAACGAGCTGGCCCCTGGCCCGAGCTTGCCAAGCAAGTGCTTCTTGGCGATTCGCCCGACCCCGAATCCGCCGAGTTCTTCCGCCAGGAGCGCTGGCAGCCCACCGTCTTCTTCAACGCAGTAGCGAATTGCTCCCCTGGCTCACCCCTGGAGAAACGGCTCGAACGACTTCAGTTCCGCGAAATGCTCGGCTTGCTGGAAGCAACCTGGCACGCAGTGGTCTCTTGATTCACTCGACCGGGCTTTTTAAGATTTCGTACTGAACAGAAATTATCGATAGGACCGACCACAGTGAAACTTACGCCCGCAGCTAAGAAGTTCGTGCTGCATTGGGGCGAGATGGGCCAAGCTTGGGGCATCAATCGCACGATGGCTCAAGTCCACGCCTTGCTGTTCGTTTCGCCAGAGTCGCTCGACGCCGAAGAGATCAGCTTACTTCTCGATGTGAGTCGCTCCAACGTTTCGACCAGCCTTCGTGAGTTAATCACCTGGGGGGTTGTTCGGCGCGTCCATATCATTGGTGATCGTCGCGACCGATTCGAAGCCTTGAAGGACGTTTTCGAAACCTTTCGGGTCATCATGGCGGAACGGCGTCGACGCGAGATGGATCCGACAATTGCACTCCTCGAGCACTGTGTCTCCGAGGCGAACACGGGAGGACCGAACGACGCTTACACTCGGGAGCAACTGGAAAAGATGCTCGAATTCACTCAGCTCGTGACCCAGTGGTACAACTCGATCGATCGACTCCCCACACCCGCACTTCAGCAGCTCTTCAAGGGCGGAGCAAAGTTAGCCAAGCTTTTTGGAACCGCAACACCATCAGCGAACGCTGAGAACAAGTCGTGATCCGAGTGCTTTCCTGTCGTTTTCCAGTGCATTTTAGAACGGGACCACCCCGGTCGCCGTTTTGCTCTTCGACTGCGGAGTTGTCGCGGTTTCCTTTGCGACAGGCTCAGGCTTGAGGACCAGAACTGGCTGCATCCCTTTCGCGACGGCGGCGGGCTTGGCCGCTTCGGCCTTGGCTCTCGTGAGGGCATCAAAGTAGGCCCGATAGACTTCGTCATCAAGGTATCGGTCAACAAGGGATTCGGCATCGGCGATTTGGGCTTGGGCCGTCTTGGTAAGGATCGCCGACTTGGTGGCAGCCTGTTCGTGGGCCGCATCCTCTTTGAGTTTGGTGATCGCGTCTGCAAAGAACGAGCGAGGGGTCAAACCTGAGAACTCGGTGAGTGTCGCTTCGAGGCCCGTCCAATCGCTCCCATCCGCGCGAGCTTTCATTCGAGCTTCGAGTCGCCCCCGGATCGCGACGAGGTCGATCACTGAGTCGCGAAGGGCATCCAGCTTAGCCTCAAGCTGGACCGTCGCCGGCTTGGCCAGAAAATTGACCACGCGTTCTTCAAGAATGTCGCCTGGCACCATTGGCAGTTCGACCATCGGCTCAATTGCACCCTGCCGGAGGAGGAGATTACAGAGGCCTGACTCGAATTGGGGAGGGAGTGTAATACGGCCCTCGCGATCCGTCGTTCCCAACTCGCGATAGGACCCTTCGGGCCAGGGCTTACTCCAAACCACGTATCCTGCGGCCGGCAGAGCCACTTTTTCGCCTGGGATCATGAATCGGAGCTTCGTGGGAGCACCCGAAACTCGCACACCCCGGGCGACCAACAGATGCTTGCGCTCCACACGTTTTGTGAATGGATCGCGTAAGCCGCTGACGATTGCACAGCGCGCTACGGAACCATCAATCTCTTTGACAGACAAATAGGTCCAGCGGATGTCATCAATCCGGAGGACTGATCCATCCGCCTTTTGAAAGATCCGCAGGGGGCTGAAGACCATACCCACTCGAACCACTTGCCCAAGCTCCGTTGCAGCGGGCAAGGCTGCCCCTTGAACCGTGATGTTGACCCCACCCGCCGACGACTCACCGATGGTTGCCGATGGGCTGAAGAGCTCAAGCGATAGCTCTAACAAGACACGAGCGGCATCGGCGGGATAGGGGGCAGAACGCCGACAGATCGGTCCGAGTCGACCAGTCGCAACATCGAATTCACGCCCGGTGAACAGCCAGCCCGGAGTGGCGGATTCGACCCGGATCAACCAACCTTTGTCATAGCCGGAATAGGCATTTGCCAAAGACTTAGGGTCCAAATTCTCGAGCCGGGTTCCTGGCTGGGGACCATCCCCCTCTTCCACCTGGAGACGCCAGGGCATGCCCACAAACCTCGCAACAATGGCCATCCACTCGGTGACGAGCCGTTCACGAACACGTGGATCGGTCCGCGTCTTCACATCGAATCCGAGCGAAGCCATGATCGAATAAGGCTTGAGTTCAATCGCCTCGACCTTAGGCTTGGCGGCCTGACCGAGGACGGAACTCGACAACAAGACAAGGATCACCAAAGGTCGAGTGGATACCATGGCGCGATTTCCCACAGGGAGATATTCTGATACAAGTGTTCGGTCGATTCCGGCGGCCCTTTGAGTCGCGTCCGCCACGCGTAGTGATCCTGCAACTGCCAAAGGGGAATGATCGGCAGCTCATCGCGGGTCTCACGATCGATCTGCAAGAGCAGAGCACGGGCCGCAGGCGAATTCTCCGCTCGATCAAGCTCCAACAGGAGCTGTAAGATTCGAGGGCTGGCTACTGATCCTAGCGGGGCAGTTCCGGGAGCGGCGTCGAATCCCGGACAGATCAGTACGCCCGCCTCGTTGGCAGGCTCAACACAACGGTTGATGCGATAGGCCATGTCAAACCGTTTGCCCGATCGCAGTTCCACTTCGAGATCTGACTCCGAGCGTTCGACCGCCTCCACATCAAGCCCCGCTAGCTTGAACATCTCCATGATCTTGGGGATAGCCGCTTGAGCCTCGGGTTGGGCAGGGTATTCGAATCTGAGTTTCAGGGGCACACCCCCGAGTTCACGTTTCGCCGCAGCAACCAACATTCTTGCCAGCAGTGGGTCATAGGCGATCGGCTTGACGCCGGGGGCATCGGCGTAGCTACCCTTCGCAAATGGTCCGTCGGCGGGCAAACTGACTCCGTCGATTGGGTGCTTGAGGATAGTATCCTCTAGAATCGTCTTACGATCGATTGCAACGGCGATGGCGCGACGGAGCGTACGATTCCGGAGTGCGGGGTTGCGACCATCGAGTGCGATTCGGTGGAGACTCGGGCGTGAGTAGGTTCCGAGTTCGATATCGGTTGTCGTCTTGAGGCTCGCGACACGATCCGGGTTCACGTGTTCTAACAGGGTTATATCGCCCCGGATCAAGGCGCTGAAGGAGGACTTGGAGTCGGGGTAACGGATCTCGATGACCCGCCGAATCTTTGAGGGTGAGGCGGTTCCACTCGCGAGATAGGTGCCACGATTGGCGTCCGCAAATTCGAGCCGAAACGGCCCATCGCCGATCGCGCGACGCCCCTGGCCCTGGATCGGAACCAACCCATCGCGATCGGCGTGGGCCGGGCCGACCGGGTTCAAGAACCAGGCCTCCGGATTGAGGACTGCCCTGGCCAATACGACCTCGACGCGAGACTCGTCTGGGGTCTCTACTCGATCCAAGAGATCGGCCCAACGCGCGTCGTAACCAGGCGAGCGAGGCTCGGCCCGATCGATTAAGGAGCGTGCCACATCAATGGCGCTCACTGATCGCGACCCATCCGACCATGGGATGCCCGACCGAAGCTCAATCGTGAGCCGACGCCCCAGTTCTCCCTTATCGAATTTCGCAGCAAGTTGATCGGGATATGTGCCCGTTATGGCCTCCTCACTGATTCCCCCGAGCACGGGCAGATAGACAAGTCGTGCTGCTCGGGCAGAAGCGGTCGAACGAGTCCAGGGAGTCAGTGGTCGGGGCACGTCAACAACACCAACGGCCAAGGTCGGCTCAGCGGCGAATGCCTCTTTGAACTTGGACGCTCCCCCTTCAAGCTTGGGCCAGATCCGCAACGCCTCTGTCCAGAGGTCGAGTTTCTCCACACCTTGGGACTTCTCCGCTTTATCGCTCAAGGCCTTCGCTTTGGCGACGAATCGATCCATACCCGACTTGATCAGAGGGTGTTCGGGGGCGAGGAGCTCCAGATCGTGAAGCACGCTTCGCCCTTGAGGGTAGGCTCCTACGTCAAATGCCCGGCTAATCCGCCCGCCGTAGGCGGTAGCAAGGGCTTCAGCAAGACCCGGGTAGTCCTTTTTTCGACCGTAAAGCTCCCGGAGGAGTCGGAGCCCACGGTCGTGATCCGCCTCGACGACGGCGGTCTCGCCTTCCGCAAGTAAAAGCTTGTTCACCTTATCATCAAGCCCTGGCCAAGATGCGTCTCGCTTTCGGACATAGATAATACGTTCAAAAGCTTTGAAGAAGTCGTGTGTCTTGATAAAGCGATCTGCTTCGGCGAGGAGTAGATCTTCGTAATACTCAATCTTCTTGATACTTCGATATTTGACCTTGTAGTCGCGGATATCCCCTTCGAGGGTCCGAATTACAAAGTATTCGGCTTCTTCTTGACGCTTGAGCTCCTCCTCCCGGGCTAGTTCGACCGCTTGCTCGACATTCTTGTTCTTGGTCTTCCGTCGAGGGGGCGCAACCTCTGGAGGCTTGTCTTTCTTGGTAGGATCGAGAGCGGGGATCGGTCGAGGGCTGACTGGTTCAACATCAATGATCGTATTATCTATCAAAGTCAAACGGTCGAATGGTTCCGACTTGAGTAGGTCGGTCGAGCGGGTGAGCGACGCTGCACTCCGTTGTGGAGCTTGCCCCTGACTCAACGTCGGTAACACGCTCACCACACCCAGCGACACCAACGCACACGCCAGGAACGAGCGAACCCAAGATGATCGGGCGACCCCACTCATCGAACTTCCTCCGCCAAGGCGTTCGCTCGGACTGTTCGAAGACTTCCTAGGCCAACAGGGATCACGACCGAGTCTCCAGGCGTCAACGGGGCACCCGATGGAACCACTCCTAAGCCGACTCGATCCAAAAGCGTTCCATCGTCAAGCTTATAGACCAGCACTTGTCCATCCTGAGCAAGAAACGAGGCCATTCCCTCCTTCAGAAATGGAGGAAGGAACAGGCCCGGCCCTGAAACTTGGACAGCCCAGAGCCGACGGCCATCGGCTGCTAGACAATGAATCGTTCCTGAAGCGTCGGCTAGGAAGACATAGCCGCCAATGGACGCCGGTCCTTGTGTCACCGGTGCGCTCAGGTCCCAAGCGCCGATGGGGCTGAAGTCGCGTGCCGACAAGGACCGAAGTTTTTGGTCGGAAGTCACAACGACGAGGGCCTTGCCTGTCGTTGCAACCTGGCCCACGATCGCTTCCGTAAGGTTGACCTCGACCGAAGGCGATAGCCTCGGCCTGTTAGAAGTGGGACGTTCAAAACGACGGAGGCGACCGGACGCATCGGCGAGCGCCAGTCCATCCCCATCAAGTAGCACCGGCATTTTCCATTGGGTCGGCTTGGAACGATCGAATGAGGGGACGAACGGCTCTGCCCGAGACGCACCCGAGCCCGAATCGATCAGGTAAGCACGTCCTGATCCACCAGGAATGAACAGATCTTCACCCCAGGCAATCGGTGTGGCACCCAGCGGAGCGGGAAGTTCGATACGCTGAAGGTCGCCCCCTAGCTTCTGTCGAACCAGAATCGAATCTGAGTCAGGTGAAGGAATGATCACTGTTCGTTCGCCAATCGTCAATTGACGAAGCGAGTCGTTGACCAGGCGAAGTGTTCCAGGGGTAGGTAGGACTGCCTCGAAGAAGCCGCCGGACTGAACTCGCTCCGGGCTAAGTTCCAAAGCCTTGCCATCGGTCGCCAGTGAGAGTAGGCCCCCGGATTCGGTCTCGACGGGAGGGACCGGCCAAGGGGAACCCAGCACCGTATGCCAACGTGCTTTGCCAGTCTCGGGATCGACGCCCCAAACTCCGATCCCGGGGCCATCGGGGACCTGCTGGGTTAAAACCGCGAGCTTGGCCGCTTGTTGAATGCGTCCTGCCGATGGCCCCGCCGACGCGAGCGTCCACCCTTCGGAAAGCTTACCAGCCTCGGTATTCAGGTCGAGCCGGGCTGAGCGTCCTGAAGAGACCCAGGCCTCACGTTCATTCTTGGCGAATACATATGCAGGCCCACTCGATCGGGCATCCGACGGCATGTCGGCGATCAAAGTGAACGGCGTCCGTGACTCGTATGGCCCAATTGCATATGCGGAAGCTCCTCCGCGATCGCCAACAGCCCAAAGCGTCGATCCTGAAGCGGATGGTGACGACCAGGTCCATCCCTTGATCGGTAAAACTTGGGAAGGCTGGAGCTTAGCCCCTTTCTCCTCAAGAAGAAAAACGCGCCATCGGCTCTCCGTGAGGAGGTGATTCTCAGGAACGATCAAGAATCGTCCCAACCTCCCAGGAGCACTGGGGAGCGAACCTAAGGCATGCCCGAGGTACTCGACAGCCACACAACTCGCAGGGTCGCGTGCGATCACAAATAAATTCGATTCCCGGCCCAGTACGTATAAGAATTGGCCCGCCTCGTCAACGACCGGTGAACGCGTGAGTTGTCGGCCGATCTTCAAGGTCCCTTGAACCTGCCCTGTCTCCAGGTCGATGAACATCAAACCGCCACTTGGTAGCGTCTGGATGATCTGATTGCCGAGGACCAGCGGGGGATCATCAACCGACTCACCAAGCGACTGTCGCCAGACAAGATTTCCAGTTCTTGACTCAATCCGAAGTAATTCATCAGTCTTCGCATCGACGACAATCGCTGCGGAGTCACGACCCGCGAGTGCCTGTGGAGAGAAGGGACTCGACAGGCCGACGGGTAACTGCCAGAGAGGAGCACCCGTTCGTCCGTCGAGACCAAATGCCATTCCATCGACCAGGGCGAATACCATCGGACCTGACGGGTCGGCGGGTGTCAGCGCAGTGCGAAGGACCCAAGTCAATGGCGGTCCAAGAGGGTCGGGGTTCGTGATGGTCTCTGCCGGTCGCGAGGATGGATCGAAAACGACATTTCTCCGGAGGATCTCGTTCGCCGCTGTCAGCTTGGTCACGAGTTGGCGATCGTTAGTAAGGTCGCTGTAACGTGCGACCAGAGCATCGCGTGCCGTGTAGACGGCATTGACTGACTCCACCTTCAAGGCCTGGTCCATGGCAGCCAGCGCCTCACTCTGGACCCTTGACTTCAATACTGCTGCGCGGGCTTCTCCCAGTTTTTTTGGAACCTTCGAGCGTTGGTAGAGCGTCTTGGTGGCTTGGCCTGCGAGTTCCGCATGCAAGGTTACTGCACCCTCGGCCTCTGCCAGTGCGGCGGGATCGGCCGCGCTCTTGGCTCTGTCGGATAGCCCCTCGGCCGCTTGGAGGACCACGTCGGCCAGGTCAATCTTCACATCTTGATACGGTTCGAGGTCGCCGACATTCCCGATCATGTCGCGAGTTGCCTTGATTGCGTTGGCCCACGAAGGACCAGCCCCACCGGCGAACTGGCGAACCGATGCAAAGGCGGAGTAGACCCTGGCCTTTTGGTTACGCTCGTCCTCGGGATACTTGGTCGCGAACCGATCGAAGCGTGTGATGGCGTTGCGGTAGTCCGCGTCGTCGTAGGTGCTAAGGGCGTGGTCAAACTCTCGCTGGGCATTCGTGATGCCAATGATATACCAGAGACTGAAGCCCAGCCCGAGTAGCAGTACGAGCGAGGACACAAGCGCAACGACCAGCGGAGAACTGATGACCCGTTCTTGACCGGGGGCCACTTCTTCATCTCGCCAAGCCGCGTACTTGGCACGAAGGGCGGCCAGACGCCCTTCATACGGCCCCTTGCCTTTACCCCTTCGATCTTGGGAGAACCGGGAAGGCACCATCGGCTCATCAAGGACGGCTATCTCCGATGAAGGAGGCGAGACCTGGAGGTCGCTCAGCCAGTCCGGCGTTGCCGGCGGCTTGGCGAGGGGAGCGGCCTTAGGAGGGGCTTGCAACCGAGTTCGATCGTCACGAGGCTTCCCCTCCGTGTCGTTGAGCATGAAGATCCGACACGAACCAACGGTAATCTCTGAGCCTTGATAAAAGCTTGAGGACTTGACCTTCTTCCCATCAACTTCCAGAAAATCCACCCCCGACGAGGCGTCTACCTTATAGCGCCGTTTCTCCCACCTGATCCGACCGTGGAACTGTTGAATTCCCGGAGTATCCAGCACGATGTCGCACTTCGGACTCGACCCAAAAACGAGCGGCTGCTCGCGGGAAACGGTCACCCGTTCAACTTGACCCTGCCCGTGGTGGACTTCGACGATGGCCATGAAGTGATCCAGAAGTCCACAAGAGTCGATAATCTTTGTTTTCGGAAGCGAGGAACTATCGGAGTGAGTCTTGGGCAAGGACCTCAAAACCGTATCCATTGCCCGCGATGACAACGCTGAAGCGGGTGGATCGGATCTCGGCAGGTTGCCTCCCCTTATATCTCACTTCAAGTTGCGCCAGCACCTCTTCCGCCCCCTTGGGGTAGAAATGGAAGAGAGCACCTTCACCGACTTCGATCCCAGCCCTCTTCAGGAGCGCAACATCCGGGGCCTTCCGACCTCGACCCTGCCAAAGAAAGTAGAGTCGGTCGTCCCCCTTGCCCGAGCCCGATCGCCGCGTCGGTTTGGCTCCCGCAAAGTTCGAGACATAGACCATCTGGCCATTCTCGACAACCGCCAACTCGACACGTAATGCATCGAGCTGCCTGGCGTACTCTTCGATGGTCTGGCCTTGGTTATAAACAACGCTCCATCGCTGTTCGCGAGGCACGCCGCCATCACCAGGCCCGAAGCCGAGCCCAGGTCCGCCAGTTCCTAGCTTCGAGGCCCGTTTGCCCGATGAAACCGCCCCACCTGTCGGCATCACAGCTCCAAGGTCGACCTCAGCCAGCGTTGCCCCCGCTTCGGAGACGGCGTCGAGCATGGCGGCCGGATTCGACTGGACAGAGGGCTGTTCAAAGTCGGCGGGCTGCTCTTCATTATTTGAAGCTTGAGCTGAGGCATCCGCACCGGGCACGTTGATCGATTCTGTAGATCCGGCCGTTCCATCTGGGGTTCCCCCTCCACCGCCAAAAACCTCAATGATTTCAAGAGGGGCGGCAACCCGGCCATTATAGGCTTTATTTGTGATGTAAATCAGACCAAGCCAACCGACGACCATGAACGCCCCGACGACTGCGGCCATAAGGAACGACGTGACCCGGTCGTAAGCGGACTCGCCTCGAACTTTGGGCTCAGAGTTTGCGCGTAAAGCTTTGGGACTTCCAATCGCAACACTCATGGCTTGGACCTCACGGGGGGGTCGAACCCGCTGAGGTCGTCCGCCGTTTCTGCACTTAGGGGACGGATCCCATCGTACCAGGCCTTCCAGTCGCGGGCGGCCTTCTCTTTCTGATCAGGAGTCGCAGGGCTTGGGGGGCCGAATCCGTCAATCTTACGACTCAGGAGCTGGAGCCCAACACGCGCCTCGTCGACCACCGATTGGTCGCGATCGCCGATTGCAACGATGAGCCGAGGAACAACATCCATCTCTGCGATTCGAGCCAATCCCCAGCAGGCAACCCTTCGCACACCTTGATCAGGGTCGGACATCAGCTTGGAGAGTCGATCTTTGTGCGGCTTGAGAGCGGCGGGACCTTCCACTTGGTAACGGCTGACGAGGCCCGCGAGTGCAGCGTCCGCGTTCGCCGCGCGGGGATCTTCCAACACCGCCAGCATTCCTTCGACCGCGCCGTTCATGGGCCTAACGACAACTCGCCCTTGAGCAATTGTGAGGCTCGACAGGTCGGTCGGCAGGCCCCGTCCCCCGAGCAGAGTCCCCGCTCCGAGACGATTGATCTCGATCTTGGCGAGGGTTTTGGCCGTGGCCTTCGTCAAGAAGAGGACACACCACGCGGTATTAGGGGTCTCACCGTGGGCTGAGTTCCACGAACCGTTGCCCGATTGCCTCGCGGAAATATATCGTTCGCCGACCTTGTACCAATCGACACCATTGAGCGTGTCACGGTCAGCGAGAGCACCGATCCGCTCGACCCCGTAGAGTCCATAGAAAACCGAGGGACCGGTCGCGTTACCGGCAGGATTGAAGTTGCGTGAGAGCCACCCCAAACCTCGTTGGATTCCTTCATTCATCCGCTTGTTTGAGACGTCGGGATTGAATCGTCCCGCAACATTCGCGGCTACGAGTGGAATCAGGAGCGGATGAATCGCATCGCCAGCCTTGCGATATTTGTTCAACTGGCGCTGGCAGATCAGGAGGCTCCCCGTGCCGGCGGCAGTCATCGACATATTTTCGTCACCCCCTTCACCTGGGTGGTAGACCCAGCCACCTCCCGCCCCCTGATTTGCAAGGTACCAAGTCGCCGCCCGATCCCAGGTTGACGGAGGGATATCCACGCCAGCGTTCTCAGCCTCCCAGAGTCCGAGCACAGCGTACTGCGAGATCGAGGTATCGCCCTTCTCGCCGTGGCCGTAATCCCAGCAGCCACCGGCCTTTTGCATACTCAGCAAGTATTTCGCCGCCGCTTCGATCTGAGGCTTGTAGGCCACTGAGTCGAGGTTCGCATAGGCCATGATCGTCAGGCCAGTCTCGTAAATTCCGGCACCATCGGACCTGCCCGGAGAATATGTCCCCGGCGAAGTAAACCGGGCGTTGAGCTTGCCCATCAAGTTCGCCAGACTTGGGTCGGTGGCAGGGGTCTCGGCCTTGATCAACGCAAGTGCGGCGATCGCTCCTTCGCCGGAATCAAGGCCCGAAGCTTGGCTCTTGAGAAACGCCAACCCACGCTGAACGACAGGATTGTCGTCAGCCTGGGCAACGCGGGTCAGGTTCAGCAAGATCAGGCAAACGAGTGCGAGATGTCGACGTGACATGATTGAGCGAATTCCCCTGAGGGCGAAAGCTTGCATGCTCAATCGTATTCTAAGCGAGGTGTCGCTGCTTTGCCAGAGAGCGAGCACCCTTCCCAACTTCCTTCGAAGCCATTAGCGAAAGTAGGTAAGGTTCACCGAAGTAGCAGCTTGATCACTTTCTGATGAGAGGCCGGACCTCGATCTTGCGAAAGAGGATCTCGGCCCCCTCTGACTGGATGAGGATTTTGCCTTTGGTCAGACTCGACTTGGTACCGACATTGACGACAAAGCCGTTGACGATGTTGGTGATCGTATCACCATCGCAGACGACTTCCATCCGGTTCCACTCGCCCGTCGGGGCCTCGACATCACGCTCACCACGGAAGCCCAGGACATCTTTCCAAAGGGGGTCACGACCCCACCAGTTGTAGCGAGCTGAGTCACGTGTGATTGAAGTTCCACCCTTCTCGTAGTACGGCTGGCCCGCATCCATGCGGACTTCACACGTCAGGCTTGGCTTATTTTTACCGCCGACCATGATGAAGTCGCCACAACCCCCTTCAATGATTTGGCACTCTTGCGATTCCATCCACTGACCGCCGGCGGCACCATCGGCACCAACACAGTGGAGCAAGATCCCCGAATCGCGCGATGCCTTCTCGCGAGGAGCGAAGGTCCTTCCCCCCCACTTCCACTCGGTCACAAGGTGGTAATCGCTATACTCCTCCTTCGTGGTGATCCCGCCTAGGTCCTCGCCAGAAATCACCAGTAGGCCATCCTTGACCGTAAAGACCTTCTGCGGATCTTCGAGCTTATTCTTGCTGGTGTAGACGTACATCCCAGTCAGATCTTTCTGATTGAATTGAAAGATCGGATCTCCCGATTTCACCTTAGGGAGTTCCTTGGCGAAGGAAGGGACCGGCGGGGTCTCACCTGCTTGTGCCAAGACCGAGAGGGTACAAGTCAGAGCCAATACGAGACGAATCGAGCGCATGGGATGGGCACTCAAGGGGGTTAATGGCGATTGGATGCTTTGGGAGAGAATCAGGGTTTGCATGAAGTGATCCGCAGAAATACACTGCGAGCCTTAACGACGGGTCCGATGGATCTCAGCCCCTTGCTGGCGACAGAGTTCTTCCACTTTGGGGATCATGCTCTCATCAGGGCATGCAATCGAAATCACCATCCCTTGGCCTGTATCGAGCCGTTCGGGGGGAGTGACTCCCATCCGGTCGTTCGGGAGACCATAGGCCGTCAAAAGCTGGATTGCTGCATTGCCCTGAGCACTATTATAAAAAAAGGCCACGACGCGAGTCGCTGGCACCGCATCGGTAGGGACCTTACCGGGTCGAATCTGGGGCTGTTCCATCGGAATCGGTCGCTCAACAGGTGCAGGAGGGAGTGCAGGGAACCATCACAAATGAAGTTTGACGCCGAAGCCCCTACGACGCAAGACTCTTGAGAGATCCTCCGTCACCCCGAGCTGATCATCCCTATGAAATTGCTCTTCGGGCTTTTGATTGCCGTGGCCCTCTTTGCCTCCTCATCGGTGGACGCCGCGCTCGAACGCCCTGTCGGTCGGCTCGTCCATAAACCGATTGCGGAAGCCTCGGGAATCGTCGCCAGCCGTCAGTATCCGGGGATATTCTGGGTCCACAATGACTCGGGTAACGATGCCACGATCTATGCTGTCCGACGGGATGGGACTCTCGTCGGTGAGTTCCCGGTCGAGGCTCCCAACCTCGATTGGGAGGATATTGCAGCCGATGATTTAGGACATCTCTACATCGGGGATATCGGGAATAACGGCAACCGGATCCCGTTGCGTTGTGTCTACCGGGTCGATGAACCAAACCCGAACAAGAAGCCCGAGGGGAAGCTCAAGGTTACCCTCACGACCTATTATTGCTTCCCCGAGTCGGGTCGATTCGATGCGGAGAGCCTCTTCATTGAGGGGAAAACGGGCTACCTAATCTCGAAGCGGCGGGACGGCAAACTCGCTGAGATCTACGCGATCCCCATCCAACCACCCGCATCGTTCCTCAAGCCAGCCGTACCCCAAAAGATTTGCACGCTCGCGGATTTCGTCGAACCTGCGACAGGGGCGGACCTGAGTCGAGACGGTCAACTCCTGGCAGTTTGCTCGGTTAGGAAGGCGCGGATCTACATTCGCACGGGACCCTTCACCTGGACGAAAGTGGCCACCATTAAAGACATTGGTGAAGGAATCGAGGCGATCTGCTGGGACGGGTTCGACCTACTGCTGGCGAGCGAGAACCGTGAGATGTACCGGATCACCGAGCGAGCTTGGCGATCGCAAGCGAAGGACCGATGATGGCCCAGGATGTCGTGATCGTGGGGGGAGGCGTGATCGGGCTCTCTATCGCCTATGCCCTTGCTCGCGAGGGGGTTAGGTCCACATTACTCGACAAAGAGGAAGTAGGTCGTGGCGCTTCTTGGGCTGGAGCGGGGCTCATTCCATCGCCGGCGAGCAAGCTTTCCAAGAGTCCCCTGGTCGAGCTCCGCAACTGGTCCACAAAGCTCTATCCCCTGTGGTCGCAAGAACTTCGGGACGAGACTGGCATCGATAATGGATTCCGGCGCACGGGCGGACTCGACGTCGCCTTCACGCTCGAGGAAGAGAATGAGGTTAAGACCTCAGCGGGCCGGTGGCGAGTCGAAGGGATCAACTATGAGCGACTCACTCCGGCTGCGATCCGCCAGCTTGAGCCAGGTCTGACAGAAACCTTACGCGCCGCCTGGTTTCTGCCCGACCGCGCCCAGATTCGCAATCCCCGGCACTTGCGAGCACTTGCTGCAGCCTGCATCCGTCGGGGGGTAACCCTTCGTCCGGGGATCGAAGTGTTCGGGTTCCAAACCGTCGAAGACCGGGTTCATTCGCTCTTAACGAGTGCGGGGACTTTGGAGGTAGGGATAGTGATTGTCTGCGCGGGGGCGTGGACCGGGCGTTTGATGAGTGGGTTGGGGGTTGATGTACCCACCCCCCCCTTGAAGGGCCAAATGCTCCTGCTCAAGAGCCCTGAAGGACGACCCCTCCTTCAGCATATTGTCGAGTGGGGCAAGAACTACCTCGTACCTCGTGATGATGGGCGAATCCTTGTCGGAGCCACCGAAGAGGATGTCGGTTTCGACTCTGAGACGAGCGAAATGAGCACACAATGGCTCTATGAACTCGGGGTAAGACTCTGCCCACCACTTGCGGAGGCAACCGTTGAACAGTCGTGGTCGGGTTTGAGACCTGGCAGCAAGGATACTCGCCCTTATCTCGGCCTGGCACCCAATTGTCGCAACCTCTATGTCGCGTCGGGACATAAGAGAGCCGGTCTGCAACTCTCACCGGGGACGGCAGAAGCGATGGTCGATCTCCTCTTGGATCGGCCGCCACGAATCGATATTTCGGCGTTTCGACTCGAACGTGAAGGACAGGTCGACGAGTCTTCATTCCGGTCGTGAGCACACCTTCAATCAAGCGCGAACACGAGAACCTTGCCGGCGGCTTCAAGTCCGAGAGCCACGGACCGAGCCTCGACCCTGACGATGATCGCCCCACTCTCAGGCCTGTTTTCAGCGAGTTCCCCAATGACGTTGAGGTCAAGACCGCATTCCGTCAAGTACCTCAGAAACGCGGGATCCTGGTCGACGACTCGAACGACCTTGAACTTCTTGCCACGTTCCAGGCCCGTGAGTGGTTGGCCGCCAGGCTCGGTCAGAGTTCCGTCCGCACGAGGGATCGGGTCGCCGTGGGGGTCGACCGCCGGGAGCCCGAGGAATGCATCGATCCGATCGATGAGTCGATCGGAGGTCGCGTGCTCCATATGTTCCGCCTCCTCATGGACCTCGTCCCAAGGCATCGCCAAGGTCCGCACCAAAAAAAGCTCGAGGAGGCGGTGGCGACGTAAAATCTTGAGCGCCAGTTGCTGACCGACCGGCGTCAAGTTCGCGCCTTCGTAGGGGGTATAGGTGGCAAGTCCGGCTTCGGCGAGGGTCTTGAGCATGCCGGTCACGGTCCCAGGTGAGACTTCCAAAGCCGTTGCGACGGCCCCGGTCGCAGCCAGGCCTCTCCCACCCTGCCTTGCGGCGATCAGATAGATCGTCTTCACATAATTTTCGATCGTCAGACTCGCCACGGCTCAGGCCCTCGCGTCGTCGATTCCGTCGCGACATCCTACGCCACTTCCAGCCCCATCGAAAGCCCGGCTCAATCGTCGCCATCATCTCCGCCGAGAGGACCGTCTTCAAGAACCGAGCGAGAGGTCCCGCGCTCACCCATTCGAAGCCAAATCGCCTTCAAGTACGCCCCTTCAAGGGCATCAATCCCGACAGGGTGATCGGAGGCAGCTCCAGTAACCGCAAGGACTTGCGCTGTACGGCCAGCCTTACGAGCTGCTGCGCGGAGTAAGACCAGGAACTCTTCGGTCGAGAGCAGTCCGGAGCATGAACAGGTCAGCAAGATCCCGCCTGGATCGACCAGATTCATGGCCAGGAAGTTCATGTCGAAGTACTTGCCCTTCCCCTGGGCAATATCGAGCCGGCCTGGGATCAGTTTAGGAGGGTCGAGGACAACCACCCCAAATGACCGCTTATTCAGACCCATCTGCCGCATGTAGCCAAAGGCATCGGAGTGGACCAACGTAGGCCGAACCTGATTAAGGTTGGCGTTATCCTTCGCCATGGCGATCGCCTTCTCATCAAGGTCGACACAAGTGACCTCTTTCGCCCCCCCCTTCGTAAGGGCGTAAATCCCAAATCCGCCGCTGTAGGAACAGAGGTCAAGGACAGACTGATCGCCTGTGAACTTGGTCAGGGCGAGGCGATTATCGCGCTGGTCGCAGAAGAACCCAGTTTTGTGGCTCCCCTCGAACTGGACCTTGAAGCGAACTCCGTTCTCACGGATGGTCACTTTGGGCGGAAGTTTCGGCGAGATAAGTTCCGTGCCAGGGAAGTCCTCGGCCAGGGCGATCCGCTCGTCGACATGGACACGATAACCTGTGGTCCCAAGCTTTTCCGAGAGCTTCGCCAGGATTGGCCCGATCCGCTGATACATGCCTAGGCTGAAGATCTCGACCGATAGGACATCGGCGAACCGGTCGACGATCAGGCCTGAGAGTCCATCGGCCTCGGCATGGAGCACCCGATAGGCATCGGTCACGTCGTCGAGCTTAAGCAGATCTCGTCGGAGGCTGACCGCCCGCGCGATCCGCTCGTCCCAAAAAGCGGAGTCGGGGGGCTCGATCCGGTGCGAGAGGATTCGCAAACCGATCTGGGAACGACTATTCCAGAGTCCATAACCGACAGGAAGTCCCTCGCGATCGACGATCCGGACGAGGTCGCCATCGGAAGGGCGGGCTGCCCCAGTTGGTCCGATGATCATCTTGCGATAGACAAACGGGTGGTGGCCCGCTGCGCGTATCGCCACTCTGGGGAACTCTCGAACGGGGTCGAGCGATCGGTCGGGTAGGGGGATAGGGCCAGTAATCACCAGCCCAGGCATAGGCCGCCGGGGTCCGGGGCCTGGACCAGGACCTTGGTCTCGAAAAGGAGGACGGTTCAAAGGTCTTCATCCCCATCGTCGTCCAGGTCGTCACCATCGAAGTCGATGGCACCTGGCTCGTTCCGGACAACTCGTCGCAAACGGACGAGGAGGGCGGTTGAGTACCGTTGGACCGACAGTTGCCGGGTCAGTACGTCGTCATTGGCGGCGTCCAGCGGAATTTCCGCCATCAAAGTGTGCGCCTTCTTGAGACTCTCCCAACCAATCTTGAGGACGGAACCGGTAAAATCTCCGACCGCCGGCTCGCCTCGCAGTTGACGGAGTGCTTGTCGAGCCTTCTTCATTCCTGCCTGAGCCTGCTGCAAGTTGCGCAGGGCCGTTGCCGAACTCATTCCCGCCATCGCTGAAGACTTTCTACTCATGTGGCCACATCTGCGATTTTTCGTTAGAATCCACCATTGTAGCCGGGACACATGCCCCTGCCAAGCGTCGCACACTCCTTCTTGTGGGAGTGGCAATGGGTAGGTATTGACTCCGGGCCAAAGATCTGGTCGCTGCGTCACCGCATCAAACCTCCCATTCGACCCATGCTACCACTTCTGACTTCAACCAGGTTGCCGAGGACCGGCGGTTGTTCTCGTTGATCAGTGATCTCTCGTCAGGAAGCCAGCAAACTCCATAGTCTCTATAGTCTCTCGCTCCAGTCCGCCGACTCACTAGGGAAAGCTGCGAGCGACAAACAATCGCGATCAAATTCATCGCCCTGCCTGGGCTCACACATAACTCTTCTGGATTCGCATGAGCACTGAACAAATCGACGAGCCTGAGCAATCCGAACCGGTTGTCACCACGACCGCCGAACCCAAGAGCCGGCAGAAGGCTCAGGCTTCGACGACAACTCGGAAGTTGCCCCCTTTCAATGTCGTCATTCTCAACGACGAAGAGCATACGTTCGATTACGTCATCGACATCTTGATGCAACTCTTTGCTCATCCCTCGCCTGTGGCCGAAGCCCTGACCTTCAAAATTCACACCCACGGGAAAGCAGTGGTTTACACCACTCACAAGGAAAAGGCCGAGCTCAAGCGCGAGCAGGTCCTTTCCTGCGGCGCAGACCCTCGGATGAGCATCTCCAAAGGCCCGCTCGGCTGTTACATTGAGGCCGCCGAAGCACCGACAGACTGAGCTGACCTTCTCAAATTACCGATCGGCGGTTGCCAACCTATCCGATCGGTCTGCACTCGCTCGACGGTCTAATTCTTACGGAACAAATCAGAGAAAGCTTGGCCTGTCTTAAATTCGTACACGTGTCTATAAAAATGATTCTTGCTAAACCAAGTTGTTTTGATATCACGTGACTCTCACAACGCGTCGCCTCATCTCGTCACGATCGAGGCGACGTGTTATCGCTGGGCGAATATAATCCATCCTCCAGCTCGAACCGAGTTGAACAACCAGGGCCAACGGATCGGCTCGGCGGTCCGCTCATCGACAGCGATCCGCTCTTTGACTCGAAAACCAGCCTGGTTGAGTTCCTTACGCAACTCGCTCCATCGGTAGAGGTGGACTTCCATCCCCACGACCCCCCGATAGGTGAAGCGGCGGTCTCCCAGGTCGGGGTCGCTCCGTAAGAACTTCAGCGCCTCGCCAGCGAGCCAAGCTCTCCCTTGGGGATCTCGCCACTCTAGCCAGAAATTGTGGGCGTGGAGGGCAAGCATTGCACCGGGTTTGAGAATTCTAGCAGCCTCTGCGAGGGCCTTCGCACGGAACGGTCGCCCTCGGATCATGCCGAGTGTGCTGAACATTGAAAGCCCGTAGTCAAATGTCGCGTTGGGCAAACACGTCAGTTGGCAGAGGTTGGCTTCGACAGCCATAAGCGGCAGCCCCTTTGTCCGTTCAACCAATGCTGTCAGCATCGGTCGAGACAGGTCGATCGCCGCGGTCGGGAACCCCCTCCTTGCAAATCGCTCGGCGTGTCGGCCAATTCCACAGCCAAGATCAACGACCCGACCAGGCTCGACGAATCGTTCGTCAAGTAGTCGCGCATCGCGGACATGCATTGGGTGATTGGCGAAATAGTTGGGTTCATCGTCGGCGAGCCGAGTCGAGTGGGTATATTCCCAAAGCGCAGAGTTGACCCCTTCTGGCATTCGCCAGGCAGGAGGAACATCATACTCGCTCATACGTTGGGCCCGGCCTTGGTCAAGAAGACCCGGCCTGATCGTGGTTTGAGGAGCAATTTGACCTTCGAGTCCACGACCGACAAATCCCCTTCAACCCAAACCTCTCGAAGTTCTACTCCGGGGGGTATGCGACCTGCCAGGTCGAGGGTGACCTGCCTCGGTTCCGACCCTTGATTGATCACCACAAGCCCTAATGCGTCGTCGAGCGTGCGTACGTATGCGGTCACGTCATCCTGGTCGTTGAAAACATCGACGAACCCGAATCGACCGCCTCGAAAAACTGGATTGGCATTCCGCAAACCGATCATACGCCGGACGTCGTTCAGGAGATCCCGATCCCAAGCCTCTGGCTGTTGCCAAGGAAAGCTTGCTCGGTTAAGTGGGTCATGACCGCCACTTATACCAATCTCATCCCCATAATAGATGGATGGGACGCCCGGATAGGTCATCTGAAAGAGAGTGGCAAGGCGAAAGGCGGACGTATCTTCAGCAGCGATCGAGACGAACCGCGCCATGTCGTGACTATCGAGCAGATTGAGTTGAGCCGCTGTCACATCGGGATGATAAAGCGCGAGCAATTGTTCGATTGACTCGCGAAATTCTCTAGCGCCGCGAGGGGCGGACTTGGCGAGGGTTGTTCCGTGCAACACCTCCATATTCTGGACAGCGGGGAAGAAGGCGATGCACGCACGGGTGAACAAATAATTCATCACCGCGTCCCACATATCTCCTTGGAGCCAGTGTCTTGCATCGTGCCAGACCTCACCGACTATGTAGCAATCGGGATTCGAAGACCTCACAATGTCGCGAAATTCACGCCAGAAGTCGTCGTCATCGATCTCGTTGGCAACATCAAGCCGCCAGCCATCGATCCCAAAGTCGACCCACTTTTTGGCGATCGAAAAGAGGAACTTGCGGACGGCGGGGGTCTGAATATTGAACTTGGGCAGGGCGGGGAGCCCCCACCAAGCGTTGTAGTTCGGTGGGGTCTCCGAGTCGTAGGCGCGGAGTGGAAAGTCACTCACCGTGAACCAGTCGAGATAGGCAGAATTGGGGCCATTCTCGAGGATGTCGTTGAACTGGAAGAAGCCACGGCTGGCGTGATTAAACACCCCGTCGAGGACAACCCTGATCCCTCGGGCATGAGCCTCATCAATGAGCCGACGCAGCGCGAGGTCACCCCCGAGCATCGGATCGACTTTCTCGTAGTCGTGCGTATGATAGCGATGATTACTCGCCGATTGAAAAATCGGCGTGAAGTAGATCGCGTTAATACCCAGTTCCGAGAGATAGTCGAGTCGCTCTGCCACGCCGATGAGATCCCCCCCTTGGTAGCCATGCGGGGTGGGCACCGCGCCCCACGGTGCAAGCCCACTCGGCTTATCCACCGACTCGCTTCGTGCGAATCTGTCGGGGAAGATCTGGTAAAAAATCGCGTCGCGGACCCACGCTGGGGGATTAGGTTGAGGCAAGCTCGAAGCTCCAGGAGTAGGCGGAAGCGTTCACCTCGAGGAATTCTCACATACCGCTCTGGTGAACGATTTTATTTTACCACGAGCCTCGCCCAGTACAGTTGTTTTCGATCTCCGCGCAAGCGTAAATCTTCCAACATTGGCCCGTAATCGGGCTTGATGATCCCCTTGAATTTCCACTTATCGCCATTCACCTTGACCTCGACCTTCTTCGAGAAGTCGATCATCTTGGGGCTAAGCCAAATATCGGCTCGTTTCACCCCGGTCATAGTCAAGTTCAGCAGGTTCGCCGTCGCACTCAGCTTTCCCTCGATCTTTGCCGGTTTGGTGATATTCTTCCCGAGTGGTTCCACGGCGGATGGATCGACAATGGTATCTTTCGCAAACTCCTTGATCACAACCCCATAGAAGCGGTCGTCGCTCGCGCGGGCAGTGATGCCGCTGAAAGTTTTGGGGAACGGTTCACGTTTGTGTTTATCCATCCAATTGAAGAGGCTAGGCACCTCCTCGGGGAAGTCTTCCATGCCACGCTTGTAGTATTCGGTATAGGTCACATCCCAGCCCCGGCTGATCATAGGCTTGAGGATAACCCCGAAGATCATCTCGTTGGCGGACGGGGCGAGGTCTCCCTCGACCACATAAAGTGGTACTTTCTCCGTATTCGGCAAGTATTTGTTCACATACTTAGCAGGTATTCCTGAGACGACCATCACGCCCGCAAACATGTCGGGATGGGCAAGCCCGAAGTCCCAGGCCATGTTCGCTCCGAGGACTTGTCCCCCCAGAAACACCCGGTCCGAATCGATGTTATACCGCTTCTTGGCATCGCGAAGAGCAAGCTCAACGGCGGCATGCTCCGAGATACTATAGGTATAGTCGGGGCGTTGCCCCGGAGTATTGTATTCCGGTGCGACCACAATGTATCCACGCTTGTCCGCCTCTTCACCCCAGAACTTGAGCGCTGTCGCCGGCCCAAAGCCAATGTGGAGCGCCACGACGGTCGGGTACTGCCGATATGGGCTATAATCGGTCGGTAGTCGAACCATGTACTCCGTGGGCTGAGCGTTATTGTCGTTCAGGACTCGCTTCGTCTCGATCCGGGCCGATCGAGGGGCATTCTCGACGAGGGCGGTTTCCGCAGGCAACGTGGTTGAAGCTGGGGCCAGACGGTCGATGATCCTGACGACGATATCGATTCCCGGGTCATCAGCCTGCAAAAGTGCCAAGGCCCTGGCACGCTCCGCGTCATTGGCACTATTGACCAAGGTGGTGACCAAACCTCGAAGTTCCCACAACTTCTTGGCTTTTGCCAGGTCGGACACTGCGAGATCAGCTCCTATAACCCAACCCGACATCGCCAAGGCGAACTTCTGCGGGATCGTCTTTGCCTCGGGCTTGTTCATCCCTTCCACACGATTCCGCACGGCATCAGGCGCATCCGTCAGTGCGCCAAGCACTTCAACAATCGCGAGCGACCACCCCTCAGAGACCTTCGGGATCAACTCGTCGGCGAGCATCTGCACGAGCCCCACAAGCGCACGGTCGGCCTCGGCCTGATCCTCGTCCTTACTCAATAATTCTTGAACATCCGAGAGAATTTCAGGGCTAACATCCTTAGCGGGGAACGCCTTGAGACCGGCTAGGACTTTCCGAGGTTGACCGCCGCGCCGTCGCGAAGTTAGCTCATCAAGGATTTGCCGAGCCTCCAGGTCGCAGACGGTTTTCCTCACCTCTTCAATCGTCTCTTTGAGGTCGGGATAGTCGAGAGCCAGCTTTTCGAGGGATGCCTTGGCCTCAGGGTACATCTCCGCCTGGATCAAGAATCGACCTGCCCTCAATCGTTCGGCCTGACTCGCCTTGTCGACCACTCGTAACAGTTCCATGATCGTCGGTCGAGGAATCTGGTTGGTCGAGATCTGTCCCAACCAAAAGCCATCGACGCCTCGATACTTGGCGAAGCGAGGGTTGAGGAAGTTGATCGCCTGGGTCATCGGCTTGGTCGGCTTGGGGCCTTTATAGCTGAATCGGCGTCGCCCATTCTTGTCCCAAGGCTCGCTCTGAATCTCAATCGCATACGCCGGCATCGAACCACCGTGCTGGATTAGCGGTTGGTAGTATTGAAAGCCTTCGAGATTCGGGAACGAATCCTTGACCTCGGTCGATTGAATTCGCGTGTCTTTCACGATTGTTCGCTTGATTCCGTCGAAAACTGAGACAATCGTGTTGTCTTTATCGACAGTCCCTCGCAGAACCAGGCCGTTCTTGAGTACGACCGTATCAGCGCCCAGTCGAGTGAGCATCACCAGGAAAACGAAGGTAACGCGGATCATCATGCCTGGGTGTCCCTACTCCGAGGTCGGGATTTGACTCGCATCGTCATTTTGACACTTCGCATTCACAGGTCAAGCATGCGGAACCCGCTGGAAACTCCACGAGCCTCAATCGAACGTAGCTGGTCATCAAGGACAACGTCTATGCCTGTCGAGAAAGTTCGCTTCCGTTGTTTCAAATGTAGCCAGTTGCTGGCCATCAGCCCGGCACGCATTGGCACGATCGTGGCTTGCCCAAGGTGCGAAGAACGGCTGATTGTGCCCGACCCCGACCAACCCAACGACGGCCCGCTAGTCTCCGACTCCCCCGACGTTGCCGAAATCCTCACCGGCGACGATTCTCTGAATCTTTCAATCAACACCGCGCAGCCCCTACAAGCCGCAAAATCTGCGGTCCCCAAGCTTCCATCAGAACCGCTCCCCGACCTCAGCCACCTCACATCCGATCCAAACCCCGAAACCAGGTCTGCCCCCGAGTTACCCGAGTTCGAAGTCCCCGTGCCCGAGGCGATCGCCGCTCCCCGATCCAGCGGAAGGAGGAGCGATGTGACGATTCCCCGAGCCGTGGTTCTCTACTGGTCGATGTTCGTGATCCTGGCCCAGCTCGCAACGTTCGTTGCCGGATTGATGATCGGGCACTTTGTCTGGAAGACGCCCATAGGTCGTTAGATATTCACTTGGCGAATATTGGAACGAACCTCTGGGCACGATGCTCAGGCCTCCTTCGTCACCAGGATCAGACTTTCCGTCTGACTGAGGAATGCCAGGTTTCCTGCAAGGAGATCGGCAACCGGTTTTGTAGCTGGTATGCGTTCGAACACGATCTTGATCACTGCCGTGATCGGAGTCGCCAGAAACGCGCCGACCATTCCCCAGATCTGTCCGAAGAAGATCAGGGCTAGCATTACCGTGACCGGATGGAGGTCGAGCGACTTGCCCTGAACCTTGGGGACAATGATGTTACCGATCACAAACTGCACGGTCGCTGGAATCACGAGAGCTAGCACTTTCGCGCCGACCGACATATGCGAGTCGATCAGGATCATCGGCAGTGGTAGTAACACGGCGATGAACGACCCCAAGCTCGGGATAAAGTTGAGTAAGAAGGTCAGGAAGCCAAAGACCCAGGCAAATTCGACTCTTAGAAGCGTGAGCGTGGCCCCGACCAATGCACCTGTCAAAGCGGCAAAGAAGACTGTTTCGCTGATAAACCGCATCACTTTGCGTTCGATTTCTTCGAGTAAGCCACGGCTCTGGCCTTCAGAGCGAGTCGATCGGCCCAGGAGTAGGAAGAGCACGAAAATTCCGACGATCACTCCGCTCGAGATCAGGTTGAGGATCTCGCCCAGAACCGTCGACATTGACGATCGCACGGTTTCTTCCGTCAGATTAATGAACTGGCGAGACTCCCCATCGGGACCAGATGAGCCTCCGAACCGGGTCGTCAGCCAGTCGTTAATCGCGGCGAATCGCTGCTGGTACTCCGTCTGATGGGCCAACATTTGACTGACCGATGACGACAGGAAAACTCCAAGCACCGCCAAGGTTGCCAGTCCCAGAAACCCCGTCCCCACAATCGCCAACCCTTGGGGAAATCTGAGCTTCTTGACCTGAAAATCAATGATCGGTGCCAGGCAATACGAGAAGAAGACCGCCAACACGAACGGAACCAAAACACCGCGGAACTCGGTCAATGCCATCCCAGACGCGATCATCGTCAGGATCAATAAACATACCGTACGCACTCTGCGATCAGAGTGATCTTGGTCGAGAGACTTGATCATCAGCCAATTCCTCTGGGGATTGCGAAAACTCAGTCGGGATCGAGCACCTTCAGATCCTCGGGCACGAATTTGCCGTCGATCCGAATGATCTCGCCATCAAACGCGATCGTGCCGCCGCCGTAGTCTGGTCTTTGGATTTGGACCATGTCCCAGTGGACCTTGGAACGATTGCCGTTATCAGCCTCGTCGTAAGCGTTCCCAGGAGTGAAGTGGAAACTGCCGCCGATCTTCTCATCAAACAGGATGTCCCGCATTGGTTGTAGGATCCGAGGATTACAACCAATCGACCATTCGCCAATGTAAGACGAGCCTTCGTCGGTCTCGAACAAGATCCGGCGGAGCTTCTTGGCGTCACCACCGCTACAATCCGCCTCAATGATCTTGCCTTGGGTAAGCGTGAGCTTGATGCCGTCGAAGGAGGTTCCCTGATAGATCGTAGGCGTGTTGAACCGAATCGTTCCCTCGACCGAGTCCTTCACAGGAGCAGTGAAGACCTCTCCGTCAGGGATGTTCATCTCGCCAGAGCACGGGATTGTCGGAATCCCATCGATCGAGAACCGGAGATCGGTTTCTGGACCGAGAATGTGGACATCTTTTGCAGCGTCCATCCGCGCCACCAGCGGCTCGAGCGCTTTGGCGAGCTTGGGATAATCGAGGTTGCAGACCTCGAAGTAGAAGTCCTCGAAGGCTTCGGTGCTCATCCCCGCTTGCTGAGCCATACTGGCATTCGGCAACCTGAGCACACACCACTTCGTATGCTTGATCCGTCGATCGAAGTGGACAGGCTTCAAATAATGCGTGTTGTAGAGATTAAGCTTGTCGTTGGGGACGTCCGACATCTCGCTAATATTACGCGCCCCTCGGAGAGCAATATACGCTTGGACGGACTCCATGCGGTGGAGTTCGTACTCGCCCCAGAGCTTCATCTGGGCTTCACTGCCTTGCTTGATGAGTTCGCGAACGACCCTGGTGTCCTTGGTCTCGACCAGGCAGTTCGCCCCTTTCTGGGCAGCTTTTTTGACGAGCAAGCGAGGGAGGGTGCTGTCCTCTAGGTCGAAGCACTCGACCAGCAAGGTTTCACCGGCCTTAAGTTTAGTCGAGTGGCCGATCAGGATATCGGCCAGGGCTTCCCATCGCGGGTCGGGCATTGAGGTTCAAGCCTTATCGAGAATGCGTCAGGCGGCGTAAGATTGGAACTAATTCTCAGAGAGCGGATGCTGAGCAGGAAGGTAGATCGACCAGAGCCGATGAGGCCCAACATGTTGCGTCGCACCCCACCCATGATTACTCTGAGATGGTCGGCCAATATTATGCGACCCCAGAGCGTCGGGCACAACGCCCGAGGCCTGAGTCATCAGTGAGTTCGGTTCCATCAGTGCCGTCAAATGGATAGCCCTCGTGAGCAATTTGCTCCGAGTTGGCTGTTGAATCGAGTCCCCTGAACAGCCTGAGCGGCAGCCGAACTCCCCCGACCCCAGACATAAGCGAGGTAGCGGTGAAGGGTTTATTTGATCTGTCCGGCAAAGTCGCGATCGTCACGGGTGGAAACGGCGGCATCGGCCTGGGGATGGCCCTTGGATTGGCCGGCCAGGGGGCCAACATTGCAATTGTCGGCCGTAACGCTGAGAAGAGCGCCAAGGCAGCCAAGAAAATCGCCGATGAGACAGGGGTCAAGACCCTTGCCATCACTTGTGACGTGGCCAAGGAGAGCCAGGTCAACGCAGCGATCGCACAGATCGTCGAGGGCCTGGGTCGGATTGATATCTTGATCAACAACGCTGGGATCAACATTCGCAAGCAGCCCCAGGACCTCTCGCTCGCCGAATTCCAGGAGGTCATGGACGTCAATCTGACGAGTGCATTCCTGATGTCCAAGGCCGCCTATCCCGCCATGAAATCGGCTGGGGCTGGGAAGATCATCAACATCGGCAGCATGACTTCGATCTATGGGTCGAGCTTCGCGAGCGCCTACGCCAGCAGTAAAGGAGCGATCGTCCAGCTCACCAAGAGCCTGGCGCTTTCCTGGGCACCTGACCATATCCAAGTCAACGCGATCCTTCCCGGCTGGATCGATACCGAGTTAACCGAAAAGGCCCGCGTAGAAGTCGCTGGACTTCATGAGCGAGTTCTCGTCCGCATCCCCCATGGCCGCTGGGGCAAGCCCGCCGACCTTGCCGGAACCGCCATCTGGCTCTCAAGCCCCGCCAGCGACTACGTGACCGGAGTTGCCGTGGCAGTCGATGGTGGTTATACCTCGGCGATTTGAGCATTTCTGGATTCATGATGCACCCGGGCGACCTGCACTTTAGGTCGTGAGGGGAACCCTAACGGTTACGTGGGGAGCGACGGGATGCCCATCGTCAAACGCAACGTCGCTTTTGCAGTATGCCTCAGCTACGCCGTGCTTTGGGTTCTCGGAGTGGGACTGAACGACTGGCGATTACGGCCGTTCGAGAATCCTGCCTCCCTGGCCGTTTTCGCCCTGGCTCATCTCATCGTGGCCGGGGTTGCTCTCGCTGTTCTCACAAGCGATCGCACGTTTCAAGCACTTGCCGCACCTGAGACGGACTCAGCCCAGGCGCGGCTCTCCCTCTGGATCTTATGAGGTGGGTTCGGGTTTATGGGCTTCGTCTGCGGGGGTTCGTCCTTGCTGAAGATGTGGCGACCGTAGGCACGACGCTGTCCCTTGGAAAGTGACAACAAGCCGGTCCAAGAACCAGGTTAGGGGTTCTTGACTCTCACCGATTGAGTCTCCGCGTTCTTATTCAAGACCCCCGCTGCGTTCCAGGCGTTTGTAATGCACATAGGAGTAAACAACAGATCCAATCGCGGCGAGAAAAATTGGGGCGAGTGCGATAATCGGTTCCCAAAATAGACTGATGAGAATTCCCGAGAGGCCGGCTGCGACGAAGAGCCACGCGGCCAATCTGTGAGTGTCTGCCCAGACACGGTCGTTGGCAATTGTCCAAGGCGTGCGGATTCCCATATAGAGATTTCGCTTGATCTTGCCCATCAGATTTCCCATCAACGCCATGAACAGGCAGATCCCCGCCACGAGTATTCGATCGATCCTCAAGATCGTTCCGGATGCTCCCGCAACCACGATCAGTTGGATGTAACCCATCAGCGCGACCGTGATCAGCATCATTTGCCGAAACGGGGCCTTGGTTGAGTCGAGATCGAACGGTTTGGGCGAGACCAATGGGATCACCGCGAAGATTACGAACATTCCGACCATCATGCCAGGCATCAGCCACAAGGTCGATTTCGAGCCATAGGCATCAATGTCTCCTTTGATGTTCCAATGGGTCGGCACTTTCTCCGGTAGGCCAGGTAAGATCCAGACATTTAGCATGACAACGGACACGATCATGCCGATCGCCACCCACCAAAACCAATGGACCCGACTCATCACGCATCGTCCTTTGGCCCGGCTGGGCCGATTTTGCTTGGATCTTCGTCCGCGACCTTGAAGAGGTCATAAATCCGCGTCATGACGTCCTGCATCACGGTCGTGTTCAGAGCGTAGAAAATCTGCTGCCCCTCCCGCCGAGTCCGCACCAGATCCGCTGCTTTCAAGACGCTAAAGTGATGCGAGACCGTCGGTTTGGTCATGTCGAATCGGCTGGCGAGATCCCCTGCGGTTTGCTCGCCACTGGCGAGCAATCGCAGGATCTCGCGTCGAGTCGGGTCCGACAATGCCTTGAACACATCATTCATTCGCCCGCTCCAGACGCTTATTTCGATTTCTATCGAATTATCGTCGAAGTGAACTGGATGGTCAATGATTTTGTCACGACCAGCGCAATTTGAGGGGTTCCGGGCGCTGGCGGGCGAGTTCGGCCACGAGCGATTCGGGATCATTACGATAGGTAATCAAATCCGCGTACGACTGACGGGTGAAGCCTTCGGTGACTGAGTGGGCGATCAGGGCTTTGAGGGGTCCATAGATTCCCTCGGTGTCGAGGACCCCCATGGGCTTGGCGTGGAGGCCGAGTGCCGCCCAGGAGAGGATTTCAAAAAACTCTTCGAACGTGCCGATCCCACCGGCGAGGGTCAAGAATCCGAATGCGCGCTTGGCCATCATCGCCTTACGTTGATGCAGATCCTCAACAACATGAAGCTCCGTGAGCCCTGCGTGAGCGATCTCTTTTCGCGAGAGATGCTCAGGAATAACCCCAATCACTGGAGCGCCTGCAGACAGAGCCGCATCGGCGACGACCCCCATCAGTCCCACACGACCGCCGCCATAAACCAGCCCAAGCCCTTCTCGGGCGATCGAGGATCCGACTCTCGCGGCCATCTCGGCATGGATTGATCGAACACCCATCGAAGAACCGCAAAAAACACAAAGGAATCGCGTCTCGTCCATCAGCCAGACTCCCAACCGGTCGAGGCTACCGCCTGTTTCGACGCCGTTCGTCTGTTATGATGCGAAAATGACGCGTTGACGAGAAGCCCGGGCACCCCGGAAGATCTCATACTCTCACCGACGGACGCCTCACTGGTCTCGAATCTGATACATGGAGCCAACTCTTGGCCGAGCATTCGTACCGAACTGTGGCCCAAGTCGGTGAGTTGATCGAGGGGCGTGGGGTCTGTGTCGAAATTGATGGCCGGGAAATCGCCTTGTTTTTCGACGAAGGGTCCTATTACGCACTCGACAATGCCTGCCCCCATCAAGGTGCCCCCCTCTGCGAGGGAGTAATTTTTGATAAGAGCGTCACGTGTCTCTGGCACGGATGGCGTTTCAGCCTCGAAAACGGCACCTGGCTCGATAGCCCTCGAACCAAGATCGGTAGTTATCCGGTCCGGGTTGAAGGCGATGCAATCCAGATCTGTGTCGTTTGAAAGGGATTAAGCTCTTATTCAAGAAACACGTTTTATATCCTGAAAGGATCACACCATGCGTGCTGCCTTTGTGACGGAAACCGGTCCCGCCGAGTCGATCAAAATCGGCGATCTCCCCAAGCCTTCCCCGAAAGCCGGCGAAGTCCTCGTCAAGGTTCATGCAGTCTCCTACAATCCGATCGATCTCTATGTCAGGTCTGGTATGATTGCGATGCCGCTGGCATTCCCCTATATCGTCGGCACCGACGTGGCAGGAACGGTCGAAGCTCTCGGGCCAGGAACGACACGCTTTGCGGTTGGCGATCGAGTCTGGGGCTCAAACAATGGCTTGTTGGGACGCCAAGGTTGCACCTCGGAGTTCGCTGCGATCTCGGAGGAGTACTTATACAAGACTCCGGACTCGGTGACAGACGCAGATGCGGCGTCGATGGCATTGACCGGGATTACCGCCCACCTCGGATTATTCCAGTTCGGCAGGCTCGCGTCTGGCGAAACGGTGTATGTCCCTGGTGGAACAGGGGGGGTTGGCTCGATGGTCGTTCAGATGGCCAAGGCCGCTGGAGCCAAGGTCATCACCTCTGCGGGAAGCGACGCCAAGGTTGCCCTCAGCACGCAACTCGGAGCCGATCTCGCACTCAATTACAAGACCGACGACATCCCAGCCCGGATCCGTGAGTTCGCCCCCGATGGGGTCGACGTATGGTACGAAACCCAGCGCGAGCCGAATCTTGAGATCAGCATCCCGCTCTTGCGCAAACGTGGCCGAATGATCCTGATGGCTGGCCGGACCGCAAAGCCGATCCTGCCCTTGGGTGCATTCTACCCTCGCAATTGCGCCTTGATCGGCTTTGCCATGTTCAATGCCACTCCCGAGGAGCAACGTACAGCGGCTGTAGAACTCGCCCAGTGGGCCAGCGAAGGAAAGCTCAAGGCCTTGATCGGTCGAACCTTTCCACTAGAGGAGGTCAGCAACGCTCAAAAGCTCCTCGAGCAGAACACTATCGACGCTGCCGGAACCCTCCACGGTAAGGTCGTCGTCACAATTCCCTAAACTTCAGCGCATCGAGTGACTTGTCAGCAGGTCTGGGATCAGGGATTCCCCTGAGATCGGTAAGGGACGACCTGGATCCCAGCCCCAGACGACGTTACTTCTAGCGGACTTCTCCTGGTAGAGGGCTCGGTCCGCCTCCTGGATCATCCGATCCGGTTCGTCACTTATCGCGTGTCGTTCTCCAAACAGATCGAGCAGCGTCATGAATTTATTGACGACCTTCGCCGGCTCGATGATGGAGGGGTTCCTTCCCAAGGGATGGGACCTCGGTCTCATTGATGCATGTGCATCCGACACTCCAGAATCGATCGGGGTCCGCCAGCCTTGGTGGCATCCGGACTTCGAACTGATCCTGACTGAGAGCACCCAGGACTTCGACGTGATGCTCGGCCACGAGATTGCCCAGACGATCCGCAAGGCACGCGAACTGGGCAGACCCTCAGCCTTGATCTTGCCTGTCGGCCCGATGGGGATGTACCGGTGGGCGGTCTACTTCCTCAAAGAGTGGAACATCCCGTGTGATCATGTCCATGGATTCAACATGGACGAGTGGTCAAATCGCGAAGGGGATACGCTTCCTCCCACGAATCCAGGCGCATTCCAATACGCGATGCAGGCCGCCTTTTACGGCCCACTTGGTGCATTGACGGTCCCGATCGCTCAGCGCCACTTTGCCACCAAGGACTCGCTTCCAAACTATGCCGATCAGATCGCTGACCTGAAAGCCAAAGGAGCCGAGCTGTCGGTGATCTTCGGTATTGGCCGAGTCTGCCACATTGCGTTCTGGGAGCCCCACTTCGCTGCTGAGTTCACACTTGACGAGTGGAAAAAGCAGACCCATCGGATCGGAGCGATGCTCCACCCACTGACGATTGAGCAGAACGCCCTGACAAGCTTTAAGAGTCGAACCACCCTTGTACCCGCCTTTGCCAATACGATCGGCCCAGGACTTTTCCTCCAGGCCGATCGGATCATTGGTGGGGCCGACGGCGTCTTCGATCGTGGCATGCAGTGGCAAGGGCTCAGCCTCTGGATGACCTTGCGCTACGGCCCCGACCCGTGGGTCCCCAGCTCATTCATGCCAACTCTCCCCGGAAAGCTGTTCTTCCACCGGGGACTCGCAGGACCACTCGTCGCCGACCTGAATTAGGTCACGAGTCACCGAACGTCCACAATCGCCCTCTCATTTGACCTCGCCGGTATCGATCCAAGATGCAGCATCGGCGAGGTCGATGGAATTCGGCTGGAGCTTCAAGAGCTGAGACCCATCTGCGAGCTGATAGGACTTGATCGGCCATGCCCGATCGAAGCTGCCGGGATGCCCCCCCAACCAGAGAGACTGAGGAGCGGTCAAAGCGGTCGCAACTTTGAGTCCGCCGAACTGGAGGCAGCCAGGAAGGTCGATACCCTTAGGAATCGCTCCTGAACCATCGCCGTAGTCGAAGCCATCCAAGTCGATCACCGTCCGAGCGAGTCCCGGCAAAGTAGGCCTCGCCAGCAGAACGAGCGGCGCAATCGAACCACTCGCAAAGAGACTGACCTCTCGAACCTCGGGCTGCGATCCCGCCCACGCCAGTACTGTGGCTAGATCCTGGATCCGGTCGGCTGCCAGTGATGGATTGTAGGTATCGAAGTGCACAGTCTGGGGACGAGACTTTGCACCGGTCACTGGATCAAACGCTTCGCCCGCAAGGAACGGGTCGAATCCAATAACCTCCTGACCGCGATCGAGGAGTGCCTGCACAAACCCGCTCGGTGTGCCGTCCGGCCCGAGCAAGGCGGCCTTGCCTCGTTCACTCACAATTATTGTCGAACGACCGGTCGCCTTCTCCGGAATGAGGCGAACCACTGGGATTTGATCGCCCTGATGCTTGCGACCTACGGTCTCGTGGATAATCAGGAGTCCGTGTCGTCTCACCCGCCGGACCTTCTGGCCGACCAACTCACCGGGACTTGGGTTCTTGTGTCCCAAACGGACAGTCAGCCCCTTGAGGAGTAAGTCTCGTGAGGCCTCCCAGTTGGCGGTGACACTCGTTGGTGCCAACTTCTCGACTTGCCGCTGCATCAAGTCGATCAAGGTTCTCTCAAGTTGATCGACCGTCTTCAGGTCGGAGGGTGCGAGATTCTCCTTGTTGAACGTGAACAGATCCTCAGGCTTCTCGATCGTCTGAGCCCCTTCACGCGTCTTCTCGGGATCATTGATGCCCAGGAGCCATTTCCCCATGAAGGCGTAAACGGAGTTGCGTGTCGTTTGATTGTAGTTATGCTCAAAGTCATAAACGTCGGCTGAGAGCCGATCGGGCGCACCGTAGAGAGAATAGACACCCATCAGAGCAGGGTAGGCATTCGTCATCGTCATCGCAGTCCAATCGCCGGTGGCTCCGACCAGTTTCATCGGTCGGGGCGCGCAGAGAGCTGCGAACTCGACGTTATCTGTCCCCAGCCTTAATCCCGCACAATTTTCGCAGACGCAGCCCCCCTGGAAGCTATCGGAAACCATCACGACCGGAGCGGCGACTTTGATCCTTTGGTCGATCGCGGTCAGTAAGAACGTTTGGGTGCCCCCGCCCGACTCACCTGTGCAACCGATCCGGGCAGGGTCAACATCCGTCAGACTCGACAGCCAGTCGAGAGCCCGGATGCTGTTAAACGTCTGGAGCGTGACCAGACTCAGGCCCCAACGATTGAGGCGATCGTTCAAGAAGACATGCTTGAACTCTTTACTATCGGCATAGCCCACCATGTCATACATGAAAACCACCGCGCCTAACTTTGCCCACGCGATGCAGCGCTGCTGGACCGTCTCATTCACCCGACCATCCGCCCAGTGTCCGTGAGGGCAGAGCAAGCCGGGTAGCCTGCCCTCCTTACCCTTGGGACGATAGAGATTCCCGCTCAGAGTGAAGCCGGGCATCGTCTCAAGAACCACTTTCTCAATGGTGTACCCGTCGCGATCAAGCATGCCTCCGATCTTGGGGTTAAGATCGGTCTTCGGGAAGAGGGGCCAAAGCCCTTGAGTGACGAGCAACTGAGTTCGAACGGCTTCGGCCCGATCCTTCCAAGCCTGGACGTTCTCGGGAGCCCGGAAGCCCGCCCCCTCCGCATTGGTGCGGATCTTCATGCGTCGCAAGTCCGCAGTTGGTGCCGCAGTATCGAGCCGACCTCGGAGGATGTCCATTTCGGCCTTGGGCTCGAACTTCTCGTCCTCCGTGATCAAGAGAAGAGCGGGGGATGGATGCCTCGTTGCCCTCTCGGCATTGGCCTCGAAGCGGATCGATCCTGTTGGGGATGACACTTTGCCGATTGTATTCCAGCGCGGTCGAGCGGCCTCAGTACCCGATTCGTAACGAATCTCGACTCGAGTGCCGTCCTGACTGAGTGCATATTTCGTGTCGGGCGAACTCCAAACCTTGACGAATAGGTCCTTGTCTTTTGCGACCTGAACCGTCTCCGGCAACTGGGCTCCGGTGAAGATCTGACTTGCCGGATCGGCATGGACTGCCACCCCGAGCGAAAGTGGAATGAGGATGCTAAGACAGCGGAAAGTGAGCGGCATGGGTCTCTCTTGGGATCGGGAGTGAGTCAGTGCTTGTCCCTGGCCTGATGGGATGTTAAGACTGACAGGTCACAAATGCGAGCGGGCACCGCCCGAGGCTCGTCTTTGCCTCGCTTCGGTTCGCGACTCTCCCTGCGGATCGGACGGTTCGACGCCTTCGACCGACGTACCGATTCCCACACCTTTCGCGGTGCCGCCCAGCGCCGGGAGCCTCTTCTGATGATCCTTCTGCTCCGTGGACTCGCGCGCTCGCGCGGTCTTACCCTGCTTTTCACCGCCGTCTTAACGGCATCAGCGGCGGCTGTGATGGCCGATCGACGTCCCGACTACAAGCCGGCTGCCTACGCAATTCAAGGGGCGACCATCGTTCCAGTGCGTGGGGCGACGATCCTTCCGGGCACCGTCATTATTCGCGATGGGGTCATCGAATCGGTCGGCCCCGCCGATAAGGTTGAGATTCCTTTTGACGCAGAGGTTGTCGATGGGAAGGGCCTGTTCGTTTATCCGGGCTTCATCGATCTCTACACGACGGTCGGCATCCCTCCCGAGACCATCAAGTCCAAGACCGGTACTGGTCGAGCGATCCCATACAACGACTTCGCACTCCCGAGCACACCTCCCGACAACCGATCAGGTTTGACGCCGGAGTTCGAGGTCTCCACAGCTCTCGATCTCACCGATGCGATCGCCGATGAACGACGTGGATTGGGCTTCACCAGCCTTCTGGCCGCTCCCGGCGGTTCGATTGCAACTGGCCAAAGCGCGATCGCCAGCCTGAGCGGTCTGCCCCGTCGTGAAGCCTTGATCAAGTCACCCGTCGCGCTTCACATCAACGTTCGTCCGCCAGGTGGGTTCCTGTTTGGTAACGATCACGACGTCTGCCACATGAGTGCCAGCGAGATGGAAGCGATGGCCGCCGGCCCGCGAAGTGACGAGATTGATTCGCTCTCAACCAGGATCAACAACGGGCCGATGGCCGACCCTCCGGCACTGGTACTCGCGATCTCCCCGGCCGGTCGCGGCAACAATCGTCCCCCAATCAGCTTCCCCATGTCGCTGATGGGGGCTGTTTCTCACTTAAGACAAGCCATGCTCGATTCAGAGCATGCACATAGCCTTGATTCATACTACGAGTTGATAGGTGGCTCACGGCCGGCTTTCGATCCCACCTTGAGGGCTCTGTACGCGGCGAGAATCAAGACCCTTCCTGTCTGGTGGGAAGCGAACAGCCGCGATGAGATCCATCGGGTACTTGACTTGGCTGACGAGTTCGGGACTACTGCCGTGATCGTAGGTGGACGCGATGCCTGGCGCGTCTCCGACCGACTCAGGAGCGGCAACATTCCGGTCGTCTATAAGATCGACTTCCCCGATGAGCCTACACTGCCGAGCGAAGCCGAATATCGCAAGAAGAAGGTTAAGGAACGCGACGACGCACTCGCCACGTTGAAGATCAAGAACGACCGCTGGAAAGAGCGGGTCGCAGGCGTCTCTGTGCTGAACAAGGCAGGCGTCAAGATCGCGCTTGCGACCGATGGGCTCACAAAGACCGACACCATTCACGCCCAGGTCCGCAAGCTCATCGCTGCCGGACTTCCGCTGGAAGCCGCCATCGAGTCGTTGACCATCCGTCCGGCGGAGATCGCTGGACTTGATAAGCGTTTAGGCACAATCGAACCCGGCAAACTTGGACATCTCGTCGTTTTCTCCGCCTCCTACGGAGATGAGAAGGCCAAGCCCCGCTACGTCTTCGCCGACGGTTTGAAGTTCGACTTGGAGAAGACTCCAGCAGGAGCCTCGAAGAAAGCCTTCGGCAAGGGGGCTGCCACCAAGGGAGACGACAAGGCAGCAGAATCCAAAGAGGCCCCTGAGACGAAGAAGGGGGAGGCCCGCAAGCGAGCCGGCACACCGACGCCCGATGATCCGAAGATTGAACCGAAGGCTGTGGAGCCGAAGGAAGCCGTGAAGGCAGATCCGAAAGAGGCCCCCAAGAACGAAGACGAGCCCAAAGAAAAAGGGGGCGACAAGCCCAAGGAGACGGAAGAGGAACTCCCCTTCGCTGACGTCGCGACCGAGTTCGAGTCGACACGGAAACCCAGCTTCCAGACCGGCGGCAACGTGTTCATCAAGAACGCCAAGATCTTGACTGCATCACCACAAGGGACAATCGAGAAGGGTTCGATCCTGGTGGTTGGAGGCAAGATCCGCGCGATCGGTCCCGACGTAACGCCGCTCCCCGACTCGAAGGTGATCGATGCGGAGGGAATGGTCGCGATGCCAGGCATCATCGATACTCACTCGCATATGGCGATCGCCGGTGGTGTCAATGAAATGAGCTTGTCAATTGTTGCCGATGTGCGGGTTAAAGATGTCATCAGTGGCGACGATACCACGATCTACCGAGCAGCCGCAGGGGGGACAACCTCGGCTCGCCTCTTGCATGGGTCGGCCAACACGATCGGTGGCCAGGACGCTGTGATCAAGCTCAAGTATGGCCTCGCAGGTCGAGACCTCTTGATCAAGGACGGGCCACAAGGAATCAAATTTGCCCTTGGTGAAAATGTGACGAGATCTCGTGGCCGATTCCCCAACACACGTATGGGAGTTGAGGCGGTCATCGAGCGAGCGTTCCTCGAAGGCCAAGCCTACAAGGCAATGTGGCAATCCTATAAGGCCGATTTGGCGGTGGGCAAGAAGGTTCCCCCTCCTCGCAAAGACCTGCGTCTCGAAGCCATGGCGGGCATCCTTGATGGATCGATCAAGATCCACAGTCACTGTTATCGTAGTGATGAAATCTTGATGCTCCTTCGCACTGCCGAGCGCTTCGGGGTGAGAGTTCAATCGCTCCAGCATGTCCTCGAGGGTTACAAAGTCGCCGCCGAAATCGCCGCTCATGGGGCGAGTTCGTCAACCTTCTCCGACTGGTGGGCCTATAAGGTCGAAGCGTACGACGCCATCCCACATAATGCCGCGTTGATCACCAAGGCAGGCGGTCGTGTCTGTATCAAGAGCGATAGCGAAGAGTTAGTGAGACACCTGTATCTTGAAGCGGCAAAGATGCTCAAATACGGGACTGCCGATGAACAGACGGCCCTATCTTACATCACGATTAACCCCGCCAAGGAGCTGGGCCTCGATCACCGGATCGGTTCGCTGGAAGTGGGTAAGGATGGCGACATCGCCCTCTTCAACTCCCATCCTTTCAACGCGTTCGCACGTTGTGAATTGACATTGATCGAAGGGGAGGTCTACTTCGAGCGTCAGAATGCCAAGCTTTCTCCTCATGAGAGTGGCACAAAGATGCCAACTTCGGACGGGAAGGGGAAGAGTCTGGATGTCGCTGTCAACCCCAAAGGTCTCTATGTGATTGTCGGTGCCAATGTCCATCCTGTGTCCGGCCCTGACATCGCGGACGGAGTGGTAGTGATCGACGCTGGAAAGATCGCGGCGATCGGTGGCCCATCGCTGGCAATCCCAACCAATGCCCAGGTCATTGATGCCAAAGGATTTGACGTCTGGCCAGGCCTGGTTGATGCCGGCACGCCTGTCGGGCTGATCGAGATCGGTAGTCTGGACGAGACCAAGGATTTCGCCGATAGCGCTCAATATCAGCCGGAACTCAGGACGAGCACAGCCTTGCACCCAGACAGCGAGATCATCCCTGTCACTCGTGCGAATGGAATCCTGACCAGTTTTGTCATGCCCTCGGGTGGCATCATTGCAGGGCAGGGGGCCGCCGTTGAGTGGAGCGGCTGGATTCCGACAGAGATGACCATTCGCGATGGCGTGGGCCTGGTCATCAACTTGCCAACTTATGTGGCGGTTGATCCTGACTCAGCTCGTCGCCGGGGTGGAGGGGCTGCAGCCGGTGGCGATGACGCGGGCAACAACCGTCGTAAAGAACGCCTGGATGCGATCAAAGACGAGTTCACCAAGGCTCTGGCTTACGACAAGGTCCGTACAGGGGCCGTGACGCGAAAGGTGAACCTGCCAACTCCCGATCCTCGGCTCGTCGCCCTGCTCCCGTTCGCCAAGGGGGAGAAACTGGTGATCTTTAGGGCCTCGCATAAGGTTGAGATCCTCGACGCCTTGGCGATGATCAAGGATCTCAAACTTAAAGGCGCGATCACAGGTGGAACCGAAGCCTGGAAGGTCGCTTCCGAGTTGAAGGCGGCGAATGTGCCTGTGCTGGTGGCAGGAACGCTTGTCGACCCCGGTGGGCAGACCGAGCCCTATGACGCTGCCTATGCCAACCCCGGCAAATTGTTCGCTGCGGGAGTTCCGTTCGCCATCCGCTCGATCGGTGGCGGACCGGATCAAGCGACCGCTGCACGAAACTTGCCATACGAAGCAGCAACCGCAGTCGCATACGGGCTCCCTGAAGCCGAAGCGATCAAGGCAGTGACCATCAATCCGGCCAAGATCTTGGGAATCGACGACCTCGTCGGTTCACTGGAAGTTGGGAAGCGGGCCAACCTCGTCATATCGGCAGGACACATCCTTCAGCCCACAACCGAGGTCAAGGTCCTGTTCATCGGCGGCAAACCGATTGCACCCGAGAGCAAGCAGACGAAGCTCTACGCCAAGTACAGTCAAAGACTGGACGAAGTTCAGGCAGGAAGCGCTCCCCTCGGCCTCGACCGACCGAAGTCAAATCGCACCACGCCAAGCGTTCCTGCCGCAGGAACCGCAGGGGTAGGAGCTGGGAGCCAACGCTAAGCCAATCATTGGCTGGTCGCTTTCGGACCCTTCCGAGTGGAAGGGTCCGACGCAGGATTAGATTCGAGGGTTCCGGTACTCTCGCCAGAATGCCAAAAGGCGGACGAGTCCTTCGACTCGTCCGCCTTTTGATTGATCTCAACGTTGCGAAGTGAACTCTCTTAGGAGGTCACAGGCTCAGTCCCGGCTACGGCAGGGGTCGGTTCGACGACGATGTCTTTCGAATTCGTAGCGTCAAACTCGAGTTTCTTCGTCTCGCCTTCACCGGCAATCCGAACGGTGATCGTGTCCTTACCCTTGAAGTATCCGCGAAGGATCTCTTCGGACATTGGATCCTCAATGAAGTTCTCGATCGAGCGACGAAGGGGTCGAGCCCCGTAGTCGGGGTTGAAGCCCTTATCGATCAGGAATTCCCGGGAATCGTCGGTCATGATCAAATCCAGACCTCGCTCTTTCAAGCGGGCTTTGACCTTCGATAGTTCGATATCAACGATCTTCTTCAGGTCGGGGCGTCCTAGCGAGTGGAAGACGATCGTGTCATCCAAGCGGTTAAGAAACTCGGGCCTGAAGTAGCGTTTGATCGCTTCCATCAAGTTACCCTTCATCCGTTCATAGGATGAAGCATCGTCGCGGTTACCAGGGAATCCGAAGCTGTTGGTCGGCGAGATGGCCTCAGCGCCGGCGTTCGTGGTCATGATCAGAATCGTGTTCTTGAAGTCCACGACCCGACCAAACGAGTCCGTCAATCGGCCTTCTTCCATGATCTGCAACAACATGTTGTAGACATCAGGATGGGCCTTTTCGATCTCGTCGAGCAGGATGACGGAATAAGGTCGGCGACGGATCTTCTCCGTAAGCTGCCCACCTTCCTCGTAACCCACGTAACCTGGAGGAGCACCGATCAATCGGCTGACGTTGTGCTTCTCCATATATTCGGACATGTCGATCGAGATCAACGCATCCGAATTGCCGAACATGAACTCCGCCAAACTCTTTGCGAGGAGGGTTTTGCCGACCCCGGTCGGACCTGCGAAGATGAACGAGCCGATCGGCTTGTTCGGATTCTTCAGGCCCGCCCGACTTCGACGCACCGCCAAGCTGATCCGTTTGATCGCCTCGCTTTGCGAGATGACCTTTTTCTGGATCTCCTCTTCCATGCGGAGAAGACGCGCTGTCTCTTCCGCTTCGAGACGAGTCAGGGGAATGCCGGTCATCTTGCTGACGACCTCGGCGACGACTTCCTCGTCAACCGTACCGTCTACTTCTCTCGACCGTTCGCGCCAGTCGCGATTGATCGTTTCTTTCTTCTTTTTGAGCTTGTCGGCTTGATCCCGAAGGGCAGCCGCTCGCTCGAAGTCCTGATTGGCGACCGCCTCTTCCTTGTCCTGATTGAGCCGTTCGATCTGCTCGTCGAGTTCTTTCAGGTCCGGGGGACGAGTCATCGCTTTGAGACGGACGCGAGCGCCTGCTTCATCCATGACGTCAATTGCCTTGTCGGGCAAGCAACGACCGGTGATGTACCGATCCGAAAGTTCGATGGCCGCTTCCAGCGCCTCGTCGGTAATCTGGACGCGGTGGTGGGCTTCATACCGATCGCGAAGTCCCCGGAGAATTTCCAGGGCTTCGGTTTTCGACGGTGGCTCGACCACAATCGACTGGAACCGGCGAGCGAGCGCGGCATCCTTCTCGATGTACTTGCGATATTCGTCGAGAGTCGTCGCTCCAATACACTGGACCTCTCCGCGAGCGAGAGCGGGCTTGAGGACGTTGGAGGCATCGATTGCCCCTTCCGCTCCACCAGCGCCGACCAGTGTGTGGAGCTCGTCGATGAAGAGGATGGTGTTCTTCGCCCGACGGACCTCGTTCATAACCGCCTTGATCCGCTCTTCGAACTGACCGCGATACTTCGTTCCGGCGACCATCATCGCCAGGTCGAGTACGACAATCCGTCGATCTCTGAGCAGCTCAGGGACGTTCCCTTCGACGATTAGCTGGGCAAGACCTTCGACGATGGCAGTCTTGCCGACGCCAGCTTCACCCAGTAGGACTGGGTTGTTTTTCTGACGACGCGAGAGGATTTGCACCACTCGCTCGATTTCGTTAGCACGGCCGATGACCGGATCCAGCTTCGATTGCCGAGCTAGATCGGTCAAGTCACGACCGAACGAGTCCAAGGCCGGTGTCTTGGACTTTCCCCCCTTGGCTGCGGAGCGTTCACTTTCGCCGCCACCGCCGCCACCAGCGTCCATCCCGTGACCGAGCAAGTTCAGCACCTCCTCGCGGACTTCCTCAAGTTTCAAATTGAGGTTCATCAGCACTTGGGCGGCAACGCCCTCTTGTTCGCGCAGAAGCCCGAGCAAGAGGTGTTCCGTCCCCACGTAGTTGTGGTTCAGGTTGCGCGCTTCCTCAGTCGCATACTCGATCACTTTCTTGGCCCTTGGGGTCTGGGGCAATTTCCCCATCGTGACCATATCCGGGCCCGACTGAACAATCTTCTCGACTTCGACCCGGATCTTACGGAGGTCGACTTCGAGATTTTTGAGGACATTGGCCGCGACGCCCGAGCCTTCCTTGACTAGTCCTAGCAAAACATGTTCGGTGCCGACGTACTCGTGGTTGAAGCGCTGGGCCTCCTGATTGGCCAGTTGCAACACCTTACGAGCACGATCGGTGAAGCGTTCATACATTCGGGCGACTCCGACGGTTACACCGGCCCGACGCCGGTCGGTCCAAGGTCGTACTTACTTCGCGTTCCAGCCCTTCACTATACGTCGTCGGGTCACGCACTGACCGATCACTTTGGGATTGTATCCTCTTGAGTCCAGTGGCGGCGAGAGGAGTCTCACCTGGGCTAGTGAAGAAATTGAAAAAACGCCGAGGAAAATTGACCAAGTCCTCAAACCGAGATGGACGGTTTCTTTCCATTCTTTATCGATTCAACAACGATTGATCAGCCATCGAACCGACCAAGAATCTGTTGAATCTCCCACCGCCACTTCCCCCCCGCCTCAAGTTCGAGGCACTGGCGGAAGGCTCGACGGGCGGAGACCTCCTGCCCAGTCCTCACATACAGTACGCCAAGCTGCATGAAGGCGTCGGCGTCGGTGTCGTCCATTGTGAGAATTCGCTCCCACCCATTTCGAGCTTCGTTCCACCTTCCACCGAGGTAAGCCTCAAGGGACTCTCGATAGAGCCGATCGATCTCGATCCGATGCCGGTCCGGGTGACACCGGAAGATCCACCACAAGGTGTAAATCAGGCTCACACACCATGTTAGAGCCGCCGACGTTCCGAAGAAGCCGACCCACACTGGCCCGACGAGATCTGTCCAGACAAAACGACTGACCAGAGCGAGGTTCAAAACAACGGCAAAGAACGTTGCCAGAAACAAGCCCAGTGCTTCTTGGCCCGACCAGATCTGAGGCAAACCTGGCCACGCCGAAAGTAGCGCGATCCAAAGACGTTTCGGCATGCCAAGCTCCTTGATCTAGATCCCCGTCCCTGCCTATCTTAATATTCGATCCTTGAGACCGCGACCAAGCTGCTTGAGACGCTCGCGGCCCTCCTGTCGGCTCAGCGGCTTGCCGCCGGAAGTCAGGCTGAGTTCTTGAAGGGTCCCAGTCACGCGAAGGTCGGCGAGGTCGTCAAACAAGTCGGCAAAATCCCCAAGGTGACCGCGAAGTTGACCTGTCAGAGCCTCAGATTTCACGCGATAGTCGACATGTCCATCAAAATCGGTCCAACCTGACATGACGATCGGGAACGAGCCAATCTCGATCGTGAGGTTCTCACTGGCGATCTTCCGAGTCGCAATTTGAAAGTTGCTCCGAATCGCTCCAATTCTCTGGTCGAGTCCTTGAGGAGGAAGCAACTCATTGAGCAGCCTCGATCCATCAAGTCGAACCGGGTCGAGACGAATCGTCCCTTGCCCGACGAATGAGTTCCGCAACGCTTCGGCGGTTATTCCATGGCCACGTAAATAGAGTGTCAGATCCATCTGACCCTCGAGTGCATCCCCACTCGATGCAAGCAAGGGCACAAGCATGCTGAGTCCCTGCCAATCGCCGTCGACGGCCACCTCTTTGACCCGAAATTGCCCTTCCATTGAGGGGACAAGGCCCGACCGATCAAAGTGGGCCACCAGGTCGAGGGTACCGCCGTTGAGTCGCCCCGTAACCTTCTCTGCAACAAGACGTTGTGGCTCCCAGACTACGGTTCCATCGAGCGTGGTTAGCTCAATGCGGGTATCACTGGGGTCGTCGATCAGCAGGACGGTTCCTGCCTGAATCTTGAGCCGAACGGTTCCACGAGGACCCATCGACGCCCCCCCCGATGGAGCGTGGTCATAGAGTCGTTTCTCAAACAAAGCTGTCTCGATCGGGCAGTAACCATCCGAGCCACGATGGTAAGTCAACGAAAGACCGTCGACCCGTACTTCGCTCGGAAGACATTGCCCCATCAGGAGTTCCGTCAAGCCAAGATTCAGGTGAGTCGAGCTCGCCTTGAGCCACGAGCCACCGATGGCTTCGACCGACCCGATTCTGAGGTCCTCAACCGTGACCCCCCCAAACGGACCAATCCGCACCGCCCCAAGACTGACGGGTTGCCCAATCTCTTGAGAAAGCCTGGCAGCGAGCTTAGTCCTTGCCCAGTCGGTGGGTACAACTGTCAGAAAGACCGCCCAGAGCACGATCGGCAGCAGAACGACCCCGATCTGAAGGCGTCGCTTTCTAAAGAACTTGCGCAAACATCGCATAGTACGCAATTCTCCCAGCCGTCAACCTCATGGCGACGACACCCCTCATGGGTCAGCGCAGCGTGAATCCATTCTCTGCGGACAATATCGGATCTCCCCCCGAGCCACAACCGCAGTCAACGGCATTATCGGTAGAATCAAATCCAAAGTTTTTGTGAACTTCATTGATTCCCCCGGTGTCCGTTCAGGGCAACACCTCAATCACCCGAGCTAATAATCCCTGCCATGCTTTATTCCGACCAGATCTTCCTCGAAGCATACCGCGAGAAGACGGAGGGATTGCCCTACGTTATTAGTCACGGCTTAAGCGTGATGTTTCCCGATCGCTACTTGCTGGAAGGCGAGGAATATGCCTTCGACTTGAGGCCGTTTGCTGAGGCCCGCCTCTGTGAATTGAGATTGTCAGCCGATGTTTACTCGCAGCTCATCTCCTCGTGGTCGCACCACCGAGGCCTGCAAACCGATCCTACGAATGCTTGGTTCGAAGTGGAATGGCGTGGTCATACCCTTGAAGTCATCCTTATGCAGTGGGGCTGCGAAAGGAGGCAGTGGGTCATTGCCGAAAGTCGACCCATCGCTGAAAACTTTTTTGTCGAAGTCTGCAGCTTCACCGACGATGTCCGTGGCGCGGTCCTCGTCTTTGACGGCGGCTCTTGGGTTTCGAGTAAACCACTTCATGAAGCGATTCAGGGGACGACCTTCGAAAACCTCGTTCTTGAACCGAGCTTGAAGTCGTCGCTGATGGCCGACATTCCACGTTTCTTTGCTGCGGAGTCAACCTATAAACAGCACGGAGTTCCCTGGAAACGGGGACTCTTGCTGACAGGCCCTCCAGGTAACGGCAAGACCCACGCCATCAAGGCGCTCGTCAATCAATCAAGCAAGCCTTGCCTGTACGTGAAGAGCTTCGCCGGCGATAACCGCGACGTGGTCGAGAGTGGCAACATGCGCTCGGTGTTCGACAGAGCCCGACAGAGCGCGCCTTGCTTGCTCGTGCTTGAGGATCTCGATGCCTTGATCAATGACGAAAACCGCTCATTCTTCTTGAACGAAATGGATGGGTTCGCCGCGAATGAAGGGGTTGTCACGATCGCGAGCACCAACCACCCCGACCGGCTCGACACGGCGATCCTGAACCGGCCCAGTCGATTCGACCGCAAATTCGTCTTCGGACTCCCCGAGGTCGCGGAACGCAAAAACTATTTGAGCCGGTGGAATGAGTCCTGGGACTCGTCGCTCAAGCTCAGCGAGGCCGGACTCGATCTGGCGGCGGAGGGGACCCAGGGCTTTTCGTTCGCCACACTCAAAGAATCAATGCTCTCAGCGACCATGGCCTGGATCGAGACCCAAGTTGTTGGATCGATGGACAGGATACTTGCCGAACAGGTCGCAGTAATGCGGGCCCAGAACCACAAACCTACGGCGCAATCGGAGGCATCAACGGAGTAAGTTGATGCCTCGCGATGCTTTCGAATCCTGTCATACAGGCTGACAATTAGAGCCCAATCAGGGCGGCGACGGCGGCTCTCTGGGCCGACAGCTCGGCAAGCTTTGTCTTCTGCTGGGCGATCACATCGGCAGGGGCCCTGCTCACGAAGCCCTCGTTGTTGAGTTTTGCCGCGATCGGGTTGATCTGCTTATCGAGGTCCGCCAAAGTCTTTCGGTGTCTCGCCAATTCCGCTCCCTTGTCGATCAATCCTTCGAGCGGAAGGATCACTTCGGCATCGGCTAAAACCGCGATTGCTGACCCGACTGGTCGGTCACTCCGGGCAGTGATCGTAACAGACGTAGCATTTGTGAGCGACTGGAGAAACGCTTGTCCCGCTCGTAGACCTTCGGCCACTGTACCGTCGGCCACGATGATCGGGGCAATCTTCGTGGAGGGGGGGATATCCCGTTCAGCCCGGAGGTTGCGGATCGCCGTGATCTTTTCCCGCCAACCATCCACCGCCGTGGTTGCTCCGGGATCACACCAGTTCGCGGGGTAGCTCGGCCAGTCGGCGATACAGACGCTCTCGGCCGAGATCTTCAGGTCGATACCTCGATGCGGGGCAACTTCGTTCAAGGCCTGCCAGACTTGCTCGGTGACGAACGGGGTGATGGGGTGCAGGAGTCGGCAGAGACCGTCCAGAACCGTGGCCAGGATGCGCTGGGCAAGTGGCTTCTGAGAATCATCGCGTAAGCGTAACTTGACAAATTCGACGTACCAGTCACAGAAGTCGTTCCAGGTAAAGTCACGAAGGGTTTTCGTTGCCTCCGCGAAGCGAAATGCTTCGAGGTCGGCGGTCACTTCAATCGTCGTCGCAGCCAACACGCTGAGAATCCAGCGATCTTCGATCGGCAGGTCGGAATAGTCGAATGTGGCGGGCTTGAAGTCTTCGAGGTTCATCAAAGCAAACCGGGAAGCGTTCCAGAACTTGTTAGGGAAGGTCCGACCTTGGTCAAACCGCTCAGACGTGTTGACCTCGCGACCGTCGGGGAGCTTCACCTTCTCGACCGGCATCCGAAGGTCTTGGGTTTCGGTGGCAGCGAGGGCAAGCGTGAACCGCAAGGCATCCGCGCCATAGAGGTCAACAATATCGATCGGATCGATACCGTTCCCCAGCGACTTCGACATCCGCTGGCCCTTGCCATCCTGAATCACCGGGTGGATGAAGACGTCCTTGAATGGTACATCGTGCATATTGAACTGGCCGAAGATTACCATCCTGGCGACCCAAAGTGTGATAATGTCGCGAGCAGTGGACAGCACACTTGTCGGGTAATACTTAGCCAGTTCGGACGTCTTCTCGGGCCAGCCAAGAGTCGAGTGCGGCCACAGCGCCGAGCTAAACCAGGTGTCGAGAACATCGGGGTCCTGACGAATGAGCCGACCAGGCAGAGCGTCTTCACTCAAATCCTGCTTCGAGCAAATGAGCCAACCGCCCAGCTCTGATCGGGTGTAGGCGACACCTGGCTGATGGCCAAAGGCCCCGATCATCTCTGCTTCCGTAGCCTCATCGCAATACCAGATCGGGATCCGATGCCCCCACCAAAGCTGGCGGCTGATGCACCAATCACGCTTCTCACCAAGCCAGTCGAGGTAGCTCTTGGCGTAACGCTCGGGATGGATCCTCACAGCGCCCGAGGTCACGGCATCCATAGCAGATTGCGCAAGCTCGTCCATCCTCACAAACCACTGGTCGGAGAGGTAAGGCTCGATCGGCGTCTTGCTACGGTCCGAGTAGCCCACGCGATTCTCGTGAGGCTCGATCTTCACAAGGAACCCTTGAGCCTCAAGGTCGGCCACCACCCGTTTCCGGACCACGATGCGGTCGAGACCTGCATAGGGACCGGCTTCTTCGTTATAAGTTCCATCGGGATTCAAAAGATTGATCATCGGTAGCTTATGACGCAGGCCCGTGGCATAGTCGTTGGGGTCGTGTGCGGGGGTTACCTTGACGCAGCCGGTACCGAACTTGGGGTCGACAAGAATTGCGTCGGCAATGATCGGGATCTTCCGACCCGTCAAGGGCAGTTCAATCTCCCGGCCGAGTAAGTGCTTATACCGAAGGTCGTCGGGATGAACCGCGACTGCGGTATCTCCGAGCATCGTCTCCGGACGGGTGGTTGCCACATGGAGCTTCTCGCCAGTGGTCGAACCTGCCACGGGGTAGGCGATCGTCCAGAGACTTCCCTTCACGTCTTGATATTCGATCTCGTCGTCAGCAACCGCTGTCCGAAGGTGGGCATCCCAGTTGACCAACCGTTTGCCTCGGAAGATCTTGTCAGCTTGAAACAGGCGGAAGAACGTCTCACGCACCGCCTTGGCACACATATCATCAAGCGTAAATCGTGTTCGGGACCAGTCGCACGAGCACCCCATCAACCGCAATTGACTCAGGATTCGTGCTTCGTATTCATCCTTCCAGGCCCAGATTCGTTTGACAAGTTCGGGACGACCGAGATCATGGCGAGACTTCTTCTCTTCCGTAAAAATCCGCTTCTCAACAACCGCCTGAGTCGCGATGCCCGCGTGATCCGTGCCTGGCATCCACAGGGTGTCGAACCCTTGCATCCGTTTCCAGCGAATCAGTATGTCTTGAATGGTGTTGTTGAGGGCGTGGCCTAGGTGGAGAGCGCCTGTCACGTTGGGCGGGGGAATCACAATCGTGTACGGCGGCTTGTTGCTCGTGGGATCGGCGTGAAAGTATCCGCGCTCCAGCCAGAGCGCGTACCAACGCGTTTGTGCCTTCTGGGGGTCATACTGTTTGGGAAGGTCTTGCATACTCATGGAATAGACTCGTGTTCAAATGACAAAAGATCGCTCGGAGAACGACGGACTCGACGAGCGGACTGAGGCTGTGCGGAAGGGAGAGAAAGCGTCTTCCCTAATAGGATCAGGCGCTGGACTAAACGGAAAATGCAGCCGAATGCATATCTTTGGTGAGTTTATGCTCAAACGAATCGATCAGCGCCAGCCAACTCGCTTCGATGACGTTTTCAGACACACCAACGGTTCCCCAGACATCCGTATCGTCCTTGCTCTCGATCACGACCCGCACCCGGGCGGCAGTTCCTTCTCGTTCGTTGATCACACGGACTTTGTAGTCCACCAACAGCATCTCGGCGAGCCTCGGGAACTGCCGGATTAGAGCCTTCCTGAGAGCGCCATCGAGAGCATTCACGGGTCCGTCGCCCTCACTCACCGTATGCTCGACCCGACCGTTGATCTCGATCTTGACCGTCGCTTCGGTCCTGGGCGTTTGCTGATCATTGGAGACGCTGATATGATAGCTCAATCGCCGGAACGGAGGGTTGTAGCGACCAGCGAGCGTTTCGACAAGGATCACGAATGACGCCTCAGCAGCCTCGAATTGGTAGCCCTGGTTTTCAAGGTCCTGGACCCGGTCGAGCACTTTCGCAAGCAATGCGGCGTCTTGTTCAAGACCGTACTCTGCCAGTTTCTCAGAGATATTCGACCGCCCTGAGAGCTCACTGACAAGAATTCGTCGTTCGTTGCCAACGACTGTTGGGTCGATGTGTTCATAGCTCGATGCAAACTTCCGAACTCCGTGGACGTGCATTCCCCCCTTGTGGGCGAAGGCGCTCGAACCCACGAAGGGTTGGCCAGTCCGGAAGTTCATGTTTGCCGTTTCATAGACCGCTCGGGAAACCTCAGTCAGAAGTGCCAGGCTATCCGACTTGAGAACCTCAAAACCCTTATATTTGACGGCGAGATTGGCGACGACACTACAAAGGTCAACGTTTCCGCAGCGCTCGCCAATCCCATTGATCGTCCCCTGGACATGGGTGGCACCATTGAGGACCGCTGAGAGAGTGTTCGCGACCGCCAGATCGCCATCGTTGTGAGTGTGGATACCAATCGGTGTCGATGGGTATGTCTGTCGAACCATTCTGACAGCCTCGGCGACCTCTTCGGGAAGCGTGCCCCCGTTCGTGTCGCACAGGACGAGGCACCTGGCCCCTGAGGCTACTGCCGCTCCGAGGGTTTCGAGGGCGTAGTCAGGATTATGTTTATACCCATCGAAGAAATGCTCAGCGTCGTAGACGATCTCGGGCACGTTGGCGACAAGAAAGGCGACGGAGTCGGCGATCATCCGCACATTCTCTTGGGTTGAGACACCAAGAACATCGGTTGCGTGCCGATCCCAGCTCTTGCCGACGACGGTCACCACAGGCGTCTTCGCGGCGACGAGCGCCTTGAGGCCAACATCCTCCGAGGCATCCAGATCGCGACGACGAGTCATACCAAATGCAGCGACCTTCGTATGAGAAAGGTCGAGGTCGCGGACCGCGCGGAAATACTCAGCGTCCTTCGGGTTCGAGAGAGGGTAACCCCCTTCAACATAATCGACGCCCAAAAGGTCGAGCCGCTTCGTAATCAGCAACTTATCTTGGAGCGAAAAGTTGACTCCTTCACCCTGGCTACCATCTCGTAACGTTGTGTCGTAAATGGCGATCCGCGTCATAGCCTTCTCATCTTCCAGAGTTCTTGAGGTCGGACTCACATGATAGCAAACTCGGTCCTCATGGCGACACCCGAGCCGCATCCCCGACGTTGGAACGTGTGATACAGTTCAAACTCATGTCTCTTCGACCCGTTCCACACCAAAAGGGTTCGGAATGCGACCATTGGCTGACCTCATCGCTGCCTTTCGAACGGAAGCCGAACGGGCTCCATTCCCGATCGACACGCCAGTCTACGAGAAGGCAGGGCGGGCTCCGACCGATCCGATCCTCTACGTTGGAGGACTTGATGCGCCGATCTGTATCTTAGGACGCGACCTCGGCAAAGACGAAGTCGCCGAAGGCGAGCCCTTGATCGGTGCAGGGGGCCGTCTGGTCCGTTCCGGGCTCTTTCGAGCGGCCACGGGTCGCGAGCCTGAGCCCCGAGATCGGCGTCTTGCCGAGGGACTTCGGCTTGCGGTGATGACGAACACCGTCCCGTATAAGCCACCAGGAAACAAAGCCTACGCGCCTACGGTCAAGGATCGTTTCCGACCTCTTCTGCTTGAGTTTCTGACAGACCACTGGCAAGGAAATCGACTCATCACTCTTGGAAACGAAGCGTTTCAGTGGTTCGAGCCATATAGCGAAGCTGGAGCGATGGACCTCTTCTGGGCTCGTGAAGACCGATATACTGATTCGATCTCATGTCGCCTTCCGGCGTCTCCGTTCGGGCGATGGCCCAAAACCTTGAAGGTCGAGCCACTACCACACCCATCTCCTCTCAATGCACGCTGGTTCGCGAAGTTCCCAGAGCTGCTCGCAAGTCGCCTGAAAGGTCCTGTATCGGCGAATTCCTAAGGGGACCGTTTTCACAAGTCGTAACCAGACATCCTGTCTCAAGTTAATTCCATTCCACTGCTCAAGAGGACTTGCCCGGGAGGCATTCCGGCGGTACTCTCATGATAGGTGACTTCCTTCCCCGAACGGGAGGTTGAGATGCGTAAAGTGCAGATGGTGACCGATCGCGAGTTAGAGATCTTGAAAGTGCTCTGGACGCGAGGCAAAGCGAGCGTTCGAGAGGTTCAAGATGACCTCAATAGCCTCTCGGCCACTCCTGTCGCCTATAGCACCGTTCAGACATTGTTGAATATCATGGAAGACAAGAAGGGGCTTGTTCGGCACATTGTCGAGGGCCGTACCTTCATCTACACCCCCAAGAAGTCGTCTGACCGGACGATTCGCGAGTTGACCAAGCGCTTCGTTGATCGGGTCTTCGATGGCGCACTCGACCGCGTGATGGTGGCGCTTCTCGACTCGAAGCCACCGACCGCTGATGAGTTTGACCGACTTCGGGCGATGATCGATCAAGCTCAGAAACAGTCTTCCCTCCAGCCGGTCGCTCTCGACGAGTAACAGTTTCGGTCCCCATACGGGGGGCGGCACGAATGATGAACGCCGGGGCAACTGAGGTAAGTCGATTTTTAGTCGGCCTCACCGTGGCTGCGTTCGCCTACTCGTGCCTGTTTGCTTCCTGGCTGGTTCTGATCCGCCAACCGGCTTGGCGGCGGGTCGTTGGACGGTCATGTTTAACGGGAATTCTCATTCTCCCGTTACTCTGCTGGATCGCCCCTTTGGGACGGTTGAACTGGATCGCGGGTCTAGGACGTATCTGCGATAACCTGAACTTTCCGCGACTCGAGTCCGTCCAAGGGATAGCAATCGAGACCTCGCTCATTCTCGTCCAGTATGTTGCGATCGTGATCTCAATTTTGTGGGCAACCTTAGGGTGGCTTGCCTCGCGATGGGTGTCCAGCACCTCGTTTGTGCCCGATCGCGAAATTCTCGAACTCTTCGAGAGTCTCAGAAACAACCCATCACACGCACCACGTCTGAAAGTCTCAGCGCGAATTTCTCGACCGGTCCTGATCGGTTTCTTTCATCCCACGATCTACCTGCCTGCAACCCTGATCGTTTCTGGTGACCAGGAGCGACTCAGACTGGCGATTCTGCACGAACTCGCCCACATTAAAGCAGGGGATTTCGGATTCCACCTCATTGCGACCTTCGCCAGAGTGCTCGGAGTTTTGATTCCCCCTGTCTGGTTCATTCAGGATCAGCTCAGGCTCGATCACGAGTTTCTGGCGGATCGACAGGCGACCGAAGGGTACGGAACTTCGCGTTCATACGCCAGGACATTGCTGAACTGGGCGGTTGGCCTCCCCACGCGAATGAGTCGGATCGGTTCCAAGGCGATGACCGGGTCCTATGGGCGAGGATCGGCCCTCTCACAGCGAATTGCGATGCTCGTGGGCTGTCCATTTTCCGTCGCGACCAAAGCCCCAAGGTGGTGGACAGGCTTGGTACTCGTCGTCACAACGATCGGACTCCTGTCCTCCTCAATGCTCGCACTTGATGCAACCAAGCCAGCGGGGGGTATATTCATCGCACCTGCGGCGAGGCCCCCGACACCAACGCAGACTTACTTTGCCCGCAACCTCATGCTGATCGGCAGTCGCGCTGGACCCGACGGACGAGTTCGTCCTATCCACCTGCCAATCCCGCTCGCGGAGACATTCGACGTTTCGATCACCGTTGAGGCGGATCTCGCCACGATCGGAAGGATGAGGCTAGCAGGGTATCCCATTCCGAGCCTGCCCGGCCACGTCGGAGAAGACGTTCCTCCCTCGCCGCTCAGCACCCACCACGTTCGGGTCTTACGGACGGCCACAGACGTCACGATCTGGGCGGACGATGTTGAGTTGACCAATCATGCCGTCGTCCCTTCGCTTCCGACCCGGCTCTCCATTGAAGCCGCTCCTGACTCACAGATCCTCATCCATGACTTGACTGTCAGTTGGTAACAGGGCTTTCCAGCACGGACCTCATGCGATGTGCTGATCGTCATGGTAGACTAGGGTATCTTCCTTATTGGTCTAGATGGGAGTTGTGGTCATGGAAATTGAGAAGATCTTCTGTTACGCCGCCATGGTTGTGGCTGGCTTGCTGACCCTGATTTTCGCGCTCGATGCTGCAGCAGGGGTTCTGGGACGGACGAGTCTCGCGCTCGATATTTTATTCATGATCGCTGGAGCCTTTATCCTCTGGCAGGGATTTGAGACCTCGCGTGAGCTCAGATAACGCTCGTCAGAACGCAGTTGGGGCGGCCAGGTTGGTCGGAGAATTCGCCTCGCGCGAACGCCGCCGAGCAGACCTTCTGCGCTTGCGATTCGCGTTTGCGTGGCGAAGCCGAGTCGCGCGTTGACCCAGGGTGTACGTTCACTCTATGATGAGTTGTCGAAGAAGGTTATCGATCGAGGCGGGGGATGATCGCCGTGGCCGTTCTGATGGAACTTTCCCGAATCATCATTAACGAAAACGGCGACCAGCAGATCATCTTCCTCAAGGAGGTTGACGGCCCTCGGATGTTTCCGATTGTCATCGGGATCTTCGAAGCGACCCACATCGATCGCCGGGTACGAGGCAAACAGGTCCCCAGGCCCCTGACCCACGACTTGCTCGCCAGCACGATCGAGCAACTTGGTGGAGAGCTTCGAGACGTGGTCATCAGTGAACTTCGCGACCATACCTACTACGCGAAGCTACGGATCAAACACGACGGAGAAGTCGTCGAGGTGGATAGCCGACCAAGTGATGCGATTGCCTTAGCGTTGACCGTCGAGGTACCGATCTACGTCTCTGAGGATGTGATCGACGACATCACCTAGAACTCGCAAGCCAAGAGAATACTCGGAGGGGTGCCAGAGTGGCCGATTGGGGCGGTCTTGAAAACCGCAGAGGGTGCAAGCTCTCCGGGGGTTCGAATCCCTCCCCCTCCGCTATCCGCTTGAAAGCTAGCTAAGCCCGCGTCGGTTCATAGCGAGGCTTTGCTCCTCCGGGCTCAACTTAACGCGGACACTTGTTAGGTCAGTCCCGCGACCCTCAAGTCAGTTCTTGGGGCATGCAAGAGCGAGTGCTGTTACCGACCAGGAGCTCGCCGCCATCGAGATGAACTGGTCCTTGCCGTACGGGAACCCACTCTCAAAGTATGGCTGGAATGGGCGGCTCCGGGAAGCGACGAACCAGGTTCCATCCTTCCGCTGGTCACCGATCAGAAACCTAAGACCAGATCGATATGCGCTGGAATCAGTGCTGAGACCCCCTGCGATGTACAGAGCAACAAGCGCTGATCCTGTCGCATAGGCATCAGATTTCCCGTCATCGAGCTGTGACCACCCGCCATCCTCACGCTTCCTTGTAAGCAATGCCTCGGTTGCAATCTTGATCGATTGCTCACTGGATCTGGCCTGCTTCAAGGCCAAGAGTTGGAAGACCCGATCCTCCGTGTCTTTGGGCTTGGCCGATTCTAGCCAGGTTCGTACTTTGAGAAATCGGGCCGCCGTCCGTTCCTTGTCCTCATCTTTGGCATAGGCATGAAGGGCACGAAGCGCGAGATAGGTCGCGGTGAACTCGCTCGCTTCGGAGGGAGGGCGCTTCGACGAACCCTGCCAATGGTCAAGGTCTACATCCTTGGTGAGCAGGTAACCCGCGACTGCGTCAGTCACCTTGTCCGACTTCTTGCCGCCAAGCTCGAACGTGAGCAGCGCATACCCAGCCCGAGTGACTCCGCCTCCCTGCCCGGTCCCTTTCGCATAGCTCTCAATGGCACTTGTCAGGTCGGTCTCAGTATAATCCACTGCATTGTTGATCGTGTCTGGATCGAAGAAAAATCCCCGCTCACGAGCGGTTGTCAACGCGAAGACTGGCACCGCTTGATGGTGACAGGAGAAGCAATCACGATGCTCTTGGTACTCGGTCATGCTCTTGACGATCGGCAAGATTCCTCTCTCGACCGCCAGTCGAACGGCTGCAGGCTCAGGCACCTTCTTCGCATCGGCCTGTCCAATAACGATTAGTCCCATGACGAGTAGCAGAGTTGCATTCACAGCAAAACACCCCTTCAACTCAATTTTATACTTGAGTAAGACAATTCATTAGGCAACCGGACCACCGAGCGCTGGGCGGAGTTCGGAGGTTCCCTGAACAATTCGAATCAAGACATCCGACCAAGAATCATCGAGTATGGCTGTCTTGTGGAAAGGAACCGACTTCAGGAATATAGTCCGTTAGCGGAATCCGGCGGGTGCTGAACCTCGGCTCGATGGTTGGGGCGACCTGCTTCGATCCGTCGGACCCGGATGAGTTCACGAAGGAGGTTCCTCTCCTGAGGGGAGAATTGGGCAGTCTTCCACCGGGCATATGGCAAACGGGAGAAGAAAAACCAATCCCAGATCACAACCAGCAGAATTCCCAACTGCGAAAGAACAGCGATCGTTGCAGCCCATTGAAGCGTCCACATAAAACCACTCCACCAATAATCCGGGATTCCCCAGGACCAAGAACTTGCAGACTCAGTTTGCACGCTTCACCCAAAGTCGATGGTCAAAGAAAGCTCACAGCAGGAGGTAGTATACCCGCGCAAAAGTGATCAAGGGATAGCCTAGATTGAAGTTCCGAGGGCAGAATGTGACCCACGTTCACTAAAATCACCGAGAGTCGATCCATACCTAAACACATTGAGGGCTAAGATTTCATGACCATGACTGATTGACCCGTCTCACAAAACAACACGAATCCACATGATTCGGAGAGAAGCCGACCCAATACATCCGTTCGAGTGCGAACCAGATTTCGCCTCGTCCCTGCCTCAAGAGAACAAGACAGATTGCACTGAAACTCGCCGACTGGCCAGCCCGTCAGCGGACGACTCGCCAATCCGTCCATTGAGGCCGGAGTTTCCCCCACTCATGGGTCACCCTGCGAGTCGGGATGGGCAGTGGGCGATGCTCGGGGAGTGGTTCATCGGAGACGAAAGTAAGGATTCGTTTGCCGATGTTGGGAGCGCGACGCGACGAACTTTGTCGATCAGGTTTTCGTACACGCGTGCCGGCTTGGGCTATCCCGATCGAAAGGGTCAGCCAGATGGAAATTCTGAGCCTCAGGACTCTGGCATTTTCGAGACCGCACCCCTCCCTGCGACGCACATACGGGACGCTTACTTAACGCAACACTCGTTTCATCGCATCTTGTAGCAAGGTAAACAACTTTTTCATCAATATCTGATGTCCGTTTTCGTTGATTCGTGGTCATGCTTTCGCGAGATCCTCACTTTTCCCGACGACTGTTCTCCAGGAAACCCGACCAAGAACGACCTCTCAGTTCATGCGGACCTATGTCTTCCGCTTGACCAGAGTAATCTCGTTACCGAGTTCGTTGTGACGGACCTCGTCCATGAACGTACGGATCAAGATCAGGCCTCGTCCCCCAATCCGCATAAGGTCGACCGGCTCAAGGGCAGATTCGCCCGTTGGTACTTTATAGCCTGTCCCCTCATCGCGGATCGTGTACGTCGCTGAGTCGCGATTGATATCTGCCGTGACCTCAATTTGGCGGGAGCGATAGGGCTCTTTGAGTCGGTTGGCGTCGGCTTGAACGTAGAAGAGTCGTTCGTCCTCCTGTCGTAGGTCGGAGGATACCTCAAGATTGCCATGAAAAAGAGCGTTAGCCAATGCTTCCTGAAGCGCGACGCCCACGCGAGTTCGCCCGTTCTCGTCGCAGATCCCCATCACGTCTAGCCCCGCCTGAAGCATCGCGACCATAGGCGCGATGAGTTGCGAGTCGTTGCCAATCTGGAATGTGGTACGGATCGACGAATCGGTCTGGCGCTTCTTGGGCTGCTGGTGAAGAATCGTCGAAAGTGAAAGAACGGCCTCGATCGTTTCTAACAAGTCGCGTGAGATATCTTGCTTAGGAACATAGTTGGCTGCACCCGCACGTAAAGCTTGAATTGCGATTTCTTCACTTCCGTTAGCGGTCATGAGAATGACAGGGAGTCCGGCGTAGCGTTTGCGAATTTCACCGACAAGTTCTAGACCCGACATATCCGGCATCTGCACGTCGGTGACCACGACATCGGGCGGGTCCTGTTCAATCATCCGAAGCGCTTCGATCCCGCCCGAAGCCATGAGGGATCGAAACCGCCCGCGCCTCCCGACCAAAGCAGCTACATAGAGACGGGTGACGTTCGAGTCATCCACCACAAGGACTGTCGGGGTCTTCACACCACTTTCCTTAGGGATCGACTGGGGAGCTTGGCTTGCGATATGAGACTGGGCGGGCACACCGATCGACGACATAGCCTCAGACTCCCACGGAATGTCTTCCGAGATGTCGAATGTGAAGTCAGAACGCTCAGCAACTTCCGTTTGCAATCAATCACGCAACGCACTTCAGTTCAGATCATGATTCGATCTCAGCTAGAGTCGCGACGAACCGATCCTGTGGAGGGCTCACCCACTCTAACTTAGTTCAGTTCTTCAATTCGTGAGAATTGGTTGGCACAGAAATGTTGTCGACCGGAAGAACTTCAAACAGCCATGTGAGATAACACGCATCAGATTGAACCTAGAGCATAGCTCGATTTCGTTACTAATAGGCTAGCTGACGACGTCATTGAGGTTTTTTGCGACAAAAAGAGGTTTTTTGCGACAAAAACTTACGCTCAAGAACAAATTGCATCTACGCCTTGTCTTTTGGCAGACCCCGCCAAGAATAAATCGTGTCCAAGATGTTTCTGTTTTTCCATTGTCGTATATCCACACGCTCGGCCCCACGGAAAACCCACTGATGACTCGCTGGCGAACTGTCTCCCATCTGGTTTTTGTCTCTTTGTCGTTCTGCGTTTCGGCAAATTTCACCTGGGCTGGCTTGCTCACGGACTACAACCTGGTCGTCATTGGTGATCGCAACGGTAGCTCGGAGGTCGAGGGCCGGGTCTTGATCGGCGGAAACGCCAATGGTAGTTTCTCAAACGTCGGGTTCAACGGCGGAAACCTGGGGAATGCGAGTCCTGTCGATTCGTTGACGGTCCTGGGCAACCTGACCGCAAACGCGAACATCCAATCGGGTCGGTTGCGAGTTCTGGGAGCCATCTCGGGCCAGATCAATAATAATTCCGGCAACTCGAGCAACGTCTTCTATGACTCCACAACTGCCGTTCCAACCCGATCCCAAATTGCGAACGAACTGACGAACGACTCAACCTACTTTTCGGGCCTGACCTCGACCGGAACTGTCACACTCCCCCAAAATGTGGCGAATCACGACCTGGTACTCAATGGCCACCCTAATGCAAACGGGTTGACGGTCTTTGCGATCAACGGCAGCATTCTGAACGATCCCCAGGGGAATCAGATTCGGCTCAACGCCAATGGTGCATCCAATATTGTGATCAATGTGACTGGTACCAACGTTGTCGTTGGACATACGTTCGGGGGGGACTTCTCAAATTTGCGGTCCCATATCCTCTTCAATTTCGTGAACGCCAGCACACTCTCGATCTCCAACCAGTTCACAGCCTCGATTCTGGCACCTCTGGCAAACTTCAATTCCCAGAATGCCAACGTCGATGGTGGAGTCTTCGTCAACCAATTGACTCAGTCGAACGAGATCCACGTCCCCTACTAGAATGGCTTAGACGCGCCAGTCAACTTCACCAGCGCAGCCGTACCCGAGCCATCGACCCTTCTGCTTGGATGCATGGGAATTCTTGGGACCGTCATACGCGGACGGCGGCGTGTTCAGGCTGGGGCCTGATCTGACGGTTGATTCTGACGAATTTGGTCGATCTTCGTCCAGTGGTAAACCAGGGCGAGCATCAACAGGATGCACGCCCCCCACTGGACCGTGCTCGTATTGAGGTAGATGGTATGGACTCGGTAGAAGCCACGGAGGCCTCGTTCATCGATCCAATGAGCCAGGTAGGAATGGCCCCAGAGCAGTCCAATCTGGATGATCGAGATGAAGCTCAGAAGAGCAAGTAACCCAAAGGTGAACTTGCTCTTTCGTTTTGGAGCCTCGATCGCCAGATCAAGCCAGATCAAGCCAATGGACACAAGTCCAATGAGATTCATCAGAAACGTGACGTCCCGAGTAATCGAGCCAGCAGTGAGCTGGTCGAGCTGGTCGTGGAGTACGGTCAGCACGACGGCTCCGTAAAAGGTGAAACCTCCGAACCAGACCGAGAACCCCAGAATCAAGAGCCAGCGAACGAACAGTCTGAAGTCGGAACGCAATGATCTCACTGTAGAGTTCGCCCAGGGGGGAATCTTGACCAATTCGGAGGGGAGCCACTTGATTCGTGGCTCAAGGGATGCACCATAAAGTCTGAAAGAGAAGGTGTCCAGTATGCGACACCTTACCAACCCACCCCTGGAGCCTCCCTCATGATTCGCGTCTCGACTCTCGGCCTCAGCCTCGGTCTGGCCTCATTGGCGCTGCTCGCTTCGGTTCAAGTGACCGCCAACCCACCCACGAAAGCCTCAACCGTGCTCGAACACCAGGTCAAAGACATTGATGGCAAGGACGTCGATCTCGCCAAGTACAAGGGTGAGGTCCTCCTGATTGTGAACACAGCCAGCAAGTGTGGCTATACCCCGCAGTATGACGGTCTCGAATCCGTCTACAAGAAGTACAAGGCCCAGGGCTTCACGGTTCTAGCCTTCCCGGCCAACGAATTCGGCAAGCAGGAGCCGGGCACCGACGCCGAGATCAAGACCTTTTGCAGGACCAAGTATGACGTCTCGTTCCCGATCTTCTCGAAGATTGTGGTCAAGGGCAATGGTATCCACCCGCTCTACTCGTTCCTGACCAGCAAAGAGACAGACCCCAAGTTCGCAGGTGATATCCCCTGGAACTTTGCCAAGTTCCTGGTAAATCGAAAGGGCGAAGTCATCGCTCGGTTCGCGCCTGGCGACGAGCCTGAGGGTGCCAAGGTTACCAAGGCCATCGAGGCCGCCATCGCGGAATCGAAGTAATTTGCGGCAGTGAATAAAAAGGCCGACAGCCACTTGGAAAAGTGGCGGTCGGCCTTTCGCTATGAGTGCGCCCGGAGGGATTCGAACCCCCAACCCGCGGTTCCGAAGACCGCTACTCTATCCAATTGAGCTACGGACGCATCCGAACGAATCTTATGATAACGTGGCACGCAAGGAACGCAAGAGGGCGGCTTGAGTGAGGTCACGTGGCATCAACGACCTTTTTTCTCGCTTTTTGCAGGCCGATGAGTCCTCTGTTATGGTATAACTTGAAAAGCGGTCGGGTTACGCACGCGTTCCAGCTTGGGTATTCTCGAAGCAATCGGTGCCGCCTCTGTCACTTAGAACCGGATTTCGGACGGAGATAGTCGGAAGAGCGATCATTGTTCAATGCATGTATCCTCGTGAAACCCGAACTCCCAACTCTCAAGAGACGAATGACCCCCTCATCCTCGCATAAAGGCAACTTTTCTTTCGTCAGCCTTGGCTGCCCGAAGAACCTCGTCGACTCTGAGCGTATGCTCGGCCTTCTCTCCCAAGATGGTTACACGCTCGTTCCGGATAGTGAACCCTCGGACATCGTGATCATCAACACGTGCGGGTTTATCGAATCCGCTCGTCAAGAGTCGTTGGGCGTGATCCGCGAGATGCTCGACCGCAAGAAGCGAGGCGAGATCAAGGGAGTTGTCGTTGCCGGTTGTCTCGCAGAACGTCAGAAAGAGCTGCTTCTCGATGAGGTTCCCGACGTCGATCAGATCGTCGGAGTCTTCGGTCGTGAACAAATCGCCCAGGCCGCCGACCGGATTATGGGCGACCTCCACGAGCAGCGGACAATCTTTCGGCCCGCTGCAATCCGTGCGCAGGATGATACAGCTCGGCTTCGGATCACCCCCAAGCACCTGGCCTACCTCAAGGTTTCTGAGGGGTGCGACCGCCTCTGCACCTTCTGCGCGATCCCCGCAATGCGTGGCAAGCACGTCACCAAGCCGATCGAGGCCGTGATCGCCGAGGCCAAGGAACTCGCCGCCGATGGCGTTCGCGAGTTGAACCTCGTCGCCCAAGACATGACCTATTACGGGGTCGACCTTTATGGTCGGCCAAGACTGGCGGAGCTTCTCCGGGAGCTCGACCAGGTCGAGGGCATCGACTGGATTCGCATCCTCTACAACTACCCGAACTACGTGACCGACGAGCTGGTCGAAACAATTGCGACGGCCAAGAAAATCGTTCCTTACCTGGATATGCCGCTCCAGCATATCAATGACCGCATGCTCAAGGTGATGAATCGCCGCCACACCCGAGGCGAGACCGAATCCATCATCACACGCTTGCGCGACGCCATCCCGAATCTGGTGCTCCGGACGACGTTCATCGTCGGGTTCCCTGGCGAGACGAATGCGGAATTTGAGGAAATGCTCGACTACGTCAAGACGACGAGGTTCGAGCGTCTTGGGGTATTCCCCTACTCGTTTGAACCCGACACGCCCGCCGCAAAGGTTCCTGGGCACCTGTCCGAAGAGGTCAAGCTCGAACGTCGTGACCGGATCATGGAAGCCCAGCAGCCGATTGCGTTTGAGTTCAACGACTCCCTGATCGGGCGGACCCTCGACGTCCTGATCGACGGGCCGGTCCCGGGCGAAGAGCACCTCTGGATCGGGCGATCTTATGCGGATGCCCCCGATGTCGATGGCCTCGCCTATGTTCGCGGACGAGGCATCGAGCCTGGAGACATGGTCAGCGTAAAAGTTGTGGCCTCACAAGGTTACGACCTGGTCGCTACTGCCGACTCTAGCCCACCTCGACGGAAACGAAGCCGTCCCAAGCCCCGCAAAAAACCTATCTCTCCGTTCACGATCCTCAACTGAGAACCGTGGAGTCGACAGAGGATTAGCCAACCCGCTTGGTGGATCGGACTGTTTGACTTCGAGCCGGAGAGGTCTCGCTGATGAAGAAAGTGCGGATCTTCAACGTTCCCAACACCTTGACGTTTGGACGTCTGCTCCTGGCGATCATCGTGTTTGTGATGATCGCCCAGGATCAGTTTCTGGCGGCTTTGGTCTGTTTCGCGATCGCCGCGATCACTGACACTCTCGACGGCTATCTCGCGCGCCGGCTTGGTCAAGCGACCGCTTTGGGACGCCAGCTCGACCCGCTGGTAGACAAAGTTCTGATCTCGGGCGGATTCATCTACCTGCTCACGGTTCCCGAGACCGGCCTCGCCCCCTGGATGGTCACGACGATCATCGTTCGTGAGCTATTAATTCAAGGGCTGCGGAGCCATCTCGAAGGACAAGGTCAGGCGTTCGGTGCCATGATGGCCGGCAAGATCAAGACGGTCATGCAATGCCTCTCAATCTGCGGGATCCTCGCATGTCTCTGGCTCCGTCCTAGCGCGGCTTGGCTCTATGGTCGGGACACCCTGACGTGGCTCGCCGTCGGCCTGACCCTCTATAGCGGCTTTGGGTATCTGACTCTCGCTTGGCCCAAGTTTCGAAATGAGACCGCCTGATGTCCCCGACCTCGCTTGACTGGATCGAAAGCCTCGTCCTCGGTGCGGTCCAAGGTGTGACCGAGTTCCTGCCGATTTCCAGTGATGGACATCTCTCGATCACTCAGAAGCTTTTCGATGCGCTCCATGGACGCGAAGCCCAAGCTGAGGAAAACCTCTTTTTTATCGTTCTCCTTCACCTGGGGACGCTCACAGCCCTCTTGATCCATTACAGACGGATCGGCTGGGCCGGTGCGCGTGGGCTGATGGGTGCAACCGATGTGGCAACGCACCTGCAACGTCGCTCTGTGATCAAAGCGGGTATTTATACGGTGATTGCGACCCTACCGGCGATCCCTGTCGGTCTCCTCCTCAAGAAGCAGTTAGAGGCGGCCTTCGCCAGCCCGTTCGCCGCTGCGGTCGGCTTTTTGATCACCGCCGCAGTCCTCCTGGTCACGACCAAGCTCAAGGGAGGGGAGAAGGGGCTTGATGAGATGACGTGGCGTGATGCACTGTTGATCGGTATCGCACAGAGCTTCGCGCCTCTCCCAGGTGTGAGCCGGAGCGGTCTGACGATTTCCTCCGCTCTCGCTTGCGGGTTCTCCAAGAGCTGGGCGGTCGGTTTCAGCCTTCTCATGGCAGTCCCCGCGATTCTCGGTGGAGCCACCCTCGAATTTAAGGACTTCCTCAAGCCCGAGAGTCATATCTCTCTAGCTCATGGGGCGATCTGGCCGATGCTGGCGGGGACAATCGTCGCAGGCATCGTCGGTTACGGAGCGATCGTCTGGCTTGTTCGAGTTGTCCGGTCGGGCAAGCTCTGGTATTTTTCTGTATACCTCATCGTTCTCGGGTTAGGCTTGTTGGCCTATCTCAGTCTGCGACCAGGGGGCGAGCGTGGACAGCAGGTCTCGACTCTTTTTGACCGGGTCCCACATCGGTCGCCTGACCAGTTTCGCACTGGCGGGGATCTCCAACTCCCCCTCATCGCTGATCCTGACAGCGAGCCCGATCGCTCGTGATCAGGCGATCCGATCCCCGCATCGGGCCGACGCCACACAAGTCCTGACCTGGGATGATCTCTGGATTGATCTTGCAAGCCACGCGCCTCGACCTCCTCGATTGCTGAGTCCGGTCGCGAGTCGCGCGGTCCTGCTCAAAGCGATCAAACGGGTCGGTGACGCCAATGGACTGGGGCCGCTCGCTGATGTGTCCAGCCTACCTGGCGTCCGGAGACGGCTCGAACGCAAGGTCCGGCGCTGGAGCTTGCAAGAGCGGCACTCGAGTGATACCTCCGACGATCGTCTCATTCGTGCCGAACAACGGATCCATGACGCGTATCAGGCGATTTGCATACACCATCGTTGGGTCGATAAGGCGGGGCTAGCCGTCTGGGGATCACGAATCGTCCGCGATGCCCCTGGCAAATGGCTTGCAGGGCTGGAAGCGATCGCGATCGTCGGCCCGCTTCCCGAGTTCCCCTTCGTTTGGCGTGCGATCGAAGCTTGGCGAAAAAGGTGCCCCAGCCTGACAATCGCCCTGACCCGCCAGCCCTCTGCGGAAGCCGATGAGACCAGCAACCGAATCCTCGAGTGGGGATTTACCTCCTATTCGGTCGTGGGCGATGATCAACGACCGGAGGGTTTGGTCCGAGTTGAGCGCGATCTGTTCGCGAAAACCCCTACCGATCCGGCGCACGGTGCTCTGACCGGGATCTCGATCATCGGATCTCCCGAACGGCGAGTGATGGCTCGCGTTGTCGCACGCGAGGTCACTGCCCGACTTGATAACGGAGCGATGCCGGAGGATCTCCTCGTTCTGTTACCTCGGGGCGAGCCGCTGGGTTCGTTGATCGTCGAGACCTTGGAGTCGTGGGGTGTTCCCGCTCGAACTTCAACCCCCAAGAGACTGGCCGCCGAACCAGTGATCGCGACGATTCAGAGGGCCGTTCGTTGGCCGGTCGAAGAGTATGATGCGGTGACCTTGGTCGGTTTGTGGCGCAACACATTACTGAAGCCCGATTGGCCGGAAGCCTCACTCCCGGAGAATTTCCCTCGCGCCGCGAGCGCAGTCCAGATGAGCCGAGCCTTTCGCGGTCGCGAATCACTCCGACGTGAGCTGGCTCACCCCCAGCGTGGGTCCGCCTTGGCACTCAGACTGCTAGAGCGATTCCTCAGTATCTTCGATCGCTTCGCCCGCGAGGGGACCTGGTCCGAACAGACCTCGAATCTTCAATCGCTGATTAAGGAACTTGGCCTCGATCGCGAAGAGGCGGTCGCAGGGGAGCCGCTCGGGGCGCTTTACTCTGCCCTCGACCAAGAGGGAGAGGTCCTCGCGTCCCTTGAGGGGCCTGAACGAATCTCAACCTGGGCCGAGTTCGTCGCACGGCTGGAATCGACCATCGCCCTTGCCGAAGTGGTTCCTGCACAGCGAGTAGAAGGGGTGATTCAGGTCGCGGCGCTGGACGAAGCGTTGGGGGCCTGGGCGAACCATATCATCGTGGCGGGACTGGGAGAGGGGACGTTTCCGGATCGGACTCGGCTCGACGCGGACGAGAATACGGAGTCGATCGCCAACGAAGAGCAGCGATTTCTCAGCCTGGTCGGCTCGGCTCAGACCGACCTCTCGGTCATCTACCCAACTCGCAAGGATGACGGCCAACCCTTGCTCGCGGCTGGCTTCGTCGAAGACTTGATCCGGCTCTTTAGCCCCGAGGAATGCTCGCGCATTCACACACGAATTGAACGTGTGCAACCGGCGTTGATCGATGAAGCGCTTGCGTCGTTGGCCCGGTCCGCCGCCGACGTCCGAGTTCGGACGGTTGGATTGGCGTTGCAGCCACCTGCCCGTCGACCCAAGGACGCTGTCCGGGCATTGCAAGAACTGGCTCGCCAGCCGATCCATCAGGAACCGATGATTGGAACTGCGATCGCGCTTTCGTTGCTCGACGAACGAACCCAACGGGCCGGATTCGGAATCTACGAAGGCCGATGGCTGGATTTCGAACTTCGCGATACCGTCGCTCGCAACTTTGGCCCGTCATACACCTTCAGCGCGAGCCAGCTTGAATCCTACAACTTATGCCCATTCCAGTTTTTCATGAAATATGTCCTCCGTCTTGCGCCTCGGGACGAGCGAGATGAGTTCGAGACCGATCGAGCCGCCTTGGGAACCGAGATCCACAGGGTCCTGGAAACCCTCGAACGCACACTGCACATAAATCGCCAAGCCGAGATCAGCACATCTCTTGAACTTGATCCGATCGTGGCTCAGAGCCAACTCCGCGTGTCACTCGACCAGCGGACAACTCCTTTCTCACCGGTAGTCCAGGGTCTGCGAATCATTGAAGATGAACGGCTGGTTCGTATGCTGAACTTGTACCTCACGCAACGTGAGAAATATCTGGAACCGAAGGCGACCAAGAAAGAGACGAGTGTTCCCGAAGGCTTTGAGATCAAGTTCGGCAATAAGAAATCTCCGTCGGACGCTCCAGCCCTGCAGCTTGGGTCAGGATCGGAACAAGTTTTGATTCAAGGGAGTATCGACCGGGTCGATCTCGTCTCGAACTCCTCGGGAGGAGGGGTAAGGGTCATCGACTACAAGTCGGGGACGCCCCCCGAAATCAAGGATGTCAAAACCAAGTATCTGGTTCAATTGCCAGTCTATGCCATGGCGGTCGAGCGATTGAACCTGCTCAACAAGCCCGTGCCTGTTTTGGACTTTGGGTACTGGGGTTTGAGAAACAAGGGCTTTCGTTCGGTACGACTCGGGGATTGGGATGAACTCGTCGAACAGGTTGAGTCCTTGATCTTGGCGCAAGTGTCCCGGGTGCGTGACGGGCGATTTGAGGTGAATCCGCGTGTCGAAGGGTGCGAGACCCACTGCGATTACGCGAAGATCTGCCGGATCAAACAGGTCCGAATGACAGGTAAGGCGGGGCGGGACCTCGTGTCGATGGAGGGCTTGAAGTGACCGCTCTCACCGAGGAACAAGAGCGGGCGATCTCCCAGGAGGAGACCAGCGTAGCCCTGCGTGCGGGAGCAGGTTGTGGCAAGACCACCGTACTGACCGAACGCTACCTGCGTGAGCTTTCGGGAAATTCTCCACGTCCGCTACCTTCGATCGTCGCATTGACGTTCACCGATAAGGCCGCCCGGGAACTTCGCGAGCGGATTCGCCGACGTTGTTACCTCAGGTTGAGCGATCCCGAAGCAGATCGGGGCTATTGGCGGTCGATCCTCTTGGGACTTGATGCCGCTCCGATCGGCACCTTTCATAGCTATTGCGGCCAGATCCTTCGGCGGCACGCGATCGAGATCGGGCTCGACCCCGAGTTCGAAATCGCCGACGAACAGATTGCGCCGATCTTACGTGATGAAGCGGTAACTCGGTCGATCAGCCAGTGGCTCTCAGCCCAGGATGCAAGCTTCCTGGAGCTTGCGATTGAGTATGGGATCGAGCCAATCCAAACGGCGATCTCCGATGGATTGAGAACTCGAGGCGGCCTCGACCTTGAGGAGTGGTCAGAGCGGGACCCGTCGGAGATCCTGGCCAATTGGGAACTCCTTCTGCGAACCGAGTTGGTTCCGGCCCTGCTCAGGCAGCTTATTGAAGATTCGGCAGCGCTGCTCGATTTCCTTCGGGGGAATGAGCCCACTGCGGGGGTGGGGCGGCACCGTCGCGAGGTATTACTCGCAGAGCTTCCACACCTGCTCGGGTCCCCTGACCCCTTAGCCCTGCTCAAAGACCTGCGTGAACAAGCGAAGGTCCAGGGGGATAAGAAGACGCATTGGCAGAATCCGGATATCTATGAATCCGTTAAGGACCTCTATGAAGCCTTTCGAGGCGCAGTTGATGGTTGCGACAAGATCCTTCAGTGGGACCCAACGGCCAGCCTAGCCGCGATTGTCAAAGGACAAGCGTTGGCCAGGCTGATCGTTCAGGCGAGGACGTCCTACGCCGAAATCAAGCGAGCACGCGGGCTGATCGATTTTGATGATCAAATGATTCTCACGCGTGACCTGTTGCGTGCGGCTACTCCTCAAACGCTGATGGCGATCCGGGCTCGGATCGAGTTTCTTCTGGTCGATGAGTTCCAAGACACCGACCCTACCCAGGTCGAGATTCTCCGGCTTCTACAAGGGAGATCCCTGACCGGGGGGGGCTTCTACATCGTTGGAGACCGAAAGCAGTCAATCTATCGGTTCCGTAACGCTCGCCCCCAACTCTTCGACGACCTCCACGACGCCATGCCCGAGCAGGGCCAACTGCGGCTCTCGGCGAATTTCCGGAGCCATCCAACTCTCATCACTTGGATCAACGCACTCTTCGATACGACGTTCCCCGGCGAGAGTCTCCGCGCGGGGCTCGTCGATCAAACGCCCAATTCCGGCCCCAGGGTCGAGTTACTTGCCCCCGCCTCCATCGACAGTGACTCAGATGACGATACTCACGCGGACCATCGTCGCGCAACCGAAGCGACCTGGATCGCACGACTTCTGAGAAACCGGCTCGATCAGGGCTGGTTGATTCGCGATCCAGAGAGCCCTAGTGGTCAGCGTCATGCCCATGCGGGTGATGTTGCGATCCTGCTCGGAAACATGAATCACACGCGATATCATGAACAAGCCCTCGCAAGTGTCGACCTTGATTACCACGTGATCGGTGGCAAAGCCTTTTACTCACAGCAAGAAGTCATCGACCTCGTCAATATTCTCTCGGCGATCGAAGACCCAACCGATTCTCTTGCCATGGCAGGGTGCCTTCGAGGTCCGTTCTTCGGAGTCAGCGATCAGGGGCTCTACCAGCTCACGATCGGTGGGGATGGAGACCTATACACAGGGCTCTGGGTCGAGTCTCAGCGTTCGGAAGCCAAGCTATCCGACATCGATCTGATCCGAGTCCAGCGGGCTCGGCGACTACTCGACGCTTGGCGAATCGCCAAGGATCGGTTGCCGATCGCGACCTTTGTGCGCCAGGTGCTCGACGAAGCTGGGTACGAGCCGGCCTTGCTGGTCGAACATCTCGGCGAGAGGAAGCTGGCCAATGTGCGGAAGCTGGTCGATAAGGCTCGGTCGTTCGACGAGCGAGGGGGATTTACCCTCAATGACTTTGTCGCCAGGCTCAGGCTGGACCTTCGCAAGACCCCCGACGAAGCTGAAGCAACGACCACCGATGAGGCTGGTGAGGCGGTCAAAATCCTGACTATCCACAAGGCGAAAGGGCTCGAATTCCCGATCGTCGTTATACCCGACCTTAACCGAAAGGCGAACAGCGACCGGACGAGTATCGTCCTCGACTGGGACCTCGGCGTAGTCGTGAAATCCGCCGAGCTCGAAGGGGAAGGGGATCGTGATGTGAACGCCCTCGGGTGGCTCCTGTCCTCGCAGATCAAGAAATCTGGCGAACGCCAAGAAGCCCTTCGGCTGTTCTATGTCGCAGTCACACGAGCCCAAGACGACTTGATCCTCTCTTCGACCGGTGTCCCTAAACGAACGGGGGGTTCACCTGCCCAGAAGCTGCTCTCCCAACGGTTCAACCTGGAATCCGGTGCCTTCTTGGGCGATCCCCTAACCTCGTCCGAGCCGGTTTCGATGCGGATCATCCGCGAGTCACCTCCCGAACCGGCGACCCAAAGTTCCGAAGTCAAACCTAAACGGGTCCGACCGGGTCAGGTGCTGGAATGGCTCTCGTAAGCAGGGACACAAGCCAACTCAGCCCAAGCGGGAAGTCTCGAGGCCGACATGAGAACGTGGCTTACAGGAAACTGCCCCAGGAATCGATGGAAGTCACAGGGTTGGTCGGCTAGAGTGAGTCGCGTGAACCCCCACTGACAGAGGCGGCGACGATGCTTTCCTACTTGACCCATGATGTCGAAGGGATCCTCGTAATCACTTGCGAGGATACAGGGGCTCCTAATGACGAGCACCGCTCGATCCCTCGCGAGCAACTCTACGCCTCGATCCAAACTCGCGATGATCCGAGATTTGCCGTCAACCTGGGTGCCATTGAGTACCTCTCGAGCGCGGATGTCGGGGTCCTGATCACGATCAAGCGGCGGGTGGATGTCCGCAAAGGAAAGCTTGTCCTCTTCCAGGTCCAGCCGTTCGTTCAGGATGTCCTGCGTACGATGAAGCTCATCCAGTTCTTCACCATCGCCGAAGACTGGGCCGAGGCGGTCGCCCGACTGGACGCCTAGGACACGATCGACCAAGGGACTGGTGCGGACGTCGAGACAATCAGGGAAGGTCGTGAGATGCACATGTGGAAGAATGTCCTATGGGTCGGGTGCGTGCTCGCCATCTGCTTGGGTGACGCATGGAGCCAGACCAAGCCGACAGGTGTTGGGCGACTCAGCGTCGAGTGGATCGGCCAGGACGGGTCGGACAAGGTCGGACCGAGCCCTCGGCTGGAACCTAGCGACGTTCAGGATATCCACCTGATCCTCAAGGGCCTGCCGATCGATCGAGTCATCACGCAGCTCGAAGTCAGCGGCGATGGCGGTGACCTCTGGCGGTTTGGTGGTTCCCCAGGTCCCTTCGCGGCGTCGGTCGAGCGGTCGGACAACAGCCCCCAGGCCGACATCTACCTCGAACCCTCACGTGTGGAACGTGGGCGTGGGTTCGCATTAAAGATTCGCTATAGCGACAACTCGACGGCAGACCTCACCTTCCGAGGGGGTCGCGCCGATCCGATGGTTCGTGTTGCCGATGCCAAACTTTCAGGTCGGTGGGTGGGGGCAACGGATGCAGACATACTCGGAAGTACTCGCGCCCCGGGTCCCGACGGGGTTAAGGATGCGATCATCGAGCTGACGGGGCTTTCTCGACGGTCGCCGATCCAGACCGTGCTCCTCTTGGAACTCAAAGGTGGGCGATGGAGCCAAGGTCCGACGAAGCTCGCCGGCAACCGGGCAGAATTGAACCGGTCGGGGGACGCGAAGGTCGCCCCACTCCACTTCCAACCCGAGACCGATCCCAACGGCAAAACATTTCTTGTCGAGCTGACCTACGCGAACCAGTACCAGGATCGGGCCATCGTTCGAGGCGGTAAGTATCCCAGAAAGCTGACAAATCTCGTTCCGATCCCCAACCCTAGCGGGGAAGATGTCAGCGTTAAGGCTTTGCCCCCTACGCAGGACTCCATCGCGAACACCCCGGCTCGCGAGGTCAAACCGGGCGAGAACCTCGTCGCGATCCTGGAGACAAACGACCACCTGGTGCTCAAGCAGGGGCTCCATCGGCTTGATGCCCCTCTCGTTCTGTCGAGGCCGCTGGTCATCGAAGCTGAGCCGAATACGACCCTCCAGTTCCGGCAACCGCCGACCGATCCGGCTTGGACCAGCGCCATCGAGATTCGAGCCAGCCGGGTCCGGCTCAAAGGGTTCGCTCTCCGCATTGAGGGGCCAATCCGCTGGAACGAAGAGGTCTCCTATGGACCGGCCTTGATCGGTGGTCCTGTCCAAGGGAACGATCGAGCCAGCGACCTCGAACTCGATTCGCTTGACCTCCGGTCTCCTATTCCCACTTCGAAGACTTGGCCCGAGGCCGTTCGCCTGGCTCGGCTCTTCCGGATTGTAGGAGGATCGATTCACGACTGCACCCTCCAAGGGGGAATCATCGAGTTCACTGGTGGCCCCTGGACGATCACCGACAACCGACATGAGGGAAGTGTCGATGGGGCCCAAACCTCATCCGCCTTCTCGGGGCATGCGGCCGATCGGCTGATCCTCAAGGGAAACCAGGTGGAACCACGAGGGACCGGCAAGCTCTGGCGGTTCCTGGTCCTGACCCGTTCCGGCGATGGGATCCAGGTCGCCAATAACGTGATCCGAGGTGTCGGGCCTGCCAAGTCGGACCAGGTGCCCCACCCGAACGCCCCCGAAACGATCCTCACCGAGTCGTACCGAATCCATTATGAAGGGGAAATCGCAGGCTTGTCCGAAGATGGCCGGGCCCTGGCGATCCACCAACCGCAAGGGACCCCGGTCGGAGTCGGAGCGATCGTGGCCCTGCTCGACGGACCCGAAGCGGGTCGGTGGCGTCGAGTCCTGCGTGTCGATGGCCCAACCCTCTTCAAACTCGACGCGCCGATCCCGAGCTCGACCCACTCGATCTCAATTACAACGGGCTTTGTCGACCTGGCGATCGTGGGCAATACCCTGGATAGCCGGGGTCACGATCAGGCCGTTCCGCTCGTCCTGGTGGGTAATCATTTCGGGACTAAGATCGAGGGGAACGTGTTCACAGGTGCCGTCGAGCCGTTCCGACTCTCTGCCGCCCCCACCGAAGAACCTGTGCGATGGGGCTGGACCCACGCCCCCTTTCTGGGGGTTCGGCTCACCAATAATCGGCTGGAAGACTGCGTCCGAGAGGGGACCATCGTGGTTGACCACTCCGATGCGGTCGAGCCGGGCGCAGGGAGAGTCTACCTGACCCTTGAGGCCAAGGGGAATCGGACCATGTGGTCGAAGCCGAGTCGAGAGGCTCGGGAAGCCCTTCGGATCGGGGTCAAAGGAGGGCTCGATCCCGGCGAGTTGCTCTACTTCGACAAGGACAACACGACCACGGCTCCCAACCGAATCGACATTTTCAACGCGACTGTGAACGGGGTCAAAGTTCCCTCCAAGTCGTTCTCCTGGCCCGTGGTCACCAAGAGTGGCAGCTTGTGACCGGGCACCGGGCCGACTAGAGTCGGGTTTCACGACCGGCGTGCCCGGAGGTTCGCAAAGTCCGAAGCATGTGCCACCGGACATGTGTCTCTACGACTCTTTCGTAGATCCCTGCCCATTGGCACTCCCAATTGTCGCGGACTCTGCAATTCTTGCCCGAAAGCGATCCGACATACCAGCCCCGGGCATCGACCGGGGAAAAGGGCGTGCCTCATCCCGAACGCAGTCGCCAGCTCCGCTATCGTCGCCCGAGCGATGCCCGGGGCTGATCTGTGGCCACCCTTTCAGGGCGACGAGAGAAGACTCCCAAGCTCACGACTATGACACACCTTCTCAGGGAAACTCCACAATGCATCGTCTTATGTTCTCATTTACGCTACTTCTTACATTCACAAGTTCACTCAATGCCGCCGACCCGTTCCATGTAACGTCGGTCCTCTTTCCCCATGAGAATAAACATAATCACGCGTCGTGCATTGTCGAGTTGTCCAATGGTGACCTCCTGACAGCTTGGTATACGGGGACGGGCGAGCGCAAGTCGGATGATGTGCGGATCGTGGGCTCCCGGCTCAAACATGGCGAGAAGACCTGGAGCCCCAGATTCGAGCTGGCCGACACGATCGGTTATCCGGACTGTAACCCCGCACTCTTCGCCGGGCCCGACGGTTCGCTGTGGATGTTCTGGCCGACCATCCTTGACCACCGATGGGAGAGCGCCCTGCTCAAATTCGCAAAATCGAGCAAGCCGACCGAGTCGAATGGCGCTCCGGAATGGACACGTGAAGGGGTGATCCACATCACTCCCACTGGATTCGCGGAGGAATGGGCCAAGGCCGTTTCGACCATCAAACCTGAGAGCGTCGCCCTTCTCAAACCTTTCTTCGACAAGCTCGAAGTGTTATCGAAGGATCTGCTCTATCAACGGCTGGGGTGGATGCCACGCGTCCATCCGACCGTCTTGCCTTCGGGACGCTGGCTCTTACCCCTCTACACCGACACCTTCTCCGTGTCTCTGGTGGCGATTAGCGACGACCAAGGCAAGACCTGGACCACTTCCGGTCCAATGATCGGATTCGGAAACATCCAGCCCAGTCTCGTTCGCAAAACGGACGGCTCGATTGTCGCTTTCATGCGTGAGAATGGCCCTCGGCTGAGGATCCGACTCTGCACCAGCAAGGACGAAGGGCAAACCTGGGGGCCGGTCACCGAGTCGATTCTTGCCAACCCAGGAGCTGGGGTCGAAGCAATCGCTCTCCAAAATGGACATTGGGCGATCATCTATAACGACAGCATCAAGGGACGCCACACGCTGGCGGTCTCGATCTCGGACGATGAGGGGGCCACTTGGGGCAAGACCCGGCACCTGGAAGCGCATGGGGTCGGCATGGGTTCGTATCATTATCCGTCGATCCTTCAGTCGAAGGACGGATCACTGCACGTGACCTATACCGAGGGGAGCTTACCGATCGGTAGTACGATCCGCCATGCTCACTTTAATGAGGAGTGGGTCCGACAGGGCGATGCAAAGCCATAGCGATAAGTCGTTTCGCCCACTTCCACGATCGTCAAAGCCTTTCCTTAACTGACCTGCCAAAGGCCACGACTCCATGAGCACGGTGAATCCTTATCGACCTCGCGACATCCGGCACAACCCTTGGTTCGTGGTCGGCTTGCTCTGGTTCTGTGGCTTCTTCAACTACGCCGATCGCCAGGCGGTTTACTCCGTCTTCCCCGCGCTCCAACTGGAATTCGGACTCTCGAAGAGCCACCTGGGCGCGATCGGGATGTCGTTCATGGTGGTGTATGCCTTGATGGCACCTCTGGCCGGTTACGTCGTCGACGGGCGACCCCGCAATGGCATGATCGTCCTCGGCCTTGGGTTCTGGAGCATCGTCTGCGCAGGAACGGCCATGGCCCGAAACTTCACGCAACTCCTCATCTTCCGGGCGGCCGAAGGGCTAGGCGAGTCGTTCTATTTCCCAGCCTCAATGTCGATGCTCTCGGATTACCACACCAAGGGGACCCGATCCCGCGCCATGGGTCTCCATCAGACGAGTGTTTACCTCGGCACGATCGGCGGGGGGGCACTGGCGGGCTGGTTGGGGGAGAAATACGGCTGGCGAACACCGTTCTGGGGCTTGGGGATCATCGGCATGGGCTACGCCGTCCTGCTCTGGTTCCTGTTAATCGAGCCTGCCCGATCAGGAACAACCGAAGCCGAGATTCTGATCGCGCCCGTTCAAGGCTCACTCGGGAGTCGGATCATCACGATCGTGTCGATTCCTTCGGCGGTCTTCCTCCTTGCTGCCTTCGGTTGCGCCAACTTCGTCGCCATGTCGCTTTTAACGTGGCTCCCCATGTTCGTCTACGAAAAGTTCGCGCTGAGCCTGACCAACGCGGCGATCACGGGAACGGTCTTCCTCCAGGCTGGTAGTGTCGTCGGAGCCCTCTCCGGCGGCTGGTTGGCGGACCTCGCTGCGCGTCGCACTGGGGGCCGGATGCGAGTCCAAGCCCTCGCCCTTCTCCTGGCGGCCCCTTGTGTTTTCCAGGCGGGTATCGCTTCGACCGTGCTTGGTCTCGGCATTGCACTCGTCGGGATCGGCCTGACCAAAGGGGTCTACGACTCCAATATCTTCGCGTCCCTGTTCGACGTTGTACCCGCTGAGGTCCGGGGGACCGCTGCAGGATTGATGAACACCGTCGGCTGGTCGCTTGGAAGTCTTGCTCCCCTCTTCGTCGGAATCGCGGGCGACCTCTACGGATTGAGCACCGCGATCGGCTCCACGGCTGCGGTCTATCTCCTGGGCTCATGCTTCGCCCTGATCGCGTCGCTGGTGGTCCGTCCAGCCTGGAAGTGAGAACAAGACACGACGACTCTCCTTGTCTATCATCCATAAAGTGATGATGCACCCTGTGAAGCATCCGAATTGTCAAAGATCAAGCATGCGAACTATAAAAGTGGGTCGGGCAGGGGTGACCGTGTCGCGTCGGTTGGTTCTTTCTAAGGAGGCTGGCGATTCGGTCGCTGCCTGCTTCCCCCTCGCGCGGTTCTGAGTATGATAGCCAGGCATGCTTCGGGCGAGTCCTCTCCGCTCTCGACGGCAGACTGTTCAATCCCTCCGAACAACTCCTGACCGACCCATCGAGCTTGGAAGAGGACGGCAAGTGGCAACAACCCGGGATGCCCAGCAGAGATCGTCCTACGCGTGGCTCAGTCGAGGTGATATCAACGCCTTCTTCGGGCTGATGCTCGACAATGTCGGCGATATGATCTTGATGGCTGGGCTGCTCGTGGGCGCATTCGGGATGCCCAGTGACTTTGTACTCACCAAAATGATCCCTGGCACCGCTGTCGGGGTGCTGGCCGGTGACCTAATCTACAGCGTGATGGCCTTCCGGCTGGCAAAGAAGACGGGACGATCTGACGTCACGGCCATGCCGTTAGGACTCGATACTCCGAGCACGTTCGGCACCGTGTTCCTGATCATCGGTCCAGCATTCCTCGCCGCAAAGGGGAGGGGGCTCGACCCGACGGCGGCGGCCCAACATGCTTGGTTTGTCGGGATTGCCATGATCCTCGCCTCGGGGATCTTTAAACTGGCGTGCGCCCTAGTGAGCGCATGGGTCCGGCGGGTCGTTCCCAGAGCCGGTCTATTAGGGTCATTGACCGCGATCGCCTTGGTCATTATCAGCTTCCTGCCACTGCTCGATATCGCGGCACAACCGATTAGCGGCCTGGTCGCCTTGGCGATCATTCTCGCCAGTCTCACAGCGCGTTGGAAAATGCCCAAAGACTTGCCCGGAGCCTTGGTCGCCGTTGTGGTCGGGTGTATCGTCTATTATGGGTTGGCCCTCTGCGGACTCGGCCCAGGGCCCGGTGCTGAGGGGAATGCACCCTCCTGGGTCCTCCGCACGTCATTACCAACTCCGATCGAAGCGTGGTGGAGCTGGTTTCAACTGAACGTCACCGAAGCGTTGACTTACCTGCCGGTCGCGATCCCGCTGGCCCTTGCCACGGTGGTCGGAGGGATCGACTGTACCGAAAGCGCTGCCGCTGCCGGTGACGATTATCCGACCGGCCCGATCATCGCGGTCGAGGGGATCGCGACCCTTGCAGGTGGGTTCTTCGGAGGGGTGATCCAGTCGACCCCGTACATCGGTCACCCCGCCTACAAGGCGATGGGGGCACGAACCGGCTACACGCTTGCGACCGCCATTTTCATTGGAGCCGCAGGAATCTTCGGCTTCTTCGACTGGATCTACTACGTACTACCCAAACCCGTGGTCTTCCCCATCCTCATTTTCGTCGGCCTCGAGATTACGGCCCAGTCGTTTGCCGCGACCGCCAAGCGGCATTATCCTGCAGTTGCTTTGGCCTGCGTGCCTGCGCTGGCCTACCTCGCGCTGGTAAATCTCAATCAACTTCTTCCCGAGATTGGCAAGCCATTTGCTGAGCTAGGTGCTCCTACCCGACATTGGGTCCAGACGGTGACGATGCTTTCGGGCGGATTTATTGTCACAAGCCTACTGTGGGGTGCGGGGCTCGCCAGTCTAATCGACGGCAAAATTAGGATCGCCGCGAGCACTTTCAGTCTGTGTGCTCTCTTCTCATTGTTCGGTATCATCCATTCCGGGCTTCCGTCTGGGCCGATCGTGCTCCCTGATGAGGCGATTCGACAGATGAAGGAGCTTGGTCGTTACGAGACGTCGCTTGCTCAAACGCCATATCATTGGGCAGGGGCCTACGCGGCTGTGGCTGTAACCTTACTCGCGATCGGAAAATGGGGAACTCCCCCGTCTGCCGAACAGTTCGATGATCCGAAGCCAATCTGAGCCTGGCAATTCGTTGGGTTTGGACGCTCTCACCGGAGGTTGCTAGACTCTTCTCTATGTTCAAAGGAATTGCGGTCAGTCCTGGGGTCGTGGTGGGAGTGGCCTATCGGGTCGACTCCGTGTTCGCCCCAACTGAGAAGCAAACCCTGGCCGACCCGAGCCTCGTAGACGACGAGATCGCCAAGTTCGACCACGCAGTGGCCGTCACCTCGGTGGAATTGGAGACCTTTGTCCAGAAGATCGCCCAGCAGCTTGGGCAGGCCGAAGCCGAAATCTTTAAGAGCCACCTCCAAATCGTCAACGATCAATCGCTATTGAGCCGAGTTCACGAGCTGATCCGCACCCATCAAAATACAGCGATCTCTGCGCTCCAGATCGTCATGCAGGGCTTCACTGCCACCTTCGCCCAGATCCAGCAGGATCATTTCCGAGATCGATTGGGAGATATTCGCGACGTCATCTCCAAGATTGGTAGCCATCTGACCCTCCAGCCCAACCTTGGCCCGGGAACTGTCGCGAATGGCGAGTTTGACCACCAAGATCAACCCGTGATCCTGGTCGCTCACGAGATCTTACCCAGTCAAGCGATCAGCCTCGGAAACCTCGTGATCGCAGGAATCGTCACCGAGATCGGTGGGGGTACCAGCCATGCCGCGATCCTTGCCCGAAGTCGTGGCATACCTGCCGTTTCGGGAGTCATCGGCATCACTTCGCAGGTGACCACGGGAGACCATATGGTCGTCGATGGTCGCGAGGGGGTCGTCCTCATTCGACCCGATAGCGAGACGAACTCCGCTTACCGCAAGTTGCAGCGCGAGTTTTTCAACCTCAAAGATCGGCTGATCCTCAATCGAGACCTCCCCTCCATCAGTTCCGACGGTACTCAGGTCGAGCTCCTCGCTAACATCAACAACGTCACCGATGCCCAAACCGCAATGACCGTGGGCGCCACCGGTGTTGGTCTCCTTCGAACCGAATATCTTTTCCTCACCCATCAGGACGTTCCCGATGAGGAGGAACAGTATCAATACTACCGACAGATCATTGAGGACGCCCCGAACAAGACAGTGACGATCCGGACCTTGGACCTGGGTGGGGATAAGACTGTTCCGTATCTTGGACGACGAAACGAACCCAATCCCTTCATGGGTTGGCGGTCGATTCGGCTCTCCTTTGAACACCCACGCCTGTTCGAACGACAGATTCGGGCGATTCTTCGGTCAGGACGACATGGCCGCGTCTCAATGCTGTTCCCGATGATCACCCGCCTCGAAGAACTCCGGCAGGTCAACCTGATCGTTGAAGAGACAAAGCGAAACCTCCGTCGCGAAGGGGTCCCCTTCGGCGAAAATGTGAAAACCGGCGTCATGGTGGAGGTCCCTGCCGCCGCAATCTGCATTGACGCGATCCTGCGAGAGACCGACTTTATCTCCATTGGCTCCAATGACTTGATCCAATATTTGAATGCCGCAGATCGCGATAATCCCAAAGTCGCCCACCTCTGCGAGCCCTTAAGCCCGGCCATCTTCAAGGTTCTCCAGATGGTCCTTGAGGCCTGCCAGCGGATGGGGACTCCTGTGACGCTTTGCGGAGAGATGGCTGGCCAACCTCGGTCGGTGTTGACTCTGTTCGGGCTCGGCCTTCGACGATTCAGCATGAGCCCGGCGTTCGTCCCGACCATCAAGGAACTCTTGAGCTCCGTGACGACCGCCCAGGCCGAGCGGTTCGCGCATCATGTCTTGCAACTGAAGACGAGCGAGGAGATCCGGGGTTACCTGACCTCGCGGCTCCGTGAAGTTTCCAGCACGCTCGAAGTCTTCGACTCCGCTTGATTGGCTTGCGATCACCGAGCGTACCCCGTTGCCAAGTGAGGTTCAGCCTGCTACCATTCGCAGGTCTGATTTCGTCATTTCCGCAGAGTTTTGAGCGAGGATGAGAGAGGTAAGCGCCGGATTCTCAAGATTGAGACGGATGCGGGCTTTCTTTTCTTGCTTGTGAGAAAGATCGATAGTTGGACGAGCAAGTCATCTATCGGAAGAACTTTTCTTGCAATAGGTTATGGCAATCCTCGGAATCGAGCGCATTGGCGTTCGGTTTGCGTCCAAGTTGGCATATCGTTCGATGACCGCGCCCAGCGGATCATCGGAAGGGGTTGAGGGGGCGACGATGGCAAAAATGAGTCTCAAAGAGAAATTGGCTGCGGCGAGAGCAGGTGGCGCGGCCCAACCGGTCGACGACGCCAGCCCACCCGTCGAAGCCGAGGAAGCCGTATCGGCTCCCGTTGAGGAGACTGAAGCACCCGCACCCGCACCCGCTGCCGTTGCCGCTGCCGCTGCCGCTGCATCATTGGGTCGGCCCATGACCCTCAAGGAAAAGCTCGCCGCCGCACGAGCTGGGGGCACACCCGCGTCCGCAGTCGTGGCCCCCGCTCCCAAACCAGTTGCCGCCGCCAAGAGTGTCGAAGCTTCTGAGGTGAGCACCGAGAAAGTAGTTCCTCCTCCCGCTGCGGCTTTGGGTCGGCCCATGACCCTCAAGGAAAAACTGGCAGCCGCCCGCGGTACTGGTACTTCGGCCCCCGCCACTGGATCTGGATCTGCTCCAGTCGCGAGTGCGGCCAAACCAGTTACAGCCGCGAAAGCGATAACTGCCCGAGTTCTTCCTCCGCTCGATAAGATCACCGACCCCAAAGATCTGGCCGAGGCCCTTCGTCAGGCTGGTGCCAAAAAGACGAAGGACGTCACCGCCGCAGCGGCCGCCGCCAAGGCTGCCGAGGCAGGAGCGACTCCTGCTGCGGCCAAAGCTGCCGGCAAGGCGACCGCTAAGGCGGATCCCAAGGCGAAGCCCGTCGCTCCCAAGCCCTCCAAGTCAGCGGCCACCTCGGAAAATGGGGTCGAACGTCGCACTATCTTAATGATCCCGATCATCGGCTGGATCGTGATCGGCTGGGCGACGTTTTCAGCCGCAATGCTCCAACTGACGATCATGTGCGGTCGATTCATGTTCCCCAACGTACTCGCTGAGAAGCCAAGTACGATCAAGGTCGGAGTCGGAAGCCAATTTGAGCCGAATGAAGTGAACGAACGCTGGAAGGCGGAGTGGGGGTTTTGGATCGTGCGTTCGACCTACGAAGGTCAGGACCAGATCTATGCCATCCAGTCGGTCTGCACCCACCTGGGTTGCCCGCCGAATTGGCTCGCTGGCGAACAAAAGTTCAAGTGCCCTTGCCACGGTAGCGGGTTCTACATCTCTGGTATCAACTTCGAGGGGCCTGCTCCTCGGCCTTTGGAACGATTCAAGATCTCGACCTCCGACGATGGACAGCTTGTGGTCGACAAGAGTCAGAAGTTCCAGCAGGAACTGGGTCAGTGGTCCGATCCCGATAGCTTTATCCCGGTCTAAGCCAGCGCCTGCGAAACGATTTGCTCTGAACAACTCCTTGCCTTGCAACCCTCGAATATTGCCGACGTATCCGCGCTGGGTCGCCCCTCAGCGCGGTGGGACTTCCAGGAAGAGCCATGGCCATCGTCGATAAGTTGACAGACAACCAGATCTGGAAGAGCATCTTTCGTCACCCAATGCCTCGCGATCGTCGCAACCGCGTCGTCGTGATGTTGACGAACTTCTTCCTTCACCTCCATCCCGTCAGCGTGCGAAAGCAGGGCATCGCCCTGTCCTACACCTGGTGCATGGGGGGAACGACGTTCTTCCTCTTCATGGTTGAAGTGGTGACCGGCGTTCTCTTGATGTTCTACTACCGGCCAACCCTCGAACACGCGTACAACGACATTCTCGACCTCCGAGACGTCACGACCCTGGGCATCCTCCGCGAGCTACACCGCTGGGGTGCCCACGCGATGGTGATCGCGGTCTGGTTGCACATGTACCGGGTCTTCTTGACGGGTAGTTATAAGCCGCCTCGCGAATTCAACTGGGTCATTGGTGTCCTGCTACTCGTCTTCACATTGCTCCTTTCGTTCACTGGGTATCTACTACCTTGGGACCAGTTGGCGATCTGGGCGATCACGGTCGGCTCGAATATGGCCCGGGCCACGCCAGGTGTGGGGGTGGAAGGGCCGGGAGCATCGCTCTTGGAGTTGAATGGGGTTAAGTTGATCACGTCCAGCTCTGATGCCAAGTTCGCTCTTTTGGCGGGTCGGAGCGTGGGTGAGATGACACTCAACCGCTTCTATGTGCTTCACTGCGTGGCGATCCCGCTGGCGGTCTCCCTGCTCATCATGATTCACTTCTGGCGAGTCCGGAAGGACGGCGGCATCAGTGGTCCAATGTGACCTCGACCCTCAAAGGCGCTCGGGGTCCCAGCAGGAGCCCAGTTGGACCCGAGTCCACTTGCTACCTGCTGCGACTTTCGAGCGTCCCATCGATCGGACCTATCGTCAGCGCGTGCAGAGCTGACCGCCCATGTTCGGTCTCGCGGGATTTCTCCCCAGACAGGTCGATAGAGCCGCTCGATTCCCAGTATTCGGCTTCTGCCCAAAAGACACTGATCGCTTCATGCATCGAACGAGACGCCCATGCATCATCAAGACCTGACTACCGGCGTAAATGCCGGGCTCGCCTGGTACTACTTGCTTGCCGCGATGCTGAACGCAGCGGCGGCTTGCTACGTTGCTTATATGGAAATGGTCTCGGAGGGGGCCAGCCGAGCGGGCCTCGGGGCTCGTAGCCGGCGACTCCCGGACTGGCTGATGATCACCTTCTTCGGACTGAACGGGCTCGCAAGTGTTGTTGTGTTGTTCCGGGGCATGTTCGGAGAGATGGGCTTTACCTTAGCCTATGGACTCGCTGCAATTGCGAATGTCATTGTTGCGATCGCTGCCGGTGCCGATGCGGCCCATTTTGCTGAGGTGATGGATCACGGGCATGGAGTTGGCGCGGATGACCACAAACCGACCCTTGATGACCATATCCCCGCCGTCGGATTAGGGGGACCGGTTAACCGCACCCTGTGGACGTTGATCTGGGGCATGATCTCGGTGATGTTCCAGGCGATGGGAGTTTCCTACATCCTGGGCGGCGGATTCACGATGCCGTCGCTGTTCCGTGACGCCATCGATTATGTCTCCGGTCCGACGACCTTCTTCACTGGCGCGACACTCGCGTTTGTTGCCCTCTATGCCTACCGCAAGTATGTGGCAAACGCACTGGTCGCCTGGTGCTTGATGAACGCGACATTGCTCTTCTTCGGGCTCAGCCTCACCGACTTCGACTTCCGCGATATCGTCGTCAAGCCCGACAATGTGCCCATTATCGGTCTAATCGTGCTCGTCGCGTTCTTCACTTGGATCGGTCTTCGACGGGCGGTGATCAATGATTCCCGGATGGCCAAAGGGCTGCCGAATCTCGAGGAGCTCGAACCCGAGAAGACCCTCACCTGGCCGGACCTCGTCTATACCGAACTGATCGCCATGGTGGGACAAACGATCTTCCTGACGATCTGGGCGATTGTCCTCCAAGCTCCACTAGAGCAGCCAGCCTCTTCGACCGTCGCCCCCAACCCGTCGAAGGCCCCTTGGTACTTCCTCGGTCTCCAAGAAATGCTCGTTTACTTCGACCCCTGGATGGCTGGCGTCGTGCTCCCCTCCATGATCGTCGTAGGCCTGATGGCCGTCCCCTACATCGACACAAACAAGGCTGGAAACGGTTACTACACGATCTCCCAGCGCAAGTTTGCATGGCTCACGTTCCAGTACGGCTACCTTGTCCTCTGGGTCGTGCTCATCATCCTGGGAACCTTCCTGCGAGGCCCGAACTGGAACTTCTTCGGACCTTATGAGTACTGGGATGTTCACAAGCTGATTCCTCTTAACAACGTGAACCTCTCGGACATTTTCTGGGTACAGTTGTTGGGGACGAGCCGCCCGACGAACTTCTTACTCCGTGAATTGCCGGGAATTCTCATCGTACTCGGCTATTTCACGGTCTTGCCTGCGTTGCTCTACCGTTACTGTTTCCGCAAATATACAGCGGAAGCGGGGTTCATCCGGTTCAGCGTGCTGGCGATGCTTCTGTTGTTCATGGCCAGCCTGCCGATCAAGATGGTCCTGCGCTGGACGATCAACCTGAAGTACCTTGTCTACATTCCCGAATTTTTCTTCAACATCTAAGATCATACTAATGCCTCGGTCCGGGATCGGTCTTGATTCTTTCGCCCACCGATCACCGCCCCTTGTGCACGGAGAAAGCCCGTCATGCCGGCAAACGAGGAAACATATCGCAGTCAAACGACGCTCCATGTCGTCTTCGCGATCTCCTCGATCGCGATGACTCTGGCGATCGTCTGGATGATCATGGCCGATCACCTTCGGCCCTGGAAACAAGTCCAGCGCGAGTTTCACGCGATCGAACACGAGAAGCTCGAAGAGTCCAAGACCGAGAAGCTCGCCGAGCAAAAGACGAAGAACCAGTCGAGTATCACTGAAGTCGAGGCAAAGATCGCAGCGGCGGAACAGCTCGCGATCGACAACTCTCGGGCGATTCGTCAGAAGGAAAGCGAACTCAAGAAGCTTGATGGGGCCATGGTCCGGCTCGACACCGAGAAGAAGTTCCAGAAAGCGGAACTGGACAGTCAGCGAAGCCTTTATGACGGCATGATCGATCGCGGCGAAGAACGCGAAGCACGTCGATACACCGATTCCGTGATCGTTGCCTCCGAGGTGAAGCTCGGCGAGCTAACCCGCAAGTACGAATTGGCCGCCGCCAGCTTAGGATCGGCGCGGAAGGAAATCAACGGCCTCAAGGGGAACATTGACGACCTTCGCAAAGAAAAGGATCGGCTCACGCGTGAAGCCGACCGCGTCGAACGTGTCATCGTTCAGAAAGATAAGCAGTACTACGGCATCGGAGCTTTGATCCGAGGGCTTCCCGGCCTCGACTTGGCCGCCCCACCGACCAAGATTCAACAGATCAGCCTCCCCGAGCTGACGATCAACTACAACTTCAAAGATGTCCCTCGCTACGATCGTTGTATGACCTGCCATCAGGGCATCGATCGGATCGGCTACGACAAGGCCCCCGGCGGCCAGCCCATGAAATCGGTCTACGCCGCTCACCCTTTCTTGACCACCGGGGCGATTACCATCGATCCCTCTGGGAAAGAAGTGGAGGCCGGTCTGTATGTCGACTCCAACGGGCCGCATGGTCTCAACCGAATCGGCTGTACGATCTGCCACGGCGGCAATGGCTCAGGGACCGACTTCACGTATAGCTCTCACGAGCCGAATGATCCTCACGAAAAGCACGAGTGGGAGAAAGAATATAGTTGGCGTGAGATGCATCACTGGGATGAACCGATGCTGCCGACCCGATTCCTGGAGTCGAGCTGCATCAAGTGTCACCATCAGGTGACCGACGTTCCCCAGGCCACGAAACTTCAGGCTGGTTTCGAGCGGATCGTCAAGTTCGGCTGCACCGGGTGTCATACGATTGGTGGCGAAGGCTCGTTCGGGCCTGACCTGACCGACGAACGCCAGGTTGGTCCCAACTTGAAACACATCGGCTCGAAGGTTTCCAAGGAGTGGACCGCCAAGTGGATCAAGAATCCCCATGCGTTCCGCCCCGACACTCGGATGCCACGCTTCTATGATGTGACCAACAATAACAAAGAGGCCGACCAGCCCAAGGTCGCCGCCGAAGTTCACTCGATGGCGCATTACCTGTTCGCCAAGAGCACACCTCCCGTCGAATTCGTCGAGCCTCCTGTCAAGGAGTCTGGCACGGATAAAGGGAAGGAACTCTTCCTCCAGAAGGGGTGTCTCGCCTGCCACGCCCATAAAGAAACGGCTCCTGAGTCGTTCCCCGAGAGCGTTCGCGAGTTCGCCAAAGCAAATTTCGGCCCCAACCTCTCAAATATCTCTGCCAAATTCGCCTCGAAAGAGAACGGTCAGAAGTGGCTTGCCAACTGGATCAAAGCTCCCGAGGCGTATCACGCCAAGAGCTTGATGCCCAACCTTCAGCTCTCTTGGCAAGACTCGGTCGACATCGCCGCTTGGATCCTCACCATCCCTGGTGAGTGGCCCAAAGAGGTCAAGTTGGCCGGCGAGAATGATCCTGAGACTAAGAAGGGGCTCGACGAACTGACTCGACTCTACAAGAGCAAACTCGTCTCCCTGTCCGAGCTCGATGGTGCGGTTGCGGCGATGACCCACGACGAGAAGTTGCTCTTCGTCGGCGAGAAGACCATTGGTCGGCTCGGTTGTTTTGGCTGCCATAACATTGCGGGCTTTGAGAGCTATAAACCTATCGGCACCCCGCTCAATGCTTGGGGCGCGAAGAGTCCTACCAAGCTCGACTACGGGCATATCACGGAATATCTCTCAGACCAGAAGCTGTCCGACGACGAGACTCGGGACGGGACCGATGAGTACTACCAGGAGAAGCTCGTCGAACACACACGTTCGGGCTTCCTCTACCAGAAGCTGCATCGGCCCCGGTCCTACGACTACAAGAAGACCGACGAGGATCTGAAAGCCTGGGATGAACGGCTGCGGATGCCTCAGTTCACGTTCGCCGATGACCCTAAGGCGGTCGAAGAAGTCATGACGTTCGTTCTGGGACTCACGGGCGAAAAGATCGCGGCCAAGTATCTCCCCAAATCGTATTCAACCCCGGCTAAATTTGCGGTCGCCGATGGAGCGAAACTGCTGAACCGGCACAACTGTACCGGCTGCCACGTCCTCGAAATGCCCAAGTTCTCGCTCGCGAAGGGGACGAACTTCGAGGAAGTTTTCACGGACTTCGCGACCAACGTCAAGGTCTCGTACAACGCGAGAGCCTCGGACTACTTGAGCACGTTTTATCCCAAGCTCAAGTACGACCCCAAGGCGGAACCAGTCGTCGCCGAGTACATGGGCGAGGCGATCACGATCGAAGGGATGCCGATCGGTCAGTTCGAAGATGACCTGACCGTTCAACTTTGGAAGCAAGTCACCATCAGGGGACATACCTTTAACCCCTCCGATACCCTGACCTTAAATGCCAAGAATGTGATCAAGGTCCCGGCGGTCGGTGGGGACTTCGCCTGGCTCTATGCGACTATGGTCGCGGAACAGTCGGGTGGAGACTTCGGAGCCCTCTGGAACCGATTGCCCCCTCCGTTGTTACGGGAAGGTAAGAAGGTTCAGACCCCCTGGCTGACTGCCTTCTTCAAAGATCCCTATGTCGTTCGACCCGCGACCAACCTGAGGATGCCCAAATTCCACCTTGGCAAGGACGACAAGTATCCTGCCGAGATCGAAGCGGCGGGGCTAGCGAATTATTTCGCTGCCAAGGATCGCGCTGAGTTCCCCTATCAGTCGATCCCTGAGCGGGAACAGGGCTATCTTGCTAAGCAGGAATCCGACCATCCTGGCTACCTCAATGGGGGTTGGTCTTTGATGACCAAGGGTGCCTGCATTCAGTGTCATGCGATCGGTCAGTACATGCCGACTGGCGGTGCCGCAGTCGTCAATGGACCCAACCTCCGACAGGTCGCCAACCGATTCCGTCCTGAATACCTCGCGGAATGGTTGGCCAACCCCAAGCGGTTGATTCCGTATACAGCCATGCCTCAGAACGTAATTCCCTCGGGTCCCGAGGCTCCGGGGGCCCCGAAGTCGATGACGGCTCAACCCCTGGTTCAGGTCAAGGCGATCCGCGATACCTTGCTAAACTACGTTCAGACGATCGAGTCGCAAATGGCGGCGGGTGTGGCCAAAGCTGAGCCAACCGCTACTCCTAAACCCCCTGAAGCCCCCAAGACTCCAGGCGCAGGGGCTGGCGGTGATGGCGGTGATGGCGGGGACCGTTGATTTGGTGTGGCACCTTGTCTGAATTACGCCCCGACGCAACTGCGTTGGGGCGTTTGCTTTGGTGAGTAGGCGGTTTTCCTTGTGACCAAAAACGCCTACACTAAACCCGAAGGTCTGGCCGCAATCGTGAGATTTCAACGGCCGCAAGCCTCCCACTGGAGTGATTCGCCGATGACGTTCGCTTGGTTTCGCAACTCGTTGATCCTGAGCGTTACTCCGCTCGCACTTGTAGTCACACTCTCCGGCTGCGGCGGCGAGGGCCCAAATGTCGATGAGGCGATCATCGTCTCAGCGCCCGATGCCACGACGGCCACCAAGTCCGCCCCAGATGCCACCACCCCAGCGGCTCCTTCGGCTGGAGCCACCCCAGCCGCTACGACCCCTGCGGCATCGACTGCCGCCGTCACTGCCGAAGGTTGGGGAACACTCAAGGGGCGAGTGAGCCTTAAAGGAACCGACCCCAAATTCCCTGCACTCGGACTCGGCGAGAATCCTTCTCCAGTTTGTACCACCCAACCGATCCCCAACGAGAAGCTCGTCGTCGGGGCGGACAACGGAATCAAATACGCGATTGTGTACATTCCCAAGCCGACCAAGGTCAACGAGGACGCCAAGAAGGCCGCACAGACGGCGACCGTCGTCTTCGACCAGGACAAATGTGTCTTCAAACCCCACGTGCTCGCCGCGATGACGGGTGCAAAGATCAAGATTCGTTCCAGTGACGCCGTCGGCCATAACGTCGATTCCAAAGTCGAGAATAACTCGATGAATAGCGCCATCGGCTCCGGCCAAGAGATCGATGTCCCGCTCACCTCTGCAGCTCGCAGGCCTGGCCTAGTGATCTGCGACATCCATAGCTGGATGACCGCGTATTGGTTGATTCTCGATAACCCCTATTTCGCCGTAACCGACGAGAAGGGGAACTACGAGATCAAGAACGTTCCTGCGGGAACTCAGAAGGTGGTGGTCTGGCAGGAAGGGGTCACATTCGTCACCCCAACCTCCGGGCAGGATATCGTCGTTGCCGCCAACGGCGAGACCACGCAGGACTTCAGCGTCGATGCCGCCAAGGTCAAAAAGTAAGTCGGTATCGGCAGGCTGCCCAACCTCGCGACCTCAGCCATACGTCCCGCTAGGGGATTTGATCGATCAGCCCCAGGGATGGCCCTGGGGCATCGAATCAATCCCATTACCTCACCCTCGCTTCCTCCTCGACAGGGCAAACCGACCATGATCCTCTCCCTGATGACACGCCCGGTTCTTCGTTCGCTCGTCGCCTGCCTCAGCGTGGGTGCGACAGTTGTCGGTGTCAGCTTCGTTCCCAGTGCAACCGCTTCAACCCCAGCCGGATTTATCGGTTCTGCGGTCGTTGGCCAGGCGGACTTCGGGACCATTAAGGGCCGGCTGGTCTATGGAGGAGCGACTGCTCCTGAGCCGAAGAAGCTCGACAATAAGGCCCAGAACCCCGAAGTCTGTGGCAAGAAACAGCTCTTCGACCAGAGACTGAAGGTCGATCCCAAGAACCTTGGCATCGAGTTTGGCTTCGCCTACCTTGTCGCACCCAAGGGGGCTAACCCTAAGGCGATTGAGGATCTCGTCGCCAAGTCCCCCACCGTTAGTGTGGATCAGAAGGACTGCGAGTTCATTCCGCATAGCGTGGCACTTCTGGACAAACAGACGCTCGTCTTCACGTCAAGTGACGCCGTGGGGCATAACGTCCACATCAGCGGCTTTTCTAACCCCGGTATCAATCAGGCCGTCGCTACCGGTGGCAAACTCGAGGCCAAGCTGGTCGCTGAGAAGCGGAGCATGCCGCTGGTTTGTGATATTCACACATGGATGTCCGGTAATATCTTGGTGTTGAATCACCCCTTCTTCGCCGTGACCAAGGCCGATGGCTCGTTCGAGATCACTGGCGTTCCTGCGGGAGCCCAAAACCTGATTATCTGGCAGGAAAAAGTGGGCTACATCAGCATCGGCGGCACCAAAGGGATGCCGGTCGAAGTCTCAGCCGGGAAGACCACCGACGTCGGTGATATCAAACTCGACCCAACCAAGGTCAAGAACTAGTCGCAATGCCCACTTCTGATGGCCAGGGGTGGGCGTTTTGACGCTTCTATTGATGAGCTGCCATGAGTCGCTACGCCCTTGGACGCACGCTTCAGCTAATCGGTCTGCTCATTCTGCCATTCGGCATTGCTAGCGAGTTGAGTAACGCCGTCGGTCTTGGCAAGTCGATGCTGATCTCGGCTGGGGGCTGTCTGGTGTTCTACATTGGATATATCCTCCAGCCCCGCCCATCGTGATCGATCTCTCGATCGCACCACGATGCGGCGAGAATGCCCGCGAATGTGGCAGTTGCCAGTCTTCGATGAGTCGTTTTGCTGAGGAATTGTTGAAGATTCGAAGTGGTACCTCATTTGCACCTGCACCATGGGCTTCTACAATTGTATGGAGTGGGTCGGTCAGAGAGGTCGCCTACTTGCTTGATAGCTGAGATCCCCAGGAACCGGCGACTTCGACTTTTCCAGGCGACCTAACGCGAAGCCTCCCCCCGCCTCTTGTGAACTGATGGGATGTATCCGCCCGGAGGGCTCTGTTCATGAGGACTGTCCGATCGGGAGGCTGGGGGCGAACTGCACTCGTCATCGCGACGCTCGTGCCGGCTCTTTTTATTGGCTTGTCCTCGTCCATAGCCCAGTTCTCAGGACGACGTCCGGGGCCTCGGTTCACACCCGACACAAGCCATACCGCAGACGCTCTCCTGCGAAACGCGGCAGCTCACGTTCGTGATCGCCAGTGGACTGAGGCGATCGAGATCTACCAAAAAGTGATCTCTCAGTTTGCCGATAAAGTCGCCGAACTCTCGAAGGATGACCCCGCCGGGGATCCGACCGGAGAGATGCCCCTCGCTATCGACCTTCGCCTCTACTGCCAACGAAAGATCGCAGCCCTTCCACCCGAGGGACTGGCGATTTATCGAGCCCGAGTCGATAGTCAGGCGGAGCGCTGGTTCCGCGAAGGTGAACTGAATCGCGATCGAGCATCCCTCCAGAAGGTGGTCGATCAGGCGTATTGCAGCACCTGGGGTGATAACGCGATTGAGCTGCTTGGCGATCTGGCATTCCAAGACGGTCGATTCTCCGAGGCGCTCTCCTACTACCGCCAGCTCGTCAGCGAGGGAGCCCAGCCCGACCGAGGCCGGCTCTATCCCGACCCCGACGTCGAACTCGCGATCATTGCCGCCAAGGCCATTCTGAGTCGGACAGCAGCGGGCGAGAATGGGACCGGGGAGGCCGATCTGCGGACGTTTGCCGCCGTATTCCCTAACGCCAAGGGGGAGCTGGCCGGTCGCAAAGGGGATCTGGTCACGATCCTTTCGCAGGCGATTCGTGAGGACCAACTCTCGCCCTCGAGCCATTTCGACGCCCGTTGGCCCACCTTTGCGGGTGCTCCTACCCGTTCGCGAATCGTGGCTGGTCCGATCGATGTCGGCTCGTTCCAATGGCAGGTCAAGCTGAAGCCAGCTTACACCTACCGCCCTAACAATATTTATGGCGGCGGGATGGGGGGTGGTCGGTTCAACAATGGCTATAGCAACACTCCTCGACCGACCGAAGAACGACTCCTCGCGTACCACCCGATCATCATGGGTGACCAGGTGATCGTCGGTGCCGAAGACCGGGTCATCGCTTACAACCTAAATGATCGCCCCCTTTCGACCTTGAACACCACAAGTGACACGGTCCCCGAAGTTTGGGAGCATCGCGACCCCCTCAGCTATCCCCCGAATGCATCGCGTGGGATCGCGATTGTCCCACGATTTACGTTGACAGCCTTCGGCGATCGGATCTACGCACGGATGGGTCAGACCGGCGGATCGAGTAGCGCTCGGATGGCACCGACCCAGAGCTTCGTCGTCGCGCTCGACCGGTCAACCATGGGCAAGGAACTCTGGAAGAAGCCCGCCATCGAGATCCCGCTGCCACGAAAGGGAGGCGAAGCCGCCCGTCGGGCAGCAAGTTTTGAGGGTTCGCCGCTGGCCGACGCTCGGAACGTCTACATCGGCTTGACCGAATCCGAAGCCCTGACGCAGATGTATGTTGCCTGCCTCGACGCCGAAAAGGGGACCCCACGATGGGTCCGTTACCTCGGGGCAGGTGCCAGCGTCGATGCGGCTCAAGTGGCGGGTGGCGGCGGGATGGGTGGAATCACCTCGCCGGACGTCGGGACCCGACTTCTTACTCTTGACGGACCCACCCTCTATTACCAGACGAATATGGGGGCGGTGACCTCGCTCGATGCCGAGACAGGAACAATTCGCTGGGTGGCCACTTATCCACGCGTAGAACGGAACAGCTTCGGCTCCGGTCCCCAGCGCGACCTGAATCCGGCAATCGTTAACGACGGACTCGTCATTGTCGCGCCTGACGACGCCAATGCCATTTTTGCCTTCGACGCCAATAGCGGCAAACTCGCCTGGCGGAGTGATCCGATTCCCGATGAGGTCAAACTGACGCATGTTCTTGGTGTCGCCCAAGGTAAGTTGATCGCCACCGGCGACCGCGTCCTCTGGTTTGACGTCAAGACCGGCAAGCTCACCCGCGCCTGGCCCGATGGCGGTCGGCCCTTTGAAGGGTTCGGACGTGGCTTACTCGCAGGCGATCGCGTCTACTGGCCAACCCGGGGCGAGATCCATATCCTCGACCAGGCGACTGGTCTGCGAACCGACCCGCCGATCAAACTTCAAGAGACCTTCGGAACCACAGGGGGAAACCTCGTCGCGGGGGATGGCTACCTGATCGTCGCTCAGGCCGAGGCGATGGTCGTTTTCTGCCAGAATAGTCGCCTGATTCAACGCTACCGAGATGATATCGCCCGTGCTCCTGAACAGCCCGCCAACTACTACCGGCTCGCACGAGCCGCCGAAGCGACAGGCCAAGATGATCTCGCGCTTCAGAGCTTTGCCGAGACCGCGAGCCGTTCCAAACCTTCGGATCTGTTGGATGGAGCCTCGCTGCTCGATGCCACGCGTGATCATCAGCACCGACTGCTCATGAAATTGGCGCGCCAGGATCGGAAGATCAAAGAATATCAAGGTGCCGTTGATCGGTTTACCCAAGCGGCCGAAGTCGCGCGATCCTCAAAAGATCGGGTCGCCGCCCGGCTCGAACTGGCCGATGCCTTTGTCGCCTTCGGCAACGTGCAAGCCGGAGTCGACTGTCTGCAAGCACTGCTGGCGGAGGAGCCGCTCAGGAGCGTAGGGGTCTTGGCCGGGGACGGCCAGCGGACCGTTCGGGCCGACCTCCTAATTGCGGGACGACTCGAAGGTCTGACAGTAGGCAAAGGGGCAGAATTCTACGCCAAGTACGACCAGAAAGCGTCGGCCCTCCTGAACCAGGGGCTTCGTGAGAAGTCGGTCCGGCTGCTGGAGGATGTCGCTCATGGGTATCCAGTAGCCCGCGCAGTTCCCCAAGCCTGGCTCGCCCTAGCAAAGCTCCATCTTGAACGGAACCAACCTGCCGAGTCGGCTCGTGCCTACAAGCGATTGTTCGCGGCGTCGGCAACCCCCGAAGATCAAGGTCGAGCACTGCTGGGAATGGCGCGCGCCTATGAGTCTCAACGCCTCTGGTCGCTCGCCCGCGAAGCCTACGGGCGGCTCGCCAACCGTTACACAAAGGTGATGGTCGACCAGCAGGATGTCGCCGCCCTCGCCAAACTTCGACTGGCCTCAGCGCCATTTGACCGACTGGCCAGCGACCACGATGATCTCACGCTTAGCCTCCCCCTTTCCCGGCTTTGGAACGTGCGCTGGGCCGGGGGAACCCGGGTCATGAGCGCGGAAGGGGTGCCTCCTTCCACCGAGTCGGGCCGGATGTTCCTGGTGCAGGGGGGGACGATTCGCCCGGTGAATCCTCTGACTGGGCAGGTCGGCTGGACCGCCGACCTCGGCGGCGAACCGATCTGGATCGGCTATCTTGCAGACCGGGTCCTGGCTGCAACCGCCAACCGAATTGTCGGCCTCAGTCTGACCCAGGGGAACCTGGATTGGGATCACCGACTGGGTGAAGCCGGACCGGCTGCACCAGCGGGCTTGAACCCCTTCGCTGCGGCCAACCCGGGCGCAGGGGTCGGCGCTGCCAACGAGGCCGAGGCGGGCCTTGGTCCTAAGCTGAATCGGTTTCACGGGTTCCGGCTCGTTGGTGATCGATTGATCTGTCTGAAGGGGGACTCGTCGATCCTGGCGATTGACGGAGAACTCGGACAGGTTGAGTGGAGTTACTCGGTCTCAGGAATGGCCCTGAATCCCCTGATTGGTGTTAGCCCTCGACGCATTGTCGCTCAGACTGTGGGGGACAAACTAGGGCTGCTCGTGCTCGAAACCGAGACCGGTCGCAAGGTCATGTCGACCGAGAGATCCGAGAAAGCGGCTTGGCAACGCGCCCCAGTCTCCATCGATGATGATCATGTGATCTTAGTTGTCGATGCGTTGACCGTGGTCTCGTTCGACGTTGCAACTGCGAGCGATTCTTGGAGCTTTCGAGAGTCGGACAGCCTGCCCAAATATGGCCATCCTCGCGCTTTTGTTGATGGGGACCGCCTACTCGTCTTGCATGACGGTGTCACTCTCGTGCGCATTGACTCCAAGAACGGTCGTTTGATCTGGCGAGCCTTGCTCGGCTCGGAGGACCTCTCGCGACGGCCCGAGGCGTTAGCGATTGATGGGACAAAAGTCTACTGTGCGACCGTGAACGAAGGGGGAGAGATCCTCAAGGCGATCAATCTCGACAAAGGTCTACTCGCATGGGAGCGACCCCTGAGTGGCCCGACGCGTGGGTGGTCATTGACCGTGACCGAGACCTCGATTCTGGCGTATCCGAGTACTCTTTCTGAGATGGACCCCGCCGAGGGTCTGCCGGTGGCTCTGGTTCGCCGAAGCGATGGCGGGCTGGTCCAACGATTCTTGTTTCCAGCGGGGTCGCCACCTCTTGAAACGATTTTGACCCCACGCGGTGTCATGGTCGCGACCGACCAGGGACTCTGGGCGTTGGGTGAGCGACGGGCAATAGACGTGGGGCCTATCTCGCGTTAGTCTGACTTTTGACTGCAACTCCGAGTTGTCCGAGTGAGGAGCGTGCCGCGTGGTCGATGATGCAACTCCCGCACAGTCCCTTCCACACGAGGATCTCGTGGCTGTCGAACGCCTCAAATCGGCGTTCGATAACCTCAAGGCCGAAATGTCGAAGGTTATTGTGGGTCAGCAGAATGTGCTCGAAGAATTGCTGATTGCAATCTTCGCACGAGGGCACTGCCTGCTGATCGGCGTACCCGGGCTCGCCAAGACCCTGATGATTCATACGCTCGGCGATGCGTTGAATCTCTCTTATAACCGAATCCAGTTTACCCCCGACTTGATGCCTTCCGACATCACCGGGACCGAGGTGATTCAGGAGGACAAGGCGACTGGGGTTCGGCAGTTCAAGTTCCTCCGTGGACCCGTCTTCGCCAATATTGTGCTCGCGGATGAGATCAACCGGACCCCACCCAAGACCCAGGCCGCCCTGCTCGAAGCCATGCAGGAACGGCAGGTCACCGTCGGTGGTGAGCGGCATCGACTGCCCGACCCCTTCTTCGTCCTCGCGACCCAGAATCCGATCGAGCAGGAAGGGACATATCCCTTGCCCGAAGCTCAGCTCGACCGATTCATGCTCAACATCCTGGTCGATTACCCCGACGAGGAAGAAGAGTTCGAAATCGTTCGACTCACAACCGCAAACCTCAAACACTCCGTGACCAAGATCCTCGCCGGTAACGATATCCTGGAACTCCAAGAAATCGTCCGCAAAGTTCCGATCGCGGATCATGTGATTCGCTATGCCTTGCGTCTCACCCGAGCGACCAGGCGCGAGAAGGGGGATGTCCCCGACTTCATCCGCGATTACGTGAGCTGGGGGGCTGGTCCCAGAGCGAGCCAGTATCTCGTGCTCGCGTCGAAGGCGCGGGCGGTGTTGTACGGTCGCTCGTACGTTGCGACCGAAGACATCCGCGCGGTGGCGGGACCTGTCCTGCGACACCGGATCGTCACCAACTTCAATGCCGAGGCCGAAGGCCTCAAGCCCGACGATATCGTCAAGCGGTTGATTAAGCATATCCCAGTTGACGAGCGCGAGGCGGAGCAGAGTGGAAAACTCCCAAAAATATTTAAATCCGCTCACGCTGGCTAGCATTGAGGGCCTGGACCTCCAGGCCCGGCTAGTCGTCGAAGGGTACGTCTCCGGCTTGCACAAGAGTCCCTATCATGGGTTCTCTGTCGAGTTTGCCGAGCATAAGGAGTACGTGCCCGGTGATGACATTCGCCACGTCGATTGGAAGGTCTGGAGTAAGACCGACAAGTTTTATCTGAAGCAGTATGAGGAAGAAACCAATCTCCTCACCTACTTGCTTCTCGATACCAGCGAGTCGATGTCCTACGCCTCCGAGGGGAACGTCACGAAGCTTCAATACGCCCAGTTTGTTGCTGCGGCACTTGCCTACATGATTTTGCAGCAGCAAGACTCGGTCGGCCTGGCCATCTTCGATAGTGCGGTCCGGCGCTACTTGCGGCCAGGCGGGCAACCGTCCCACCTCAAAGAACTGTTCCACCTGATGGACGTCTCGCCCGCGCGTGAGAAGTCCGACGTTGGGCCGATCCTCGACGATCTGGCCGAACGGTTCAAGAAGCGTGGGGTCGTTGTCATTCTCTCCGACTTGCTCGATGATCCCGCGAAAATCCTCGCTGGTCTGAAACACCTGCGACATCGGCGCCACGAGGTCATCATCTTCCACATCCTCGACCCGGCCGAAGTCGATTTCCCGTTCCGGGATACGACGCTGTTCAAGGGGATGGAAGGGCTCGCCGACGTACTGACCGAGCCGCAATCCCTTCGCAAGGCCTACCAAGCGGAGATCGGTGCCTACCTCGATACGCTCAAGAAGGGATGTCGCATGATCGATATCGACTACGTACCGATGCGAACTGACACTCAGCTCGATGTCTCCCTTTCCAGTTATCTTGCCTCGCGAGCCACCCGGTTCGCACGCAAGTAAATCCGTTCACGTTCTTGTTTGATGACATTCGCTCTACTCTGGCCGGGAAGGTCGATGATGGTCTCTGTGCCGGTGATCTGGGCACTCGGGTTTGGCAACTTGCCGTTGCTCTACGGGCTCGGTGCAGCGTCCCTACCGATCATCATTCACCTCTTGAACCGACGCAAGTTTCGCGAGGTCCGGTTCGCAGCGATGCGATTTCTCATGGCCGCGATGCGCAAGAACTCGCGAAGAATCAAGATCGAACAGTGGTTACTGCTCGCAATTCGCACCCTACTGATTCTCTTTGTTGTCTGTGCCATGGCCAAACCCTTCATGGAGAGTTTGGGGACGGTTCTGCCTGGGCAACGGACTCACCGAGTGCTGGCAATCGATGGTAGCTTGAGCATGGGTTATGCGTCTGCCGGAACGTCACGGTTCGACCAGGCGAAGGCAGTCGCACTCCGGCTCGTAACCGACGCTCACCGGGGCGATACCTTCAGTATCGTCATTATCGGTGATCCCCCTCGGGTCGTGATCGGCAACCCCTCGCCCAGCCCAAGCGAAGTCGAAAAAGAACTCAAAGAGATTGTCCAGACCCACGGTTCAACCGATCTGACGGCGAGTTTCGAGGCTATCGACCGCGTCCTTGCAGCCTCGGATATCGCACAGAAAGAAGTGATCGTTCTCACTGATCTACAAGTCGCCAGTTGGGCACCCCGTCCCGGTGTCGGGACTGACGCCCTTAAGCGAGCGACCGCGAAGCTCTCGACGCGGAAGGCGCGATCGGTCGTGATTGACCTGGGCAAGACAGGGACGGAGAATCGCGCTGTCACCTCGTTAGGCCTCAACAATCCGATCGCAACGGTCGGCTCGACCGTGATCGTCAACGCCACGGTTCGAAGCTTCGGAACAACCTCGTCGAGCACTCGCGTCCGGCTCATCATCGACGGTTCCGTCGGCCCCGAGAAGACACTCGACCTCCCCGTTGGCGAAGACGTACCGGTCGCGTTCAGTCATGTCTTCAACTCGCCTGGAGATCATGTTCTTGAGGTCAAGATCGACGACGATTTGCTCAGCATCGATAATCATCGGGTCCTTGCAGTCTTGGTCCATGAGCATATTGAGGTCCTTCTGGTCGATGGCGATTTCAAGACAGAGCCCTTTCAGGCGGAGACCGATTATCTCGCACAGGCACTCAGCCCTTCGAGTGACTCACCAGGGAGCCCGACTCCGGTCAAGACAACGGTTGTGGCCGAGTCTCAACTCTCCAGACGCGAGCTCGCCGCCTATGACGCGGTTGTCCTCTGCAACATCGCCCAGGTGACTGAAGCGGAAGTCTCGGCGCTTGAGGCCTACCTCAAACAGGGGGGAGGGGTCGTCTACTTCGGTGGCGATATGGTCGTCCCCGAAAACGCGAACCGCCTACTCTTTGCGGACGGCAAAGGACTACTTCCTGCGATGATCGGCCCGAGTGTGGGCGACTCGTCCAAGCAGGGGGGTGCCCCGTTCAGCTTCAACCCGCTCGGCTTCCGCCACCCGATCGTGGCGATGTTCAACGGCGAGAGCGATGAAGTTCAGGCCGGCCTGACCTCGGTCAAGACCTGGCAATTTGAGAAGCTGTCGATCCCCAAAGAATCGTCGGCCAAAGTCGCACTTGCATTTGAGAACGGTGACCCGGCCATTGTTGAGGTCCACCACCACCGAGGGGTTGTGGTTCAGGTTGCAACCTCGGCAGACACCGGGTGGACGACCTGGCCGGTCCATCCGAGTTATCCGCCGGTCATGGAACAGATCATCATGTTCGCGGCTTCCGGGCGAACGACGGAACGCAACGTCCGCGTGGGCCAACCACTCGACCAAGCCTTGCCCGCTACCGCAGCGTCGGCGAGTGCGAATGTCCTCGACCCTAACGAGAAATCGACGCCGACCAAGTTGACTCTCGCGGGAGATGTCGCTGTGCTCAAATATGAGGATACTGAGATTTCAGGGATCTATCAGGTTAAGATCGGCCCCCCCATCGCCAGGGACTCGACGTTCTCGGTCAACCCCGATCCTGCCGAGAGTGACCTGTCCAAGCTTGATAAGGCCACGCTCTCTGACGCCGTTCCCGGTTGGTCCTTTGCCTACCTGACGGATTGGCAGGGATTGACCAATGACGCAACCTCGGTCAGTCGGCGTGGTGACCTGCATCGCCCCTTGCTCTACTTGGTCCTCGCCCTACTTGCGACCGAGTCGATCCTCGCCTGGAAGTTCGGGCATCATTCTTGATCCGTTGTCAGACCATATCTTCAGCATCGAGACGTGACGAATGGATTGGTTGTTGCAAAGGCTAGCGGCACGGTTAGGGGTCGAGCCCGCGCGAGCGGGTGAAGCGATCACGCCCCAGATTCGCTTCGAGCAACCGTGGCCGCAAGCCGTCACTGTGCTGGTACTCATCGGCTCAGCCGCACTGATCGTCTGGCTCTATCGTCGCGAAGGGACCGCCTCAACTCTCTACAAAATGTTCCTCGCCTTCCTCAGATTCAGTCTTGTGGTTCTTACTGTCTTCATGCTCTCCGAGGCTGTCCTCTCGGTCGAACGGACGGGATTACCCTACTTTGCGATCATGGTCGATGACTCGGCAAGCCAAGATACCGTCGATCAATATGCCGATCCCAAAGTGATGACCGCTACGACAGAACTCGCCACCAAGGCGTCCAAGACCAAGGTCGATCGGCTGGCGGTTGCCCAAGGAATTCTTAGTGATGGCGACGCAAAGATACTCAGGGAACTTCAGTTGCAGCACAAGGTTCGCCTTTACCTTGTCGCCAATGACTCGCGACCGCTTGCATCAATCGATAGCCCGGAAGATGTGAATCCAGCCTTGGCCAAACTCAACGCCGTTGAAGCGAACGGCAGTCAGACCCGCCTGGCAGCAGGGATCCGCAAGGTCCTAGGCGAGCTTCGAGGGGTCCCCCCTTCGGCGATTTTGCTCCTCACTGACGGCCAGACCACCGATGGCGAGAGCCTCGATAAGGCTGCTGAGTTCTCTGCCAAAAAAGGGGTGCCAATCTACACGATTGGCCTGGGCGATGCCGAGCCCGCTCGCGACCTGGAACTGAGTGAGCTCCTTGTCGACGACATCGTATTTATCGACGACTTGGTCCGGTTCCAGGCCAAGCTGTCGAGCAGGGGGTTCGCTGGCGAAGAGATTACCATCACACTCAAGGAAAGGCCGACCGGAGCAGTCAATCCGTCGTACGACAAGATCCTGGAGACGGTCAAGGTCAAGGCTCCCAGCGATGGTGGCTCGACCAAAGTGGAGATTGGTCACCGACCCCGCGAGACGGGCGAGAAGACCTTCGTAGTCGAGGTCGAAAGCCGCCCTCGCGAGCTCCAATATGAGAATAACTTCCTGACCCGAGTCGTCAACGTCCGCAAGGAAAAGCTCAAAGTCCTCTTGGTCGATAGCGAGCCCCGTTACGAGTACCGCTACCTCAAGAACTTCCTCGAACGGGAGGAGACGATCGACCTTGGTGTCGTCCTGCTCTCGTCCGACACCGAGTTTAGCGAGCAAGACCGGTCCGCATTGCCAACCTTTCCAGCGTCTAAGGACGAACTCTTCGCGTATGATGTTGTTCTGATCGGAGACGCAGACCCCAGCTTCATGTCGTCGGTTCAGATGGCGAACCTCGTGGAGTTTGTCACGGAGAAGGGGGGCGGGCTGCTGTTCATCGCGGGAGAGAATTTCAACCCCCTCTCCTATCGTGGCACACCCCTGGAAATCCTGCTGCCGATCGAGCTAGGCGACGCACGCAACCCAACGGCGGTCGGTAACGCACTGACAAGCTTCAGGCCCGAGCTGACTCCTGAAGGACGGAGTAACCCGATCTTCCGGTTTGGTGATGATGAAGCAACGAGCAACTTGATCTGGAAATCCTTGCCCGAACTCTTCTGGCTACTCGAAGCGCCTCGGAAGAAGCCCGCCGCCATGGTGCTGGCCGAACACCCCACCTTGACCGGCTCGAATGGCCGCCTGCCGTTGATGCTTTACCAGTTTGTCGGTGTCGGCAAGTCGATGTTCAACGCGGTCGATGATACCTGGCGGTGGCGCTACCGAGCAGGGGATAAGTACTTTGGTCGCTACTGGATCCAGACGATCCGTTTCCTAGCTCGTTCCAAGCTCCTGGGCCAACGCCAAGCGGAGATTAGCACCGACCGACGACGCTACCAGCGTGGCCAGTCGATTCTCCTCAAGGTTCGCTTCCCCAACCCTGCACTGGCACCGACCTCGGGCGAGGTTGTTGTGGATCTTGACCGCAAGGGACAAGGACCTCGCAAGATCACGCTCAAGAGTTCGCCGAACAATCGAGGGCTGTTCGAAGCGGCTCTGCCGCAACTCTCAGAGGGGGACTATGAGATTCGTCTGCTCCCGCCCCCGGTACTCGATGGGGCGATCCCCAGCTATGGGTTCCGCGTCGAGCCTCCTGCGGGAGAGAAAGAACAGCTCACAATGAACCAGGCCGAGCTCCAGCGTGCTGCCAGTATCACCGGGGGCAAGTTCTATACCCCGACCGACCTGTCGACGCTGCTTGCCGACCTGCCCAAGCCTCAGAAGGTTCCGCTCGATACCGACCCACCGATCCCCCTCTGGAACACCTGGCCGCTTTTGGCGCTGTTCCTAGGGATTCTGACGCTGGAGTGGGTGTTGAGAAAACGCAAGCAAATGGTATAATTTAAGTTACATATCCCTAAGACTCGGCCCAGCTCCCCTGGGCAGGAGGCCGTTCGAGATGCAACGCCACCTGGAATCACGCCTCGGCTTGCTCCGAAGTCGGGTCCGCCGCCTGCTCGCCCTCCATGGGATGAGCCTTGTCATCGCGAGTGTCGTTCCAGCCATCCTCGTCGCTTGCCTCTCCGACTGGTTTGTTCACCTCGTTCCCGAAGTCCGTGTCGCTGCGCTGATTGCTGTGATTGGACTCGGTGCGACCTTGGCAGTCCGGCATGTGGTCCGACCGCTGGTCGTTCGGTTCCGCGACTTGGATATCGCGCTTCGGATTGAGGAACGCTGGCCAGGTCTGAACGACCGGCTCGCGAGTACGGTCCAGTTTCTTCGCGAGAGCGACACCGCTCCGGGGTCTGCTGCACTCCGGCAAGCAACGATCAACCAGACGCTCAAAGAGACTGAGACCATCGATTTTGGCGAAGTGATCGACCCTAGTCCCGCGCGTAAAGCGATGCTCGCTGGGCTGGGGGCGCTTGGCATCGCCGGGATATTCGTCGTCGCCGAGCCTGAGCTGTCGCGGATAGGCCTCGTTCGCTTCTTCGCCCCGTATAGCTCCGCCCGATGGCCTCAACAGACCCATCTCACCTTGACCGAGGCACCGAAGAGGGTCGCCCGAGGGGAAGCGTTCAACCTGGCCGTCGCCATCGCCTCTGGTGAACGGATGCCGTCATCAGCAAAAGTGACTTATAAGTTTGCCGATGGCGAAAAGGTGGTTGAGTCGCTCCGTCCCGTTGAAGGCGGAACCTTCCGTGGTCGGATCGAGACCGTGACACGACCCTTCGAGTTCATGGTCGCGGCGGGGGACGATTCAACGAGCTGGTTCGATGTCGCCGTCGTGCCTCCCCCAGTTCTTGAAGAACTTATCGTGAAGATCACCCCTCCTGTCTATACGGGCCTTGAGCCTAGCACGCTTGCGCCCGGCAACACCCAGGTCAAGGCCGTCGTCGGCTCGCGTATCGAGTTGACCGGTCGAGCCAACAAGCCACTGAATAAAGTGACGATGTTCCAGGGCGATAAGGCTGAGGAGTCGGTGGCCACTTTGGTGCCCGGCAATACCAGCAGGATCGCCGCAGCTTTTGACGTCACGACGACCCAAGCCTTCTATCTCGCACTGGTGGATACCGAGGGATTCAAGAGCCAGGAGGCGACCCGGTACGACGTTCGCGCCCAGAAGGACGAGGCACCTCGGGTAACGATCACTCAACCATCGAACGATCGGGATGTACCGGCGATCGCTACGGTCCCGATCAAGATCATGCTTGATGATGATTTTGGCCTTCACAATGCCCGAATTGTTTACAAGATCTCGGTCGGCAACTCGGAGCCGAGCCAAGAGGTTGTCATGAATCTCTGGGAGGGGCCGACCCGTGAAGAGGGGGGACCCGTCACCCATCACGAGATCAGCTTCAACTGGGATCTGGCCCCGCTCGGTCTGGAACCAAACTCGATCATCTATTACTACGCAGATGCGCGTGATTACCTCGATCCCAACGGTCCCAATCTTGGAAAGAGCCGAGAGCTTCGCTTGCGAATCATCTCCGATGACGACGCCAAGCAACAGCTCGACGAACAGCAGCGTGCGATTCGCGATGAAGCGCAACGCATCAACGAGATGCAGAAACAAGCCCGGCGACCAGTCGAAGAGGCGATCCGAACCCTCGACCGCACCAATGAGATCGCCCCTAAAGATCGAGAGCAACTTGCGAACGCCGAAATGATCCAGCGTCAGGTGTCAGGACGGATCACGAGCAAGTCCGATGGGCTCGAAGAAAAGATCCAGCGCCTCGGCGATGACCTCAAGAATTTCAAAATCAACGACAAAGAGACCGAAGAACAACTTGCCAGCATGCAACAGGCCATCGATCGCATCAAGGAGCAAAGCCTCGCAAACGCAGAGCAGAACCTTACCCGCGCCAACAAGGGGCTTGGTGATCAGGCCAAGGACGCCGCGAAGCAGAACTCTGACCCGGCCAAAGCTCAGACTCCAACAGACCAAAATCCAGGCAAACCCGGCGATCCAAAGCCCTCAAGCCCGGAGGCGGGCAAGCCGGTCGAACGAGCCAAGGAGGCTCTTGGCCAGGCTGATAAGAACCAAAAGGCGATCGCCGACGAACTTCAAAAAATGCTCGATTCTTTGAGCCGATTCGACACCCAGACTCAAGTCGTTCGTGATATCCAGCAAGCGATTAAATCCCAAGAACAAGTGATGAAAGAGACCGCTGCCGCTGGTGAGCAGAAGGATTCGCAAGGCAAGGAACTTCAGGGCAAAGAACTCAAAGACCTGACCAACGAACAAAAGGCAGCGCTCGAGAATCTGGGGGGTCGGCAAAACGAAGTTGCCCGAGCCCTTCAGGCAATCCAGGAGAAGATGAAAGAGATGGCGGGTCGGATGGAGTCGGAAGACCCCCTGGCGGCGGGTGCGCTCAAGGGGGCAGCCGAAGAGAGTAAGGATAAGAATACCGCTGGCAAGATGGGGGAGGCGGCCGACCAACTCGCGAAGAATCAGGTTGGTAACGCACAGAAGAATCAGGACCAGGCCAAGCAAGAGTTGAAAGACTTGCTCGACCAGGTTCAGAACCGTCGCGATAAAGAACTCGAACGGCTCGTCAAGGAACTTAAAGAGGCGGAGAAAGAGCTGGATAAGCTCAAGGCTCGTCAGACCGAGAACCTCAAGAAAACCAAAGAGGCAAAGGCGATCCCCGATAAGCAGAAGCGGACGGAGGAACTTCAGAAGCTCGGTAAAGAGCAGAAGAAGATCGAGGCAGAAGCCAAGAAACAGCTCCAGAAGCTCAAGAAGCTTCGTGCCGATAGCGCTGCCGCTGCCGGCGAGAAAGCGGCGGCAAAGATGGCAAAGGCGGGACAGGAACTCGACGACGACCAAGGTGAACAGGGCGAGCAGGCGGAGAAGGATCAGGAAGAGGCTCTGAAAGACCTGGAAGAGGCGAAGGAAGAGCTCGAACAGACTCGTAAGGAGGCTGAGGAGCAACTCGCCAACGAACAGATCGCCAAGATGGGCGACAGCCTGAAATCCCTCTCCGAACGTCAACAGAAGCTCGTCGATGAGATTAAAGGTTATGAGAAATCCCGAACGGATGCGGGGGGCAAACTCACTGATGCCCAACGCGCCGGCGTCCTCGACCTGTCAAGAGTCGAGCGGGCCATGAAAGACGAGACCGACGAGCTTACCGAGAAACTCGACGGTGCCCCGATCTTCTCCCTGATCCTCAAGCGGGTCGCTGCAACGATGGACGATGCGACGAAGCGGCTCCAGGCCCGCAAGACGGATGAGGATACTCAGCGGATCGCTCAATCTTCAGCCGACCGCTTCAAGCAGCTCGTTGCCTCGCTCAAGCCCGACCCGCCCAAGAACGGCGGACAGCAGCAGGGGGATAGCCCGCCTGGAGGAGATCAGCCTGGCGGTGGCTCACAAGGAGACGGAATCCCGGCGGCGGCTCAACTGAGGATGCTCAGGACACTCCAGCAAGAGATCAATGACCGGACGGAATTCTTCGATGAGTTGAAGCGCCGGAACAAGGCGTTCACTCCTGAACAAGACGATGAGATCGCCAAGCTACAAACCGACCAGGGGACACTCGCCGACCTCGTCCGCGACATGTCCAAGCCCAAGAAAAGCGATGCGGAGCAATGACCATGTCGACGCGATTCCGCCGCCTCGTCGCGGCCTCACTGGCGACACTGGTCGCACCCTTCGTCATCTTCGTGGCCTCGGCGCAGGATCCCAAGCCTGCGGCGAAACCAGATGACGAGATCGATAAGCTCCTCGAAGCTGCGGGAGGCGGCTCGTCCGTCAAGGACACTCCTGCCCCCAAACTAAAAACTGACGCCAAGCCCAAACTCGATCCCTCCAAGGCAAAGGGGGACCGCTCCAAAGGGCAAGTGGATACCAAAGATAAAGATATCGACGACCTTTTAGGAACTCTGGGAGAGACCAAAGAGAAGCCCGCTCCCGACGATAAAAAGAAGGGTCCGCCCCAAGATGCTCCTATGCCCCCGCCCAAGCCAGGTGCAACCGATCCGAACCAGCCTGACGCCAAAGATAAGCCAATCGACGAGCGGCTCGAAGAGCTGACCGGGCGTCAGAAGAAGAAAAAAGGGGACGACGGGGAGGGGGGCGGTAAGGGACCGATGGCCGAACTTGTCAAGCAGATGCGTGACGTTGAGCAGCGTCTCAAAGAGACCGATACCGGTGAACAGACGCGTCAACGGCAAGTACAGATCGTCAAAAATGTTGATCAAATGATTGAACAGATGCGTCAGACCCAGATGCAACAGAAGAGTAAGAAGCCCAAGCCTGGTGAAAAGCCCGGCCCAATGAAGCCTGGTAATGATCCGGGCCAGCAACCGGGAGCGATGGCGAACGGGACTCAGGCCACGAAGCCACAGAAGCCGACCGCGCGGACGGTCATGAATCAGAGCAAGGATATTTGGGGGCACCTCGATTCCAAGCTTCGTGAGGATATGGCAAACATCTTCAAGGAAGAGCCGCTCCCTGCGAAGGATGAACTGATCAAGCGTTACTACCTGGCGGTTTCTAAGAAGAGCCTTTCCCGGGAGGATTGATACTGATGTCCATCACATTCGCCTGGCGATCTCTGATAATCGCAAGCTTTGCCCTAGCGGTATTGATCTCTCCATCCCTCGCCCAGCAGAAAGCGGTTAAGGGAGAGGGGGGCTTCGTCGAAGGTCAGCGCGGTGATCTGCCCGAAGGCACCTTGGAAATGATGACTCCCAATACCGATCGGGCAATCGAGACCGGCCTGGCCTGGCTTTCGAAACAACAGAATGCCGACGGTTCCTATGGGACCGGTACGTATCGGGGTAATATCGCGGTGACCAGCCTCGCTGGCCTCGCCTTCATGTCGAATGGATCAAGCCCGGGACGGGGCCCATTCGGAGCTCAGATTGACAAGGCTTTGCTTTATGTGATGGACAATACCTCCCCGGCAGGATTTATCGCCGTCCCCTCGGCGGCCACCCATGGGCCGATGTACTCGCACGGATTCGGCTGCCTGTTCTTGGCCGAAGCCTACGGGATGACTCATCGCGCGGACATTCGTGAGAAGCTTCAGAAGGCCGTCCGGCTGATCATTGACACGCAGAACGACGAGGGAGGTTGGCGTTACCAGCCAGCTCGGAAGGACGCGGACATCTCGGTGACAATTTGCCAGATCAACGCCTTACGCGCAGCCAGGAACGCAGGCCTCTTTGTCCCCAAGGAGACCGTCGACGCCTGCCTGAAGTATGTCAAGAATGCCCAAAATACCGACGGTGGCTTTCGCTATATGCTCCAGGGGGGGGCAAGCGCATTCCCTCGGTCTGCGGCCGGTATCGTTGCTTTGCAAAGTACAGGTGTCTATGAGTCGAAGGAGATCGACTCCGGGATCGCTTACCTCAAACAGTTTGTTCCCGAGATCAAGTTCGGCCAGCGCTATAGCCACAAGTTCTATGGGCACTACTACGCAGCCCAGGCGATGTGGATCCGTGGGGGAGACGACTGGGCGAGCTGGTTTCCGCCAATTCGCGAGGAGTTGATCCGTACTCAGATGCCGCAAGGCTTCTGGCAAGATTCCATCTGCCAGGAATATGGTACGGCCATGGCGCTAATTATTCTTCAGATCCCCAATAGTTACTTGCCCATCTTCCAACGATGAGTGAAGATGCGGTGATGATTTTTCTTTAATACATGAGGCACCGGTTGTGTTCGCCACCCTTTGCTTCTTAAGCCTCAGCCTTGTGCCGCTCGATTCACCATCCCCTTCCGACCCACTCTTTGTTGTGGTTGGTCTCGATGGAAAATCGGTGCGTGGGCGAATTCGAGGGTTTGGGCCGAAGGGCGATTTACGGCTGGTTGCCAGTGATGGTACGGAATTCACGCGCCCGATCGAAAGCGTTTACAAGGTTGGACGGGCGGATCCGACCGTCGTGCCGATCCGACCTGAGGGGGGGGTCATCGTCTTCCCTGATGGAGATATCCTCTATCGAGCGTCCGTGGGCAAAATGACCGAAGCTGGAATCCAGCTCAACTCGCTCGCATTCGGGGCGTTGACACTTCCTACCGACGCATGCCTGGGGATGATTCTCAACCCCCCCTCGGATCTCGACCGGTGGGATAGCCTCATCCGTCGAGCCCGCACCGAGCCGCGAATTGGTGAAGTTGCTTGGTTGAGTAACGGAGACCGACAGTCGGGCGGTTTGCTCGGAGTGGAAGAGACCGTCATCGCAATGCAGATTAACGGCAAACGGCTCAATCTTGATCGGCCAGGCGTGCTCGCGGTCGGCTTCGACCCGACCGTTGTGAGCTATCCCAGGCCTAAGGCCGCCTACTGGGAGTTATGTCTGACCGATGGCTCCCGATTGGGTGTCACTCTGCCACGAATCGAACAAGGGCAGCTCGTCGCGGACACTCGCTTCGGAGTCCCGATTCGCGTCTCCCAGGCCGAGATCTTTCGTCTCACCGCTGCTGACGAGGCCATCGTTTGGCTCTCGGATCGGGAGGCGAGTCGAGTTCAATACAAACCTTATGTCGGCCCGGTTCGCCCTTACGCACGCAATCAAACCGTCGATGGTGCCATGATGCGAATGGGGGGTCAGCCCTTCGACCGGGGCATCGGTACCCAGAGCCAAACGCTGCTCGCTTATCGGTTGAATCCGGGGGATCGTCGCTTCCAGGCGAGCGTCGGAGTTGATGATCGAGGGGGAGCCCTGGGCAGTGTGAAGTTCCGAGTCTGGCTCGACCGGACTGCGGTCGTGACTTCGGAGCTGATGGCGGCGGGTGATCCCCCACTTCAGATCGACGTGGAACTCGGTGACGCCAAGGTCCTGATCTTGGAGACGGACTTCGGGGCGCGGGGTAATGTGCGCGATATTGCCGACTGGGCAGACGCTCGACTGATCCGGGAGTTGGGAACAGGCCCAACCGAATGACACCTCACGAGCCGAACGACTCGGTGTCCCCAAGTACCCATCTCACCGATGTTGGTCATCTCGGGTCCGCAGTCGGCCATCATGTGATCAATGCGTTCACGGCGATCGTGAGCAATGTCGAGATGCTTCGACTACGCCCAGCGCCACTGACCATTGAGGAACTCTATGGTCTCATCGACGATATCGTGGGGACTTCGGTCGCAGCCTCGGGCGTTGCCCGGCGATTGATCGACTATACACGTCCGTTGACGACCCCAGATTCATGCACCGTCCGTCTTAACGAAGTCGTTACAATCTTTGCGGAAGCCCGCAGAGCCACGCTTCCTGAGGGCATCCACTTCCATGTGGAACTCGAAGCGGGCCCCATCCATTTTCCTGCCCAGGTCAACCATCTGGTCAACATGATCGAAAACTTGGTGATTAACTCCATTGAGTCACGGACCAGTCCGGAGATGGTTATCACCTTGAAGACACGAATCGACCATCGAGGGTGGTACGTCCTTGAGGTGATCGATGATGGGCCCGGCATGACCCAGGACGTTCTCAAACATGCAATCGAACCATTCTATACGACTAAGCCTGGCCGACCGGGTGTTGGATTGAGCATTGCCAACGGAATCTGGCGGCGGCATCGTGGGACAATGTCGATCCAAAGTGCAGTTGGAGTCGGAACGACCATCCGCCTCTGTGTCGAACCCCCCCGAGCCGGGCGTCCGGGGTCGGTCGTGGTCTGAAGAGGGTCGACCTCGGATCGGGAATGGTCCAAGGCATCGTCACGAGCTGAACACAATTGCAATTTGGCTTTGCCGATGATCCATAACGAGATCGATTCTCCCGCCCAGGCTCTCGACCAGGGCACGCGCCAGGATCAACCCGGGTCCCCACGAGGACTCCTCAACCTGGCGTAGGCAAGATTGATCGGTCGGTCCAGATCGTTCCGCGATCACTTCAAACGTCAAACCCCCAAAATTTGTGCATATCCGCAAGGTAACGAGACCACCTGGAGGGGTCATGTTGATTGCGTCTCGGACCAGTCCACTTAATGCTCGTTGACACATCTCGGGATCAAGTGGCAGTTGAGTTCCAACCCCATTCCAGTCGATGATGAGTTGAACTCGTCTCGCGCTGGCAATGGATTCGAATTCCTGTGCGACGGCGAGGAGGAGACCGGTCGTTTGAAAGGTCCCTTGCGCAGAACGTGTCGAACGATCGAAGACTGCCACAGAATCCAGCATCGTTCTGGCTTCGATTAACATTTGATCACAAAGCACAGCCATGGCATTTGTCGAAGTGACTTCGATTTCGCTCTCAGATTGGCCCATAATCTCGGGATTGCATGCGTAGTAAAATCCCGATCGTAGCGACGCGAGAGGACGTGAGATCTCACGCGCTAGCGCCGCGACAATCTTGACCATATCGCCGCGAACGGGATTTTTGACGACGCTTGAAGGCTTCCGGTCCGGCGGTCCGGTGGACGGACTGAACGGGGCAAGGGCCGGGGCAGAACGGACCTGACGGTTTGCGACGGCGAGCGTCTCTTCCGGAATCACCTAGCTCACCACGATTTGGTTGGCGAGCACAAAGTGGGGCGACATGAGCGCAAGCACCGCCTCCTGGGCGATCTGCTTGGCGTGATACGTGCGAGATCGTCCTTGAAGGATGATCAGATCATTGAGACAGAGAACGTGGAGGTCGCGGATACGTCCGCAGGCTCGCTGTTCAATTTGTCCTTCCAGCCGCTCGGCGAGTTGGATCACCTCGTCGGGCGCGTGGAAATGCAGCAACTCCATCCCGGTGTCGTGCGATATCATCAAACAAACTCCCTAGGATCGGCGTCGGCGATCAACCATCCGTTGTCCGACTTATCCATGAGCGAGAGGCGTGGGTGGGGTCGCAAGGTGACCAGTACTGAACGAGCGGTTCATTGCGGACAGAGACTATCCAAGCCGAATCCACTCGCCGAAGAGCTGGGCACCATCCCATTCCCCACCCAAGATACCTGGGAGGGCTTACCGCTATAATCCCTCAGCGGTTAGTCCAAACTATGAAGTATTCTCTAACGTACCGATCACTCAGAAACAAGTCAAACCCCTGGTTTTCCGAATTCGACATTGTGCAATTCTATCGGGCTCGGCCGGCTCTACAGTCAATTCCCAGGCGATTGGGGTTCGAGGAGTTCAAAGGCCTGGATGATCGATTCCGCAAGCTTGGCCATGGCCATTCTGCGGTCCTGGCTCTGACGCTGCAGAAGCCGGAACGCCTCTGGCTCGGAGAGCCCGCGACTTGTCATCAGGATCCCTTTTGCGCGTTCGATCAGCTTGCGATCGCGTAGAGTCTCTTCGAGGTTGGTCACACTCTCACGCAACGCTTTGATTTCCCGAGCCCGAGCAACGCCCATCTGGATCGCAGCGTGAAGGCTTGAACTCGTCACGGGTTTAAGCAAGTAGTGGAGGACTCCGTCGTCGACAGCCTGATCGATCAGGTTGGGATGACCGTGGGCGGTGATGATGACGACCGGCGTCCCAGGGTCGCGAGCGATCTGCCGGGCAGCCGACAAACCGTCGAGATGGGGCATCTCTATGTCCATTAAGACAACGTCGGGCAAGGTGCGCCGACAGACTTCAATCGCGCGCTGGCCATCCTCGACCGAACCGATGACATCGTAGCCAAGAGCCTCGAGGTGGCCCTGCAACGCTGCAGCGACCGGTTTCTCGTCGTCAGCAACCAAGACTTTATAAGGGCGATTCATTGTCCTATCCTCCTGCCACAACCTAGGCAATCAAGTAAATTTCTCGCTCTCGCCGACTGGTATTCCTGGGACGAGTCAGTCCTTCGACTCAACATTCGGCGTTGCTACTGATGATTGACGAGAATCGATGGATTGTGACTTGACGCTCCACCGACCTGTCATCAGAATCTTTTTTCGGGGGGGCTTTCTCTTCGTCGAGTTTCATCGGTTCAGGGTCGTTCATTCGAAAACAACACGACCGTTAGGAGACTACTTAGATGTCACGTCGCCGTGTCGTGGCGATCCTTAATTTCCAAGAACTTACTGTCGGCGACGAATGGGAGAGCCAAGGGCGGACGATCACAGAGTCCGACGTCTCTCATTTTGCCGGATTGTCTGGCGACTTCAACCCCCTTCATATAGATTACGAATACTCGAAGAATTCAACGTTCGCTCAGCCTGTTGCGCACGGGCTTCTTGGCCTGACGATCGCCTCGGGACTGGCAAGCCACGCCCCAAGAGTTGACACAATGGCGTTCCTGGCCATTCTGGAGTGGCATTTCCACCACCCGATCCTGTTCGGCGACACAATTCGGCTCGTTTCACGGGTCGAGTCGCTCGAACCGAAGTCTCGGGGGCGTCGTGGGTTAGTGGTCTGGGATCGACGTCTGATCAACCAGCATGGCAGAATCGTCCAGAGCGGTCGACTCCAGACCATGGTTCGTGGTGCTGGATCAATGCTGGACCCTGAAGAGTTGAACTCCTCGTCTTAAGTCGATCGGCACGAACACCCTGAGACCTTCTCTGTGAATCCCTATCGGACCGAAGTTGTCGTCCCAGAGGATGGCTACATCTCGTTGCAACTGCCGCGCGATTGGCCGGCAGGTCTTGCTACCGTTGCTATCCGAACGGGCGGTGCCAACGAACGAGTTGTGTTCGCGGAGGATGGTGACCCGGACACCGAGGATATTGAGTGGTGGGACGAGTTCGACGAAGATCTGGGCAACGAGCCCGCCTGATACCGATTCTTCGCCCCACGGAGTGAACCCCAGATGGATGGAAAGCTCGACGACCGCGTCGCAGTCGTGACAGGGGCCGCGCGTGGGATCGGCTTGGGAATCGCACTCTCTCTCTTCCGCGCCGGCTTTCGGGTCGCCATCGCCGATATTGAAGGAGCCGCAGCGACCGCCTCGACCTTCGATCCTGCGGATCGGGCAATGGGGGTCACCCTCGAGGTCTCGAACGCGGAGGCCTGGGCGAATGCAGTCGCGCGGATCATCGAGCGATGGGGACGGATCGACGTCCTCGTCAACAACGCGGGAGTCAGCCCTCGAAGTACGCCCGAATCCACCGAGGAAGCCCTCTGGGATCGAACCATGGGGATCAACCTCAAGGGCCCTTGGCTTGGAGTCCGCGCGTGCATGCCTTGGCTCAAGCAATCACGAGGCTCGATCATTAACATTGGGTCCACTCGGGCAACGCGACCGATGCGTGGACTGTTCGTCTATGGAGTCAGCAAGGCCGGGCTACTCGGCCTGACTCGACAGGTCGCAGTCGAACATCTGGAAGACGGCGTGACTTGCAACATGGTCGCCCCGGGCTGGGTTGATACGCCGGGTGAACGCGTCATCCAGGCCAACTATGGGCGCCCCGACTTTCCGATCGGTGTGCAAAACCTGACGACCAGCGAAGATGTGGGTGAGGCGGTCGCGTATCTCGTGACTCCTTCCGGAAAGAAAGTCAACGGAGTCGTCCTCTATCTCGACTCCGGGCTTCACGCAGCGGATGATGCGGGCATGGTTTACCTGCCCGACGTCGCTCGGCACCGCTATCATCAGCCCCAGAATCGTCCTGAACCCGAATCCTGACTCTCCCAGGGAGCGTGCATCCATGATTGAGTTTATCCCGTGCCTGAACACCGCCACGATCCGACCAACTCCCCTGCTTGAGAAGATCAAGATCGCTGGAAAGGCAGGCTTCAAAGCACTTGAGCCCTGGAACGACGAGGTCGATGGACATCTTGCCAAAGGTGGGACCCTGGCCGAGATCCGCAAGGCGATTGATGACGCCGGACTCTCCGTCGTCAGCATGATCGCTCTGCATAGCTGGGTGGACACCGATGACGCTGGCTTGCCCAAAGTTCTTGAGGAAGCTCGCCGCCGAATGGACCAAGCCGCTGCCCTTGGTAGCCCAACGATCGTCGCGAGCCCGCCCCGGGGCAAGGTCGATATTGCCAAGGCAGGGGCGCGATTTGCGGAACTCCACAAGATCGGGAAGCTCGCCGGGGTGAGGCCCTCAATGGAGTTCCTCGGTTTCGTCGAGGGGGTGCATACCCTCAAGACTGCGGTCGATATCGCCACTGCAAGCGGCGTTCCCAACGCCACTGTTGTCCCTGACATCTTTCATCTGGTACGCGGTGGAGGCTCGATCGAAGACCTCCTAACAATCAACGGCAAGCAAATGTCGATCTTTCACATCAACGACGTTCCACCCAAGCCTGATCCTCTCACCCAGACCGATGCCGACCGGGTTCTCCCAGGCGATGGCATCGTTGACCTCCAACGCGTCATCGCAATCTTCCGCAAGATCGGCTACTCCGGCCCCCTTTCCCTCGAACTGTTCAACCGCGAGTTGTGGAATCAGGACCCTCTGGAAGTGGTCAAGAAGGGGATCATGCGGATGAGAGCCCTGGTCGAAGGATAAGCCAAGTTGAGAGGGCGGGGGAGTCGCACCCGCCCTCGCTGAGATCAATACTTGGCCAACTCACCTGCAGCACCGTCGGGATTAAAGGCCATCGCGAGTGCTGCTGCCCCTTCGAGCATCATCTTCAACTCGCTTCCCATGGCGATAAACTGCCAGCCCTCGGCCACGCGTCGTTTGGCGTCCGCGATCGAGGTGACGTGCAGACCGCACGGGACCTTGTTGCGTTTGGCCGCCGCGAGGATGCGCTGGAGGGTCGATTCCATCAGCTCCTTGCTCGGGGGCGTACCATCCGGGGCTCGCATGGTCGCGGCCAGGTCATTAGGGCCGACGAAGATGGCATCAATGCCGGGAACGGCGTAAATTTCATCAGCGATATCGACTGCGTTGATGTGTTCAGTCTGGAGAATGACCAGGATCTCGTCGTCGGCTTTGAGGTAGTATTCGGATGCAGTCGCGCCATAGTTCATAGCGTGGAGCCCGCCACCGACGGATCGGTTCCCCTTAGGAGCGTATTTGCAAGCGGCAACGATCCGGCGAGCCTCAGCCGCGTCCATTACCATCGGTGCGACGATCCCCATCGCCCCACAGTCGAGAACACGCTTGATGTGGTCGTGACTTCCAGAGGGAACTCGCGCGATTGGCACGCAACCAGCGTCGGCAATCGCGCCAAACATCATGGCCGCAGTCTGGATGTCGGTGTGCGTGTGTTCGATATCCACGGTCAGCCACGGGATGCCGGTCCGGGCCAGGAAGCGGGCGGCGACAACGCTGCCCAGTGAAAGCCAAGTTCCGACCTGGGGTTCACCAGCTTGGAGGGCGCGTTTAACAGGGTTGGACTTCATCAGTACTCACCTTAATTCGGGGCAGGGCCACACGTTCGCCGAGTTTGCCATGAGGGGAGCCCCCCGACAAGGGGAGGGCTCGAGTTCGTCCAAGACGAGTCGTTTGCCACCCAAGTCGGCAAGAGGCGAAAGTGCTCGCAGGAGCGATGTTGTTCGCAACGTCAAGAATTTGTTGGATCCACCCACCCGGGAGTAAGTCTGAACCAAGGCGTTTGCTGAGTTGCGTTACCAAGCCCCATCACGTTAGTCTGTGCTTCCGTTCACGATGAGCGGGGGACCTTATCCTGATGCCAAACGCTGATATCGATGCTTTCTTAGCCCGTTGGGAAGCCTCGGGCGGGGCGGAACGTGCGAACTATCAACTGTTTCTGTCCGACCTCTGCGACGTACTTGGCGTACCCCGGCCTGAGCCGACTCGACCGGATGACTCCGAGAACAGTTATGTCTTTGAACGCGCTGTCACGTTCCAGAATCCTGACGGTTCTACCAGTCCTGGACGGATCGACCTCTACAAACGGGACGCGTTCGTCCTAGAGGCAAAGCAGGGGACCGACCGGACGGAGGGCTCGGAACTCTTTGCCTCACCCAAACGGATTCGACGCGGCACTGCGATCCGGGGCACCGGTGGGTGGGACGAAGCCATGCGGGCGGCCAAGGGCCAGGCCGATCAATACGTTCGCGCCTTGCCATCGTCCGAGCCGAACCCGCCATTCATTCTTGTGGTGGACGTCGGCCACACTATCGAAGTCTATTCGGACTTCACACGCCAAGGCCGAACATTCATCCCGTTTCCCGACGCGTTGACACATCGAATTCCATTTCGCGACCTGGCCCGGCCCGAACTCCGCGAACGGTTACGCCTCGTCTGGACGGACCCTCTCGAATTGGACCCGACCCGACGATCGGCCAAGGTCACCAAGGAGGTCGCGGATCGACTGGCAAAACTCGCAAAAAGTCTAGAAGTGTCGGGCCATGCCGCCGATGTTGTGGCCCAATTCCTGATGCGCTGCCTATTCACGTTCTTCGCCGAAGACGTGGGGCTCTTGCCCAAAGATGGCTTCACGAATATGCTCCGCGAGCTTCAGGAGGGGCGGAAGTCGTCAATCTTTCGCGAGAAGACACGTTCACTGTGGGAGACGATGAGAACTGGCGGGTTCTCGCCCATTCTGGATATTCACCTTCTACACTTCAATGGCGGCCTCTTTGAATCTGCCGATGCCCTGGCCCTCAACGCCGCTCAACTTGCCCTGATGGTCGAGGCCGGTGAGATGCAATGGCGTGACGTGGAACCCGCAATCTTCGGTACACTCTTGGAACGGGCCTTGAACCCCGTGGAACGTCACAAGCTCGGTGCCCACCACACGCCTCGGGCTTACGTCGAACGGCTGGTGATGCCCACGATCATTGACCCGTTACGCGAGCAGTGGTCCGATGTCCTGACCGCCGCCGTTACGCTCATCAAGGAAGCCGACGACGAATATGCGATGGCCACGGCCAAGCGGAAAGTGAAAAGCGACCGGGTCGCTGCCGCCAAGCGAGACGCGGCCCTCCGCGCGGCCAGGTCGATCATCCATGAATTTTTGAAGATGCTTTGTTCGATCAAGGTCCTTGACCCCGCCTGCGGGACCGCGAATTTTTTGTATGTGACACTGGAGCATATGAAGCGTCTTGAGGGCGAGGTCTGGGACGTCCTCAAGCAGCTCGGCGAAACCCAGTCGTTCGAAGGCTTCGGCATGACCGTCGATCCCCACCAGTTCCTCGGCATCGAAATCAATCCCCGCGCCGCCGCGATTGCTGATCTCGTCCTTTGGATCGGCTATCTCCAGTGGCATTTCCGAACGTACGACGACAAGATGCCCGCCGAGCCGATCATCCGGGCCTATCACAACATCGAATGCCGAGATGCCGTCTTGGACTTCGATGGCACCGAATTCCAATTGGACAAGAACGGAAACGTGGCAACGCGTTGGGATGGACGAACAATGAAGGTCCATCCGATCCCCGGAGAGAAAGTGCCTGACGACTCGGCCCACGTTCCTATCCTGAGGTATCTGAAACCTCGCAAGGCCGAATGGCCCAAGGCGGATTACGTCGTCGGGAACCCGCCCTTTATCGGTGCCGGGCCACTCCGTGCTGCTGTAGGCGATGGATATGCCGAAGCTCTTCGTTCAACTCAGGATGATCTTCCCGAATCGGTCGATTTCGTTCTCTATTGGTGGAACCATGCTGCGAGTCTAGTTCGCAAGGGATTGATAAAACGATTCGGTTTGATTACGACGAATAGCTTGCGGCAGACCTTCAACCGCCGTGTGATTCAGACTCATCTGCAAGCACAAGATCCTTTGTCTCTACGCTTCGCAATTCCTGATCATCCCTGGGTGGATTCTGCGGACGGCGCCGCAGTGCGGATTTCAATGACAGTGGCTGAGGCGGGAAAGGAAGACGGACTCCTCGGACATGTCAATTTCGAGAACGCGACTGACCAAGGTGAGTATCAAGTTGAGTTGGCCTATCGCGTCGGTCCGATCCTCGCGAACCTGACGATCGGGGCGGATGTAAGCTCCTGTGCAATTCTACGGGCGAACGAGGGCCTCAGTTGTCGGGGTGTTGTGTTGCATGGGTCGGGATTCCTGGTCACACCCGAGCAAGCGCATTCGCTCGGCTTGGGATCAATCGCCGGTCTTGAGAGACACATCCGCAAGTATATTAATGGCCGTGATCTTAATCAGGTCTCACGCGGCGTCATGGTAATCGATCTGCACGGCTTGACGGAAGCGGAGTTAATCCGGCGATTCCCGGCAGTTTTTCAATGGGTCCTAAATCGTGTAAAACCAGAACGCGATCAAAACAAACGTGAAGGGAGGCGCCTGAATTGGTGGCTGTTCGGCGAACCCATCAGCACGTTCCGGCCCGCTCTGGCGAGTGTAACACGCTTCATTGCGACAACCGAGACTTCGAAGCATCGGTTCTTCAGCTTTTTGGATAAATCCATTTTGCCAGATAACATGCTCATTAATATCGCAGTCGAAGATGCTTATGTTTTAGGTGTTCTCTCGTCACGAGTTCATCTCGCCTGGTCACTCGCTGCGGGAGGGCGGTTAGGTGTCGGTAATGATCCACGCTATAACAAGTCCCGATGTTTCGAACCTTTTCCATTTCCAATACTGAAGGACAAACCTAAAACAACAATCCGCCAAATTGCCGAGCGGCTCGACGCACACCGCAAGTCCTGCCAAGCCCAGCATCCGACACTGACTCTCACCGGAATGTACAACATCCTAGCTAAGCTCCACTCAGGAGAAAGCCTGACGGATAAAGATCGCGTGATCCACGACCAGGGGCTAGTGTCGGTCCTCAAACAAATTCACGAGGAACTCGACTCAGCCGTCTTGGACGCTTACGGTTGGCCACACGACTTGCCGGACGACGAAATCCTCGTCCGGCTGGTGACACTGAATCACGAACGTGCCGAGGAAGAGGAAGGAGGACTGATTCGCTGGCTTAGGCCCGAGTTCCAGAACCCCGGCAGCCCTAAGCTCCCTTTCTCCCATCAAGGCAAGCTCCTGCCCGACGGGCCTGAGGCCGCCGACAACACCTTGGACCCCACAAAGAAACAACCCTGGCCCACGACCCTTCCGGAACAGGCCCAAGCCGTTCGAGCCCTCTTGGCCGCCAGCCCCTCCGCCTTGACTCCAGCCCTGATTGCGAAGAGCTTCAAACGCGGCCAAGCTTCCCGTGTTGCAGAGCTACTCGACACTCTTGTCTCGCTCGGTCATGCCCGCGACATTGGGGATGGTACCTACGTTCGATCGTGATCTGAGCCGTCCCTAGCCAGAATCAGTCAAGGCGAAGGGACGATTTGCGCCTGGAAATGATTTCAACGCCAACCCAATCTAGGCCCGAGGCCATCGCCAATGCGGATCACCCTGGTCACTGAGACGTACTTTCCCCAGGTCAACGGGGTCTCGCGGACCTTGGGACAGCTCGTCCGACACATGACTGAGGCGGGAGATACGGTCCAGCTCATTCATCCAGACTATGGTGAAGCTCCCAAGAATTCCCATGACCTTTTGGTGTGGTCCAAGGCAATTCCGTTCTATAAAGAAGTCGTGATGCCGATCCCGCCCTTCGGCCACGTTCATCAGGCGATCAAGGATTTCAGCCCCGACCTCGTTCATATCGCTACCGAAGCGACCATGGGCCTGAGCGCCTTGCGATACGTCCGGAAGCGGCAAATCCCGGTCGTCTCGAGCTTTCACACCAACTTCGATCAGTACACCCGATCGTACAAGGTCGGGTTCCTCAATAGCTCGGTCTGGCGGTACTTACGCTGGTTCCATAACCGCACACTCGAAACCTACGTCCCCTCTCTGGCAACGATCGCCGAGCTGGAAGCACGAGGGTTCGAGCGATTGGTCCTCTGGCAACGGGGGGTTCATGCCGACGTCTTCCGACCCGACCGACCCGGTCGTGAGTCGCTACGGGCTCAGTATGGGTTCAAGCCCGAAGACGTGGTGATTGGCCACATCAGCCGGCTTGCCCCGGAGAAGAATGTCGGGCTGCTCGGCGAGGCTCTCAAGCAGGTCGCAAGCCAGAGACCCAATGTGAAGATCTTGTTCGTAGGCGACGGCCCCTCCCGCGCCTCGCTCGAAAGGTCGCTTGGCAAGGTGGCGGTCTTCGCCGGTTACCGATCTGGCGACGACCTGGCAGACCACTACTCCGCTTGCGACCTATTTGCATTCTCAAGCCTTACTGAGACGTTCGGGAACGTCGTGCTTGAAGCGATGGCCAGCGGCCTGCCGGTCGTCGCGGTCCGAGCAGGCGGGGTGGGCGACACGGTTCAGGCAGGGAGGACCGGCCTTCTTGTCGAACCAACGGACCATGCCTCAAAACTCGCTGAAGCGTTGATCGCACTCGTGGATGATAGCAATTTACGACAAGCAATGGCGAAAAACGCCCGCGAGTACGCCCTCGGCCAAAGCTGGGACACGATCATGGCCGGGCTTCGTAATCGTTATCGATCGGTACTTGGTCTAGAGAGGTAACACATCATCTTATTATAAGATCTGAGTTTCTCATCACTCGTGAACTAAAATAAAGTCCAGCACCGACATCTCGACCTGAAGCCCTCGCTTCGAAGGCTGCCTCCGTTGCAGCACTTCATCTGGTGGGCTAGGATAAAGTCGATCAATGTTGTCGTAAATTCATTCTGTCCCAATCGAGAACCTGCGGCGTGGTCAACGGCAAACGAGTGATGGTTGTGTTGCCCGCGTATAACGCTGCCAAGACGCTAGAGCGGACGCTCTCCGAAATTCCGCCGGATCTTGTCGACGAGCTGCTCCTCGTTGACGATGCTTCCGGTGACGAGACTGTTCAACTGGCGAAACGATTGGGGATTCCCTGCGTGGTCCACCCCAAAAATCGGGGCTACGGCGGGAACCAAAAGACTTGCTATACCGAGGCCCTCAGAAGGGGCGCGGATATCGTGATCATGCTCCACCCCGACTACCAGTATTCACCTCGGCTGATTGGTGCGATGGCGTGGCTGGTGGCTTCAGGTGAATATGACGTGACGCTCGGCTCGCGGATCTTGGGTTCGGGCGCATTGGAAGGGGGGATGCCCCTGTACAAATACGTCGCAAACCGATTCCTCACTCTTGTTGAGAACCTGCTCTTAGGTGTGAAGATCTCCGAATTCCACACAGGTTATCGTGCATTCTCTCGCGAGGTCCTCGACCGGCTCCCTTTGGAAGAAGGCTCGGACGACTTTGTATTCGACAATGAGATGATCGCCCAGGCGGTTGCGTTCGGCTTTCGAATCGGCGAGATTTCTTGTCCGACTCGTTACTTTCCGGAAGCCTCCTCGATCAACTTTCGCCGTTCCGTGATTTACGGCTTTGGAGTCCTGGGAACAGGCCTCAAGTACCGGCTTCATCGGTGGGGAATGAGGCGCGACCGGCTCTTTGATCCCGATGGCCGGCGGTTGAGCACTTCCAGTTTCGTAGCAATGACCCCGATCAAGACCTCGCCATGAACGGAAACCGAACCGTGTCGAGCCTGGTTTGCACATGACCAAAATCACTTTCGGTGAACCTCGCGAGGGGCGAGATCCTCTTGCCTTTGCAATGGCCATCATTGAGGTCATCGCCATCCTGGCGATGATCGGCGTTGGGCTGACAGCGTGGTATGTCGGCATCGTGCATCGTGGTTACGACTATGACGAGGTCCTCCGCGCACATTCGATCTGGCTCACCACTCAAGGACTTCGGCCTTACTCCGATTTCTTCGAGTGCCACCCCCCGTATTTCATCCTGCTCTCGCCCGTTCTGCGTTCTTTAGCCGATCCAGTTGATGCGTTGAAAGCACTGCGGATCGTCGCAGGAATGGGAAACCTATTCTTCCTCGGTGGCTTAGTCGCGATCGGACAGGCCGGCTTGCCCAAGGGTTTCGGTAAGAGTTGGTCCTGGCTCTCAGTTGCGTTCGTCGCCTTCAACCCGTACATCCTCGATTTTCTCGTTGAGTTCCGGGTGGACGGTTGGGGTTATGCGATCGTCGCCTGGAGCCTGTTCCATTATCTCCGCAGCGACCGCAAGAACCTCCGCGTGCTCGAATTCGGGTTCGTGACCGCGCTGGGATCGGCTTTATTTTGTCCCAAAATGGTACTGCTACCACCGATGATCATGCTGTTTGATATGATCACCAGATTTGATACCTGGCGAGGATTCCTCCGAACCGGCCTCGTTTACTCCGCTGGCATTGCCATGGCGACATCGGCCTTCCTGGTCTACTTACTCGCAAACGGCATCGGCATCGAGCGAACTTCCCTTTTGTTGGGACGATACCACGCGATTAGCAACACCCATGCGGGCTTCCACTATGGTCTACTCGGCCAGATCAGCACGTTGCGGATTCTGTTATTCCCGATCGTCGCAGGAGCGCTCGTATGGGGAGTGGATTGCTTGCGACAACGGCGGATCTCCACCACCTATGAGCCCGGGCTGGCGATCTGGCTGGTGATGCAGATGTTGCTGGTCACTTACCCCTACAAACAGTACTACGCCCCGTGGTTCTTGTTCGCGACCAGTTTCCTTATCCCGCTCGGGCGGACAGTGACGGGAGTCTTGAAGCACGGTCGAATCCTGATCTACCTCACTGCATGCCTCTTAACGGTCCAAGGCTCGGCACAGATCGGTCAATTCTGGGGACGATCCCAGGTATCCACGTCGGAAGACAACTTCATCCGCTGGATGAACAAGGTGACGAGCCCGGGGGATCGGGTTGTGGGCTCGCACCCATTCCACCCCATCGATCGACTCGACACCTTTTTCCTCTCCTTCAACACGTCCGATCCCAAGGGATTCGACTCCGAGCGAATCCTCGCCGAGTTGCCAGGACTGCAAACGTTCGTGACGGCCGACCATTATCGGGCCGAGCTTAAGGCACACCCCCCAGCATTAGTTGTGATCAGGAGTCCACTGTTCGAAGTCACTTACCCCACCGCCCAACGGGCGATCATCGAAGAATATACACTTCAGAATGGGTATCGAGCTGTTCGCGTCGGGCCGGCCTTGGTCTCACTCCGGCCCGATCGTTATGAGTTTGCGCGTCGGAACGGATTACTCGACTGAGCACCTCGCCTCGAACGAACGAGCCCCACCCCCTACTGGCTGCAAGTTTGCAGGTGAATTCTGTGATGACAATTCCCTCCACTTGGAAACTCGGCCTGGCGCTCGGATTTGGTTTATTGATCGGGCTCGCCAATGTTGGAAAAAATGTTCATATCGACGATACACTCTATCTTGAAGTTGCCAGGAGGATCACCACCCATCCGGGAGACCCCTACGGCGGTACGCTCAACTGGCAGCAAGTCCCCGAACTTACGTATAACGTCAGTATCAGCCCTCCCTTGCTGAGCTATTGGTTTGCCGGTGTCATTTTGGTCGCCGGCGAGAATATTCCCCTGCTCCATATGTCTATGATCCCGTGGCTGCTGATGGCATGCTGGGCCTTATTCCAGCTAGGAGAACGATGGGCCAGCGCGGGGCTAACGACCGTTTTACTGGTGGTCGGCGGACCGGCGGTCGTTGTTGGGATGAACCTGATGCTCGACGTCCCGCTCCTCGCTTGCATGTGCATGAGCATGGAATGCCTGACACAGGTTGAGTCAGGTCAGTGGCCAAGGCGTTCGCTTCTGTTGGCAGCCCTGTTCGCTTCGGTGGGAGTCGGGATCAAGTTTGCGGGGCTAGCGATTGTGCCTGTGTTCCTGGTGGCAGGACTCACCAAACGCCGGTGGGGCATGGCCATCGCTGCGGTTGGGCCGATCGCGACCCTGATCGGCTGGCAAACGATCAGTCGATCGCTCTATGGAGTCTCACAAATTGATGCGGGTATGTCCTTCCTATCCAAGCTACAGACATCGTTACTCTCGCAGTCGATCCAACGGACCTTGACGATGATGGCGATCCTCGGGAGTACACTTCCCCTCTGGTTGGCGGTGCCCTGGAAACGGCGACGCTCGGTGGGACAATATCTCCTCGCTGGTCTGGCGACAGCCGTTGCGGCCTGGTTACTCCGGAGCACTCCCATGAACCGTTTGCCGATGGTCACACCTGCCTTCCTGGTTGCCGTGTTCTTGGGAACGTTCAGCATGATCGCGATCCTCTGGCCGACACGCAACTGGCCGACTGGCGGGTGGGATCCAAGGCTCTTGCTGACCACGTGGATCGCCTCGGGAGCAGCCGTGGTCATCCTGTTCGGGCCGTTTGTTGCTGTCCGAAGTTTTCTGCCGATCCATCCACCACTTGTGATCTGGCTGCTCGGGAGTCAAGAGCCCGGCCAACCTCGGCGGGGCGCGGTGAGGATTTCCGTGATGTTCACGCTCCTGCTGAGCGCATTGCTGGCTTGGACCGACATCCGATGGGCGAATTGTTACTCTGAGGCAGCCCAACAGATCAGTAGGCGTTACCAGGACTCGAATCGGTCGATTTTGTTCCTGGGCCATTGGGGTTGGCAGTTCTACGCCCAGCGTGAGGGGTTCCAGGCGTGGGATGCCCGTCGCCGGTCCGCTCCAGCCGGCACGATCGTCGTCATCCCGGTCCGAGCCGACAAGCAATTCATCCAGCCTGCCGTTTTCAATCAGCTTCACCGGCTCGACCAGATTGTGATTCCAGCCAACCCGGTCCGTCTCACGACCTGGAATCGCAACTCAGGGTTTCGATTCTATGGCGGCGACTTCGGCCAGTTACCTTGGGGTTTCTCCTCGGAGCCAACCGAGCTGTTCACGATCTACGAAGTCGTCTCTGGAACAGGATCAAATATCAGTCAATGAATTGAGCGTGGCTGACTTCGTGATAACTGCGATGGTGGAATCATCAAGTAGTCACGCACTTGTAGGACCATCAGCCCAAACATCGATAAGACCACGATCATGATCCCAATCGAACCCATGACGCGCCGTTGATTCACTCGTGCCTCATTCGCAGCCTCAAGCAAGAGCCCCATTGCGAGCGAGACTCCTGGCGTCGCCAACAAGTAATAGTGCGGTAAGAACAGGCGAGGGAGCGCAACGGCAACGAATGACGCCAGGGTCCATAATGCGACGAGTTTACGTGTGGTCGGCTGCCTGCTTCCCAGCAGTACATAGATGGCCACGACACTCGCCAACCAGACGGGCCATGTGCCACTCGCCCACCAGTTGAGGTCCGTCGACTTGCCAAAAGGCGGAGGCAGAAGCCCGTCCGCATCCCCGTTTCCTGCGAGCCATCGCACGAATGCGTGTGGACCATCGGGATCGACTGGGACCTCAACGGTGGAGAAAACACAGTAGGTGGAGAAGTCCCGAAGACCAGTTTCGAGTGTCCCGTTCACCCCCATCGCCAATCCCACAAAGAACCAGACCGCTCCAAAACCGACCAGTAGGTCGCCTAGATCCTTCCGCCTCCCTCGTGGTGACCGACCGTTGCGGACTCGAAGTGCAAGGCAGTAAACGATTTCAAGTACGAACGTGACCGGCTTGAGTAGGGTTGCCAGCCCGAGAGCCAATCCCACTAATTCCAGAGCCCACCAAGGTCCATCTCGGTCGGTCCACGAATAGATCATCAAGGCAAGCGAGGCGACCGCAAACAGATTGGCGACATGCTCGACTTGAGGGATATGCCCAAACAGAGCAGGGGAACTCGACAGGATCGCATATGTCAACGAAGAGACGATGGCGGGTAGGGGTCCTCCCAGGCGATTTCCGATCCACCAGACAATTAAGATTGTTGCGAGCACGAATGGGACGGGCAGAAGCTTAATGCTCAACTCGTTCAGCCCACCAGTAAGCGAAACCAGCCGCTGAACTCCGGGCGGTTGATACTCGGCAGGGTCTGCCCAAATGAGAGGATCTTGGGGCGTGACCTGAGCTTCGATTGTCGGATAAACCCCGACCCCAAGTTGATCACGGACGGTAGGTCCGATCGTGTGGCATCTCCACCAGACCGCAAAGATCAAGATAAGGATCAACCCCACAATCGAACCGGTTCGACTCATCGCCCAGGCACTCCGCTTACTTCTTGTCCTTGAGCATCGCTTCACGCTTTGCTCGGAACTCGCTGGTCGGCTTCCACTCGGGATACTTACTACCATTCGCTACGATCCGGCCGACTTCAACAGCGATCCCAACGTCCTCGACCGCCCCTGAGAGATCCCAATCAGCCTTCACCTCGTCGCTCGGTTTGTGGTAATCGTTCTGGGTGTACCCATCCCGAACCTTCGCGCCGTAGTCGTCCCCTTTGCCGAGATATTTGTCGCCCCCTTTGAGGTTCAAGGCGGGCACACCATTCTTGGCGAATTCGAAGTGGTCGGAACGATAATACAAACCCTTCTCCGGCTCGGTATCCGAACCGATCGTCCGGCCATGTGCCGATGCGACAACTCCCAACAAATCATCAAGCGTTGTCTGACCCATACCCACACTGCTGATATCGGACGTCCGCCCCCAGAGGTTGATCACGTCGAGGTTGATATCTGCCAAGGTTCGGTCCAACGGATAGAGCGGGTGTGTCGCATAGTATTTCGCGCCAAGGAGCCCCTTCTCTTCGGCGGTTACGAGCAGGAAGAGAATTGATCGCTTGGGTCGCTCGCCGGCTGAAAAAAGTTTGGCCGCTTCGAGAACCGCTGCGACGCCCGAAGCATTATCCGCCGCTCCGTTGAAGATCTGATCGCCAGGTAGCTTGGGATCGACGCCGAGGTGATCCCAGTGCGCGGTATAAACGACATATTCGTCTTTGAGCTTGGGATCAGACCCTTCGAGTAGGCCAACAACGTTTTTTGATTTAACCTGGCGGAGGGAATTCTCTGCCTCGAACCCTGCGTGACCTCCTGGAATTACGACCGGTCGGAAGTTCTTTTTGGCGGCGCTGGCCTTGAGTGTATCGAAGTCAAGGTTCGCGGCCTTGAGAACGGCCTTCGCCTTATCCAGGGGCAACCAGCCTTCGATCGCGGCTCGACCGACATTCTTATCAGGGGCGGGAAGGTCAAAATTCTCCCGGCTCCAACTTCCCTGAACGACAGAGAAGGGATACCCTGCGGGCCCGGTCTCATGGACGATCAGGGCTGCGGCAGCTCCCTTCTCGGCAGCGATCTCGTACTTGTATGTCCAACGACCGTAGTAGGTCATCGCCTTGCCTTTGAACATCGTTTCGTCAAGCTTCGACGGGTTGGCCGGATCGGGAACCTGGGGGTCGCCGACTAGCATGATGATTGTTTTATTCTTGACATCCACGCCTTTGTAGTCGTCCCATCCATACTCCGGGGCTACCACTCCATAGCCGACGAAAACGATATCGGTCGTTTTAATCGCAACGCTTTTGGTCTGACGACGAGAGACCGCGACCCAGTCATCAAGCGACTTGAGTGGAAACGCAATATCTCCAACGCGAATCAAGCCTTCGGCCTCGGTCTTGAAACCGACGAGCGGGGCTTCCTGAATGTACGTGCCATTGGGGTTGCCCGGCTTGAGCCCTATCGCCTTGAGCTGAGTCGCAATGTAGCCGACCGCTTTCTCCTCGCCGGGTGTTCCCGGTCCGCGCCCTTCGAACTCGTCGCTGGCCAGAACCTGAATATGCTTGAGTAGGGACGATTCGGCGGCAGAGTTGGTCTTTGGGCTGTCGGCTCCGGCCAGCAAGAGCGTAAGTAGAGCGTACAATGGCAGAGGTCGGCTCATCGATTCCTCCGGAGCTGGGGCAGCAATTCGGTTCTGGGCGGGCTTTCTTGACGATGGATGATACGATAAGTCAGACAACCCTGCGACTCTCCACCACATCAACTTACGAGAAGCCGTCCGTGTCACACTCGGAGCAAAGTTGGGAGCTGGCTACCGAGTCGATCGTCGTCCGCATCCGCTGGTTCGGGATCGCCATGGGCTACGTCTTGGTCCAGACCCGAACTGGCTTGCACGACCCCTCTGCGGTCCGGGCCTTCCTAGCCCTTGGAGCAGGCTACGCCGCTCTTGACACCGTTTTTTACCGACTCGGAGAGGTGTTTCTCAAACGCTTCCCACTGTTCGTCTCGCTGATGGAATCGCTGTTCATCGGCTTATTGTGCTACCACGATACGGGTCTCGACAGCCCGTTCCGCTGGTATTACTTACTCTCCGTGCTCTGCTGTGCGATGCGTTACCGTCGCGAACTTGCCTGGATCACATGCGGATTCCACGCCTTGAGCTTCCTCGTTTTGGCCCGAACCGTGGGGGCGAATCGGGAAGGGCTCGCAGGGGTCGCGCTGACCCTGGCGATCCTGGTCTGGTTAACCTGGGCTGCCTCCGCGCTGGCGACAATCCTCCGAGCGACCGGTCAACGGCTCGCCCAACTGAACAATGCCCTTGAACGGAACGCCGGCGAACTCGAACGCCGAGTCGCCGAGCGAACCGCCGCATTGCGCGCGAGCGAGGCTCGCTCAATCCAGCAAGAGAAGATGGCAGCATTCGGCCTACTCGCGGCTGGGATCGCCCACGAGGTTGGCAACCCGCTGGCCGCACTCAGCTCTCTGATCCAGATCCTCCAACGCAGAAACCCGGATGAGTACACCTCCGAGAAACTCGACCTCGCTGGCAGCCAACTTACGCGGATCCAGCGCACGCTTCGAGAACTTGTCGACTTCGCACGCCCTGCCTCGAAAGCCGTCACCCGCTTCAAGCCCGCCGAAGTGATCGACGAGGCCCTGGGTATCGCCAAGTACTACCACCGGACCAAAGATCGCGTCATCACCACAGAATTCTCCACCGACCTACCTCCCGTCCGCGCAGTCCGTGACCACCTGACCCAGGTCGTCCTCAACCTGGTTCTGAACGCTCTAGACGCGACCAAGAAGGGAGGGCTTGTCCATCTTTCGGCTCGTTCGGAGGCGAAGTCGGTCCTCATCGAAATCGCCGACGATGGACCTGGAATCAAAGGCCCAGACCAAGCCCGACTCTTCCAGCCATACTTCACCACCAAAGCTCAGGGAACCGGTCTGGGCCTGTTCGTCAGCCGACAAATGGTTGAAGAATCAGGGGGGACCTTGACCCATCGATCCGAGCTGGGCCAGGGCGCGATCTTTACAATCCAGCTCCCTGCTGACCACGGTTCCCACCTCCCAACCTCTCCCGGATTACTCCATCAAGGAGCAGGTGCATGACATCAGCACGCAGCGCTGAACCCAGGGGGCGAGTTCTCATCGTAGATGATGAAGAGGTCCTCGCCGCCACCCTTCAGGAGTTCCTCCAAGGGGAGGGCTTCGAAGTCGCGGTCGCCTTCACGGCGGAGTCCGCCCTCGGACTCGTCGAGCGGTTCGAGCCAGAAGTTGCACTGTGCGATATTCAACTGCCGGGCCTCGACGGCCTGGAACTCCTTGGTCGACTGCTCCAGATCCGCCCAGAAACTCTTGTACTTATGATCACAGCTTATGCGACGGTAGAGAACGCAGTGGCCGCTTTTCAGCGTGGTGCCCAAGATTACCTGATGAAGCCGGTGATCTTCGATGAACTGCTCGCCAAGATCGACCGACTGTTAGGGATGCGCCGACTCTTGCTGGAGAATCAGGCTCTAAGGAGACAACTGCACGCCACGGTTGGGGACGAGACCCTGGTCGGTCGAAGCGTTGGGATGAAGTCGATCAAAACTCTGATCTCCAAGGTTGGCCCAACACCCAGCAACGTCCTGATCACGGGGGAGAGCGGGACGGGTAAGGAGCTGGTTGCAAGAGCGGTCCATACTCAGGGTTCGGCTCCAGAGGCACCGTTCCTGGCCGTGAATTGCGCGGCGATCCCCAACGATCTGCTCGAGAATCAACTCTTCGGTCACGTCCGAGGGGCGTTCACTGGAGCGGACCGAGATCACGCTGGGATCTTCACCGAGGCAGGCCGGGGAACGGTCTTTCTTGACGAGATCGGCGAACTCGCCTTGCCAACGCAGGCGAAGCTACTCCGCGCGATCGAAAACAAAGAGGTGTTGCCGGTTGGTGCAAACCGACCGCAGACGATCCGAGCCCGAGTCGTCGCAGCCACCAATAAAGATTTGGCAACAGAGGCCGAAGCTGGCCGCTTCCGCGCTGACTTGTATTACCGCCTTAACGTGGTCAGCATTCACATACCACCATTGCGTGATCGCCGCGACGATATTCCTGAACTGGTCGAAGTCCTCTTGGCCAGACAGGGTCGCCGGCTCGGCAAACGATTGGCGGGGGTCGATAATGCAGCGATGCGGGCCTTAATGTCGGCACCCTGGAAAGGGAACGTCCGTGAGTTGGACAATGCCCTCGAACGCGCGGTGATCTTGAGCGACGGGCCGATTCTGAGCCCTGAAGACTTCGGGCCCGCGATCTCCGGTGACCTCTCAGCCGAGTTCGGCGATGCAGGGGATGACTTGAGGGCCGCCCTTCGCCATTATGAGCGGTTGCACATTGGACGGATCCTCGACCGCTGCGAACAGGATAAGAAAGAGGCCGCTAGGCGCCTGGGGTTGGGGCTGTCCTCGCTTTACCGAAAGCTCGAAGAGTTAGGTTTGCGGGAAATCTGAGGTTCGTCTATGCGTTGTGCCCGATGCGACCAACTCATCCTCCGCCAGGCGACAGGGGTCAACCCCGACGGCGAAGTCGTCTTTGGTTGGTGTCTCCCCTGTATGACCGAAGTGGGTTGCACCTTCGTGACAACCAACAAAGTGGATCGACGCAAATCGACCCGCGTTATCCTCACAGAGAGGCCGCATGTCATCAGTCCCAACGCCAAGATGCTCCGTGGGGTGGCAGGAGGCATTGCCACCTGGAGCGGAATTTTACTCCTGGCCGGACTCTGGAGGTTATTCGAGCCCGGGTTCGCTGCGAACCCCAGCCCATTTGGGAATGGAGGTGCGGTCTTATTCCTCGTGGGGGCACTCAGTCTGGGGATCCTCGGCTTGGGACTTTATGCCTCGACCTGGTCAAGTTCGCGACGGGGTCAGGTCCTGGGTTACCTGGCCGCCACGCTCACAGGATCGGTCTCGGTCGGGTTGAGTTTTGTGGCCCTGTGGACATTCCCCGCCGCCCCTTGGCCGGCACGGGCGGCGTTCTTCTCGGTCGCTGTAATCCTTGCAGCTCTCTCAACCTGGAGTGTCGCCGCGACTCGCCAGGTCGTTCCCAGGGTCACCGCCCCGTATCGTGTGACACGACAACCTCGAAGTCCGAACCCTTGACCGCCCGAAGTTCATGGTGCAGAACCGGAATTCGAGAGTCCGGCGAAACCGAGATCGCCCACTCGATTCCATTGTCCGCGACGAACATCCCATAAGTCTTGAGGGCTTGAAGGATCACCTTCACTTCGGGAGTAAAGCCATTGATCTCAAAGTCGGAGCGGAGTCGGAACCGCTCCCCCATCCTCGGCAGATTGGGATCGGTATGCGGGCTGGCGAAGTGTGTGGCTGGAGCGACATATGCCTTTCGCGACTTCCGAACTGTAACCCTAAGAGCGTGGCGAATCTCGCCGCGGGCGAGTTCATCATACCGCACGATCGCCGGGAAAATCGGTAGGCCTGCGGCATCGCTTGACGTCCAACCCTGGGGCCGAAGTTTATTGGAATTGAGGTTGAACATTGAGGCTTGGGCCGCGACCCATCCACTTTTGGTTTTCTTCATCTGGTAGAACTCATAGAGCAGCCCAGCCTGGGGATCAACAATAATCGCATGGCGATCTGAGTCATCGTTCGAGACGTTGCGCTGATACTGATCGAGCGTGATTCCCCCATTGCGTTCGCCACCCGCCCAACCCTCAATTGGCAATTCGTCGGGGACGGGAAACGGTCCCTTATCGGACTCGTAGGGGTATCCCACCTTCATATCGAGCTTGGGCTGATTGGGCGGGATCAGGATGAAGTTCATATCAGGGTTGTAACGTAGTGGCTTGGCAGCCCCAACCGATTCCACGATCGCCCGCGAGTTTCGGCTCACTGGCCATTTCGATACATCCTGATTCCACGGGTTGTCTTTAGGGAAGACTTGCAGTCGCTCCAGAACCCGGTCCGCTTCAGGAGTATTGAAGGCGATCGGCTTCGAGCTAGAGGCGGGGGCCGGCTTGGTCTGAGCGAACAGAGCCAGTGAAATGAATATGCAAGACATCATTATTTATGACTCCTCAAAAAGGACGACACTTGCCGTAAACCCATGCACGAAGTTGCGCCCCCCGACCGGGCCGAGCTCGCCCATAGCGAAGAACCCTGCCGTTGGAATTGGTCCGAACGCTTGAGTGATTGCGGTGGCATCGTGGTCAGGCTCGCCGAAGAGGCGAGTACCCCGCCCGTTGCAACTGAAAACCAAAACGCCAGCGGCCTGCGCATCGCCCCGGTCCCGGCTCAATAGTGACACAAGGTCCTCATGAGCCGTCTCGGCGTCGCGGATATGGAACTGGACCGTCTGGCCGACCCGGGCGAGATCGGTGATCGCGATCCCCCCGGCTTGATCTGTCCCCAACACATTACGAACCAGGAAATCGCCTCGCTCAAAGGTGTCTTGATACTCGTTAATCACGATTCCCAGATGCAACCCATCGCGAACTTTACTCTGTTCCTCTTCGCTCAGACTCTCGTAAATCTCGCGCAGGACATCAACAGCAGGACGACGCCCCAGCTCACGGATCACGTTCTGTTCGGCACTGGTCACGATCAGGTGCCGACCAATCGGTCGACAGCCTTGACTCACAATCGGACTGATCCGTGCAGGCCCGTCAACGAGCATCCCCACCGCCCCCTCGGCAAACGCCACACCATCGAGCATGATCCGGATCTGGCCTGGCGTTGTTCCACCACTCGCCATCCCACCGCAGACTTTGAGCCCTGGACTTGACTTCGCTAGGCTCTTGAAAAAGTCGTCCATGGGAAACCGGAACGGGTCGCCCATCAGAAACAGGGTCCGAGCATCGGGTGTCGGACGGTCCCAGTCCGGTTCCCAACCGCGAAACCCGGACGTCCCCTGTTCAAGTCGTACAGGTGTAAGGCTAGTCTCGGGCAATGAGATCGTCCAGAGCGAGAGGGCCGACGAACCCTCGACTTCTTGCCCATCACCGATGATCGATTCGCCGGAACAACCGATCGTATGTTGAGCCAAACCCGCATCAATAACCTTCCGGCCAATCTTGCCGAGATCCTCCGCATGGTGAGGGCTTACGAACAGGAAAGCGAGGTCTGCGGGATCCCCACTAAGCCCTGCTTTCACACGCTCGAGGACCTCAGCGGTCGCCGCTTCGGTATTTCTGAGGGTTGAGAGGGCTGATGCACACTTCATGATGGCACACTCCGCGAATCTGGCTGGGAGAACTTCGCCAACCTGGGAATACCCCCTGATTCTAATCCCGAACCGACCCGGCTAGATAGCGTCTCATGCTCGTTCCTCACCATCGACCTTTCCCTGTGGTAGACTTAGGCGGTTTGACTGGAGTTTGCGGGCCTGAGGCAATAGAACTCGTGCGATTCCGCGTACCGACCTTAATCCTGGTTTGGGCTGCCTTCTGGGCGATCATTGACCCTTGTGGTCTAGCGATAGGACAGGAGCCCGCACCGCCCGTGAGCATCCCGATCGTAGTTGAGGCTCCAGGCGATCTGACCTCGCTCTGGTCGCGATTGGTAGATCCCGACTTTGTTCTGCTCGATGGCAAGACGTATAGGGAATTGACCAAGAGATCGAAACGGCCCCCTCGGGATCCCGCTGACGCGGTCGTCGATGCGGTTGAACTGAGTGGCGAAGTCGTCGACGATCGCGCGGCCATGACAATGCAAATCGACGTGAATCTCGCCGATTCCAAGCCTCGCTGGATCCCGATCCGACTTGACGGCATCGCGCTAGGCTCCGCCCGAGACGGGATACGCAACCTACCGATCCAATTCATCCCTGGAACAGGATGGGAGATTGAAGTCCGTGGAGAAGGAAAGCACCGGATCATCGTCGTATTCGCCTCGTCGGTCCGAGCCACGAGCGAAGGTCGCCGCCTGGATTGGGTGATTCCCGAGGTCGCCTCGGCGGGTGTTCGACTCGATGTTGAGGGTCGAGTCGCCTCAGCGACCGTTGGCGAGGGCGAGCCTGCAACGATCGAATCGATCGAGGGAGGACGCCGCCGGCGGTTAAATGCGAGGGTTTCTCCGCGATCTCGCCTGGTTCTCGACTGGAAAATTGATGATCGGGCCGAGGCCAAAGGCCCGCCGCTTCTGGCAGCCCAGGGGCAGATCGCCTTGGGAATCTCGGTCGGAAGTATCACGACCCGGTCGAGTTGGGAACTCCAGGCCCTTCGCGGCGAAGTCGCAGTGATCCAACTCCAGCTCGACCCCAAGGAAGAGTTGATTAGTCTGGAAGTCGATGGCCAGAAACGAGATGCGACCAACGGCCAAGACGGCGTACTCACTATAGAACTGACGAAGCCTCTGAATCCCGTCCGTCCGCTAAAGCTCAACCTTACGACTCGAAGGCGGCTGCCGACCTTACCGGCAACCATCGATTTTCATGGCCACGCTCTTCTGCAGGCTCGAACGCAGACCGGCCTGCTCGCGGTCCAACCGGGTGACGACTTGTGGGTCAGCACCACTCTCGGGCCATTGATCCGCCAGATCGATCCTCGTTCTGAACTACCGGACGAACTTCGAAACCAGCCTGGTAAGCTACTGGGCTTCGTATTCACCGACCAACCGTTCGAGCTAAAGCTCCAAGTCGAGTCTCCTTCCGCTGTTGCGTTGGTCGCTCAATCGACCCGTGTCGATATTAAAGACGGACTTGCACGCGTTAGTTCATATGCGAATACAACTATAACACAAGGGCGTCTGTTTGACGCGGTCTTCGATCTTGGCCCTGGACTTGACTTCGTCAAGGTCGGCCCCGCCGAGCTGATCCGATCAAGCCGATTGGCACCATTGGAAGGGGGGGGTTCACGGCTCTTCCTCCAATTGACACCGCTCGGCCATGAGGCGGGAACCACACGTCTAACCATCGAAGGAGAGGCTGCGGTACCACTCGAAGGTGAGGCGGCCATCGGCCTGTTTCGAGCGGTTCAACCTCTGGGTCGGGAACATCGAATTGCCGTGGTTTGTGGTCCCGAGCAACAGGTCACACTCGCCCCCAACTCAACGTTCGAGTTCGACCCCTTTCTGAGCTTCGAGCCCTCCGATTGGCCACGCGGGGTCGGATTCGAGGATGGACAGCCTCCGATTCTCGGGAGGGCGAAGAAGCCTACCGATCGAATCGAGCTTGTTTTCACTCCGATCCCCCAGAAGCTGAAAGCGCGTTCAAAGATCGAAGTGGCTCTCCGTTCCGAGTGGATCGAGGTCGCCCAACAGATCGAAGTCTCGTCAGATTTCGGTGAGATTCGACGTCTGGATCTCTCCGCCGACCCACAGATTAGCGCGACTTGGACGAACGAAGCAGGAGACCCACCAAGTCTGGTAGCCGATCCGGGAGCTAAATCCCCTCGATACTCGGTAAACATCATCGGGGGTGAAGATGGTTCCGCAACCCTCTCACTCCGGTATCGGATCTCCATCTCACCCCTCGCGCGGGGGAGTCCGGGGCTCGATCTGGTGATTCCCCGAGTGGTCGTGACGAACGCGGTCGAGTCCGCAACCGAGTTCGATGTCAACATCGCTGACGGTCTTGTCGTTGAATCGACCGAGAATGACTCGCTGAGACGAGCCGATCAAGGAAGGGTTGGCCCCCAGTGGAGTGGAGATCATCTCATCATCCTTCGCCCCTCCGGGACCGCACCCAGCCTAAGAATTAATGTTGCGGCTCCTACTTTGGCCAGTCTCCCGAGTGCGGTTGCCTCTCGTGCCTGGTTTCAAACCGAAGCGAACAAAGACATCTGGCGAACAATCGCTCGCTATCAGTTACTCTCCAAGCGTCCGACGCTGAGCTTCCGAATGCCGGACAGAGCCAAGAACTTGGCGGTGACCGTTGGGGGACAGGTAGTTACACAACTGACGCTCCTCACCGCTCGCCCCCCAAGCTACCGACTCGACCTGCCAACCGAACTCCTCGGTCGTGGTCCGATTTTGGTCGAGATCGACTATAGACTCCTCCCCGCCGATACGAGCCTCGACTGGGTTGCCCCTGAACTGATCGAGACCACTGTGCAGCAGTCGGTCTGGGAGATCGACCTCGCGCGAAGTAATGTTGCGGTCGGCCAGCCAACTGGCTGGACCGATGAGAGCCCCATCGATTGGGGCGTTTTCCAGGGACTCGTGGGACGGGCGGCTCGCGATGATCGGGCGATCCGAGACTGGTTTGGTGGAAGCTCGCCATCGGATTTTCGTAACCGCCGGAGTGCTCAGCGCCTTATTTTCAGCCGACTCGACGCTCCTAGCCCGCTGCGGCTCTTCATCGTGCCCCACACCTTGCTTGTGTTGGTGGCATCCGCCCTGGCGTTGGCGATCAGCCTCGCCTCGCTGATCGGTCGTTTCCGACCATGGATCGTTGCATGGCTGATTACCGGTGTTGGGTTCCTCTTGAGCGTCACGCTCGACGCCAGGCTTCTGGTGTTGATTGTTGAATCGTCACTCGTCGGACTGGTGCTCGGGATCGTTGCGTTCGCGACTCAACGCATTGTCGAGCGACGCCGAGGCCCAAGTTACCCCGAGATCTCGACCAACCATGCTCCGTTACTCCCAGCAACGTCGACTGCGGAGTACGTTCCTGTTGGTTCGGACGACTCGACCGCCATTCGTACAAGGCCTGGTTCCTCCCGGGGGAAGCACGTGGTGAGTCCGAGTGAGCCGAGCGCAACCACTCCAAGTCCGGGTGACTTGCCATGAGTCGCTTGTGGTCACTGGGGGCGATCGGATTCTTGCTGAGCGCCCTCACCGGGGCCGATGTTCCCACCCCTAAGATCGTGCCAATCCGCGTCCCAGCAGCGCGAGTTAAGGATTGGTTTCCCACCGGAACTCCCCTCCGAGGTCTCAGCTACACCGAGTTTGAGTCACTCCTCGACACGACTCGAAACAAGCCGAAGGGGGTGGAACGATTAGGCCGTGTTGTGGCGGCGAATCACAAGATTCGCTGGGTTGATGGGGTCCTTCTCGGTGGATCTGAGTTGACGGTCGAACTCGCCCAGTCCGGCCCGAGCTTGATCCCCTTGAGTCCCTGGTCACCGAGTTTGCTGACTCGTCCTCCTGAAGTCGTAAGCCTGAACGACGGTCGGACAGCCCTCCTACTGGTCCCCGATGTCTCGGGGACAACCACAGTGACCCTTGACTGGAGCCAGCGAGCTCGCCCTGAAAGCTCCGGGCAGTCGTTTGCGCTTGGTTTACCCGGCGAGGGATTAGCACGGTTGACGCTCGACCTCCCCGAGTCCCTCACCCCCGAGGATCTTCCAGGAACGCTCGCAACGCCCGCCCCCGCGTCCCTTCCCGGTCGCCGCAACTGGATTATTGAAGGCAGCTTGGGGCAACTGGACTTGAAGTTGAGGCCAACGTCGTCAGCCGCCCCGCTCTTAATTGGCGGCCCGAGCCTCTGGACCTTCGGTCGAGCTAGCGCGACATGGAAAGCCGATTGGGTCGTTGAGCGACGCGAGTCAGGTCCCCGACGCCTTGCCATTGAACTCGACCCCGGACTGGAACTTCTCAGCGCCACCGGCCCACGAGTCGTCTCCAGCCGCATCGAACGTGTCGAGGGCCGCTCACGCCTCGTTATCCGGTTCGACCCCGAGACTCGAGGCCCCACGAGCCTGACGCTTCAAGGGATGGCGCAAGTACCAGTCACGGGTGATTGGACGATTCCGACCGCGCGACCGTTAGATTCCATCTGGACCGGCGGCCAGACGACCGTGAGACTCGACGCCGGACGGACTCTACTCGAATGCCGCGAGTTGGCAGGACGGCGACTCACAACCAGGCAGGAGCGAGGGGCGACCCCTCTCGTGGTACTCGAGTCCAACGCCCTCGGGTCGGTCGCAACATTGACGTTCGGTTCACCGGTCGCTGATGCCTGGGCCGACATCCGGGGGCGGGTCCAGGTCGGCAGCGGTCGAGACCGAGCCACAACCACGATTCAATGGACACTGACCCGAGGCGTTCCGTTGGTCCTATCGGTTGACCTACCGACGGGTTGGACTCCGGAACACGTCGAACGGATCGATGGGACGCGACTAGCCGATTGGAAGACCACCTCGACCGAGGCGGGAGGATTCAGGCTTGAAGTCACACCCCCTCCAGACTTGATCAAACAAGGCAAGATCGAACTCGTCATCATCGCAACCGCAGACCGGGACGTGAATCAAGAGCGCTGGTCCCCTCCTCGGATCAGGCCTTCAGAAGTCCGAATCGCCGATGAACGATGGGTTCTCGGACTTGCGGAAGGCCTGAAATGCAGCCCCAACCGAGCCCGCGGCCTGACTTGGATTGATCCCAAACAACTCGGCGAGCCCAGACCCAATGACGCTCTAGCCTGGCGCTGGCTCGATGATTTCGGCGACCTTGAAATCGCCTTGGCGCGGGTCCTCAGCTCCCCAACGTGGACAACTAAGATCGATGCCCATGTTGCCAGGGAGTCAACTACGATTGAGGTCGAGCTGATCGCGGATCTTGGAAAGATCGAGGTGACGAAACTCCCGATTATCTCGAATGTCCGGGTCGAGAACGAAGTCACATGGCGTCTTGAGGAGGTCCCGAATGGGCCTAGTGTAATCTCCGAACCAACAGCCAGCGGATGGATTCTCACCTTACCCCAGCCCAGGCAGGGATCGGTTCGGCTCATCGGTCGCTGGAGTCAGCCGAGCACCTCCGGTTCGTTGCCGCTCCTCTTTCCCGGCAATGGGCGACTGACTCAGGGGCGTGTCCACATCCACGTGGACCCCGATATTTTGATGTCGAGTGGAGGCCAAGGGATGGTACCACTCGACCCTCGATCCGAAGGCATTGAGGCCGAGGCAACGACCACATCGACTTTTTTGGGGTACGACTCTCCGAACGACCAACTGACCCTCCAGATCAAGCCGCTAACCGCGATCACGCCGCAGGGGATCATCAACGAGGCGGTGCTCACCACGACAGTCGACCCCTCAGGTCCGACGAGCCGACATCGGCTCCGCTTGGCGGTGCTCTCTGGGACGCTCAATCTGACTCTTCCCGAAGGAGTGATGCTCGAGTCCGTTTCGGTCGATGGTCGACCAGTCACACCGGTGCTCAAAGGTCGAGGATTGACGCTGCCTCTCGGCAGTGTGGATAAGCCCGTCACGCGACTCGTCACTCTGGAGTTCACAGAGAAGTCTAACGGGCACACACGCATCGCTCCCTGGCCGATCTCAACGTTACCGATCCTCACCAGGCGCTGGGAGCTGGTTCTCCCAGAACCTTGGAACGCAGTCCCGAACGACTCACGATGGGTTGAGGCCGAAGTTGGCCAACTTGGCGTGTGGGAACGACTTGTTTCCTTCTTCCCACAACGTGAGCCCACCTATGTTCCGTCGATCGCTGCAAACGACCTACTCGATCGACCCTTAGGGGAACTCTTTACCGAGTGGGATCAGGAGTCGTTTCCGTTCGTGATCGACCGCCTCGCACTTGCCTCAGCCGGTTGGTCGCCCAGCAGTCGCCTCAAACCGTCCAGCACAAGGGACGTCATCGGCCGACTCCGCGACTCGGGTTTGGAACTGCGTGGGTTCGGCAAAGCCGTTCTTGTCACAACGACGCTTGAACCGACCGCAGTCGGTTGGGAGCCGGCAATTCGAACCGCGATCTCGAAGGGATCTGACGCGCTGGACCGACTCCAAACCGTCGATCGCTGGGTTTCAACTCCGTCGTTGGCCGAACTCGCGTCTGGGACTTCGGGCGTCGATCCAAGGCCTGGTCCTGGCTGGCGAGTCGTCCGATTCGTTCCTGCGACGTCGACCGGAGATGCCCCGGCAGTGATCACCTTAGTCGACCCTCGGATCGACGAGTTCAGGCGACTCTATGCGGGAATCATGGTCCTGACCGGGGGAGTCTTGCTCCGCCGATCCCGCCGGAAGCCCCGAATTCTGGGTCTCGCTGTTGTCCTATTAGCTTCTCTGTCAAGCCTGTTCCTGGATGTTGAGTCGCCGATCTCAAGTGGCCTGGTCTGGGGGGGGCTCGGTGTTGGCTTGCTCTGGGCGGGAATGGCTCGGGCACGGAGTCTCCCCGCGAGACCAAGCGAGTCTTCCTCCACCCACCGTCGGCCCAGGGTTACCCCAGGGTCGTTGATCGGGCTGAGTCTCCTTCCGTTAATCCTGGGGGCCGAGCTAGTGGGACCAGTCGCCCCCATCTGGGTCCTGTTCCCATACGATGAGGTTCCTCTCGCCCGCGAGACGCCAACCCGCGCAATCCTCAAGCTCGCCGACTTTGAACGGCTCCAATCGATATCCAGCGGGACGATCGAATCTACATTTCCCGCAGTGGTTGCGACTCGTGTTGAGCACTCCGCCGGCGTTCCCGATGGGACATCTCTCGAATTCGTCACAGATTGGGCGCTGCGAGTCGTCTCACCCGGTTCCTGGTCGTTTCCGATCGTCGGCTCCCACGATCTGACCATGACGATCAATGGCAAGCCCGCCTCGGTGGAAATTGATCCAGGGGGGGCAACGGGTCGGGTTTGGTTTGAATCAAGTGGGACGTTCCAAGTCCGACTTAAGCGCCAGGTTGAAACAAAGCCAAACGGATCCCAGGGGCGGCTTGCCCGAGTCCTTCTGGTTCCCTCTTCGTTCGCGATTATGACGGTCGCACAGGATGACCCACTGCCGGGACTGCCGCACCTCGGTCCTGTGGATCATTTTGATATGACCTGGGGTTCTGCTCCAATCCGTTCCGTACGCGACTACCAAGGCTTGATGCTCTGGGATGCAGAACCGGCAGGTGATCGCCTCCGCGTTCGACTGCGAGCGGTCGATGGCCAGCCTGTCACTGAGCTCCGCCTTGGAATCGAGGCGGGAGTGATACTCCGCTCGCTCCAGCATCCAGGGAAGCTGGTCTCCGATTCGATCAAACTTGGAGCCGATGGGAATGAGTGGATCGGACACTTCGAACACTCATCGACAGATCCTGGAGTTTCCAAGCCGATCGAGCTGGAGTTCTGGCGTCCAATCACAAGCGGAACCGGTCCCCGGCGCGGACCTGGCCTAGAACTGCGAGGGGGCGGAAATCTGAGCGGCATGCTCGCGCTGCGGCGACCAAGCGACTGGACGGGCAGGCTCACGGGTCCAAGCCCGTTCGGGATTGCCCCAGATTTCGAATTCGTTCGTGCCTGGGGCGAGCTTCCCTCGGAACCATTAACACTCGCCGGTGTCGTTCGATTCAAGATCCGCGCGGATGTCGCGGCAACGCTGGGCCCGACGCCGAGTCGACATCTTGCGCGTTCCGAACTCCAGATCATCCTCTCGCGAGGTAGGGCCGACTGGCGTCTCGAAACCAAGCTCACGACGGTTTCGGGCTCGGGTGTCGAGTCCGACATCACAATTGATCCCAAACTCCATCTCTTCGAGGTCGAGGCTCCAGGCTTAACCCACTGGTCGCGACCTCGGCCAGACAGACTTAGGCTTAGATTCGACGCTGCGACTGTGCTTGCGCCCACGGTCCGGCTCTCAGGATGGTTGCCGGTCGATGGCCCCGAGCTCACTATCCGCTGGCCCCGGTTCGACACTGCAGCGGATGAGCCTGGCCATCTCTCGATCGTGGCGGGTTTCCCAGTCAACGTCGAAGGGACGGGACTCAAACGCGAGTCCAAGGATGTTTATCAACTCACCTATTTTGATGAGCCGATTCGACTCCGGTTTGACATTCCCTCAACTCGCTTTGACGTCCTCGCCCGTTCGGTCCTTCGGATCGAGCCACAAACGCAGGAATGGATCAGCGTCCTTGATTATACCTTTCTTGATGGCCCAGCAGACTCGATCCCGATCCAACTGCCCGCGATTTGGGCGAACGAAGTCCGGGCAGAACTTGATGGCGTTGCGATTTCTCTTGAGCCCTTTCGTGACGCCGCTCAGTCCGTCAAGGTACTACGGCCTGTCCGACCACTCTGGTCTCACGCTCGTGTGGTCGTCCGAGGTCGACGTCCTCGATCGGCGGGTGAGCCCATGTTTGTTCCCGAACTGACCCCCTTGGGCACCGGCGAACTCCGAGCCTTGGTGGGAGTCGCGAACGTCTCTGGAGAGACCCTCGCCACTCCGGAAACGCGGGGTTTGCAAGCCCTGGAGGCGACGAAATTCGGTATCGAGGAAACAACGCCCTTCGACCGAGTCGACCTCGTGTGGGCTGTTCAGCCACTCGCGTCCTGGAGCCTAGAGCTATCGACGGAGCCAACTCCACTGGCACCGGTCGTACCCGAAGTCAGTCATGTCGACGTGACCGCAGTATCGGACCATTTTGATCACATTCGCGGCGTCTCCACATGTTGGCTCAAACCTGGCTCTAAGGGATGGCTACGCGTCAAATTCCCCACAGGGGTCATGCCGACGACAGCTTTGATCGAAGGCGAACCAACCCCAATTTGGAGCGGGGATGGCGATTCCTTATTGATCGAGATCCCCAGCCCCCGCATCACTCGCTTGGCCATGATGTGGGACGGGACCTCGGGCTCGAATGGGCCTCTCAAGGCACCAGATCTGGCAAATGGACGCTCGGTGTCCCAGACTTACATCGTGTTTCATCCCAGTCAGGTCCGGATGACCCCTGCTCTGGACACGAACAAGCCGCACCTTGTGACAGATGAACAGATCCGCACGCTTGCAGACCGAGTGATCGAACTCGCGAGCCGCCCTCGCCGCGACCTGGACGTTGTACACCTCTTAGACAACGCTGTCGCACGGCTACGGCTCGGCCTGCTTCGCCCCTGGACGTCTGAGAGCGACCTGGCTGCAAAGCTCAATGACGCGAAGAAGGCCCTCAAGCTCGGAGGCTGGGACGAACTGTCTGACCTTCTTGAGATGAACCAAAGTAGCGCTGCGAGTCGTGTCGCTGCCATGGCTCGCGTTCGGTCCGATCCTAGCGAATACTTCGCTCATTTCGGTCTGAAGTCCTCAACCATTGTACCTCCCGATGCGACCCCGCCTCGTCTTGAACGAGGCCACGCGACAACGCCCGAGTGGTCCGATACGATGAGCCGTTGGTGGGGCTTGGGGCTGGTTATACTCGTTGCGGTTGGCATCCGTCTCTGGACTGCGGCTCAGCCCATGAGCGGAGTTACGGTCATCGTGATCCTACTGATCGCAAGCATCGGGCTTGCGTCGACCGGCCAGAATGCGGGCTTGGCAGTTGTGGGCGGGGCGCTCTGGCTGACGGGTCGGCTCGCGCGAGATTGATGGGTTAAAGCAATCAAGGCGTGCCCTGAATCAATTCAGGGCACGCCTTGATGTGCATGTTGATTGCGGACTGAGAATCAGATCAGTTCGGCGATCGGCTTGCCCGCATCGACGACCTTCATCGGCCGACCTCGTGGGGTCGTATATTGAGTCTCAACATTGATACCCATGGTCTTTGTCATGGTCGCGATCACGTCCATGACTCCAACGGGCCGATCGGTGATCTCGACACCATCTCTGTCGGTCGAACCTACGGCCTGGCCCCCCTTCATGCCGCCACCACCCATGGCGATCGACCATGAAACCGGCCAATGGTCACGACCACCATCCTGGTTGATTCTGGGTGTGCGACCGAACTCGCCCATCCAGACAACCATGGTGTTGTCGAGCAAGTTGCGCTGGGCAAGGTCGGCGATCAACGCCCCCATCCCCTTATCGAGTTCGGGCATGAGTCGTTGTGACAAGGTTTCAAACGCATTTTGATGCGTGTCCCAGCCGCCGAGTCCGACTTCTACGAAGGTGACACCGGTCTCAACGAGTTTCCTCGCCATCAAGCAGCCCGAGCCGAACGAACCTCGCCCGTAGGCGTCACGGACTGCAGCCGGCTCTTTATCGAGTGAGAGAGCCTGGGTATAACGCGAATTCATCATCCGGACGGTCTTATTGTAGACCGCCTTGTGGTCGATTGGGGCCTGACCACGACGTTGGGAGACGAACTGATCTTCCACCATGCCGAGCATTTGTAACCGACGTCCCATGCGGTCAGCATCCACCCCTGCAGGGGGCTTCAGATTAGCCACGGGGGCGTTGGGATTCTGGACCATGAACGGCGAATGAGTCATCCCCAGGAAGCCTGCCGGTTGACCGGGAGTGTTGATCGCAATACAGTGCGGCAGGTCGAAGTTCTCAAGCTTCTGTCCCAGCTCATACGAGCAAACCGACCCCCAACCAGGGTGGACAACCGTCGGGTTGGGCGCGTATCCAGTATGCATCATATAAGTACCCCGGTCGTGGTTGCCCTCTTTCGAGTTCAACGACCGGACAATGTTCATGTGCTGCATTTGCTTGGCGACGTTGGGCATGTGCTCGCTGATCATCACCCCGTCTGCCGAGGTAGTGATTGGCTTGAACGGGCCACCATTTTTGGAACTATCGGGCTTCAGGTCCCAGATATCCATGTGGCTGGGGCCACCACTCATCCATAAAAGGATACAGCTCTTGTTCGCCTTACGAAGGGCAGCCGCGTTGGCTGTCATCGACGACATGAACTGCATCGCCGGTAAGGCAAGTGTTGTGCTGGCCATGTGGCCCATGAAGTGGCGGCGGCTCATGCCACTGGGAACGATCAGGCTGTCGCTCATGGTCTCGATACCCCTTCGGCCTAAAGGGCCGGTCGGATCAGGAATAGGAAGAAACGCTGCACCGATAAACCATCAACGATTGAGCACGAATTCATTAGAGTTCAGTAAGGCCCAGAACAGGTCCTCCATGATCCGAATGGTGTCCGGGCTGGAGTTCAGGAAGTTTCGGGCCATGGTCAGCTCGCGAGCGGATGGCGGACGGGCGAGCGCCGCGAGATACATGTGGTTAATCACATAGATCTCGGGAGCGGTTCGCGACTGGAGTTGGGCTTTTTCGAGCAAATCGGCCAAGAAACTGCCTGGCTTGCCACCGACCGCCTTCTCCATCAGCTCCCCGTTCATCATCATCAACGCCTGCGGGATTGTTCCCTGAAAACTCGAGGATTCCTCCCCTTCATCGTTCGCAAATGCAAAGATAAACTGGCCTAGCCAGGCGTCGCGACGCTTTTCGGAGTCGGCCCCACCGCCAGCTTTGTGGGCGGACGTGGCAGTCAATAACGAATCGAAAAGCTGTTCGGGACTCATTGGCTTCAAACCCACATGGCTGAAAAGGGTGTCATCCTTTTCGTTGTTGGGGGTGGTCACGCTCGTCTGGTTATAGGCCTGCGTTTCCATGATCCGACGGACCAGCTTCTTGATGTCATAGCCGCTGGCCTGAAATTCCTCGGCGAGTTTGTCGAGCAGTTCCGGGTGGGAAGGGGGGTTATGCGGACCAAAGTCATCGACTGGGCTGACGAACCCTCTGCCCAAGAAGTGCGCCCACATTCGGTTGACTATCGATTTGGGAAAGTTGGCGTTGGTGGGCTCGGTCACAAACTTGGCAAACTCGACCCGGCGATCGGCTTCGGAGTTGAGATTGATCTTGCGACCGTCCAGGAACGTAGGAGGGACTGCGCCTCTCACGGCGTTGCGTTTATCGAAGTAGACGAACGGATCTTCGGGAATGCGCTGGGAGAGTTCGGTGTAATCATCGACCTCCAAGCCGGCGGCATTCTCCTTGCGAACTGTTTTCTGGGTCAGGCCCTTGAAAAAGGCGTTCACTCCCCAGAAATCAGCCTGCTTCCAATCGTTCGAGGGGTGGTCGTGGCACTGGGTGCATTGAATTTGTTGACCGAGGAAGACTCGGGTCGTCGTCGAGGTCAAAGGCACCGCTCCGCTCTCCATGTGAGCGAGTGTGAAGTTCACGGCCCCGTTGTCTTTGTTCGACCCTTTCGCGGTGATGAGCTCGTAAGCAACCTTGTCCCACGGTCGGTTATCGGCGAATTGGCGTCGCAGCCAAGCAGAGAGGGCAGGACGATCGACCTGTCGCTCCTGGCGTTGCCGACCAATCAGGCTCACTGTCCAGATGTTGCCGAAATTCTTGGCATAGTCGGGATGGGCTAGCAAATATTCGACTAGCTTGGCTCGTTTGCCAGCATCGCGACTTTCTAGGTAGGCGGTCGCTTCTTGAATGTTGGGCACGCGTCCCAAGACATCAAGGTAAGCACGACGCATAAACTCCGGCTCAGGAGCAACCTTGGAAGGTTTGATCTTGGCCTCATCCCAGCCTTCTTTGATCATTCGATCCACGAAGTCTTCCGACTTGGTGGTCGCCCCGGTTTTGGCATCACGGTCGACCGCGCTCGCCCCCGCACCAGAGAGAAAAACCCCTGCAGCGAGAACCGCTACCATGCCCCAATGAGCACGATCCATGAGCATCGCCCAGCTCCTGATCGAATTCGATCGTTCAGATCACACCCTACGGAATCGTAGGGCTCACTTCCGGCAGGTCGATACCTGTTTCTATTAAGCTACACGATCGCCCCTACTTCCGCCAACCAATTCCGCCAAGGATGTGGTGAGCCAAGCATGGGTGCAGACTACTTTGAGGGAGGGTCTCCATGCATTACTGCTCTCATCAACAGGTTGTGACAAACGCCGTCCCCAATGGAAGGGAAACTTTTGGTCACTCAAGAAACTTATTGAGGAGCAAGAACTCATGCGCGACCTCGGCGGGTTCGCGACGCTTGCCGTCAACCTCGTAGTTCAGCAAGCGCATTTTATCGGCATCGATCTTACCGGAGAGTAGGCTCAAGGCTTCTCGCAGCGCAGGATGTCGATTAAGGCTCGCCAGGTTCGCGAAGACCAGTGCCTCGTAAGGTGGAAAATAGTGTCGATCGTCGTCGAGGACAACGAGGTCTAATGATGCGATCCTCCCGTCTGTTGAGTCACCAGCGGCGACGTCGAGGGTTTCTTGGGCGACGGCTTGATAAAGCAGGTTTCTATCGAGCTCGCGTGGACGCTCGGTGAAGCTTAAGCCATAGGCCTTCATCAATCCGTCGTAACCATCAGCTCTACTCATGAACTCAGGCCCGAAGCCTGTCCGTAATCGCCCTTGATGTCTCTGCAAATCGCTGATCTTCTTGAGCCCGAGGTCCCGAGCTTGCTTGGCTCGCATCACAATCGCAAACGTATTCTCGAATCCGAGTGGGTCGAGCACGGCGACTCCATCACGTCGCTCGCATTCGGCTTTGACTCGATCATAGACGGCCTTGGGATCGTTCTGCGGGGGTTCTTTGAGGATCGCCGCGAGGGCGGTGCCTGTGTATTCGACATAGGCATCGAGTCCCCCATCCTTGAGTGCGTTATAGCAGACGAGGGAACCACCGAGGTTGAACTTCCGATCGACCTTCAGGTCCGTCCGCGCTTCGACGAGTTCCGCGAGCATCTGGCCAATCAGGATCATCTCGGTCCCATCTTTGGACCCGATCACGATCTTGCCTGGCCCCGTCCGCGAGCTCAGGTTCTCGCCCAAGACCAACGCAAATAGGGCAATCACGAGCGCACCGATCACCCAACGATTTCGACGACTCCCAGACCCCTTGGTAGGGTCGAGCCTTCGTTCCGCCAGGCCGATCAAGCTGTCGCACAGGAGTGCAAGTCCAGCGGCGGGTATCGCCCCTAAGAGAATCAATCGGGGGTCGGACAGAGAGACTCCCCGGAAAATGTAGGTCCCCAGTCCACCTGCACCAATCGAGGCAGCAATCGTGGCCATGCCGACCGCCGAGACAGTCGCGATCCGAATTCCTCCCAGCAAGACGGGGACAGCCAGCGGTAATTCGACCAAAGTGAGCCGTTGCCAAGGTGTCATTCCCAGCCCAACAGCCGCCTCCGCCACGTTGGGATCAAGCCCCTGGATTCCCAGAATCGTATTCTTGATGATCGGCAGGAGAGCGTAGACTACCAACGCGGTCAGGGCAGGAAGTTTGCCGATCGTCCCGCCGAATAGGATCAAGAGGAAGCCAAGTAACGCCAGGCTCGGAATCGTTTGGAAGATGTTTGCAAGGCCGAGCACGAATCGTTCTGCCGACTTGCGTCGAGTCGCCAAGACGCCCAGAGGCACTCCGATCAAGATCGCCAGAACGATCGATTCCAGCACGAGAGACAAGTGGACAAGCGTCGCGGATGCAAGCTCGGATCGTTGTGACCAGGCAAGGGTGAGCCACTCGTTCATCGGGGTGACTCCAGCACGACGGCCTCGGCATCAGCGAAGAACGATTTCACAAAATCGCTCGCCGGCTTGTCATGAAAGTCGGCTGCCCGCCCAACCTGAACGAGTTTACCGGCATCGACTAATGCGAGTCGGTCCGCAATGTGGCACGCCTCGCGAATATCGTGTGTGACGATGATAACGGTCGTCTTGAGCCGGCGTTGGAGGTCGCGGAATTCGGCTTGGATCTCGCGCCTGGTGATCGGGTCGAGGGCTCCGAATGGCTCGTCCATCAGGATCAAGTCGGGGTTCGCTGCCAGCGCACGAGCTACACCCACCCGCTGGCGTTGGCCACCGCTGAGTTGATGTGGACGTAAACCGGCGAATCGCGACGGTTCAAGTCCGACTTGTTTAAGAACCTCTTGGGATCTTTGTTCTCGATCTGGCTTTGGGTGGCCGAGCAATTTCAGAACCAGCCCGACATTGGCCAGGATGTCGAGGTGAGGCATCAGGCCAACATCCTGAATTACGTAGCCGATCGATAGCCTGAGCGCGATCGGGTCCCAATCGGAGGTTGGTTTGCCTCGCACCTCAATCGTGCCTGAACTTGGCTCAAAAAGCCGGTTCACAAGCTTTAAGAGAGTGGTCTTGCCCGAACCACTAGTGCCGAGAATCGCCAGCACTTCGCCCGCGTTCGCTTCAAGCGTCACACCGTCAAGCGCGGCTAGCCCGCTAGGATAGACTTTGCGAACATCACGCCAGGCGACAATGGGTTTCGACACTTCCTGATCCAACACCATCAAGGCTATACTCCTTCGACGGGTGACGAGCCGGGTTAAAATCGAACATGTTCTAACGGATCGAGGACGGAGTCGAATGGCACTAAGCGAAGCGTAAATACTCAACTCATACAGGTTTAAGGTTGATTTCCTGGCAGCAATTCTAGTCAATCATACATATGAGCAATAAATAGTTAAACCGAGCTAGCCTTGATCCTAAGCCATAGAGAGAGAGGCTCATATCAAGATCAACTCCGGAGCAGGCGTCGTCTATAAGCCGCAAAGCCTATGTGTTAGGAGACTTGCGCCTTAGCTTAGTGCCATTCTGAACTGACACCAATTTCTGTGACACCAATTTCCGTGAACAGGCCGAGTCGCCTTGAGACGGTAACTTCCCAGGGTGACCCAACCTATTGTGTGTGACTCCCACCGCTTAATGTAAGCGCATCATTAGGCAGTAACTGTTTTCATAACTGTCTTTAAATCATACCACATTTTGTTGTCAAGCAACTTCTGCGCCTTAATTGTAATTGTATAGATGCCAGCAGAAGTCACAATCGGTTGTTTATTAATTGGGGTCTTGGGGAGTGTATTGCTGTCGAAAGTAACGCTTCTTGTTGGCTGCATCCCATTCGCAGTCATGCTATTGAAATCACTATATTCTGCGAAACCAGCATCGTCCTTGGTCACCGTGATGAGTACTCGGTCGCTCTTCTGCCCGTAGAACGTCTTGGTAAAACTCCCAGAGATCTGGAATGGGGAATTGACTGGGATCGTATCCCCTGGATTGTCAATCGTACCGTCGGTGTAGTTCGGATCGTCAGCGAAAGCTGTCGAAGCTAAGAACACCAGACCGACGAAGCAGACCAGCGATGTGACGCGATGAAGAAGCATCTTCTTTCCTCCTAAACAAGGTGTAGTCTCGGGTTGCGACAAGACAAAATCACGGTAGCCTCTTGAGGCCCTTGGTACACTAAAAGTTGCCTGATCACTCGATGGCAACTAGCTCTGCACCATTCCGGCTGCCCAAAGCTCGCCAGGTGGTGAGATTGACCGACTCCCTCATAAAGCGGGTATGGCCATCCGCGAAGAGTACGTTCGCCCCTCCGGGGTGGAGGCTGCCCGCGCTCCAGGCTCCTTGTGGGAGTGTGACGCCGTTCGCGCAACTGTTCGCATTGACAGGGTTGGAATGGTTGTAGAGCGATGTGCGGAAATCGGTGCTCATCCATAAGTTCCCGCGATCGTCAAACAAGATGAAGGCCGGGTCGGGTTTCAACTCACGGCACTCTGCTGTGAACTGATCGAATTCCTCGGGCCTGATTAGCACGTTCACCGTGCCATAAACAACTCGTCGGGGATCGTGACTTCCTTGAAGCCCCAAAATAATTTCCGAAAAAGCAGTGGTTTGACTGGCACCGTCGGTAATTGAATGGAAACCAACGGGAGTCGGAGCTATAATTCCGTTGAATCCATATTTCTGGACGCCTATTCCGCAATTGCCCGCGTAATTTGTCCCGCACCTCGGCTGTGAGTGATCCGATGGACACAAGAAGTTCGCCAGCGAGGTGTGAGCTACCGTCATATTTGCTCCAGCCTCGTCTGATACCCGCATATTGAAATTAACTGAACTATAGATCGCCGATTGCTCTAAGTAAGGCAACAACATCGTATGGGGCGAATAAATTGCCAAGGTTGGAAACGCGCCATGGGTCAAAGCATACGAGTTGAGCGCAATCCCTAACTGTTTGAGATTGTTACTGCAATGCATCCGGCGGGCTGCCTCCCGCGCCATCTGAACCGCCGGCAACAAGACTGCCACCAAGAGGCCAATGACTGTGACGACGACCAGCAACTCAATCAGCGTGAACGCCTTCCGGGTTTTGCAAAGCATAAATCATCCCTCGCGGCGACGCAGTAACGCGTAAAGGTCAACTCACCTTTACGAAGTTTAAGTATCTAGTCAAGGGGGAACTCTGAACATTTTTCTTCTCTCAGTGGCCTGTCCAACGAAACCTGATCCAGGAAATTGGTGTCAATTCATTTTTTCCGTCAATGAAAATGAACTGACACGAATGGCACTAAGCGAAGCGTAAATACTTAACTCATACAGGTTCAAGGTTGATTTCCTGGCACAAATCTAGTCAATCATACATATGAGCAATAACTAGTTAAACTAAGCTAGCCTTGATCCTATGCCATAGAGAGAGAGAGAGAGAGAGAGAGAGAGAGAGGCTCATATCAAGATAAACTCCGGAGCAGGCGTCGTCTATGAGCCGCAAAGCCGATGAGTTAGGAGACTTGCGCCTTAGCTTAGTGCCATTCAGGACGGAGTCCATTATGCTCGCCTATCACCTTGCCAGGTTCAAGATCGATGCGACCCCACCGATGGGTCATCCCTTGTGTGGCGGGTGGATCAAGCCAGTTGAGGCTGTTGATGACCCGCTCTGGCTTCGGGGGGTCGTAATCCAAGGGGCTGGACTGCCGATCGTCTTGGCCGCTATCGACTGGACCGGGATCGGCAACGACTCGCATCGGATCTTCTGTCAGCTTCTCGCCCAAGCGGCCCAGACGACCACAGACCGAGTCGCTTTACACACAGTTCACCAGCATAACGCTCCGTTCGTCGATCGCCAGGCAAATGAACTTCTCAACAAGGCGAAGGCCGACCCACGGATCTATAGCGATCGCTTTGTCGATGACCTGATGGAACAGGCAATGGACGTGGTGAAGACTTCCCTTTCCGATGCCAAGCCGTTCAACCAGGTGCGAGTTGGGGCGTCTAAGGTCGGCCAGGTGGCTTGCAACCGCCGAGTGATCGGTCCTGACGGCAAGATCAAGTTCACACGAACCAGTGCGACCAAAGACCCGGTCGCTCGGGCCGAGCCCGAAGGGACGATTGACCCAATCCTGCGTTCGCTCAGCTTTTGCCAGGGAGATACGCCGCTCGCCCGGCTCTACTATTACACAACCCACCCGATGAGCTACTACGGCGATGGGCGGGTCTCTGCCGATTTCGTCGGCATTGCACGACAGTATCGCGAACGGGACGAGCAGGACGTTTTGCACGTCTACTTCACGGGCGCGGCGGGCAATGTGACAGCCGGCAAGTATAACGATGGCGCAAAGTCGAACCGAGTCATCCTGGCGGGTCGGGTTTACACCGCGATGCGCGCGGCAGACATTGTCGGGGAGACTCGACGATTCCCCGTCGAGGAGATCCGCTGGAAAACAAGCGAAATCCTGTTCCCTCCGCGCGAGGATCTGGATCTCGACGCGCTAAAGGCGATTATCGCAGATGACAAGCGACCAACCGTCGATCGGAATCGCAACGCCATGACCTGTAGCTGGTTGATACGTTCCGCCGAGAAGCGACCAATCATGCTCTCGCGACTCGACATCGGCAAGGATGCGACGTTGCTCCATCTTCCTGGCGAGACGTTCGTTGAGTACCAGCTAGCGGCTCAAGCTCTAGACCCGACCCGCAACCTGTTCACCGCTGCCTATGGTGATGACGGACCGTGGTACATCCCCCAGGAAAGGTCCTACGCGGAAGGGGGTTACGAGCCATCGCAATCGTTCGTGAGCCCTAAGTCTGAAGCGATCTATATTGAGGCGATTACGAGCTTATTGAAGGGCTGATCCAACTCGCGTCGCCATCACCACGGCGAATCTTCAGTTAAAAAAACCCCGACAGGCCGGGGGTTAGTCCTTCACAACAAGCCCCCAGGAGTGACTCGGTCCGTTCGAGCACTCCCAGAGGCATTCGGAGGCGGCAATTCTAAGCAGGTCGCAAAGTCCGTAACCCTCGTGCGAATGGTCGGACTTTGCGATCCTCGATCCTCAGACTTGGGAACGCTTGGTAACCACCACTGGCTTGCGGATCTCCTCTTCTTTGAAGAGTAGGGCAAACATGATGATGCAGAGGATGGTCAAGATTGTGGGACCTGCCCAGATCCCTGGCCACTTGTTGTCGAAGTAATCGCGAACCGGACCAGTGCCGACCGATCCGACGATCGTGCCGATCCCATAGATGACGAAGATCAAGAAGTTCTGAGCCGTCGCCTTGATGTCGGGCCCGGCAGCCTTATCGACATACATCTGTGCAACGACGAAGAAGAATCCGAAGGCGAAGCCGTGCAGCGTGATCGTGCTGATCATGAGCCACTGCGGTTGACCGAGGATCGACAGGCCGAAGCGGACCGCCCAAGCCGAGGCCCCGATGATCATCGTGGTCTTGATCCCCATGGTTCGGACGGCGAGTGGTACAAGTGCCATACAGACGATCTCGGCGATCTGTCCAAAGCTCATGTAGAAACCAACTTGTTCTTCAGGGATACCGATATCCTTGAGGAAGAGCCCTTCGCACGCGAAGTAGAACGCCAACATGATCCCGATCAAGCCGGCAGTGACCACGACAACGGCGAACGAGGGAAACCGCATCAGTTCCAAACTTTCGACGATCGGATTGGTCGAGTGCTTGCCGGGCTCGACCTTCGCCTGGACAGGAGGAGTGTGCGGCAGGCTGAAGCAATACAGCCCATAGATGAATGACGAGACACCGGCCAACCGTAAGCAATCACGCGTCCCAGGCTCGCCGACGAGATCGTAGAGGGGCTTGAGAATCTCAGGAGCTTGGCGATAGAACGTGAACAGCCAGCCGGCCGCGATCCAGCCAATCGTGCCCCAGAGTCGAATTCCAGGGAAGGCATCTTGATTCCCTTCGCCCGCAGCGCGAAACGTCAGTGAGTTCGAGAGCCCCATCGTCGGCATGTAGAGGTTACAGTAGAGGAAAAGCAGTCCGAAGATCGGCCAGAAGCCCGTCGCGTAGGCAGCCCCGATCAAGAGGAACCCGCCTAGCAAGTGGGCAAAAGCCATGACTCGTTCGGTCGCCATATAGCGATCGGCGAGTTGGCCCAGCAAGAATGGCCCGAGGATCGCACCAAACCCGTAAACCGACATGACCCAGCCCGTTTGGCCGGCGGAGAGCCCCACGCCCTTACTCTCCAGGTGAATGGGTAGGACCGCCAACCACGTCCCGAAGACGAAGTACTGCAAGAACATCATGACCGACAATCGCACGCGCAAACCGATCGACATCGTGGCACTCCCGCATTTGAAGAGAAGGACTGAGCGGGGCATGGTAACCCGCGAGGATTCCCGAATCTATCCGCGACGATGCCCAAACGCTACCGTCAACTGACTTTCGGGATCGCATCAATCAGTCGGGCGACAACTTTCTCGCAAGTATTCTCACGCGCCCACTCCCAACGAAGTTGGCTCCGCTGATCGTCCGAGCGGTTTCCCAGGATCGAATCGATCGACGCAATGAATTCCGCAGTCGACTCGGCCACGTCGAACAAGTGGCGAGATAATCGACACTCGGGGATGGCTGTCGAGACCATCGGTCGGCCGCTTCCCATCGTGTCCATGATCTTAGTGGGACAGCAGGCCAGGTTGAACGGATGGACCACGTCGTAAGGAATCAAGCAGACGTCAAACGCTTGGTTGTAACTGGCGATCTCCGCCTGAGGGTGCCAGCCGAGCGCGTGGACGTTGGGCAAGGCAAGACACCGGGCCCGCCCGGGACGACCAACGGCATCGATTCGACCGATCAAGACGATTGAGGCCTTGGGAAAAGCCAGGGCCACCTCCGTCACCAGCTCCCAGTCGACACGATCTTCCAACGAGCCGACATAGCCCAACAGAGGGCGGGGCAGGTGGCTAACATCAGCCGGTGCAGGCCCTGGCCGGTGGAATGGCTCGGGAGGAATGGACCCAGAGGGCGCACCATGGGGAAGGTGGATGATTTTCTGAGCAAAGTCCGGGAACAACGTGGTGAGTTCTTGCCATCTTGTTCTCGCGACACAGATCGTGAGATCCGATTCTCGCACAGCCTTCAATTCCAAAGCCCGAACCTCGTCCGCCGAGCCTGGCCAGTACAACGCATAATCATCGACGTTGTAGTAAATGGACCGGGCCGGTTGCAGTTGGTCGCGCAGATGTAAGTAGTAAGGGTAGGTCATCACCAATGCAAGCGGCTTTCCCGCTGCCTCGGCGCGCATCCACTTCTTAACCGTTCTCGCAATCTCGACCATCCCCCAGCGCGGAAATCGCTTCATCCATCCACTGGGCAGGGCGAGGTCGCGCCGCCACACCCCGGTGCTGACCGAATGCGTGGGAGGCGACCAGTTCCGGAACGGACGGCGGCCCTGAGTCCAGGCGTTGCGGTAATCCAGGCAGTGGAGTAACAGAGTCGACGCTTGGCTCGGCGAAGCGGCACGGAACAGGTGCTCGGTGGTGTACCAATTGGCATCTGCAACCGCCAACGCCCAAGGATTTGCGGAAGGCTCAGTCATGATTCACCAGCGACATCGATCGGAGCCCTCGCTCGGTCTCACTCATCGCCACATACGATCTGCCTGAAGTGAGATGCATAACGCGACGACCTCTCATTCGTTGCAACTTCTGGACGGGCCTTGCGATCCGTTGGGGAGGCTACGAACTCACTCGATGACTGTCAACCATGTCCGAAAGGAAAGCGATATTGTCCGCTCCTCCCTACGGAGTGTGCCTATCATTGCGGGCGATTCAGCGTCAGAGCACCGATGGACGAGGGCACACACCTGGACAAACTCGACCGCCTGAATCCTTCCCTCTGGTTCGAGCATTCTCCACAAATAACGAGATTCAGTGATGGAATTGGCTATGTTCTTACTAAGACATGAATGTGTATCAACATCGTCATTGCCTGACACTTGTCAGAAACAGTAGGTTCTCGCCACTTAATACTCGCCGCAAATCCCCGGATTGTAGGCTTTGCTGTCCGATCCATTCCCTAGACGGGCGCTCGATAACGTCGAGTAGATGACCGAAGAAACCACAGACTCAAACTTACCTATTCCACCCCAAACACCCATATCAACGATTTCGTTAAGTCTAGCCCAACCGAAAATCTTTCCACAGCTTCCCTCATCAGGGTAGACAGGGGTTGTGTGAGTGCGCTAGGATTAGAGATCGCTGACTTGGCGTTCCGCACGGAGGAGGTCGTCTCGGTGGTCGTAAGACCTTAGCGACGTGGTGATTGGGACAAGATCCGGCTTGGCGGGGTGCCACAGGATGAACCCTCGGGACCAGCAGAGCCATTGGACCTTGTTTCACACCTTCACCTGAACCGTGGTTCTGAATTGGGAATTTGATCCGATGCACCAGCTTGTCCTGCTCACCGCCCTGACCGTCACTTCGGGCCTCTTCCACCACAAGGCCCCGTCCTGCAACGCGCCGACCCCGTGCATCACGGCTGCTCCGGCACCGTGCCCGCCACCGGCCCCCGTCTTTTGCGAAACTCCGGTTGCCACCTGCAAGCCGAAGAAGTCTTGCCACCTCCCCAAGATTTCCTGCCACCTCCCCAAGATCAAGCTTCATGGCTGCAAGCCCGCTTGTGCCCCAGCCCCGGTCTGCGTCTCGGCCCCAGCTTGCGTGACCGCCCCGGTCTCGGCTGCTCCTCAGGCTTCGCCTCAAGCCTCACCCCAGGTCTAAATCCTGCAAGGCTCAATCCAACATCAAGGCCCACTCGGATGCAAAATCCGGTGGGCCTTATGCTTGCGCTCGATGTTCAGGTTGCTGCGCGACTATTGTATCACCGTCGCGAAGGCAGCGACCTTGAGTGGAGGTTCGTCCTTCAGGTCGGTTTGAACTTCCATCACTGCGTTGAACGGTCCCGGCTCGGCGGGGGCTTTGAAGGTCAGCGTCACCGAGTGCATGGTCTTCTGACCCTCGGCGACCTTACCGCTGAGCTCATCGCGGGTTGGCTTCAGGCCCGTCACCTTAAACGGTTGTCCGGATCGAACAAGCACGGTTTTCGATACGCTCTCGCCAGCCTTGACCCGGCCGATCGTCAAAATCGCGGGAGCGGCCGTCACACTCGACTGAACCATTGCCGCAACCGAGATTGGGATCGCCGGGCCGGTCGGATCATTGGTGAGCAGCGTGATCTCGTCCTTGAAGAACCCAATCTCGGCGGTCGGGTTCAAGGTTGTCGAGATCACATATTGTACCTGACCCCCAGATCGAGCCACTTCCTGGGCCGTCGCTTTGATATGCGGGCTAATCACCTGGATCTTGGTGATCCCCCAGTTCGGATTGCCACCCGTATAGGTGAGGTTGATCGCCAAGGTCGGCTTCGACTGCCGTGAGACGGTCCCGAAATCGACCTGGCCAGGATTGACCACCACATCCGTTCGGATGAAGCAGGTGAGGTTGAGGTCGACCTCCGCGAAGACCGGCTTGTCGAGCTTCAATGTCAGGCCCGAATCCTTCTTGCCTTGGAACTTGGTTGTATCAATCAAGGCCTCAATGACTGTTTGTGTCCCAGGTGGAATCAGGTAGGCGCGGACTTTGACGTCCGTACAACCGCACTTGGGGGCCACTGAGGCAATGTGAATGTCCTGGTCGGTCGTGTTGATGACCTTGAAGGTGTGCGACACCTTCGAACCCTTCGCCACAGTCCCAAAGTCATGGAACCGTTGGGGAAAGACCTCTTCGAGCCAATTCGCATTTTGAGCGTTCGCGACCGTGGTGCTTACCAGTAGCAAGGCCAGGCCAATCAATGGGAAACGGCGACGCATGGGCTCCACTCCCTCGGCAAGACCTTGTCTTGCAGTCAGTGCGGCGTCTCGTCTCGCCGCCAAAGATCGGAGGAAACCCCTCCGTGGTTCATCAGGAAGCATAACACATCCTCCGAAGCTTGCCTCGATTCATTGACCCGGACCCTGGCACCCTCTAAGATTCGTTGGGGTCGTGCGGATCGTCGCACTTCTGACTTCAAGCATATCCCAAGCCAGGCCCTCGAATTCCGAAAGGGAGGCGGGCATGGATCGCTCTCAAGATCCCGTAATCATCGCCGCCTGTCGGACTCCGATCGGACGATACCTTGGTGGCCTGAATTCCTTCTCAGCGATCGACTTAGGCGCGATCGCGGCGAAAGAGGCGGTCCATAGATCCGGTCTGGATCACTCTCGATTCGACGAAACGATCATCGGGAACGTTCTCTCGGCAGGTTTGGGGCAAGCCCCCGCACGACAAGTTGCACTTAGGGCCGGACTGCCTCCGACTTCGAGCGCATTGACACTCAATATGGTTTGCGGGTCGGGCTTACGTGCGATCATGTTGGCCGATCAGGCAATCCGTTCCGGCGACGCCTCAATCCTCCTGGCCGGTGGGATGGAGAGCATGTCAAACGCCCCCCACCTCCTCCGTGGCGGTCGTGCAGGCTGGAAAATCGGTGATAACCCGCTAATCGATTCGATGCAACTCGATGGGTTGACCTGCGCCATCGAACATTGGCCCATGGGAATGGCCGCAGAACGGACAGCCGAACATTGCGGGCTCACTCGTGAAAGCATCGACGCGTGGGCCGTTATTAGTCAGTCGAGAGCCCTTCATGCGATCGATCAGCACTGGTTCGCCGCTGAAATGGTGCCAGTTGTCTTGACCGAGAAGGGGCAGCCTCGCGAAATCATTAACGACGAAGGGCCACGGCTCGGAACAACCCTGGAGGGCCTGGCGAAGCTCAAACCCGCCTTCAAGCCCGATGGAGTCGTAACGGCAGGAAACTCCTCAACCCTGAGCGACGGTGCAGCAATGTTGGTTGTCGCTTCGAGCGAAGCCGCCAAGCGTTCGAAACGCGAGCCCATGGCCCGAATCATCGCCTCAGCCACATCAGGGCGAGAGCCCTGCGACCTCTTCCTCGCCCCCATTGAGGCGATCCAAAAGGCGCTTTCGAAGGCGAAACTCACCATCAACGACATCGACCTCTTTGAGATCAACGAAGCCTTCTGTTCTCAGCTTCTCGGATGTGTTCAGGGGCTCGACCTCGATCCCGACAAGGTCAATATCCAGGGGGGAGCAACCGCGTTGGGGCACCCCATTGGGGCTAGCGGAGCTCGCGTCCTCGTGACCTTATTGCATTCCTTGCATCGGCTCAAGAAACGTTATGGAGTCGCCTCACTCTGCCTCGGCGGCGGTAACGCCGTGGCGATTGTGGTTGATTGTTCGCTCTGACTCGAAATCGGTCGGGGAAGATTATGGTTGCAAATGGAACTCAACCTCCCAGTTCATCCCAACTTCCCCTCCACGCAGGGGACCCGTAGCCTAGCCGAGCTGAGCTGAAGCTGAAGACTCACCGCACGTTCGGACATGAAACCGTCTAGATCATTCTCTCAGCCCGAGGCGACCCAACATGGCCATGGCCGCCCGAGGACAACATCCGCCGAGTCTCCGCGAGTCGAGCGAAGCTTTGTTCGCGCAGGAGGCGAGCATCAAGCTCGGCGGAGGTCCCGACGCCATCAAGCGGCAACACGCCAAAGGCCGACTCACGGCCCGCGAGCGGGTCGCGAAGCTCCTCGACTCTGGAGCACCATGGCTGGAGCTGAACCTCTGGGCCGCCTTTGGGATGTACAACGAGCACGGCGGAGCACAATCGGCAGGGGTGGTGTCGGGAATCGGTGTCGTGTCGGGTCATCGTGTGATGGTCATCGCCAACGATGCCACGGTGAAGGCTGGTGCCTTCTTCCCGATGACGATCAAGAAGGTGTTACGGGCCCAGCAAATCGCGGGTGAGAATAGTCTCCCGCTCATCTATCTCGTCGATTCCTCCGGCGTCTTCTTACCGATGCAGGATGAAGTTTTTCCGGACGTCGACGACTTCGGACGGATCTTTCGCAATAACGCCGTCCTCTCCGCACGCGGTCTCCCTCAGATCGCTGCCATCATGGGGAACTGCGTCGCGGGCGGTGCCTATTTGCCTGTCCTTTGCGACACCGTACTCATGACGGAAGGATCAGGGCTCTACCTCGCAGGACCATCGTTAGTGAAGGCTGCGATCGGCCAAGAGGTGAGCAGCGAAGAACTCGGCGGGGCCACAATGCACTCCGCGCTCTCGGGCACGGTCGATTACCATGAACCCGACGATGAATCTTGCCTCGGTCGGATCCGTCGACTGGTATCGCTCTGGCCCCCCGACCCGGCTGGGACGGCGATTCCGACCATCCCCCCCAAAGTCGACTCCGCGAGCGTGATGGACATCGTCCAGACCGACCCGTCCGCTCAATACGACGTTCGAGACTTGCTCCAGGCTCTACTCGATGGAGACACGTTCGAGGAATATCGTGCGGAGTTCGGTCAAACCTTGGTCTGCGGATTCGGTCGTTTGGCCGGGATGCCGCTCGGGATCGTCGCCAACCAGCGACTGCGATTCCGGGCATCCGGCAACGGACCCATGCAGTTTGGGGGCGTAATTTATGGCGATAGTGCTGATAAAGCCGCTCGATTTGTGCTCGATTGCAATCAGTCACGAATTCCCTTGCTCTTCATCCAAGATGTCAACGGCTTCGACGTCGGCCGCGATGCCGAACGCTCAGGGATTATCCGCCGCGGTGCCAAACTCGTGAATGCGGTCTCGAATAGCGTTGTCCCCAAGATCACTCTTCTCGTCGGCCATTCGTTCGGAGCTGGTCATTATGCACTTTGCGGTAGGGCCTTCGATCCTCGCTTCCTGTTCGCCTGGCCGGGAGTTCGCTACGCTGTAATGGGGGCAAGCCAGGCGGCAAAGACGATGCTGGACGTTCAGGTTGCCGCCCTCAAACGTCAGGGGAAGCCCGTGGACGATCTCGAAATCCAGACGATGGCTGATCAACTCGCTCATCGGTACGATCGCGAGACCGATATTCGTTACGCCGCTGCGCGAGGCTGGGTCGACGCGATCCTCGACCCTCAAACAACCCGCGAGTCCTTGATCGTGGCCCTTGACGTCGCGACCCGGAACCGGCCTACTCAGCCTCTCACGACCGGCGTTTTCCAAGTCTGACCAACTTATCCATCCCGAGAAAGCCAAGGCACGATGGCACGACAAAACGTATCGACAGGTAGTAAGTGGGAACCGATCATCGGCTACTCCCGAGCGGTCCGCATGGGGCGTCATATCTTTGTTTCAGGTACGACTGCCACAGGTCCCGACGGCGAGATCGTTGGCCACAACGACCTGTACGCGCAGACGCTCCAAGCGCTCAGGAATATTGAGGCCGCCCTGATCAAGGCCGGAGCCTCAATGTCCTACGTTGTCCGGACTCGCATGTACCTGACCAACATCACCGAATGGGACAAGGCTGGCAAAGCCCACGGCGAGTTCTTCAGCGAGATCCGACCTGCCACCACAATGGTCGAAGTCAGCAGGCTCATCGATCCCGCGATGCTCATCGAAATCGAGGCGGATGCTTATCTCGACGCTTGAATTCTGTCCTAAGTCGAGGAGGAAGGAGTCGGCAGGCTCCTCCCTCCCTGAGTACATGAGTCATTCCCATGTCCCGATCCATCCGCATTGGCAACGGAGCCGGTTTCTGGGGCGATAATCTCGATGCCCCAGTCGCGCTGGCGCGCGATGGTGGGCTCGACTACCTGACACTCGAATACCTTGCAGAGCTTACGCTGGCGATCTTGAGTCACATCCGGCTCAAGGATCCGAGCGCCGGGTACATCAACGACTTCCCCGAGCTACTCGCCAGACTCCAACCGATCTTGGCCGACCAACCCAACCTCAAAATCGTCACCAACGCCGGAGGACTCAATCCAACCTCATGCGCACTGCGGTGTTCACCATTTCTGAGTGATTCCGTGATCGGCGTCGTCACTGGTGATGATGTCTTGAGCCGAATCCCCGATTGGCTCCAGCAGGGGGTTCTCCTCAATCACCTTGAAACCGGCGAACCACTCCCTCACGAACTCGCCGACCGTTTCATGAGCGCCAGTGTCTATCTGGGAGGCGTTCCGATCGCTCGGGCCCTGAGCCAAGGGGCCAGGGTCGTGATCACTGGGAGGGTGGCCGATGCCTCCCTTACCCTGGGACCGGCCCTCCATGAGTTCGCCTGGTCGCGTGATGATTTCGATCGACTCGCGGGTGCGACAGTCGCCGGCCACGTCATCGAGTGTGGTGCCCAGGCGACCGGGGGGCTCTGGCATCACTGGGATCAGCTCGACGACCTCGCCGGCATCGGCTACCCGATCGCAGAAGTCCTCGAGAGTGGCAATTCGATCATCACCAAGTCGGTGGGGTCCGGAGGCACGGTTGAGGTTGGCACGATTGCCGAGCAACTGGTCTATGAAATCGACGACCCTACACGTTATCGAACCCCAGATGTCGACGTCGATTTAACATCTTTACAACTTCACCAGCTAGGAAGAGACCGGGTTGAAATCACCGACTGCCGAGGTGTCGCGCCCGGTGATTCATTGAAGGTTGCGTGTGTCTATCGCGATGGTTTTACCGCAAGTGGGCTCGTTGCGGTCGTTGGTCGAAACGCCGAGGCCAAAGCCCGCGCCGCCGGGCAGATCGTGCTCGATCGGGTCAAACGGGCGGGGTTTGATCTGGCAGACGCATTGGTCGAGTGCCTGGGGGCAGGGGATGTCGTCCCAGGGCTCCTCAGGCCCGAGAATCCACCGCGTGAAGTCGTCTTGAGAGTCACAGTTCGTGACAGTCGAAAGGCCGCAGTCGAACGATTCTGCCGAGAGATCGCCCCTCTCGTCACTGCCGGTCCACCGGGGATTGCAGGCTATGCCTCAGGACGTCCTTCTCCAAAACCCTCGTTCGGCTATTGGCCATGCCTGATCCCCAGGACGTTCATCACACCTCGGGTCGAGGTCCGACCAGCCTCGGAGTGGAAGCTATGAACACCATCGCTGTTGCCGATATTGCACACGCGCGAAGTGGTGATAAGGGCAACCGTGCCAACATTGGGGTGGTGGCGTTCGATGGCCCGGCGTATCTCTGGCTCAAGGAATATCTGACCGGTCAGGTGGTTCATGAGTATTTTCAATCGATCGGCATCGGCACAGTCGTACGCTATGAACTTCCTAACATCCACGCATTCAACTTCGTGATGGATGAGGCCCTTGCCGGTGGTGCAAGCCGTTCACTTCGACTGGATACCCAAGGCAAAGCACTTGCTTCCGCGTTGCTCGAACTCCGCCTACCCGCCCCAACCCACGACAAGGAGGCTTCATGAGTCACGGATTGGTGCTCACTGCCGAACATGGCTCGGTTCGTGTTCTGACCCTCAACCGCCCTGAGCGTCGCAACGCTCTCAATCGAGAGTTGATCGCCGCGTTGGGCGATGAGCTGGACCGAGCAACCGTCTCAGCCTCGGTTCGTGCGATCGTGTTGACAGGTAGCGGAACATGTTTTTGCGCAGGGATGGATCTGTCTCGTCTCGCTGAAGGGAAAGAGATCGACGAGGCTGAAGCCATTGATGATGCCAATAGCATTGCTGACATTATTGATCAAATTCACACCTTTCCCAAACCGACGATTGCCGCTCTTAATGGAGATGCCTTGGCGGGTGGGGCAGGTCTGGCCCTGGCATGCGACTTCGTGATCGCGAATGAGACCGCCCGGATCGGATACCCGGAAGTGTTGCGAGGCCTTGTCGCGGCCGTCGTTCTCCATGACCTAGTAAGCCTTGCTGGTCTAACACTTGCCCGACGTCTTCTACTCACGGGTGAGCCGATCACTGCCAGAGAAGCACTCGATCATGGCTTGATTTATCAATGCCTGCCACTTGAGCATGACTTAAAAGTAGCGATCGAACTGGCCAAGTCCCTAGGCGGAGGCGGTCCTCTGGCGATCGCCACCACGAAACGATTGCTCAACGAAACCAGTTCGAGACCAAAGAGCCTGCGGGGCTCCGCTGCCATCAGCGCTTCGGTGCGTGTCTCGGAAGAAGCCGCCGAGGGGATCAAGGCCTTCTTCGATAAGCGGCCTCCGCACTGGGCAGAACCCCTCTGACAACATATTCTCTTAACTGCAAGAGGCGATGCGATGCCCGACTCTCAGGTCGAGTCTCTCCCGCTCCCCTGGGTCCACAACTTGACAGTAAGCGAGACACTGAGGCGAACCGCCAGGCGCTTCCCCGATCACGATGCCGTCGTTTTCCCCGCACTCAAGTTGCGGTGGAACTGGGCAGAAGTCGACCGCCGCGTTGACGCCGTGGCTCGCTGGTTCATCTCACTAGGCATTGAGCACGGTGAACACGTCGGCATCTGGAGCATGAACTGTCCTGAATGGGTGATCACCCAATTCGCGGTCGCGCGGATAGGGGCGGTGCTGGTCAATATCAACCCGGCATATCGGCTCCACGAACTTGAAGAAACCCTCACCGCGGCCGATGTCGTGACCTTGGTCGTCGGTTGCCCATTCAAATCGTCGAATTTCGAAGCGATGGTCGAAGACGTAAACCCCGAGATCGCCCGGTCTAGCAGCCCCAACTGGACCTCGACTCGACTGCCAGTCTTGCGACGGGTCATCGCCATTGATGGACATCCGGGCCCGGGATGGCTTGCATGGTCCTCGCATTTGCATGCAGAAATCAATGTCGGTGAACTCCAATTGCGTGAGCAACATATCAATCCCACCGACATCTTCAATATCCAATTTACTTCAGGCACAACGGGAGTGCCCAAGGGTGCAATGCTCACGCACCGCAATCTCTTGATGAATGCCTACTACATTGGTCAACGGGTCCAGTATACCGAAGCCGACCGAGTCTGCGTTCCTGTGCCTTTTTACCATTGTTTTGGCTGTGTACTGGGGACAACCGTCTGTCTTGTCTATGGCTCAGCCCTCGTCGTACCCGCGCCGACATTCGACCCTGAGGCGACTCTGAAGGCGATTGTCGCTGAGCATTGCACCTCAATTTATGGTGTACCGACAATGTTTGTCGGCGAGCTTGAACACTCCGATCGAATCCGATATGACACCTCAAGCTTGAGAACCGGGATTATGGCGGGGAGCCCCTGCCCCTTGCCGCTTATGAAGGCTGTCACCGAAATTCTGGGAGCTCGCGAAATCACCATCGGATACGGATTGACTGAGGCGTCACCGATCATCACCCAGACCTCAGCCGACGACCCGATCGAAGTTCGAGTCGGAACTGTTGGTCGAGTCCTGCCGGGTGTCGAAGTCAGAATTGTTCATCCGATCACACGAGAAACCATGCCCTCGGGTGAGCCGGGTGAGTTGTGCGCCCGAGGCCACGGGATTATGGCGGGATACTACAGGAATCCAGAAGCAACTGCCCGCGTCATTGACTCCGATGGTTGGCTATCGACCGGCGACTTGGCACTCGTCCGTCCTGATGGCAACTACCGGATCGTAGGTCGCTCCAAAGAGCTCATTATCCGAGGTGGTGAGAATATCTACCCGCCTGAAGTTGAGGAATTCCTCCACCATCACCCGGGTGTCTCTGAGGTCGCAGTCGTCGGTTTGCCCGATGCCAAGTACGGCGAGGTGATCTCGGCCTGGATTGTCCCTAAGGCGGGAGTGGTCCTAACCGCCGAACTTATCCGCGAGTTCTGCAAAGGGCAAATCGCCCACTTCAAAGTGCCGCACTACATCGAGATCGTCGAGGCTCTTCCGAGAACGGTCACCGGGAAAGTGCGCAAGCACATTTTAAGAGAAGTCGGCATCGAACGTTTCGGATTGACGGAATCCGGTCAGATTCCAACTGCTTGATGCAATTCATTGGGTCGGAGCAGGACTCACCTCAGCGCCGGTCGCGACCGTCGGTTTGGCGGCTTCTCGCGACTTCAGCTCGGCACTAAGTGCCTCGGTATCGTTCTTAAGGTCGTTGACCTTCATCACCAGAAGATCGACCGGCAGCTTCCCATCGGCGAGCGCTTTGTCGGCGGCTGTTTTCGCTGCCATTGCCCCGTCAATCTGCGCCTTCTTGGCCGCAACAGCGGCTACCAGCGGTGGTTGAGCGGCCTTTGCGTCGGCCACGTTCTTGGCGAGCACCCCCTTCTCAGCGGTCAACACAGCCAAAGCCGCTGCAAGAGGCTTTACGGCTTCCCCGAGTGCATTTGCTTTCACTTTGGCTGCTTCGACCAGTTTCGGAGCGTTTGTGTTGGCGAGAACAGCGATTTCGTAGGCACCCTGCGTGCCGGCTTGACTCTGGCCCGAGGTCGCAAGGTTCGCCGTCAGCGACACGACCTGGATTGTGACCTGAGAAAGCATCAGCGAGGCTGCATCGGCTTCAGCCTTATTCTTGGCATTCTTCATACCCTCGACCGCCGCAACAAGATTCGCATCGAGCGCTGTCTTGTCAACAAGTGCTTTCATGACAGCAGCTTTGGAAGCATTCATCGAATCGAAAGACGCTTTCTCGGCGGCGATCTTTAATGGGATTTGCTTTTCCGCTTCGGCCAATTCCGCCATGGCCGTGTTCGAAATGGCCTGAGCAGCCGCCACTGCGGCTGTCGCAGCGACCTCGGCAGCCGTTTTGTCGGCGAGTCCTTTTTCGAACGCAACGATCTCACCGGCTTTGGCATTCGCCGCATTGTTGGCGGCATCGAACTCCGCTTGAGCTGTGGCGGCTAGCGCCCCTTTTGCCGTCGCGTCTGCGACGACAGGGACGAGCGCCTGGGTCGCCGCGACGGCAGCGGCTTCTGCGGTTTTCAAGTCGTTGCCGGCCTTCTCGAGCCTTGCGACAACAGGAGCGGGATTCGCGGCTAATTCCACCAAACGGACGCCATCGGCGGCTCGGTTGATTCTGATCTGGCCTGCCCAGTCACCCGAGGCCACCGAAGCGTCATCATGTGTAAACACAGCACGCAGACCGAGGTCGGCCAGGGCTTCAAAGTCGCGGAGTTTGCCACCGTTCTGATCCCAGAGCCGGACGATCCGGTCGCGACCGGTCGAGAGGAGTCGCCCATCCTTGGCGAATCGGACCGACTCAGTCCCGCCTCCATGCGCTCCCCAGCCCTTGATGTTTCCCCCGTTCTCCATCTCCCAAAGCCGGATCGTGCCATCTTCACTTGTTGATGCAAGTACGTTCGAATCAAGTCGCCACGCAACATCGGTAATTGCAAGCGTATGATTGCGAAGCTCGAAGAACTCACGACCGGTCTGAGCCTCCCAGACATAAAGCCCACTATTACGGTCACCCGAGGCGAGGAGAACTCCGTCAGGACTGAATTCCACGGCGGTCACCCACTCGGTATGCTTCTTCATCTCGAACTGCAACGAGCCATCGGTCGTCGAATAGACCCGGAGGACTTTGCCCGGTCCACCGAGAGCGACCTGACCTTGATCAGGACTGATGTCGGCAGCGAGCACAACATCATATTCTTTCTCTTTACCGATCTCAAAGACGCGTTTGCCGTTCTTGACGTCGAAGACGATCACAATCCCCGACTGCCCGCCTCGACCCCCAGCGGCGACCAACAGCGAGCCGTTACGGCTAAACTTGAGGCTATGAATTGTCCCCTCAGGAAAGGGGAAGACAGCGGTGAGTCGCTTCTTTTCGCTATCATAGATCAGAACCTGTTTATGGCCAGAAACTGCGATCAACGGGGCCCACGGCGATGCAGCCATCGCGGTGATCGCGTTGGGACGCAGACTCACGACCACGGGTTCCGTCGAAATCCCAACGGGAATCGCGGGAGGTCCCTGTGGCTTGCCCATCATTGAAGGATCAAGCTTGAACTCGAACTTGGGCTTGGCCTTCATCGCCACAACACTACCTGTGGTCTCGGGTGCGCCCGCTTCGATCCACTGGCGAATGATCGCGATCTCAGCGTCGGGAATCTTGGGAGCCATCGGTGGCATGTAAGGCTGTTCGGTATGCGCAACCAGGTTGAGGAGCGTACTACTATCCGGATCGCCCGGCTCGACAACCTTACCAGATGAACCTCCCTGCATCGCAGCCCCGAAGTTGTCGAGCGTCAATCCCCCCTTCTGCTTGTCGGCGTTATGGCACGAGTTGCAGCGGTTACGGAAGATCGGAGCCACATCTTCGGCGTAGGTCACCTTCTTGGCTTTGGTGTCCTCAGCCCACAAGGAACCGGTCAAGACAGTGCCAAGCAGGCTAAGAGCGAAGAGAGAAGGGCTTCGATGATGCATGACAAACTCCAACTATTTTCAAACCAAGACATCACTTGGATGATCTGGCGATAACATCAATGATTGAACAACATCTCACGGCTGTTGAGTAGAGCCCAGAAGACATCTTCCAGAGCTTGTGCCTGGTCTGCTCCTGGAACGAAGCCTGGCATCAACTTCTCGAGTTCGGTCGCGGTCGGCTTCCGCCCAACACAACGAAGATAAAGATTCGTGAGCCGCTCTTCAGGGTATTTCGCCTGGGTCATCAACTTGGGAATCAGGCCCCCTTGCTTGATCTTCGCATTCACCGTGTCCCCATTCAGCAGGTGCAGGGCCTGCGAGAGGGTCGGCTCCATCTTCACCTCGCACGAGCAGACCGTTTCGCGGGTCGCACGTCCGAATGTCGTCAAGAAATAGGTTGAACTTCCCCCATCCGCGATCTGAACCGCTCGAGCGCCCAAGGGCAGTCCCTGAAATTTATCCTTTGTCTCGGTGATCGAGCTGATCGTATCGAGCAAATTCTCCGCCTTGATTCGCCGGAGGTTGGCGTGGGCGAAGTTCCGCTCATCCGTCGTGTTCGAGTCGTTACGTTGGGTAGAACGCTGATACGTGTTTGAGTTACAGATATCACGAACAAGCGACTTCAAATCATAGTTGGAATTCGTGAACCGTTTACCCAACTCTTCGACCAATTCCGGGTTGCTTGAAGGGTTCGAAACCCGGAAGTCATCGACCGGCTCGACGATCCCGACGCCAAAGAAGTGGGCCCAGACCCGATTCGCAAACGAGGTTGCGAACCAGGGATTCTCCTTGGACGCCAGCCATTTGGAGAGGATGACACGACGATCCTTGCCAGCGACGTCGGGAGTCGCACCTCCCAGGAATTTGGGAGCCATGTCACGGCCCCCGACAGGATGCTTGACCTCGCCCCCACCCGAGTTAAAGACGATCGTCTCGCGATAGTCTTCACCGGTCTTACGACCAATCTGCGAGAAAAACGCCGCGAACCCGTAGTAGTCGTCCTGGGTCCAGCGATCGAAGGGGTGATTGTGACATTGGGCACATTGGACACGCATGCCCATGAAAACCTGCGCTACGTTCTCAGTCAATGCCAGGGTGTCGTTGGTCGCCTGGTAGAAGTTCGTCGCAGGGTTCTTGAACGTGCCGCCGTTGGCTCCCAACAGTTCCTGAACCATCTGGTCCATCGGCATGTTCTTCGAGAGCTTCTCAACCAACCAGTTGTAATATAAGAACATCGCTTTATAGCTGATGGTCTGACTGGAACGGACCTGGAGGATCTCCGCCCATTTGTTAACCCAGATCTCGGAGAATTCTTTGCGTTCGAGCAGTTCGTTAATCAGTTCGGACCGCTTGGCCGGGCTGGTCGAGGCCATGAAGCTCGTGTATTCGTCGATCGTCGGAGGAGTACCCACAACATCAAGGTAGGCTCGCCTTAAGAAGACTTCATCGGTGCAGAGTGCCGATGGGCTAATTCGGAGCTTCTTCAGCTTCGACGCAACCAAGGTATCGACATAGTTGGCATCGGGTTCGGCTGGATACTCGAACTTGAGTGCTTTCGGCAAAACGATGAACTGCGAGCCAACCGTATATGTCTCGAAACGAGCCATCACGAATGCCTCGCCTCGGGCCCCTGCCGTTACGAGTCCTTCGGGTGTGATCGCGGCTGACGTGTCGTTATTCGTGAGGAATACGGCGAGGCTGGTGACATCGCGATCGCTTCCGTCGGAATACTTGGCCCGGACAGTCATCTGTTGGGTTGCGTCTTTACCGTCGAGAACCCCCTTTTTAGGGAAGAGCTCAACTCCGACGACCTTGGGAAGCTTGGTCACATCATCATTTGCCGCACCTGCTTCAATCCATTGGATCAGGGTCGAATTCAGTTCGCTCTCGCTCTCAAATCGCTTGCCGCCGGTGTGCGGCACCGTTCCAATACTCTTCTCGATCAGCGTGCTATCTGGCGGTATTGCGAGGTTGATTCGTCGGCCTGGCATTTCACGAGTGAGCCGATGATGATCACCTTCAGGGTCGAATCCGAACAACGAAAGGCGGAAGCCATCTTTGCCTCGGGCCGCCCCATGGCAGCTTCCTGTGTTACACCCTGCCCGCATGAAGACCGGCATGATATCGAGGCGGAACGACAGGGGGAGGGCGGTCGTCGCCTGGCCCACCTTGATCGGAACGGCCTGGGTCTTATCACCAAACGCGACGGTCATGACCGTATCGCCGTCTGCCACTGGTGTCAGAGTCGCCCCAGTCTGTTTGACAAGCCCGGGGTTTGCGTGGGTATAGGTTGCCTGACTCGTGACGTCACGCGTGATGCCATCGGTATATATTGCCTGAACGGCAATCGACTGGCGATCACGCGAAGTCGTCAAATTGATATCAGCCGGATAAACGGCAAGCTCAAGGAGTCCGGTGACGGGTGCAGGCTCGGAGGCCGATACCGCACCGATCCACGAACAGGCCAGCATAAGTGCAAGCTGGAGTCGAACTTGGGTCATCGCGACCTCTCGAAAAGTAGAGACCACCGCTTTAAGGACCTTAACGGTCACAGTTGCGGTGGGGAACATCATTGAGTGTATCACTTGGGTTGACCTTGCGCGGCGGCATTACGATCCTGGGTCTCCTTACGAAGCTTCTCCAGGCGTGTGAGCGGTTTGGGGGGTACCGCCGTCGGCGGGGGTGTGGGCGGAGGGACAGCAGCGGGCATGGGCATCGGTGCCGGTGCCGCGTTCGGCTTGGGTGGAAGCGGCACATCGACGCGGAGTGTTCCCGTCCCCAGGTTATGAACAATTGGCTCGCCGTTCTGGGTCACAACCACCTGACAGAAGAGTTGGTTATGGTTGCCGGCCGGGGTTGTGAGATCGGTCTTAACCTTGAAGATCAGCGAAGTCAGATCTTTGGTGATCGTCATCGGGGTGGTCGTGGCCTTATTGGGTAGGCCGATCAAGTTGACGGTCGCGGGCCCTTCGAAGTCGATCGCCTTGGTGATCGCGATCGGCAAGTCGATCTCTTTGCCTTGCTCAACACTTACAGCTTGGTAACCGAACGTCACATACTGAGGTGAGATCGTGAGCTTAGCCAGTTGTGACGAGACGTAGATCGGACCGCTCGCGATCGACGAGTAACCGTTGACCACGATCCGCCATGTCTTGAGCTCTGCTCCACCATCAGCATTGATCGGAATCACCGCCTCGGTCTGGCCTTCGGGGATCGCGATTCCGCCCGCAGAACCGACACCCGGCGGATTCCAAGGCAGACTAATTGCGATGGCCGCCTTGAAGTCTGGTTTGCGGGTCGCACGAACCTTGAGGTTCATCGAGCCTCCTCGCACCAGCGGGACCTTGGGCTCGACGATCTCGATCGAGTAGGGAGCCTCTTCCGTCACGGCGACCGGGAGCGTGTCGAGTACGCGTGTCCAGACCGGAACGTTGTTCTGGCCGTTGGTCATCTCGACCGTATGGGTGAACTCGCTGGGCACAACGACTTTGGGGTCGGTTGGCTTGCCCTGAAGCTTGATCAGGCTTCCGCCAACAACTGCGTCGGGCTGGGCGACCAGCAGGATCGGCATCGTGCCGAGGTTGGCCGCCATTGGGTCGGCCTCGAGGACGACACCCGGAGGAAGATTGGCGGCGGACAGGGCAAGCTCTCCACCGAAGTTCTCCCGGCCTGCGTTCACGAGAATCGCCTGACGATTTCCCTTGGGTACCGAGATCGCGATGTTCCCAGTGCCCCGGACCAAGGCCTCGCTGGCCACGTTGAGATTCAGCTTTGCTTCGACGGGTGAGACCTCGATCCGATACGCGTAGTCAGGTCCACCCTTTTGCAAGTGATCAATAATGCTGATCACGTATTCAATATCTTGATCACAATTCAGGCGAAGGTAACTATCGGGGCCGGCCGAGTCATCGTTCCCGGCGAAGTTCCCCTGGCCCTTCTTGGCGATGTACAAAACAGGGTCAAGTGGGGAGCGAATCGCACGAGCGAAAACTCGGACTTCATAGGCCTGACCTTTCTTCGCTGTGAAGACATAATGATCGATATCACCAGGCTTTTCGATCACTCCATTGAGGGCAATCGGAGCGACAAAGACATTGGCGGTCGCCTGATCGTTATTGGGCTCTTGTTCAATCAAGTTGCCAAACGGACTCAGGCGGAAGGCGTTCGGATGTGGAGATGAACCCTTTTCATCCTGTGCAACCAACCCGAAGTTTCGGTCAAGAGCGCCTGGGAGAGTTGTCTTTGTGACTCGGTTGCCCATTACATCACCAAGCCAGGTGACTTCGACAGCTTCCCCAATCTTGCCGCCGCCGGGAAGAGTCGCGGTCGCACGCGGAAACTCGCCGATGTGCAAACGATAGAGGCAAGCACCATTGCCGGCATAAGCACTCTCACGAACCTGGATGATATATGTACCATCCGCCGGTGCGATGATTGACGCAACTCCATCTTGCCAAACCAGAGCTGAATCATCACTCGACGCCAGCTCGAATCGCTTCGAGTCCATGATGGCGACATAGGGGTCGAATGTAGTAATACCGAGTCGAACCCCTTCGACTTCTGCGGTGATGCGTTGGCCTTTCTTGACCTCAACCGCGAAGTAATCGACGTCTTCATTTTCGGCCACACCGTTCACGACTATGCCAAACGGTACAACCTGGGGCTTGATAAAGTCGTTGTTGGGCTCAACCTCAGAAACCTCTGGCAAGACTCCAACGGAGAAGGTCCGCAGCTCACTGACACCGGTTCCGGTCCGGAGCCGGAAATCATGGATGCCAAGTGGGGCGTCAGGTGCTATTTTGATCAGCGCTTTGACATGATTATCAGCAACAACGGTGATTTTTGTTGTGGTGATACCAGGCTGATAGAAGAAGATTTCCTTGGCATCAGCGAGTCTGACCCCGGTCAAGTTGATCTCGAGCTCGGTCCCGCGCTGACCTCCGACAGGACGGACTGCGGTCATTGAAGGGGACGCTGCCTGCACACTGCTCGAAATCAGCAGAGCAAGAGCAAGGCTGCGGTAGAGTATCGGACGGATCACGGAGTGGCCTCCGGGGGGCGGCGGGTAGGTGGGAGCAGGCAGGTTAACTCGGCTGAGGCTCATATGAAGTCAATCTTTTGAGCTACTTAGGCGGTAGGGCAGGCATTTCAAGACAGGTCCGCTGCATGCCTTCTGCATGAATGCAAAAATCACGCCATGACTGTCGATTTGCAGACTTGGCCATTGAACGCCAAGGCCCTCAGGACCGACCTCAGTCGATCCCAAGGGACATGGGCGATCTGACCGGTTTCAGGCGAGCAGCTCGGTCCGGACCTTGCCGCCATCGACGATTTCGATGGGCCGATCCCCAGGAGCCATCAGCTCCTTATCCGCGACGATCCCAAGCTGGTGATAGATTGTGGTCGCCAGGTCTTCGGGTCCGATCGGCTCGCGGTCGGGCTCGGTCGCGGTGGCGTTTGACGCACCAAAGACGAAGCCTTTCTTGACTCCACCGCCGGCCAGAACGACCGAGAAGACCTTGGGCCAGTGGTCGCGACCAGCGTCCTTATTGATCTTCGGTGTACGACCGAACTCAGACGAGACCATGACTAGGGTCCGGTCAAGCTGGCCGGTGCGGTCAAGGTCTCGGATCAGAGCGGCGTAGGCCTGGTCGAACGGAGGCATTTGTTGACGCATGCCATTGGCAATACCAACGTGCATGTCCCAGCTCCCGTACTGGAGAGCGACGAATCGGACACCGGCACCGACCAGCCGACGCGCCATCAACATGCGCTGGCCTGCGGCATTCCGACCATATTCATCGCGAATTGCAGCCGGTTCGGCGTCGATATTGAAGGCTTCGCGAGCCTTCTGCGAGGAGATCAGGCTGTAGGCCCGTTCGTAGAACGTATCCATAGCCGCGAGCCCGTCACCCTTCTCCTTCTTGGCGAAGTGATCGTTCACCGCGTCGAGAACATGGCGGCGGGTGGCGAATCGGGAGTCGTCGATCCCGCCAGGCAAGGCCAGGTCCTGGACCCGGAAGTTGCCCGAAGCAGGGTCAGCCCCCAGGCTGAAGGGGGAATACGACGAGCTGAGGTAACCCGTACCCGCATAGACGTTTGGGATGCTCGGGACCGCGACATAGGGGGGTAGATTGTTCTTGGGCCCATACTCGTGCGCGACGACGCTTCCCATACTCGGGTACTGCAAGGCCGGGCTGGGTCGGTAGCCGGTGAACATATTGTGCGTACCGCGCTCGTGGGCGGCCTCGCCGTGGGTCATCGACCGGATCACGGTGATCTTGTCAGCAATCTGGGCGGTCTGCGGAAGGAGTTGGCTGAAAAATTCGCCTTCGATCTTGGTCGGAATCGAACCGATTTCGCCCCTGTATTCGACCGGAGCGTATGGCTTTGGGTCGAAGGTTTCCTGGTGAGCGATCCCGCCGGGCAGGAAGATATGGATGACCGAGTCGGCCTTGGCAACGATCGGGGCGTAGGTCTTGAGGTCGGCCCGAGCCTTCATCTTGAGGAAGTCGCCCAGGCTTAGACCGAATCCGCAGGCGCCGACGGTCAGGAAGCCGCGTCGGCTAAATTGCGGTCGAATGGTGCTGCCACCAGTCATCAATCAGCTCCTTGGAGGGATCATCTCGCGGCCAGAGGCCGTCGGGCGGGGATGTCAACCGACTTCAACCCGAGAGACAAGTTGGGTCGTTGTCTACATCTGCGGTCGGGGCGACAGAGTTGGATTGGATTGCATTAATAATGTTCAACAACCCGTTCAAACTAACCTAGGATACGTAATGATTGCAACCAGTGTTGGCGCAATCCTCAAAGATTCACCCTCGACGCGGTTCAATGTCTGGTATACGCTTTGCATGCCTAACTTGATGACAAGTACAAGACCCGGGACCGCCCTTCCGAAAACGACGAGAACTCAATGTTTTCCACCAAGAATGACCTGGCTGAAGCCAAGCGAATCAAGCTTTGTAAGCTTTTGAACGATCGATTGGCCGACGCAATTGACCTCATGCTCCAGTCCAAACAGGCCCATTGGAATGTCAAAGGGCCGCATTTTATCAGCTATCACTTGCTCTTTGACGGAGTCTATGCGACCGTCTCCGAAGGCGTTGACGACATTGCCGAACGGCTGGTTCAGCTTGGTGGTAAGGCCGAAGGGACGGTCGATGCCGTCGCCAAACGCACAAGCGTGACCCCTTACCCAATCGATATTGCCGACGGTCATGCGCACATCGATGCCCTCTCGACGGCCCTTGCCCAGGTTGGCAAAGCAGCCCGCGAGGCGATTGACACTTCCGACGAACTCGGCGACAAAGATACAGCCGACCTGTTCACCGGAATCTCGCGGGCTCTCGACAAACAACTTTGGTTCGTCGAGGCACACCTGCAGGCCAAAGGCTGAGTTTTCACGATGCGACCACGCCCCCCGGGCCCAATCCTCGAAGCGACCGTGATTGGGAGCTGGTCCCTGCCCGGGTGGTTTGAGAACTTCGTGGCCCAGGTGGCCGAATCGCCCAGTCGGTTCGGCCCGCTCGATCGCGAGGAAGCGGTTCGGGACGCTGTATTGGTCGTAGTCGAGGACCAAGCTCGGGCGGGCTTGGAGCGGATCACCGACGGCGAAGTCCAGCGCGTCGACTTCAATCTGGGTTTCTACGAGTTCCTGACGGGGCTCGAACGCCTTCCCCAAGCTCGACTCCTCGGGCCACCTGCTCACGATCAGCGCAGTAAGTTTCTCGCCCTGAATAAGATCGAAGCGCCGCGAGGGTTGGGAACAGTGGAAGAGTATCAGCGGTTTCGGGCCGTCACAACGGCATTCGCCAAGTGGCCTGTTCCGGGCGCGTATACACTTTCGGGCTGCATCGATGGTGGTGAGATCTATCCCGATCGCCACGCGGTCACGGAAGCTCTGATCCCGATCGTGAACGCCGAACTCAAGGCACTTGTCGCCTCTGGGGTCGACTTCGTCCAGCTCGACGAGCCGAGTTTCGCCTGCCACCCCGGTGAGGCTGACCGCTTCCTTGACGTGATCGCGAGGACTGTGGAAGGGGTCGACGCGTACATTAGCATGCATATGTGCTTTGGGAATTATCGCGCCAGGGCTGTAGGTTGGCGCTCCTATGCATCGCTCTTCCCACAGATCGGCAGGGTCAAGGTTGACCAGCTCGCCCTTGAGTTTGCCTCACGGGAGATGGCCGAACTCGACCTCTTGAACCAGCTACCCGACTCGATCGATGTTGCGATCGGAGTAGTGGATGTCAAGAACACCTGGATTGAACCCGCTTCGCTGGTCGCCTCTCGGATCGACCAGGCCATGAAGTTTGTCGGGCCCGACCGGTTGAGTGTGACACCTGACTGCGGGTTCTCGCAAACCGCTCGACATGTGGCAAAGGCCAAAGCGAAGGCCCTGGTCGACGGAGCCCGACTCGTCCGAGCCAAGCTGGGGCGAGACGTATGATCGAGCCGATCAAATCGGGACAGGAACTCTGCGATGAGATCGCCCTAACCGAGGTCGCTCCGGGGACGCTTGCGTTCTGGTGGCTGGGACAGAGCGGCTTTCTGATCAAGTCGAGTCAGGGAATGCTCGTCATTGACCCATACCTTTCCGAGCACCTGACCACCAAGTATGCTGGAACCGACAAGCCCCATGTCCGCATGACCCGCGCTCCCCTCTGCGGGCTGGACCTTGGGAATGTTGACCTGGTGCTCTGTAGCCACAAGCACTCGGATCATATGGATCCGGTTACCCTTCCTGAATTGATGGATGCGGCCGATGCGGCGGTCCTCGCACTCCCAGCGGCACTTGTCAACCACGCAACCTCTTTAGGGATCGACCAAGATCGCATGATTGGCCTGGTGGCGTTCCAGCCCAAGTCGATCGCAGGCTTCTCAATTCATCCAATTCCCTCTGCACATGAAACGATCGATACCGATCCCCAAGGACAGCATTTGTACCTTGGTTTCGTAATCCAAGCTGAGGGGCTCACGCTTTACCACTCGGGGGACTGTGTTCCCCATCCTGACTTGGTAGAGTGGCTAAATTGCTCTGCCACGTCGTTCGACGTTCTCCTGTTACCAATGAACGGTCGGGACCCAGCTCGAGGCGTTGCCGGGAACATGTCCGCCTCTGAGGCGGTTGACCTGGCCAATGTGATCAGACCTCGGTACTTGATCCCGCACCACTATGACATGTTCACGTTCAACACAGTGCCTATCGATCATTTCTTGACCGAATCGAAGCGGCTTCACCACGGGATCAGTCCCATAGTGTTACAGGCCGGCGATCGGTGGATTCTCTCCCCATCTTGAGTTTGGAAGCGAGGCGGACGTGGCGGTGACCTTGGGCATTGATATCGGAACGTCGGGTACAAAGACCATCGCGATCGACGAGACAGGCGCGATCCTTGCAAGTGCATCCGCTGAGTACCCGTGCAGCCATCCCAAGCCGGGCTGGTCGGAGCAGGACCCCGAACTCTGGTGGAAGGCGACCTGCTCCACGGTTCGTGAGGTTCTCGCCAAGGGGAACTTGAAGCCATCCGACATCGCCGGGGTCGGCCTGAGTGGACAGATGCACGGATCCGTCTTTTTGGATGGATCAGGGCAGGTTGTTCGACCGGCGTTGCTCTGGAATGACCAAAGGACAGCGGCCGAGTGCGCTGAGATCGAAGCGAGGGCAGGGGGCCGGGAAGCCTTGATCCGCATGGTTGCAAACCCAGCTCTCACGGGGTTCACAGCCCCCAAGATCCTCTGGCTCAGAAATCATGAGCCCGCTGCCTATGATCGGGTCAAGCAAATCCTGCTCCCCAAGGATTATATTCGCTACCGACTGACTGGCACGTTTGCCACCGAGGTTTCCGACGCGTCCGGGACACTACTCCTCGACGTGGCCAACCGCCGTTGGAGTCAAGAACTGCTCACCAAGCTTGATCTTGATCCCACGCTGTTACCCCCTTGTTACGAGAGTCCGGAAGTCTCAGGGAAGATCTCGCCCATCGGCTCACAAGCTTGCGGGCTCGCGGTCGGAACGCCAGTCGTCGGGGGCGGCGGCGACCAGCCCGCCGGGGCGGTTGGTAATGGGATCGTTCGAGGAGGGGTGGTCTCTGCGACAATGGGGACATCGGGGGTCGTCTTCGCCCACACCGATGAACCCGGATTCGACCCACTCGGTAGGTTGCAGCGGGGCTGTCACGCGGTACCAGGTGCCTGGCATGTGATGGGCGTGGTCCTGGCGGCGGGGGGCAGTTTTCAGTGGTACCGCAACAACCTTGGGCAGGCGGAGATCGACGCTGCCAAGCTGCAGGGAGTCGATCCGTACTTCCTCCTCAGTAACGAAGCGGCCGAGGTCGGCCCTGGCTCCGAAGGGCTTTTCTTCCTCCCCTACCTGACCGGCGAGCGAACACCCCACTTCGATCCCGATGCCAAGGGAGCCTGGGTTGGACTCACAGTTCGACATGAACGACGGCACTTGATCCGAAGCGTGCTTGAGGGTGCGACCTACGCAATGCGCGACAGTCTAGAACTCATCCGCGAAATGGGGGTCACCATCTCCGAGATCCGGCTCTCAGGCGGAGGGGCTCGCAACGCCCTTTGGAAGCAGATCCAGGCCGATATCTACGGCAACGACGTGGTGACCGTCAACGCCACCGAAGGCCCGGCCTTTGGCGTCGCGATCCTGGCGCAGGTCGGCACAGGAGGCTTCGCCAGCGTCCCCGAAGCCTGCGACGCAACGATCAAGGTCATCGAGCGGACCTCGCTCGATACCAAGGCTAAAGCCACCTATGACCGATATTATCCCACCTATCGAAAGATCTATACCGATCTCCGTGACACGTTTAAGACGATTTCGACACTCGTGGATAATTGAGGTCAGGATCGGTGCTAACGATGCTCTAGATATCGAGTACGTTGGTGAGTTTCAATCCCCTCTCCCCTGGGAGAGGGGCTATGTTCAACCTCCGCAGAAAAGTGTAACAACGCTCCTTCAGATACTCATATTCGCTGAATTTGCGTTGTTTTAAGTGTTCATGCGCCCGATCCATGAATCCTATTCTCCGAACCCTATCTCGTCGGATTTGAATCATGGTCGACCCCAGATCGACGGAGAATAAAAAGCGACCGACGCGAAGTTGGAAGCTGATCGCCGCCGTGGTTGGTCTGCTTACGTTGCACTATGCCTTGGCTGTCAATAGTCTCGTCCTTGAGAGTCCCACGGTAGACGAGGTTTTGCACCTGCCTGCCGGCTTGACATACTGGCAGAAACATACGTTCCGACTTTACCCCCATAACCCACCACTAGTGAAACTCCTGGCCGCTCTCCCCTTGGTTGGGGATTCGCGGATCTCGACCGAGCCCCTTTATCAAGCGGCAGCCCCGTTCAATTTCTGGGCCCAAGTTCCCCCCAACAAAGCGGGCTTTGGTCAGCAGTTTGCCGAGCAGAACGCATCGATCTACTTCGAGATCTTCACCAAAGCACGTTTGATGCTACCTCTCTATTTTGGGGTCTTGGGCGGGCTCGTCGTCTTCCTCTGGTCGCGACAGCTTTATGGAAATCTCGCTGGGCTCGTCAGCCTTACGCTCTGGTCGCTTTGCCCAAACATCCTTGCCCATGGTCGACTGATAACGAGCGATGTGGCGGCCACGTCACTAGGTGCGGGAGCGACGTATCTGTTCTGGCGATACCTCAAACAACCGAGCTTTCGGGCTGCCGCTCTCGCGGGGTCGGCGCTGGGGATCGCTCAGCTCGCCAAGTTCAGCATGCTCTTATTGTTCGGCATCTGGCCCTTTCTTTGGATCATCCTGGTAGGGCTCACAACCGAAAGGTCTAAGCTCAAACACGCGATCATGACTGGGATTGCTCATGGAACGGTTGTTGTTGGTCTTGCCCTTCTCATTATCAATTTGGGTTATGGATTCGAGGGGACAGGGACTCCGCTCAAGGATTTTGAGTTCGCTTCAACGACCTTCACCAAAGATGTTCCCCCTGGCATGTCTCGACCGACCAACCCCAACGACCGGCTCCTGACAGGAGCCTGGCGCTACCGAGTGAACCGGTTCCGTGACACGTGGTTGGGCAAGCTTCCCGCTCCGCTCCCCAAGCAATACCTGATCGGGTTCGACCTTCAGAAGCTTGAATCCGACGGGGTCGAACGCCGGATGCTCGACCCTCAATCGCCCAATGATCGGACCATCCACGGCTACCCTGTCTATCTGAACGGAACACTCCGTCAGCAAGGCTGGCGTGAATACTATTTGCTCTGTTTCCTGTATAAAGTTCCCGAAGGTACACTTGCACTTATCCTTTTCAGTCTAGTTCCATTGATCCTGGTTCGGCGTAGCCACGCTTCCTGGGCCGACGAGATCACGATCCTGTCGGTGCCGATCACGATCATCCTGGCGATGAGCTTCGCGACCGATATCAATCTAGGTCTGCGCTATGTGTTGCCCATATTTCCCTATCTGTATATCGGTGTTGGTCGATTGGTTCCGTGGATTGCTAGCTTTGCGACCCTGCGTCTCCGCCAGGCTGGCACGACCCTTTTGGGGGGATGTTTACTGACATCGACGCTCGCAGCCATCTTAATCCATCCCCATTACCTGGCCTACTTCAACTGGGCGAGCGGGGGGGCGAGTCGCGGGGCGGAGCACCTAATCGATAGCAACATCGATTGGGGGCAAGACCTTACGGGGCTCAAGCTCTGGATCGACCAGAACGCCCCTGGGGAGCCAATCGGGATCGCCTACTTTGGTCAAATCAATCCGAATATCTACAACCTTCGTAATGAACCTCTCGACTGGTTCCTTCCACCTCCCTTGCCAGGGACGATGGAAAGTGTACCGATGCGTTATCTCCGGAACCCGCCCGGCTCACCGCTTAAACCTGGTCTTTACGCGATCAGTGTCTCGTTGGTGAAGGGACTTCCTTGGCGGGTTTATGACAGCTCGCGCTGGATTCCCTGGGAGGCAAAACAGTACGCGTACTCGTATTTTGATAAACTCAAGCCTATTGATCAAATTGGTCATTCAATCATGATTTATCGGATCACCGACGAGGACGCCGAACGGCTCGCCCCGCTCTGGATATCGAAGTAGGGCGCCTCGGAGACATCAGATGGTTAACTCAAGTCGAGATTCTCAAGGAGGAGTTTTTGTGCCCAGCACCTCATGGCCGTCGAATCGTGGCCGTTGGTTCCTGACCATCTTGGCGATCTGCACTCTCTATCCATCCGGGATCGCCGTCGGCACGACGCCTCGGGTCTGGCATATCCACGACGACCTGCCCCTCTCACGGATCGATCCGCTCCAAGCGATTACTGTGATGCGGTGGTACAAGGCGTGCCTATTTGCGTTCCGGTCGCCCCTGATTAATCCGAGCTTGCAGTATCCCGTGGGCGCACCCATCGGCAACTTCTCACCATTGCATCTCCAAGCGTTACTATACATACCGATTTCTTGTGTATTCGATGATATCACGACCTATAACCTTTTGATGAACCTTGGATTATTCTCAAGTGGAATCGGTACGTTCGCACTCGCGTATTACCTCGTGAATCATCGTGCCGCCGCCGTCTTGGGTGGGTTACTGGCAATGATGAGTTCGCCGATTATGGGACGTGCTTCTGGGCATCTTGAATTGACATATCTCGCATTCTTTCCACTGTTTGTACTGTCCTGGATGAGATTTATTGACAAGCCAAGCCGGAGCAAGCTCTGGTTGGCTGCGGTCATGTACTTACTCTTAGTTATGAGTGCTGCCTATTTTCTGGTCTTTTCAATCTTCACGGCACTTTTGTACGTCCTCTGGCAAGGAATTGCGGCGGCCCGACACGGCGATTGGAGGTGGTTGGTCTCAAGGCTCAGTTGGTTTACCAGGTTTGCGATCCTTGTGGGATTAGGAGTGGCAATCCTGTTTTCCGGGCACCTCTGGGCGGCAAGGAACGGTTATTCGATGGGTCGATCCCGTTATGAGTTTGAGATGTTCGGGGCACCGATCTGGGGATACTTCATCCCTGCATTCCCTTATCCGATCTCCAAGTATCTTCCGTTCGACTTTTATGACGCTGCCAAAATTCTGAACATCGGCGAGAGAAAATCCTACCTCGGTCTGGTAACGGTCTTCTTGGTGTACTATGCTGCGACCCGCCGCGTTCCCTTCCGATATCGAAGCTTCTGGTGGGCGAACCTGGCCGTGCTCGTGATCATCTCGTTAGGTGCTATATGTATCCTCGGCCCACACCGGGTCGAATTGCCAGCCGGTTGGCTTTGGAAAGTCTTCCGCCCCTTCCAACTCATCCGAGTCCCCGCCCGAATAAACGCCTTCGTTGCAGTCTGCACCGCTTGTATCGCTGCAGCAGCGCTCGCAGAAATATTTGGTCGGCTGCGATACCAAGGGATGATGGTTTTCTTGTATCTCAGCTTAATTTTATTCACATTCTACGATCTGTGCATGGTCAACATCCCCCCATCCTCTGTTCCAAGCATACCACCTTGTTATGCCTTTATCAAGGCAAGTGACCCTCAAGCCACTCTTTTGGAAATTCCCCAGGTTTACCCGACGATCGGCGCTAGCCTCACCATGACCACCGACTGCGCCTACTGGCAGGCCACCCACGGTTTGCCCACGAGCGCAGGTTACTCCGGCCAGTCCAACATTCGGTGGGATGAGCTTGTCGGCTACCCCTCTCCATTTCTGGAAACACGACTTATCCTTCCAGGCTATCCCGAGAACCCGCAAGGTGGCTTCTTCCTGGATATCGTGGGCCAGTTTAGTTTTCGCGACTACACCTGGCTGTACCTGACCACTCACGGTTTCCGGCATGTCGTACTGCACCATGGGCTGGACTATCGTGATAAGTTCCCCCCGCAGCACTTTGAGGGGATCAAGGCTCAGCTCGAAGACACCAAGATTTTCGAGGATGAGCGAACTGTTGTCTATGAGCGGGCCAAGCTGCCAGCGCCGACCAAGCCTGTCTTGATGTGTACGACCGGCTGGCACGCGAGGGTCGTCTGGCGAGACCGGATCGCCGCCTTCTGTGGCAAGACCGCTGACGTTCTCCTTTACAACCCGACGCCGGACCAAGACTTACAACTGGTTCTCGAGGCGGCCGGGGTGCGACAACCGCGACGGGTCAAGCTTCGGGCGGGTGGTCGGATCTTGACCGAGTGGGACGCCTCGGCAGATGTTTTAACCGCTCACTTGAGCCCAAAGTTCCGGCTTCCGGCGGGTCTTTCGACATTGACGATGGAGTCGGATGGAGAGGTTACCATCGATACGGATGGCCTTCCACCGCCGATCGGGGGGGACAAGCGACCAATGAGCCTGAGGGTGACAACCATCCGTTTCGAGCCTCTGGGGCCGGCCCGACCTTGAGTGTGGTTCGGGAGAAAGTGGGCGAGTGGCCCAAGGCACGCTCAATTTTGCTTGCGTCGGGGCCTCTTACCCTTTACAACAATGCTTCCCGACGCAAACGGACGGTCCCTCGTCCTGTGAGGTTTGCGTCGAGGCCAATCACGGTTCGGCACTAGCCGAGACCGATGGGTCCATCAATCCACGATAGGTCAGGGGATAGTGACGGATGAGCGATCAGCACACAGCAGCTCGCGCGGCCCTCGACGCGGGTGAGGGTATTCTTCGGCTGGCCCCCACCTGGGTGCCCCGCTCGTTCTTGATGCCCGGTCAGCGCCTCAAGCTGGCCCCGCAAGATCTTTACGCACTTGGTACCCACCGAGGCGGCATCGACGAACGTTGGTTCTCATCAACAACCGCCGCCGCGAACGAAGGGGCACCGGCCGATGAAGGGCTGAGCTACGTCGTTCATGAGGGCAAGAAATTCACTCTCAAGGACGCCATCGACGCCCATGGGGCGGAGATGATCGGTTCGGCCATGTGGTCGAAGTATAAGAAGTGGCCGGTCTATAGCAAGTTCTTTGACAACATGGGCCCGATCCCTCACCACATGCACCAGTCGGCCGAACAGGCGGCTCTGCTCGGGCGGGAGGGCAAGCCCGAGAGTTATTACTTCCCCCCCCAACTGAACTGGACAGGCAACAACTTCCCTTATACGTTCATGGGTCTTGAGCCCGGCACGACCAAGGACGAGATCCGCCGCTGCCTGGGCCGATGGAACGAAGGGGATAATGGGATCCTCGACTACTCGAAGGCCTATCGGCTCAAGCCCGGTACAGGGTGGCTGATCCCCCCATGCGTGCTTCATGCCCCAGGCTCGCTCGTCACATATGAGCCTCAGTGGGGTTCGGATGTATTCGGCATGTACCAGTCGATGGTCGAAGGCCGACGCGTTCCTTGGGACTTGCTCGTCAAAGACGTTCCTGCCGACAAGCATCAGGACCTTGATTACCTGGTTGAACAACTCGACTGGGAACTGAACGTCGATCCCGACTTCAAGGCCCATAACTACCTTGAACCGATCGTCGCCACGGGGGGTGATGGCCATGGATATGTGGACAAGTGGATCGTCTACGGCAAGGTCAAAGGCAAAGATCTCTTCAGCGCCAAAGAGCTCACGGTCGAGCCGGGCAAGTCGGTAACCATCAAGGACAATGGGGCTTATGGCCTGATCGTTACCCAGGGCCGTGGCACGATCGGCAAGCTCGATGTCGATTGCCCGGTCTTCATCCGCTTCGGTGAAGTGACTAAGGATGAGGTCTTCGTGACCGCCAAGAAGGCTGGCGACGGCGTCACATTCACCAACACCGGGACCGAGGTTTTCGTCAGCCTTAGGTACTTTGGGCCTGATGTTCATCCCAAGGCACCAAGTGTCGGCGATCACGCTAAGCGGGCTTAATCGACTCCGGTCACTCAGGCGTTGTCTTGGGGTCATATTCTGATCCCAAGACTCAAACCATTGGTCAAATCTCAACATATCCGAAATCCCTCCCCGACAATCCGAGGCTGATTCTATGAGCGCAAGCCATCCCAACACGTTCCCGAAGCTTCATAATGCGGCCTGGCCCGGGGTTGTCGGTAAGGGTGAGGGTTCCGAGCCGGCAATTCCACTTGACACCATGCTCGACCTGACGGCTGCCGCGTCCGTAGATGGGATCAAGTTCGATGGTGTCGATCTGTTTTTGTTTGCTCCCCATGTCGATATCGACTCATCTCTGGATGACTTGAAAGTCCTTGCCGAGAAGGTTCGCTCGCGAGGCTTGGTGATCGGCTCCGTGGTCGCGCCGGTCTGGCCCCCCACTGGTGGTGGATCGGCAATGGACGAGGGGGAGGGCCGGACCAAATTCCTGGAGCAAGTCCGAAAAGGTTGCCATATCGCCAAGACGTTGCGCGAGCTTGGCGTCCGTCCTTATGGCATCGTTCGGATCGACACGGCAACGGGGCCAGGCGACTGGGCGGCCGATCCCAAGGGGAATCAGGCCAAGATTGCTGAGACCTTCAAACAGGCTGCGGTCATTGCTCGTGACCATGGCGAAAGGCTCGCGGCCGAGGGAGAGATTTGCTGGGCGGGCATGCATTCCTGGCGAACGATGGTGGACCTCCTCGAACGGGTCGGAGAGCCCGAAACAGTCGGTTTCCAGGCCGATATGGCCCATACGCTGCTCTACACGTTGGGCGAGAATGCTCCAGAAGATCGCATCCTGCCTGCTGGATATGACTGGCAAGATCCTGCCGTTCTTGATGACGCGCTGAAGACGTTGACCGCAGCGCTAAGGCCTTGGACGATCGACTTCCACATCGCCCAAAACGACGCGACCGTGTTTGGATCAGGCTCACATGACCATACAGGCCGACATTGCTTGGCGACCGATCCTAATGGCAAGCTCGACATTCCTCATCATGCCGGTTTCTGGATGCGTGATGAGTCGGGCAAAGTCACAAAGGCGTTCAAGCATATCTGCTGGGATGGATGTATGTTCCCCAACGAGGTCATGATGAATCCCAAGACCTGGAACGACATCCTCTCCGCCATGATCGCCGTGCGAGATGCCCACGGCTGGCAAGCTTGACATTCCTGTTCACATTTTCATATCTACATCAACGGACTATTCTTTTCTCTTTCGGTGAATTATGGCAGCCAAGAAACCTTTGAACATCGGGCTCGTCGGCTATGGCTTCATGGGCCGGACCCACTCGAACGCCTATAAGCGGGTCAACGACTTCTTCGACCTCGAGTATCGTCCGGTCCTGAAGGCCGTGTGCGGTCGGAGCGCTGAGGCAACTCAGAAGTTCGCCGACCAGTGGGGCTACGAGTCAATCGAGACCGATTGGCAAACCCTTGTCAACCGCAAGGATATCGACGCGGTTGATATCTGTACCCCAAACAACACCCACGCCGAGATCGCGATTGCCGCCGCCAAGGCCGGTAAGATGATCCTCTGCGAAAAGCCCCTGTCGATGGATCTGGCCGAGGGGACCAAGATGGTCGACGCCATTGAGGCCGCCGGCGTGGCCAACACGGTCTGGTATAACTATCGACGCGTCCCTGCGGTGAGTCTCGCTAAGCAACTGATCGACGAGGGCCGGCTCGGCAAGATTTTCCACTATCGGGCCAACTTCTTGCAGGATTGGACAATTTCGAGCGACCTCCCCCAAGGGGGCGCAGGCCTCTGGAGGCTTGACGCTGCCGCTGCTGGATCGGGCGTGACCGGTGACTTGCTCGCCCATTGTATCGACACCGCACTCTGGCTGAACGGTGGGATCACGACCGTCTCGGCGATGACGGAAACGTTCATCAAAGAACGGAAACATACCCTCACCGGCAAGGTCGAGCCCGTCAAGATCGACGACGCCTGCGCATTCCTCTGTCGCTTCGAGAACGGCTCGCTCGGACTCTTCGAGTCGACCCGTTACGCCCGAGGTCACAAGGCGCTCTACACCTTCGAGATCAATGGCGAGAAGGCATCAATCAAGTGGGATCTTCACGACCTGCACCGCTTGCAGTATTTCGCCCATAGTGACGACTCGATCATTCGAGGTTGGCGATCGGTTCATGTGACCGACGCCGATCAGCCTTACATGAAGCACTGGTGGGTGCCCGGTCTTCAGATCGGTTATGAGCACACCTTCGTCCACCACGTGGCCGACTTCCTGGCCGATCTCGCCGCCGGAAAGCCGACAAGCCCGACCTTCCGTGAGGCTCTGTCGACACAAGCCGTCTGCGATGCGGTGCTCGACTCTGCCGAAGTTGGTCAGTGGCAAACGGTCGTTCCGGTTTGATTACATATTTGGGTCTAGCCGAACAAACCCTCTCCCCTGGGAGAGGGCTGTCGAAGCCCAGGTGAGGATTCTATCGAATCACTCGCCGGAAGTCTAAATCCAACTCCTCGGGATGATCCGACCGATGAAAACCGGCATGAATCTGCTCCTCTGGGGCACTGAGATCACAGAAGAACATGACTCGGTGCTCGACGAACTCAAGTCAATCGGCTTTGACGCGGTCGAAGTCCCCGTGTTCAATGTCGATGACCTGAAGCCCTATGAACGGCTCGGCGGGCGGCTGAAGTCCCTCGGCTTCGGGGTGACGGCGGTCACTGTGATGGGGCCGGATACCAACCCGATCTCACCTGACGCGGCGATCCGCAAGGCAGCGGTCGAGCACTTTAACAAGGTTCTGGACTGCGCAGCCGCGTTTGGGTGTGAGATCCTTTGCGGGCCGATCCACTCAGCGATCGGGGTCTTCTCGGGGAATGGACCGACCGACGACGAATTTAAGCATGGTGTTGATACCATGCGTTTGATGGCCGAGAACGCCCAGGCTCGCAAAATCCGGCTGGCTGCGGAGTACCTGAATCGCTTTGAAATCTACTTCCTCACCACGGCGGCAGATACCGCCAAGTATGTCGATGCGGTCAACCATCCCAACTTGCGGATGATGTACGATAGCTTTCATGCTCACATCGAAGAGAAGAGCCAGGCCAAGGCGATCGCCTCTTGCTCCAAGCAAACGATACATGTTCACATTTCGGAGAACGATCGCGGTATCCCGGGAACAGGACAGGTCGATTGGGATGGGGTCTTCAGCGGCCTGAAGGCGTCGGGTTATGACGGATATATCACGATTGAGGCCTTTGGCCGAGCACTGCCGGCACTTGCCGCCGCGACCAAGGTTTGGCGCGACCTGTTCCCCGATCGGATGGACCTTTGCCGCCAAGGACTGGCGTTCATGAAGGCCCGGGCGGGGCTCACGTAATTCTCGATCCGAATTGTCAAAGAGCGAACGATCGTAAGAACCGTTAGAGCCGACGAACTTCGGAACCCGCCGCGAGCAGGACGGGATCCGGAAGGGTTGGGCTGACGGTTTTCTCGTCTTGGACCCCTGGGAAGTCAACCTGAACCTTCCGTTCTTCGACCGGCGGCGAGACCGTCTTCTTGGCCTTCGCTTTGACGGGTTTGGGCTCGGTCGGTTTGACAACTTCTTTCTTGAAATGCTTCCACATCACTGTGAGATCGCGCTCACACTTGGCAATGCAGCGGGCGCACCGCTTCAGAGTTTCGTCGGGAAACGACTCGGGCATCGCGATTGCGAGTTCACGCTTGTCGTGATCCTCAATGGTGTGGGCTTCAAGCAGAATCCTCAGATCGGCGAGCTTGTTGTCGATGTACTCGCCGATATGCTGGCGCTTGGCGTCGATCGATACGAAGGGGTTAGGTTCATAACTGGGTTGATGGTCACGGTACTCGATCGGCACCCCTGCAAGTGCCGCCGCGAGATTATGCGCCTCAGGAGGAAGATCGCCATCAAAATCGGGATCTTGGAGATAGCTCCGGACGAAAATCCACTGGGCGATGAGGTATCGGCAACCATGCATCGTCGTCCGAAGCTTCGTGACGACGATGTCCGCCTTCTTGTTTAGATTCTGGGCGATCTTGATCGCTTCGAATTCCCGATCGACATGCCAGAGCGTCCGATGGTGGCGCGACAATGAACCCCGCCATAGCTCGATGACCTCACGAGCTTCGTCGCGTTCTTTGACCAATTTGCTGTATCCCCGAGCGAAATGCCCATTGGGATCCGCCAGGTGGTGGTCGTCTGCCGGCAGGGTTTTGGGTAAGATCTTACCCCTTACGACCAGCGTATCCGATGCAATCGCACCTTGTTCCACGTCCGACATGTTCCACTCTCCCGATATCTTGGCATTCTGGATAAACCACGCAAAGAGTATCGGTCCGCAAATACCTTCTCATTAAGGAAACTATCGCAAGCGGGATGCATTTTCGGATTTTCTTTTTAGGGCTGCTGGAATGTCTGCATCACAGCCCAGCATATCCAGAAATTGTCTCTTCTATGAATCTTCATAGCTCCTGCACCTCCGTTCACACATTCCTCAGTCATTATATTCATGTATAAGTTTTCGGATGACGTGCACCAGAAAGCGGAGTGATTCTCAAGATGAAGAGCCGATCCCGAGGATTCACCCTGATCGAGCTGCTGGTTGTGATCGCGATCATTGCGGTCCTGATCGCCTTGCTGTTACCCGCTGTCCAGGCAACCCGCGAGGCAGGGCGACGTGCCCAATGTGTCAACAACGTCAAGCAACTTCTGATCGGCCTCAATAATTTCGAGTCGGCACCCAAGGGCGTCATCCAGCCCTTTCTGAACGGGCTCGACGATATCACCGGCTCCGATGCATTAGGAAGCGACCAGACCGAGCCATTAGACCTGAACAGGATCGTGCAGATCTGAAACCAACGAACCGCGAAACCGACTTGCCCGCCAGCAAGCTCAGCCTGGAGTCTTCGGCGATCGTCCGAGAGGTCGGGGCCATTCGCGACTTCAGCGTCGACCTAGACCACCCGGCTCAATAATGGGAGGGTGGCACTGACCTCTCATTCTCCATAAAATCTACAAATATCGATCTCTAGACCCCAGGTGGGCGAGCGATTGGCATCCGGGGAGGCGCTGTATCCCACATCAAGCGGACTTCGTCAGGAGAAAGGCCATATGCTTCGTTCACCAGGTCATGAATCTGTAACTCCAGTCCCCGAGCCTCGTCCGCTAATAGCCGGGCGGGGTCGATCGAACGCACGTACTCATCTCGAAGTGCCTTCAATTGGGGATTTGTCAGCCCCTTCAACTTGCCGCGCATTTTCTTGACCTCACGAATCAACGCATCCGAATCGAGCCCGATTGGATTCTGCAGCTTCGTGTTTGGCTCGGCAATCTCGAATTCGACCTTAAGCCAGTCGAGGAGATCGGCGCAAGTTGTGTGTTGAGACTTAGTGATCTGAATGAGCCGTCGTGCGACTTTCTCAGTCGCCCCACGAATTTTTTTGGTGGGGATCGCGATCGGAAGGGACTCCATTTTGAAACCCTGAGGAGTCAAAGCATCATTGATCATATGTGGTAAGAAACGGAAATTATGCCACCACATGAGGGGTGAATTTAGGACAGAAAGCAGATAAAGATCTTGGGATAAAATAAAGAATGTCTTGTCGTTACCTAGACAACCGCTCAGATCTAACGAATAACTCGGATGTGTTTGGATAACTTGATAAAAAATCTTGGCACTTTCAAATTCTTCCCAGTAATCAATAGAGTCTTGGATCTCATACCAGGCGTACGAACCCAATTTTCTACCAGCCCAGGCATCTCCTTGCCAGTCGGGGGGTTTAGGTTCCAAGCAAGCACGAAAAAGTGATAGATGCTTCTTGATCGCTGGAAATTGATCGATTTGTATCCCACGCCTTGTGAAGATCAAGTAGAGCCCACCCCAAGTGGACGACCACCGGGTGATGTCTCGCCCTCGAAGGAAGGGCTTGATGACCTCCGCAGATTTGGGATCATCACGAATGAGCTTTTCCTTTGTGAGTCGATCGATCACAAACGCTTCATTCAGGCCGGTCTTGATTCCGTAAGAGGGTTTAGATCCAACGAACTCAGTAAGCGGAGTTCGGCCTTGTCCGATCTTCTCAAAAAGATTGATTGTGGATGTGGGTTCGAGTTGCCAGGACATTGAGCCAAATCGAGTTCGATCAATGGTAATTTCTTGAATTGTCACTTGATCTAACACCGCTTTTAAATCCAGATCTTTGCCAGTGACGATACAGGCTTTCGTTGTCTCGGGCAACTTCTCCTCGTTCGGTTTCCTCACGACCAAGAAACAGGGAAAAACCTCAACATCCTTGAAGAACTGTTTGGCATGCCCAAAATCAACAACGGATTCCACCCACGAATGGTCCGAGAAGAGTTTTCGAAGAGGTTCTCCGTAACCCGCCTTCATCCATTTGTTAGTCACGACATAGGCGAGCCGTCCACCAGGTCTGAGCAGGCTTAAGCCACGTTCGTAGAAGTATACATACAAGTCTGCCATGCCATGATAGGCTTGGAAGTTGGCTTGGAGATGCTCTTTGATTGGTCCGAGATGCTCCTGCCGAACATACGGCGGGTTGCCGATGATCGCGTCGAATCCTCCACTGGCGAAGACGCGGGGGAATCGCGCTTGCCAGTCGAAGAAGTATTGATCGACGTTCTCATCACTGACGACGCTGTTGCCTCGCATCACATTCTCAGCGAGATTGGTCAGCTTTTGATCGCGACGAGCGGTCCGCACCCAGAGTGCAAGTCGGGCGATCTCGACCGACTCTTCGGAAAGGTCGACACCATAGAGATTATTCCTGAGGATCGACTGGGCCGAGCGGGCTCGCCAATCTTCGGGATGGCCCTGGCAAATGGGGTCGGCGGGCTCAGCGTCGTGCAACTGATTCAAGAGCAGGATACGTCGATCTTCGAACCAGTTATAAGCGCGAGAAAGAAACGCACCCGAACCGCATGAAGGGTCGCAGACTGTGCGATGATCTAACCAGTCAATCATCGCACGGGCGAACGCAGCGGATGGCTCTTCAGGATCGGTAGAGTGCGCGATCGCGAGTCGAGCCTTTTCAGCTTCATACGCAGGCTGAAGCGCTGCATTGACTAGATAATCAACAATTGACGAATTGGTGTAGAAAACCCCTTGGAGGTCGCGGCGGCCAGGCACTTTCTGAGTTGGCTGGTGCGCCTCGACACCATTCTGGCCTTCTTGTTTGAGCTGTTCGATGTCGTCGATACTCAGCTCGAAGATCCGGCCCAGAACAGCCTCGGTCACTTCGTCTTTGAAGTCGTACTTGCCGATCTCTTTGAAAACGGTCGCCCATTTGTCGTCGAGCTGGAGCCGCCGATCGTCGAGGATGTCATCGGGCTTGAAGAGTTCGCCATTATATTGAGGAATCTGTGAGGGCGGGTCGCCCAGGTCGATCGCTTCGAACAACGCTTGGAAATTGTTCCATTTGGTTCGTCTGAAGACGACTTGAGTCGCTATGTTTTCCAGGATCTTTCCCGACGAGTCCAAGAGTCCGCGATCTTCAGCGAACGCCACAAAGAGAATCCGATCGAGCAACTTCTGGGCAGCGGTGACTGATTTATCGAACGGATAGCCTTTGACCGTTAGCTCGCGAATCAGCTCCTTGCGACGGACCTTATACTCTCTGTACAGTTCGTCGCCCACGGTCTCTTGCTTTTCTTCGGTCTGCTGGAGAAGCCACGCTGTGTTGTGCGGAAAATTTCCGGTACCCAGCAAAGATTCCGCATGAAACACAGCGTAGAATTCGGCAAATCTACCTTCATCAATCAGATCAATCAGGCGAATTCTGTGCACATAGTTTGACCCTTTACGATGATAGAGTCGAATCTCGACAAAATTACTGACGATCGCCCAGTCAGCCCCTTCACTTCGATTGAGGTAGACCCAGGCCTGTTCAACGGGCGATCGGCCTCCCATACGCTTGTCGAGATCAGCCTTCGCCCCTTTGAGTTCGATGACCACTCGGGCAGAGCCTACCAGCTTATTGGACTCGTCAAAGTGGAAGACACCAAGCGCGACATCGGCAATTCCAGCCCCTTCGACAGTCCACTTGGGGAGCATCGTAAAGGTCGCTTCGTTCGGAGAGTTGCCCTGGGTCTTGTAGCCGAGTGCGGTCAGTAAGTGGCCGGTGAAATCCCCTTCCACCTGAGTCTCGGAGAATTCGTTGAGCTTGCCCGCGTTGAGGTTATCAATCCAGCTCTTGAAGACAAGGTACGCGGCAGCGAGTTTCGCTTCATCGATATGTCGCCCTGTGGCGATACTTTGGATCAGCCTCGGTAGCAGCAAAGTCCCGATGTTGAACGGCAAATCGCGAGGAGGCGGAGGAGGGGCTAGCGACACGACATCGTAAATCAAGAACCCAGCGTTGCGCGCGTGCTTCTTAGCCATGCCAATGCACCCCGATTGCCCCACCAACTCGACATAAACGTTATCATCGTCTCTCCGGGGACACTTGTACAGAGACGCCCGCCGGGATGGAATCGTGATCGGAGCCAGGTCATGCCTGATAATCGGTCAGGACCCGAGGGGCGAGGGAAGCTCGAAGGGCGTTGAGTACGGCGAGAACGTCGATGACTTCCTGGGCGACGGCTCCCGCGACTGGTGGCAGGAAGCCTGCTGCGGCGAAGAGCATTCCGACCATACTCAGAGTCATGCCACCGATGGCGGTTTGCAATGCGATCGTTCGCATCCGTCGACCGATATGTAAGAGTTCGTCGACACGCTCGAGTGAGCTTTTGAGGATAACTGCCCCGGCCGCTTCGGCGGTGACATCGCTGCCCTGGCCAAAGGCGATACCGACGGTCGCGGCGGCGAGCGCGGGGGCGTCGTTGATTCCATCGCCCATGAACACGGTCTCGGCCTTCTTGGTCTCCTCGCGAACGAGCGTTACCTTCTGTTCCGGACTCTGACTGGCAAAGATCTCGGTGATCCCGACCTTCTCGGCCAGGTAACGAACTTCTGACTCTCGGTCACCAGAGACTAGCAGGACTCGCTCGAAACCGTGAAGCGGTTTCAGGTGGCGGATGAAGGCTTTCCCTTCCGCGCGAGGCTCGTCGTGATACCGAAACGTTGCTGCGTACCGACCGTCGAGCAATGCCACGCACTCCAACCCGCCCGCAAGGGGTGGAAGCAACGCGGCGGAAGCTTGCGACTGGCTTACGAGTTTCTTCCTGCTCGTGACTTGAACCTCTCGACCGTCGATCTCGCCGCGGAGCCCCTCGCCCGGTCGCTCGCTCACTTCGGTTGCTTTGGCTAGCGTCAGTCCTGCGTGCTGAGCTGCCTTGACCGTCGCCTCCGACAGAGGATGACGTGAGTATTTCTCCAAAGTCGCGACCGCTATGAGGACTTCATCTTTGGTAAACCCCTCGGCGGGAAGCACCTCGGTCAATTTTGGCTGTCCGTAAGTCAATGTGCCGGTCTTATCAAAAATTGCCGTCCGACACGTGGCGATCTTTTCCAAAACTGCCGGATCTTTGATGATGATGCTGCGTCGAGCCGCCAACGAGACCGAACCAATGATCGCTACAGGTATGCCGATGAGTAATGGGCATGGAGTGGCAACAACCAGTACGGCCAGAAAGCGCAAGGGATCGCTACTGGCGAACCAGGCGACCAAGGCGATCGCCACGGCAAGCGGCGTATAAACAGCACCGATTTGGTCTCCAAGACGCCTCAACTCGGGTCGGCGTTGTTCCGACTCACGCATGACCTGCATGATCTTCGAGTATCGAGAATCGACTGCGGACTTCTCGGCTTGGATCGTCAATGCACCGTCGCCGTTAATTGCTCCCGACATCACGGATGAGCCGACCGCTTTGGATAATTGGTAAGGCTCGCCGGTCAGGTACGACTCGTCCATCGTGCTGTGCCCTTCGATCACAGTCGCATCAACCGGGCAGGTCTCGTGTGGATAAACGACCAGTAGGTCGCCAACCGCAATCTCATCAATGCGGATATCGCTGACCGTTCCATCCCGTCTACGATGAGCTTGCGAAGGCATTCGTCGGGCCAGGGCGGATAATGCCGACGATGCCCGGCGCACCGCGTAGGCTTCCAAAGCCTGTCCGCCAGAAAGCATGAGGACCACGAGAGTGCCGGCAAGGTACTCGCCCAACAGAACAGCCGTGACGATCGAGATACCCGCGAGTAGGTCCGAACTGAAGTCAAGTCGAACCAGGCGGAGCACAAGCCCGATCACAAGCGGGATGCCACCAACCACCAACGCGATCAGCAATGGGATCGTCGGCCACGTGAACCCCAACATTGTGCCCTCAACAGCGAATGCGAATCGCAAGACGAGGGAGGACACGATAGCCCCGAGACTGATTGCGGCAATGACCAGTTCGCGCGAGAACAAAGATGTGGTCGGCGTGACAGGTCGATTCATCGTGGCCTTAGTTAATGTATTGAGTGGACACTACAAGCCTACAAATCTTGAGTCGACGAATCATAACCCAGGGGAGAACCGGTTACCGACCGTCGAACTCAGAAGAAGTGGCCAGCCATACCACCCTATGAGGCTGGATGGGCCCCCGCAAGCCAACACTGCTGGCCGAACCCAGGTTCTCCAAATCTCTCGAAAAACCAATGGGAGGGCGATTTCTCGAGGCTGAGGAAAACCTGTGGCTGAATCGAGAACCAACTTGCACTCTGTCTACCTCTGCGTGTAAGTTCAATATAAGTCTGGTCGCTTGATCGGTCGGATCACTTCGTCTGTCGTGCATGATGTCATTATCGATCCTAGACGCTCACCAGTTTGATCTGGGCCTGGGTAGCCACAACATGTCTTGGACCTCGTTGTGGACTCATGGCGCGTCCTCTTGCGCGATGATGGGGGCATGACCCGTTGGTGACAAGATTGCGTCGTTCCCTCATCTTTTCCTCCCCGAACGAGGCATGAACATGAACCGGTTCCGGAAGAAGCGTGGTTTCACACTGATCGAGTTACTGGTCGTGATCGCAATCATTGCGGTCTTGATCGCCCTGTTGTTGCCTGCGGTCCAGGCTGCCCGTGAGGCTGCCCGTCGCACCCAATGCGTGAACAACTTCAAGCAGTTGGGGCTTGGCATGCACAACTATCACGACGCATTGGGCTCATTCCCAATCGGTCGAATGGGATCGGGATATAGCTATCCCAACCAACCCGGACAGCGACGTACCTGGGCCTTCAGCGTTCTGCCGTTTCTCGAACAGGGCAACCTGTTCAACGCCATCAACTTCAGCCGCCAGTTTTACGAGTCCCCAAACACGACGGTGATTCGCACTCCGATCAAGATGTTCCAATGCCCCAGTGACTTTCCGACGATCCAGGAACCCGATACCCCCTATCCTCGCGGCAAGGGGAACTTCGGCGTAAACTGGGGGAATACGCACTTCTTTCAGGCGGAAACTGGCCAAGGAATCGAGAGTGTCAACCCGATGACTGGGCTTGCCGGATCAGTCCTGTTCGCGGGAGCCCCTTTCAAAGGGAATGTGGCTTCGATCCTAAGCGAGTTCATTGATGGCACAAGTAATACGCTCCTGGTCGCCGAGGTCATCATGGGTCCGAACTCCGCAGGGGGGATGTACGACCATCGGGGCGACGTCTTCAATGATGACCGAAACTGCACCATGTTCATGGCCTACACACCCCCCAATTCAAAGATCAGTGATGTCATGGGTGGAAATGCAAAAGGCCAGCCTTGGTGCAGCGTTGGTGATTCACGAACCCCCCCTTGTACGGGCGGGTATCCCACGTTTAACGCTGCGCGAAGCCGGCACCCAGGTGGTGTGAATGCCTTGCTGGCGGACGGCAGCGTCAAGTTTTTCAAGGACACGATCAATCTTGCAGTCTGGCGAAGTCTTAGCAGTCCAGGCGGAGGCGAGGTGGTTAGTTCTGACAGCTACTAAGACGGAAACGGCCTGTCAAAGGATTCGAGATAACTTCCCCCCTCTAGACCTGGGACTGTCTCTCTGATCAAGATGGGGAGGTTATTCCTTATTTTGAGCGTATGACAAGCGGCTCTTCAGTTGGTTCATTTGTGAAGTGATCGCTGGGGTGAACCATCCCCACACTTCTGGATCATACGAGTTCTGACCCTGCGGATGATATCAACGATGAGAAAGCAACGATTTCGTGCGGCCGTCGGCCTAATCTTGGTGATTGCTCCTATGTCGCTCCTCGGCTGCGGTGAAGGGACACCGGCCCCGGTAACACCCGCGCCAACCGTCGAAACAGGCAAAGCTGAGGTCGGTCCCGCAACTGCGGCACCCAGCCCCAGTGGTGCAAGGAAATAAGACCATGATCTCAAGAATCTCAAGGACACGGGACGACTTGTCCCGTGTTCTTGAGATTCTGACGACACGTTGTGCGGAACCCGATCCGTGGGTTCGCCTATTTGCTGCGTTACTGCCAGTGGCTCGTCCGCCAGGAAAACGGAATGTGGCGACGATCAATTCATCGTGCCGTTCAGTGAAGAATGACGTCCGCTTGAACCTCTGGTTCATTCAAAAGCGGCTTCGCCTCAATCGTCAATTTTGCAGCATTGACGATGCCGTTGGCCATACCATTGAACACAAACCAGTGGAGCGGGTAACAGGCGTACCAATAAAGCAGGCCCCAGAATCGCATCGGTTTGAAATACGCGGTCTGAAGAAGAATGGAACCAGGAGCGGCGACTCGGGGCTCGACGACAAATTCGAGCCACGCATCGCCAGGAACTCGCATCTCGGCATGAAGAAGCAATCGGCGGCCTGGCACGAAGTCTTCCACTCGCCAGAAATCGAGGGCGTCGCCGACGAAGATCCGCTCAGGGTCGCGTCGACCTCGCCTCAAACCGACTCCGCCGATCGCGCGATCCATCAAGCCGCGGATCACCCAGAGCCAGTCGGCGTAATACCAGCCAACATCGCCTCCGACTTGCTGAACACGCTGGAAGAGCGTTTCCGTACTGGCCGAGCACGCGACACGCTGGCAATCCTTCACGGGAAATTCGTCGGGCTCAAACTTCGCGGATCTGAGCGGCATGTGTGCAGGAATCGCGTTCGTCCAGCGAGTTTCGACGTCGTGGAGACGGATCTTCTCTAACGCGTATTTCACCGCCTGTTCAAACCCTACCAGTTCAACATGGACGATTTCTTTGATTGAATCATCTTCGCAAATCGTCTCGGACTTAAGTCCTTCAATGAGCGGGAACGCGATCGACGCAGGAACAGGCGTCACCATGTTCACCCAATATGCCGAGAGCCGGGGGGTGAGAACTGGTACCACAATAATCCAACGTTTGCGACCGAGAATCGCCGCAAACCGTATCATCATATCTTTATAGGTGAGAACGTCAGGACCACCGATATCATAAACATGACCTGAAGTCTTATTATTTTCTAGACAGCCGATCAGGTACGCCAGAACATTTCGAATCGCAATCGGTTGCGTTCGGTTCGAAACCCACCGAGGGCAGATCATCACCGGCAGCCGATGCACCAAGGAACGAATCATCTCGAACGATGCACTCCCCGACCCAATAATCATCGCCGCGCGAAGTTCTGTGACCGGAACTGAACCTTTCCGGAGCACATCACCAACTTCGTGGCGACTTGTCAAATGCTTTGACAACTTCTCTGAACGTCTGCCGAGACCACCAAGGTAGATGATTCGAGTCACACCTGCATTTGCACAGGATTCGGCGAAATTCGCAGCCGCTTGATTGTCACGATCTTCGAACGAGCCCTCACCACCCCCCATCGAGTGGACTAAGTAGAAGGCAGAATGGCAGCCGAGCATCGCAGATTTTAACGAGATTGGATCGAGGACATCACCTGCGACGACCTCAACCTGGGCCTCCCATCCACGACCCTTGAGACGTTTCGGGTCTCGCACCAGACATCGAACCCGGTAACCCTTAGCCAACAACTGAGGAACCAACCGGCCACCAATGTAGCCGGTCGCCCCTGTGACGAGTATCGGTTGATCTGTTATCACGACGATCTTCCCCGCCAGAAATTTTTGGTCAATGCCGCTGAAAGTGCCTTAGCCGGAATATGAAACGGGCTGAGTCCCAGCACCTTCGCGACCCAATTCGGTCGAATCTCAGAGCCAAGCTGACCCAGGCATCTCCCTGCCACTTCCACTTCAAGCGTCAACGAGGCGACTTGCAGCCAAGTTACAACTTGAGGAAGACGAGCAATGCTCGAAGACAACTTTCGGCGCAGGTCGAGTGCCGTCTTCATATCGGCAACGACCAGAACCACCTTGTCGCCGCGGCAGTCGATGACACACGGGACGTCATCGACCAGAAGCGAGATCTGCCCGGTTAAGTCGAGCCCTGTAGGGGACGGATTAGCCTTGGCCATGGTCGCGAGTCCGGATCTTCAGCACCCCGTTCATTTTCCACTTTGCATGGGTCGCGTCGGCCGACGCACTGCTCGGAACAAGAAGTTCAAAGTTCTCGAACTCATAGATAATCTCAGCACCTCGACCGGTTAGGGCACCGTAGAGGCCGATTGCCAGGTCGGGCCAGGTCTTGGTGTCGTTCGAGACAGTTTCGTGGGCCATCAGCGTGATCTCCTAAGGGTTCAAATCGCCTCAGGAATACTTTAGTCCATTGGACAGTCGAACGGCGAGAAGATCCCTCCACGAAAGTCCGAATGCAACGAGCTCGCCGCCGCAGATCAAAAAGTTCACCCACATCGCCATGCGTTGCGAACGAATCAGGCGACTACGTTCGAAATGAAAAACGGAGCCTTTCGGCTCCGTGTTTCTCACTGTGCTTAGACCCCGACTTTACGGGTACTTCCTCGGGCCGCTCGCTTGCGACCCTCTTCGGTAAGCTCTTTCTTCCGAAGCCGAATCTTCGAGGGGGTGATCTCAACGAGTTCGTCGGTCTCGATGTACTCGAGAGCAATTTCCAGGGTCAACTGGCGAGGGGGCTTGAGGAGGACGTTCTTATCGGAGCCAGAAGCTCTCATGTTGGTGAGCTTCTTCTCCTTGCAAGGATTGACCGTCATATCGTCGCCACGCGAGTTCTCCGCGACGATCATGCCTGCGTAAACGTCATCGCCAGGGGAGATGAACATTGTGCCGCGCTCTTGAAGGCTGTCCATCGCAAAGGCTACGCCTTGACCGTCGACCATGCTCACCATGACGCCGTTAGGTCTGCGGGGAATGTCGCCTTTGAGGGGCTGATAGTCGTGGAAGGTGTGGTGCATGATCGCCTCGCCCTGCGTGGCGCTCATGAGGCGATTTCTCAACCCAAGCAAGCCTCGGGCGGGAATCTGGAATTCAAGGTGGGCATAGGCCCCCTTGACATCCATCTTCGAAAGCTCACCACGGCGAGCGCCGACCAACTCCATCACTGGTCCCATCTGACCATGCGGAACGTCAACAACAAGGTATTCGTAGGGCTCATACTTGACGCCGTCAAATTCCTTGACGATGACCTCCGGCTTGCCAACTGCGAGTTCATAGCCTTCACGACGCATCGACTCAATGAGAACCGAGAGGTGGAGCAGGCCTCGCCCGGAAACCTTGAAGGAGTCCCGTTCATCGGTCGCTTCGACACGAAGAGCGACGTTCGATCGCAGCTCGCGGTCGAGCCTGTCCTTCAAGTGGCGCGAGGTCAGGAAGTCGCCTTCGCCCACGAGTGGGGATGTATTCACGGTGAAGAACATGCTCAAGGTAGGTTCACCGACCTCGATACGAGGCAGGGCGATCCCACCCTCGACATCGGTGATCGTGTCGCCAATTCCGACATCGCCGAACCCGACCAGGGCGACGATATCACCCGCCTCAGCCGACTCAACTTCGACCCGACCAAGCTTATCGAAAACCATGACCGTATCGATCGTCCCGGTGGTGCGTACGTCATTCGCACCCATCAGCATCGCCCGCTGGCCGCGTTTGACACGCCCGGCGGTGATTCGACCAATCCCGATCCGGCCTACATATTCGGAGAAGTCGAGGGTGGTGCAGAGCATCTGAAACGCACCATCGACATCAACCTCCGGGCCAGGTACCTTCTCAAGGATCAGGTCCAGGAGCGGACGCATATCACCCGAGGTGGCGTGCGGGTCGTGTGACGCGAATCCAGCGCGACCGGATGCGAAAATGTAGGGGAAGTCGGCCTGCTCTTCGCTGGCACCAAGTTCGATAAAGGTGTCAAAAACCTCGTTGAGAACCTCTTCGGGACGAGCGTCCGGTCGATCGATCTTGTTGATCACGACGATCGGGCGGAGCTTGTTCGCGAACGCCTTACGGAGCACAAACTTGGTCTGCGGCATCGGGCCTTCGAACGAGTCGACCAGGACAAGGCAACCGTCAGCCATCTGCAAGGTCCGTTCGACCTCGCCACCGAAGTCGGCGTGGCCCGGAGTATCGATGACATTGACCTTGGTGCTGCCGTAATTAATTGCAATATTTTTGGCGAGAATGGTGATCCCACGCTCGCGTTCCTGATCATTCGAGTCGAGAATACAGTCGCCCACAAGTTGGCTCGCCCGGAACTGGCCGGACTGGCGCAAGAGGACATCGACCAAGGTAGTCTTGCCATGATCGACGTGGGCGATAATGGCCACGTTACGGATGTCGTTGCGTCGAGTCATCGGGAGAATTCCGCCGAGGAGGTGGGGAGGCGGTGAGCGGTCGCTTCGTCGTACGAAACGCAAAGGTGGGCGCGCACAAGCAGGGGTTCCATCATTAGACACGCTTATTGTAGGGACCAATTGACGTTCTGACAAGTCGACACCATGCACATTACCCCATGCAAATGCGCTGCGACACGAAGTTGACAAACCTGGGCCCTCAACTCTGGCCGCGCGTTTATACTACCCTTTAAGGGTTATGTTGCTTGCCAACGGGTTTCATATCATTGGGTTTCCTCATGTCGTAAACTCAGTGAGGCTGGGAGCTTGTTTCGGGAAGGCAACAATCCGTTCACTAGAATTCACCGTTGACGAGGGACTCTCGTGCCCAATGCCGCCAGCCTCGCCCAGGCGCTCTGGACCGACCGACTCTCGCCCCCCTCGGACCGAGATCGGATTGACCTCTACCTCTCCGCATTCCTGGCGGAGTCTAGGCGGAGGCACGCCGCGAGCCCACATGTCCGCCCACTGTACGAACAGGCCAGCGAGTTCGTGCTCCACGGTGGAAAACGGCTCCGTCCTCGGCTCTGTGTCGCCAGCTTCCGCATCTTATCAGGCCGATCCCATCGAGTTGCCAAACCGGTCTGGCTCGCAGCAGCCAGCCTAGAGATCTTCCACGCATTCATGCTTGTTCACGACGATTTGATCGATGGAAGTGTCCTACGCCGTGAGCGGGCAACTCTTCATGAAGCAATCCGTCACGATCTTCGTGATCCCAATCACTCCAGCGCACGCAAGCATGCCTCAGATTTGGCACTCGTCGCTGGTGATCTTTTGTGCGCTCTGGGGATGCGCATGCTTAGCCGATCGGGCCTGGACGATGCGACACAGGTTCGGTCCTACAAATTGATCGCCGATGTGCTCCTCGAAACCGGGGTCGGCCAGGCCCTGGATATTCTCTACGAGAATTGTCCACTCGATCGGCTAAGTGAGAGCCAGATTGTCGAGGCGTATCAACGCAAGACAGCTCGGTACAGTATCTCGGGGCCGTTGGTGCTAGGTTCAATCCTGGCCGGTTCCAGCGCACCCATTGGTAGGGTTCTGAGTCGATTTGGCGACTTGCTTGGGTTTGGATATCAGGTTCAGAATGATCTCGAATCTCTCTTAACTGACCTAACTTACGGCGATCACGCGGACTTGGACACCGGCAAGCGGACGCTGGTTCTGTGGTTGGCGTACGAGTTGGGGTCAGATCGATGCCGACGCGCGATCAACGAGGCGTTGGAGATGCCGGTGGGGCTCGATCGTCGTCAGAGGCTCTTCACCTTAATCCAACAGACGGGAGCAATCGACGAGTGTCGGAGTCGGCTCGACCGAGTGGGACGAGAGGCTTCGGAGTTACTTCGCGATACCGAACTCGAAACGACCCAGAGACGTGGTTTTCTTGCCTTGATGCAACTCTTCGCCCCTGCGGCTGGAAGCTCGGTGTCGGAATCGTCGCCATCTTTAGTCGCGTTCCCAGTTGAAACGGCTCCCGCCCTCTGACCCAAGTCTGATCAAACGATGAGTCTCTCCTCTCCCGCCTTGTCTTCAGGTTCCTCAGATAAGCGCCGAGTCGTCGTAATCGGCAGTGGATTCGGAGGTCTGGCAGCCGCGATCCGACTGGCAGCGAAAGGTTACCACACAACCGTTCTTGAGATGCGTGACAAGCCGGGCGGCAGGGCTTATGTCTATACAGACAAGGGCTTTACGTATGATGCTGGACCAACGATCATTACTGTTCCGTTCGTGCTCGACGAGCTCGCAGCGCTCAATGGCAAGACGATCGCCGACTACGTGAAGATCGTCCCTTGCGACCCCTATTACCGGATCTTCTTCGACGATGGTCGCCAGTTCAACTACAACGGCGACCAGGCCCAACTCGAAGCCGAGATCGCAAGGTTTAATCCCGACGATGTTGCCGGGTATCGAGCCTTCCTGGACTACAGTCGGCGGATCTTCGATAGGGCGTTCACTGACTTGGCCGATGCCTCGTTCCACAACATCTGGCAGATGGTCAAAGTCGCTCCAGACCTGATCAAGTTAAGGGCCGAGCAGTCGGTCTATTCACGGGTCGCGCACTACATCAAGGACCCTGCGCTTCGGCAAATCTTCTCGTTTGAGCCTCTGCTGATTGGCGGGAATCCCCTTCGGTCGTCGTCGATCTACTCGATGATCCACTACCTCGAGAAGACATGGGGCGTCCATTTCGCGATGGGGGGGACCGGGGCTTTAGTCCGTGGCTTGGTTCGACTACTGGAAGACCTGGGGGGGACAATACAGCTCAATGCGCGAGTGGAAGAGATCAATGTTGAGGCGGGGAAGGTCACCGGGGTTCGCTTGGCTGATGGAGATGTGATTCCAGCCGATGTCGTGGTCTCGAATGGGGATGTGGCCAACACGTATCGCAAGCTGATCAGACCCGAGCACCGCCGAAAGTGGACCGACCGTCGGTTAGAGAAGATGCGTTATGCCATGTCGCTTTTCGTGGTGTACTTTGGCACCAACAGAACGTATGAGCACCTGCCGCACCACTCGATCATTCTTGGGCCTCGTTACCAAGGGCTGCTTGGTGATATTTTCGATAAAAAGGTTGTTGCAGACGACTTCTCGCTCTACCTCCACACACCGACTCGGACCGACCCGAGCCTTGCACCCCCCGGCTGTGAATGCTTTTATGTTCTTAGCCCCGTCCCTCACCTAGGGGGCGGGCAAGATTGGGACGCGATGAAAGATGAGTACGCCGAGCGGATTTTTAAGGCGCTCGAGAAGGACCATCTCGTGCCCGACCTTCGCAAGCATTTGATTTCTAAACTCATCTTCACCCCCAAGGATTTCGAGACCAAGCTTGATGCTTATGCCGGTTCAGCGTTCCAGTTCGAGCCGATTCTGACCCAATCCGCGTGGTTCCGGCCTCATAATAAGAGTGAGGATGTCGATGGCCTCTACTTCGTCGGGGCAGGGACCCACCCGGGTGCCGGCATGCCTGGGGTGATTTCAAGCGCGAAAGTCCTTGAAAAGTGGCTATGAGCCTGGTTGCGAACGAACACGATTCGGTCAAACTTGTTTCCGAACCTCCCCATCATGGCGTGGAGGTCTCGGCACGAGGTGCTCGCGTTTGTCGACGGATCACCCAACACTACGCCAAGACATTCTACTTCGCATCCTCGTGTTTGCCACGCGAGACTCAGGCTCATGCGTATGCCGTCTATGCCTTCTGCCGCTGGGCCGATAATGGTGTTGATGACGCTCGGGATCTCACGGAAGCCACGGCCCAGCTCAATATCGCCCGAGACGTTCTTGAACTCGCGTACTCGGACCGAATGTCACCCCCGGGACTTGCTGCGTTTCGGCACACAGTCCGCGACCGAGGCATCCCGAAGAGTCTCTTCGATGACCTGCTTGATGGGATGGCGATGGACCTCACGATCGATCGCTATGCCGACTATCCCGCGCTTGATCTCTACTGCTACCGAGTCGCGGGCGTGGTCGGACTGATGATGACCTACCTCTTCGGTTATCGCCACGAGCGGTGTTTCCCCCATGCCCTCTCGCTTGGCAGAGCGATGCAATTGACGAACATTCTTCGCGATATCAAGGAGGACCTCGACCGTGGTCGGATCTATCTACCACGAGATGAGTTGCAACAATTTGGGGTCGATGAGGACCAACTTAAGGAAGGTCGAGTCGACACCAACTTCTCCAACTTGTTGAAGTTCCAGATCGACCGGGCACGCCAGGAGTACGCCCGGGCCGAGCTGGGAATTCCGGACTTGATCGGAGCAACAAGCCGATTGACAGTCCGAGTCATGGGGCGACTCTATGGTGGGATTCTCGGTGAGATTGAGAAGCTTGACTACGATATCTTTCGCACTCGAGCTCATGTTCCCCTGGCACGCAAGCTTCGTACTCTCGGCGGATGTCAGCGAGAGACCTTGGCCGAACGCTTGAGGAGCGACTGGTGCTAGACGAACTCCTGAACAAACCATGGTTCGAGCGGGTCGAGAGCGATCCCGATCGCTTCGTGAACTTCGGAACAGCAGGCTCGCAAGAGTGGTGGTATTTTGATGCCATCAGTTCTGATGGGCGCGACGCCATCGTCATTGTCTGGTACGCATCTTTACCGTTTGACCCCGAGTACGGCGTCCAGACCCTCTGTCACCTTCGCAATCCGTCCAAGTTTCCAGCCCCAAATCCGCTCGACCACTGCGCGATCGGCATCCATTGGTATCGTGACGGCAAGACGCTCGCGTATGCACTCAACGGATATAAGGCTGAGGATTTCCGCCATCAAACCGCACCATTCACGGTCGAGGTCGATTCAAATCGGCTCGAACGGGACCAAACTGGCTACCAATTGACAGTCGAGACTCCCGCACTCGACGGCCAAAGCGTGATTAAGGTTTCATTCCGGTTTGTTCCGGCGGCCTCGACCGTCCCCTTTGCGACCGACCTCGGCACGCCAGAAAGTCGCCACGAGTGGACACTTGTCGCTGGGGATTGTCAGGTAACCGGGCATATCGAAATCAACGGGCCGGACGCGAACGCGTTAAACTTTGAGGGCAGGGGATACCACGACCACAACGCCGGCTCCGAGGAGATCCGGCTGGCAATGAAGACCTGGGGATGGGGACGTGTCCACGTCGATACCGACACCTTCGTCTACTACTTCTCCGATGCAAAGGCTGGTACCCGATCCGACCTCGTCCTCAAGCTCCGAGACGGTGAACCCCAACTCGGCCAGGACTACATCATCCATGCACCCTGGCGTAAGCCCACAATTTTCGGGCTTCTCTATCCAGGGCAGGTCGCGCTGATCCCCTTTGACAAGAACCGACGTGAGAAACCCGCCGTCGTCGTCCGGATGGGTAAGCCAGTCGATGCCGGTCCCTTTTATCTCCGCTGGGTAGCAGAGTTTACAGTGAATGCCACCCACTACCTAGGGATTACCGAGTGGCTCGAAACCAGGAACCTGCACCGACCTTGGTTTAATTGGATGATCGGTTACCGACTGAAGCGTCCCAAACGAACCGGTGACAAGCGACCAAAGACGTAAGCGGTGCCACGGGATCGTTGTGGAGCGAGTCTAGATCTCGTATCGTATATGATACAGAATTCGATTGCAATTTCTCATTAGTACGGATATCTTGAGGTTAATATTAGCTGTGGATTTTGAGAAGTAGGAAATAAGCGAGTGCACGACGAAACCCCCTTACTTAAGAGCCTTGATGTTCGTCGCCGAGCCCTTGGGCTAAGCTATGAGTTACTCTCGAAGCGTTGCGGCGTCTCTCGTCCGACCGTGCAACGTATCCTCTCTGGTCGTCACTCGGCGGCGAGTTTCACGAACATCGTGGCAATTGCCGAGTCCATGGGCCTATCACTCTCGTTGGCTTCAGAAGTTACGCCCCCGAAACTGAAACGCGAGCAGGCCGAACTGAAGGCGAAGCGGCTCGTTGCTCTTGTCCAAGGAACTTCCGGGCTGGAAGGCCAGGCCGTCGAGAAAGAAGCGATCGTCCTGATGATTGAGAAGACGACTCATGAACTGCTGGTAGGATCAAATCGAAGACTCTGGAGCGAAGAGTGACAGGTTGGGAAGAATTGAGCGGCGAAACTCCCATTGATCCTTCTGGACTCAAACCGAAGGACATCACAACGAGGGCTCAACGGAACCGGGCGGAGGCGGAGAACATTCGCAAGGCGGTGGTGAAGTACCTCGCAGCGAAGCCCTCGCGGCGATCAGCACCATTCACCCTGACTTGGACGAAGCGACTCCACTTGCAGATGTTTGGAACTGGGCCGGAACATTTCGGCGAGAAAATCTTAACCTCGGATGCGCATGGCACCAGGTTCCGATGAGTCTGCAAGGCGTGCTAGACGATCTCGTCTTTTGGGGAAATCAAGGGAAGAGCATACCCACACAAGCTGTGAGACTTCACCATCGAACGGTTCAGATCCACCCGTTCTCGAATGGGAACGGACGGTGGGCGCGAATGTTATCGAACATCTGGTTGAAGTGTCATGGATATCACATCACTGCTTGGCCAGAAGACGTGATTGGCTCAAAGAGTGTGATTCGAGATCAATATCTCGAAGCAATTCGAGCAGCAGATCAAGGTGATGAAATACCGCTAACCGCACTTCATTTGCGATATGAAGATAAATCATAAACATAAATGAGTATTATTAAATTTGATCAGTAAACAACGTTCGAGGCCCTTTTGGTTTAAGATCGCTCGCAGCCTGAGCAATTCAGGTGCCTTGGACACCGGCCCACCTATTTCTCCTAGCTTGCGTATTCTGAGCAGTCGCCTTTGTCTGATAACGATCGTTATGCTAATTTTACAAAATGCTAAAGACGAGCTGTCGTTCAGATTGTAGTAATTGCGATTGACTAGGTGGTAGGAACCACCACGGGCCAGAGCCAGGAGGAGCCGAGGCCCCTACGAGATCGCAAGGAGGATGCTTCTCATGCTTGTACTCAGCCGTAAGCGATCGGAACAGATTCGGATTGGCGAGAACATCGTGATCACGATTGTTCGCTTCGACCGCAACCAGGTCAGGATCGGGATCGAAGCCCCGCCCGACGTGATGATCGTTCGGGAAGAACTTCTCGAACACATCGGCGATGACGAAGACCGAATGGCTCAGGAGGCTTGGATTGCCTCCGACGTTGAGGTCACCGAATCGGTAGAGCTGGTGTAACCAAGCTCAACCTCTCCAAAACAACCGCGTAACGGCCGCATCAATGATGCGGCAGCAATGCCCACGGACGCGTGGGCATTTTGCCTTCACGGAATGCTCGACTCTGAGCGATCGAGAGGTGGGTCTTACCCACCTCTCGCGACCGCAAAACGGAGCAACTAGAAGTTTGAGCCTGAGGCCGCTGCCTCGCCCCCTTCTTCCTCGCTCGCTCCTCCGGAGTAGGCGGACTTGGCTTTATTGCCAACAGCGAAGGATTCGAGGCAGAGGTCGATTGTCGAGAGTTGCTTCGCGACGTTTGCGGTCGGCATGACGAAGACAAGAGCCACGTCGTGGGGTTCTTTCTTGTAAATGAACACCTGGACCGTGGTCGAGACGTTGTTTGCGCCTGTGGTAACGAAGCTCAACTTGCGAAAATCGTTATTCTTCTTCTTCTCGTTTTTGAGCTTGGCGGGCTGAATCTCGTCGGCGGCTCCATAGACTTGCTGCAAGAAAGCGAGCAGATCGGCTGTGAACTCGCCACGGGCAACGGCAGGCTCGGCGGCGGCGGCTGGCTGGCCTTTGGCGGGGGCCTTCTTCGCTTGCTTCACTCGAGCAATTGTATGAAAGGCGTGCCCAGTCGCCTTGTCCGTGAAGCTCTCGGTGAGGTCGAAGATCCCAGGGGTGGGCTCGCCCAGGAAGAAAGTCTTGATGTATGTGTCGCCCTTGGGGGGACGCACGAAGACTTGCATTTCCACAAACTTGCCATCGGTGGTGGCGGGAGGCAGGGAGAGCTTCTTGTTCAGCTCAGCCTGGTACCGGATCTTCTCGATCGTCGCCTCGAGCCGCTTGTCGTAGGCGGGCTTGCCGCAGCCGCACGCAATCATAAAGCTGGCGGAGAGCAGCATCGCAGACACCCGTCGCATTTCCCACCTCGCGCTTGAGTCGATCGTTCAGTCGGTCCGGGGCCCGAATCGTCGTAGGAGGTCGGCTCGTGCTAGACTTGCTGACAGTGGCCCGCCGTTTCCACTGGCTCACACTGTCCGTAGTCGGGCACGCCTTGTCAAGTTGCGTGCCACCCATCCAGCCAATCCTGGGAGCGGTCCATTGGTTCAGATCATCGCACTCGTGAAACCTTTCCGCGCTGGCGCAGTGCTTGCCGCCCTCGAAGGTCTCGAAATCCTGGGGGGAACCGTCCGGGAAGCGATGGGCTATAACCGCCAGAAAAACCGGCTCCATCGCTACCTCGGTAGCGAATATAATAGCTCATTCCTACCCAAGATCGAATTCACACTCTTTGTCATGGACGACGATCTCCCAGCAGCAATCCGCGCGATCGTTGGCAACGGACGCACGGGGAGGATGGGGGATGGTAAGATAATGATCATGCCCTGCCTGGATGAGCACGTGAGCTGGTAGCCCAACGCATCAGTGCGGCGTGGTGACCCACAAGACTCGTCGAATCTTGTCATGTTCCGACTCACGAACCAGTGGAACGAGAATCGAGGTCGGGGCAGCCGTCAGGTTTTCAGCGACCAGGATCGCGTGCGAACCCGCGAACTGATACCAGCGCACGATTGGCTTCCCCTGAATCCAGGCGACCACAAGCTTACTGTGAAGTTCAATGGGATCGACAGCCAGCTCAGAGAAGGCAACATACGCCCCATCACCGAGAACTGGGGCCATGTGTTCTCCGAAGACACGAACACAGAGTGCAACCTCTTCTTCCCCCCACGCTCGATGCGATACGGCAGAACGTTGTCCGTCAGGGTTAGGGCAATTCGTTCCACCAAAGCCGGTTGCGTGCTCGCTCGTGTCGGTTTCTTGATGTTTACCGTTCACGGCGTCTGGTGATCTCTGACGACGTGGTGTGGCTCCATCGACCTCCAGCCTTGACTCAAGCTGACGGAGTGCCTCGCGAAGGTGCGATTCTGCCGAAGTGAATCGGGCCGGTTGCGCACAATTCGTGCTCTGATCGCCCAACTTGGACACGCCGCTGTCGCCCTGACCATTCAGTAACCAGAGTGGTTCAACCCCTGTCAGTTCAACAAGTCTTAGGACAACTTCAGCCGGTACGGTGATACCGGACTCATAGTTGTACCATGTTCGAATCGGAACACCTAACTGCCTGGCGAGTTCAGGGCCGCCACGCTCACCGTACTTTTCGACTCGCAGTACGCGAAGCCGCTCGGCGAGTGAGTACTTTTTCTGAACCACCTCAGGGGAGTTCTTGATTCGGGCCATCGTTGAGGACTCAATAGTGTGCAGGCAGACCGTTTAACCGTCTGCCCAGGGTTCTGTTACTCATAACTACGAATTCTCAATCGCAGCCCAACAAAGCAACTTCGGTTGGGATTAGTCGTCGTCTAACTTAATGTTGAGCAGGAAGTCCGCGACCGCGTCGTCCGCCATGGGGGTCGAATTCTCCTCAACAACGGGTGCGGGTGCAGGAGTCGGAGTCGGAATCGGTGCGGCGGACGGCGGGATTGGCTTGACGGGCACAACCGCAACTGCGGGGGCAGGTACTGGAGCCGGTGCCGGCTTCGGAGCAGGCTTGGCGGGCTCTTCATCAAAATCGATCTCAAACTCCTCGTCGGACGAATCGTCGATAATTGCGTCGGTGATGGCCGTATCGCCGGCCTTTGCAGGCATCGGCTTCGCGACGGTTGAGGCGGGCTGGCCAAGCTTCTCGACCCGGAACGTCGCCTGGCCGATCGTAATTTCATCGCCTGGCTCAAGGACTTGCTGCTCGTTGATGCGTTTACCGTTGACAAAGACCCCATTCGAGCTCCCCAGGTCCTTGACCATCAGCATGCCCTTCTTCTCAAAGAGCTGACAATGCCGTCGACTCACCTGGGAGGACTTGATCGGTAACTCGCAATCGTCCTGGCGTCCAACCGTGGTTATGCCATCGGCTAGCTTGAATGCGTTTGCCTGGCTCCGCCCTTTGACCACGACGAGTTGAAAGTCCATGAGAGGTCGCACCTAAGGAGCGCTCGGGGTAGCTTACCCCGCATATTGGATGCTTACGCGTTCTGGCGTGAGCGGAATGCGGTGGAAACTAACATGCCCGTGGCTGTGTGGCAAGGACAAGGTAAACGCACGCGAGAAGTCGAGGGTTTTCACGCCTCATGGAATCAGGTCGTGTGGTCATTTGGTCAGGAATTTTGGAATTGGGCGGAAACTTCTTGCAATTGGGGCTAATCCCTTTATACTTTTCCTACCTCGCCTAAGTTGCGGGGTGAGTGACGTTGTGACTCTCATTTACCGTTTCGGTGGTGAGCCGTCAAACTCATAGCGGGAGTAGCTCAGGGGTAGAGCGCCACGTTGCCAACGTGGTTGTCGTGGGTTCAAATCCCATCTCCCGCTCCATTTTTTTTCTTCGCCACTTCAGGGCCAGCGGCAACGCTCGAGCGCGTCGGGTGCGTGTTGGCGGTCTTTTGCCGCGGCGGCCCACGACGACGACCGAGGATTGCCCCGATGAACACCGGCGAGACAGAATCACAAGCAGACGATGGTGCCGTCGCCGAGGCAGAAGTTGCCACGGAAGAAGTTAAGGCTAAACTTGATCTCGAGGTGGTAATCACGGATGTTGGTCCGTGCAAAAAACACCTCAAGATCGCGGTTGCCCGAACCGACATCGACAAACAGTTCGAAGAGACGTTCGGCACCATGAAGAAGGAAGCTGCCGTTCCGGGTTTCCGACCCGGTCGCGCTCCTCGTCAACTGGTCGAGAAAATGTTCAAGAAGCAGGTTGCGGGGCAGGTCAAGACCGACCTTCTCATGGCCGCCCTCGGACAGATTGATCTAGACTACAAGATTAAGCCAATTACGGCCCCAAATCTTGATATTGATGCGATCGAACTCCCCGAACACGGGCCGATGCGATTCGAGATCGATGTCGAGGTTCAGCCCGACTTCCCACTCCCCGCCTACAAGAATCTCGTGGTTCACCGACCGGTGAAAACGATCTCTGAGGCGGACATCGACGCCCAGGTCCGGCTCTTCCTGGAGCGGTCGGCCCTGATGGTGCCGAAGTTGGAGGGTGGGGCCGAGATTAATGATTACGTCACGGCCGACCTTGCGTTCAGCCGCAATGGCATTGCCCTGAACGAAGCCAAAGAGGTGAAGTTCCGGCTCCAGCCCGACCTTCGGTTCCAGGACGGCATTGTTCGCGACTTCGGGAGTGTTGTCGCAGGTGCCAAGCCCGGCGAGCAACGAGTTGCCCAGGCAGAGATTGGTTCCTCCTCGCCAGACCCCGCTCTCCGCGGTCAGGAGGTTCAGGTCGATATCACGATTCTCGACCTCAAGCAGCTCCGCCTGCCCGATCCCACCCCCGCGTACTTCGCGTCCACAGGCTTTGAAGACATGGACGACCTCCGCGATGAGGTGAAGACCACACTTGAGAAACGGCTGGCTTATCAGCAGAAGCAGGCGATTCGTAAAGAGATCCTCGACAAGTTGATTGTCGAGATCCCGTTCGATCTGCCAACCAACCTGGTGGCGCGTCAGGAACAGTCGACACTGCGACGACTGGTCAGCGAGATGCGTCAAGGTGGGCTCGGTGATATGGACATCCGGGCTCGCGAGGCGGAGATCCGGGCCAATGCTCATGAGTCGACGACTCGCAGCTTGAAGGAATACTTCTTGCTCTCGAAGATCGCAGACGCCGAAGAGATCAAGGTTGAAGAAGAAGACCTTGAAGAGCAGATCAGGGTCCTTGCCGCTCGAACCGACGAGAGCCCACGACGCGTCCGGGCTCGGATCGAGAAGGAAGGACTCGGAGAAGCGCTGGCTTCCCAGATCCTTGAAGAGAAGACCATCGAGCGTATTCTTCAGTACATCAGCGTCGAAGACGTGCCGATGGAAGAACAGCGGGCGGTCGAGACTCTTGACCAGGCCGCGTTCGCCGCTCCTGAAATTGCCGACCCTGCCGCGATCGACGCAGCAGAAGCTGCTGAGGCCGCAGAGGCTGCAGGCACGCCAAAGGCCACTCCTTCCGAATAATTTCGGAATTGGGTTTGCACCAGATCGGCGCAAGGCTTGCCCTGATCGCATACAATGTCGTCAACGAGTGAGCGTTCCAGGTCGAAAGGCCTGGACGCTCCTGACGTGTTGGGGTTGAGTTTTTCTCTATCGGCCCGGCTCGCTCGGTGATCTCGGCCTTCGAACCTCTTCGCCGAGGCAAAGGGCTAGTCGCCGTTGTGGGCTGTGTGCCCGCCGAGGACCGTGCCAATGATGTATGATCATCCGCTCGCCGAGCCTCGGATCCAGCGCTACCGCGACTATGCCCGGCAGCGTCAGATGACTCTCGGCGACCTTCTCCTCGAAAATCGGATCATCTTCCTTCAAGGGGTGATCGACGACGGGGTTGCCAATGAAGCAGTGATGAAGTTTCTTTTCCTCCAGTACGAGAATCGTACGCAAGGGATCAGTTTCTACATCAATAGTCCGGGTGGAAGCGTCTCGAGTACGCTGGCCATCTACGACACGATGCAGTTTATCGAGTGCCCGATCGCAACCTATTGCATCGGCATGGCGGCTTCCGGGGCCGCAGTCTTGCTCGCGGGTGGAACCAAGGGACGCCGGTTCTCGCTGCCCCACTCGAAAGTGATGATTCACCAGCCTCACGGACAGGTTGGCGGGCAGATCTCGGATATTGAGATCCAGGCGGAAGAGATCATCAAGAGCAAGCAGGTGATCAACGAGATCCTGGCCAAGCATACGGGCCAGCCGATCGAGAAGGTTGCCAAGGAAACCGAACGGGACCGTTACCTCAGCGCGATCCAGGCCAAAGAGTACGGGCTGGTCGATGAAGTCGTCGGCCAGATTCCGCCCGCCGAGGCCGCCAAAGTCATCGCGAGCTAATAGTTGAGGATCGCGTTCCTGCGTTGTCGTTTTTGCGTGATCACGACCGCCTGACCCACCTAACCCAGGATCAAACTCATGCCGTTGGTCCCGATCGTCATTGAGCGAAGCGGCCGTGAAGAACGGGCGATGGATATCTATTCACGCCTGCTCCAAGACCGCATCATTATTCTCGGCACCGAGATCGACGATAACGTCGCCAACCTGGTCGTGGCCCAGCTTCTAGTCCTGGCCCACCAGGACCCTAAGGCCGACATCCACCTCTATCTCAACAGCCCCGGCGGTAGCGTTACTGCAGGCATGGCGATCTACGACACCATGCAGTGGGTCCCCTGCGACGTCGCAACTTATTGCATGGGCCAGTGCGCCAGCATGGGCTCGTTGCTTATGGCGGCCGGTGCTCCTAAGAAGCGGTTCGCCCTGCCACACAGCCGGATCATGATCCATCAGCCTCTCGCTGGAATGCGCGGGACCGCGACCGACATCGCGATCCACGCTGAAGAGTTTATCCGGATGAAAAAGCAGCTCAATGAAATCTACATGAAGCACACCGGCCAGACCTTGGCCAAGCTCCAGGATGATACCGATCGCGATCGCTTCATGTCCCCCGAAGAGGCGAAGGAATACGGCCTGATCGACTTCGTTGTCGATCGCGAACCCTCGATCGCACTCAACCCGAACCCGATCCCCTGATTAGGGTCTCCAAGACAACGGCTTACCACAAGCAAGGGCTGGCGATCGCACGAGCGATGGCTAGCCCTTCTTCCATTGGTCCGAAAGCTCATGAGCGGAACAACGGACTCGCGGGGTCTGCCCTCGCTAGCGTGCCGAGTCTCATTTGCTCTAAGACCTGTGCTGTAGCTCGGGTATTCTCTTCAATGTGGATGGCCAGTCGCAAAAGCGATGACACCACCAGAGATTGCAAGCCCGCAATCAGGCTTGCAAACCCGTACATCAGCGCAAAGACGCTCGGCAAACCGAACTGGCTCGGCGCGATCGATTAAAAACAGCGAGAGAATTCCGTATCCCTTGAGGCCAATGCCGACTAGCGACGCTACGATTCCGAACCCTAGAAAGACGTAGATGAACACTCGCAGAACGGAATAACGTTCGTCGGGCTCACGAAATGATTTCAGTCGAGGCATGTTCTTGACTCCTCTTGCTCTCGCCCACGAGGTCCGCCGGAACGCTGACGAAATAACCTCCCTCTTTTTGAGCCGATCTGCTCACGAGACTCGTTCCCTCGGTCCTCCGTGGGAATGCAGTCTGCGGCGCTCCTGCGTCGTTTCCGATCCCGTACCGCGAGTAAGATCGTAGGGCAATCCAGGCCCGGCGAACGAGTGCTTCCAGGACTCAACCGGGGACGCAGGAGCGTCCCGGACGGCATTCCCACGGAGGACCTTGGGAACGAGTTTTGGTGCGTGATTCGTAAGGCAGAGTCATTCGTGAATGGGCGCAAAATCGGGAAGTTATTTCGTCAGCATTCCCAGGGACTTCGTCAAGATCACGGCTTTCTTCGGAACCGATCAGAATCGGCACTCGTTCGGATGGTTCGCATCGCGTCCCAATCCATGCTGGAGAATTAGCTCTCCCACGATCCCATCAGTTCTGCGATGATCGGTTCATTTGCTTCGGGGAAAGTGTATTGATCCAAGTTTGAAGCTGGGACCCAGACGAAGCCGGAATTGGGATCAGGCTCGGCTCTGGGGTCCAAGGTCGATGCATCAAAGTATTGAAGTTCGATAAATCCATGCGCATATTGATGCGTCGTCACCCGGCGTAACCGCCCAATGACGACCTCGACCCCAACCTCCTCGCGGCATTCCCGCTTGGAAGCCTGCGACGGAGTTTCCCCCACTTCGCACTTGCCGCCGGGGAACTCCCACAGGCCCGGCATGGGAGAGCCGGGCAGGGGAGGGCGGCGGCGGATCAGGTAGGATCCTCTCCGTACAATCAATCCAATGCCGACCTGGATCGGTCGCTCGGGAGGCACGTCAGACCGGCTTTCCAGCCTTAGCGGCTTCGATCGCGCGACCGGGTGAGCCCATTGCGTTGTAGCCAGCATCAACGTGAAGGACCTCGCCGGTAATCCCCGACGCCAGGTCCGACAGCAGGAACATCCCCGCCGAGCCGACCTCTTCACGGTCGATGTTTCGTCCCAGGGGGGCGACCGCTTCATAGAGTCCTGCGAGCTTGTCGGACTCGCCCACGGCGGAGGCGGCCAAGGTCTTCACAGGTCCGGCGGAGAGGGCGTTGACTCGGATCTTTTGCGGGCCGAGGTCGTACGCAATGTACTTCATCGACATGTCGAGCGCAGCTTTGCAGACGCCCATCAGGTTGTAGCCTGAGACGACTTTCTCGCCACCGAAATAGGTGAGAGTCACGATCGAACCGCCGTTTGGCATGCTTAACGCAGCATTCTTTGAGACGCAGGCGAGCGAGTAGACACTAATGTCCATCGCCGTCTTGAATCCTTCCCGACTGGACTGGACGAATGGCTTCTTGAGATCTTCGATGGGTGCGAACGCAATCGAGTGCAAGACGAAGTCGAGCGAGCCGTAGACCTCGCGAGCTTCGGCGAAGACTCGGGCGACGTCTTCGTCCTTCTGGACATCGCAAGAGGTGATGAGTTTGGAGCCGACCGGCTCAGCGAGCTTGCGGACGCGTCGCTCCATCTTCTCGCCTGGAAGGTGAGTAAAGCCGATGTCGGCCCCTTCGGCCAGCAGCTTCAAACTGATCGCCCACGCGATGCTGAAGTCGTTGGCAACGCCCAGTACCAGCCCTTTTTTTCCGGTAAACAAGCCCATCGACCGGCCTCTCTCTCGCTCACGCGTCTGAAAACACGGCAAGCCGACCTCGGGGGTCGGCAACGCCCGTCACAATAGCGTCAACTCCCCCAAGTCTCAACCTCACTCGTCCCGACCTGTGACTTGGGTGTTGTTTCAAGCCGTGGTCGTGGTGAGTTCGGGCAACGTTTGACCTTTGGGAGCCGGGTCGTATTTGAACCGATCCTTCAGTCTCAGGATCGGCTTCTCGACCAGGAACCAGGAAAGGGTCGCAGCCAAGATAGCCAGCGAGAGCCGCATGATGTTAAACCACCACGGCTCGGGCCAACCCAAACGAAGGAAGATCGAGACTGAGAACACGAAAATGATCGTGTGGTAGAGGTAGAAGCCGTAGCTGATCGTCCCCAGCCCCACGAGCCACCGCATTCTGAGAGGGGCAAGGATTGGCTTCCCCACGAGGGTCAAGATCACGCCAAGCATGCACAAAAAGATGATCTCGATATTGAAGAGTTGGTGAGCCGGATAACGGAGCGGCTCAACAAAGGGGCAAACACCCGAGATGTACCACTCGCCCGCAGCCACACTCAGAGAGACCACCAAGCCAAGACCGAAAAGACCCCGAATCCGACTGGCATTCCGCTCGCTCCATTGGGGATCAATGAAAACGAGTGAGAGCAAAGATCCGAGCGCCAGGCTGTCACAACGGGTCAGCAGCAGGATGTTGGGGTAACCGACCGATCGCATCGCCAATGCAACCGCAATCGTGACCAGCGATATCGGAATCAGCCCCCGGCGGCCAAAATAGGTGAGGAGGAAGGGCCAGATCAGGTAGAACTGTTCTTCAACCGCAAGTGTCCATGTATGAAACATGTGCATATCAAGCGGAGGCATTGCCGAATTCCAGTAAAGCGGCACATTCTGAAGATAGAGGAGGTAAAGCCAAAGCCCATCGAGCCGGGCATTCTTCATGAATAGCGAGTGCATGATCGCCAAGAAGATCAATGTCAAGTAATAGATCGGCCAGATCCGCAGACTTCGTCTCATGTAAAAATTCAAGAGAAAGCCGGGCTTGTCACCGTTCTTGAGGATGATCGTTGTGATCAGATATCCCGAGAGTAGAAAGAACACATCGACGCCAGACCACCCGATCTGGAAAATAGGTGTCGAGGTGAGGTTGAGGTGGAACATCGCCACAAAGAGGGCGGCCAAGCCACGGAGGGCGTCAAGTTCGGGAACCCTCTTCATCGACGAGAGACCTCAAGGAGAGATAGGCCAGCCCGATACTCGGTGAGACTCGAGGGCATTCTTAATCCAGAATGAACACTTGCCGACTTGTTTTGTGAATGGCTTTTGTTGCTCCATGCTTGCTCAGCGATACCTAGTAAATCAGACCTCACCCCGAACGTCAAGTTAGGGTGAGGTCCGTGAGGCTTGGGCACAACATCAATGAGGCAATTCGCTCGATTCGGATCCGAGTGGTCGATTGTTGCTTTGGCCAAGATCAGCCAGACACTGACTCGAGATCGGGTTTCGAACTCCGGGCATACTCGAAGCGGCTCTTGAGGCTCAGGATCGGCTTTTCGACCAGGAACCAGGACAGGGTTGCGACGAAAATCGAGATGACCAGCCTCGCCAGATCGAACCACCAAAGCCCAAGGATTCCAAGTCTCCGCCCAATCCCAAGGGACAGAACAAAAATGATCCAGTGGTACAAGTAAAAACCGTAGCTGATCGTCCCCAGACCGACCAGCCAGCGCATCCGGAGCGGGGCAAGAATCGGTCGACCCAGCATCGTCAGAATGAGCCCGAGAAAGCTTGCATAGGCAATCTCGATCAGCAATAGGCCAAATCCGGTCCGATTGATCACCTCCATGGTGTACTGCTCACCTGTCAGCAGCCAGTAGCCCACGGGTACGAAACAAGTGAGGATCAGCAAACCAGCAAACGCGCAACGTATTTGGATCACCTTTCGCTGGCTCCACTCGGCGTCAAGGAACACGAGGGAAAGCAACGAACCTAACGCTAGGCTATCGCAACGGGTCAGGAGCAACCATGTGGGATACCCGTACTGCCGCATAAGGACCGCGATCGCGATCGTAATCAGAGCGATCGGGATCAAGCCTCGTTTGCCAAAAATCGCTAACAGGAATGGCCAGACCAAGTAAAACTGTTCCTCGACTGCCAGGCTCCAGGTGTGAGACAGCGGCAGATCCAGCGGGGGCTCCGTCCCGTTCCAATAGAGCGAACCATATTGAAAATAGAGCAAGTACACCCACAAGCCATCGAGCCGAATCCCTTGCATGAAAATACGGTAAGCCAAACACATCAGGATCAATGTCAAATAATAGATAGGCCAGATCCGAAGACATCGACGAGCATAAAAGTTAAACAGAAATCCAGGTGTCCCGCCGTTTTTCAAGAGGATCGTGGTGATCAAGTAACCAGACAGCAAGAAGAACACATCGACGCCGGTCCAACCCCACTGAAAGAGGTTGGTCGACTTGAGATTCAAGTGGAACAACGCGACAGCAAGCACGGCCAGCCCCCGAAGCGCATCGAGTTCGGGGACCCGTTTCATTATACGTCGCTGACCTTTCAAGCCTTGGCCTGGAGTCGGATCATGTGAAAATGCGATCGACTTTCAGGTCGTCTAGGCGAGGGAGGGGCCGGATCGCCGTCGATCCGGCCCTCGTGCCTGATTCACACGATACTCTGTGCGATTGAGAAGCCCATCCGAGGTCCATCAACGTCGAGTCCAAGAACGGACGCACATCTCAGGGTTTCGGGTCCTTGCTCTCCGCCTGAGCTGCGAGGCTGCGTTTGATGATCAAATACTGGAGTGCGACCGACGTGCCGATCTCGCGTGACCAATAGGCAGGAACATGACCACCGGGGGACTCGGAGTAGGTGAACGGGATGTTGTTCTCAATCAGGAGTTTGGCGAACTCTCGACTCGACGCGATCAGCCGATCTTCCGTGCCACAATCAACATAGATATGTGGCAGTTTCTCTTTGGGAATGGCGAGGACCAGCTTGAAGGGGTCAGCGGCATCTGCGTCCTCGGCCTTGAGGAAGATCTTCCCCTTGGGTGAGCGTTCGGCCCTGGACTGGAACCCCTCAATCTGGATCTGCGCGTTCGGTTTATCAGAATTGGCGGCGGGCGGAGGGGATTGAACCGTCTCTCCTTTTCGGAGTCGGTCACCCACAGCGCGGGCAAAACCAATCGCTCCCGAATGACTACCGATTGAGCAAAAAAGTTCAGGATGCCGGAGCCCCAAGGTCAGCCCTCCGTAACCCCCCATCGAGAGACCGTTGATCGCCCGACCCTCGCGTTTGGCGATCGTGCGATACGTGCTATCAACGTGACCGATCAGGTCTTTGATGATCGCATCTTCCCAGGCATTCTTTTGTCCCTCGTCACTCTCGGCCCAGTTGACATACCAGGAATTCCCTGCATCGGGCATCACGACAATGAGATCGAGCCCTTTGGCAGCCCGACCGGCACCGAGTTGAGCCCATGCGGAGTAATTGCTCGTAAAGCCATGGAGAAGATAGACCACAGGGTAACGCGTCTCGCTTGACGTGTCATAACCCGCAGGAAGAGTGATGTTATACGCCATCTTCCGGCCCACCGACGGCGAGTCGAAAGAAACCGTCGTCACCGAAGCTGACGGCTCGGCCGAACGGGCGAAGGTGCCAATGGCGGCAAGTAGTACGAATGCAAAGGCGGACGAGGGACGAACGGTCATGGGTGTAGAACTCCGAGAAGAGCGATCCCGTTGGAAGAGGTTTCCGTGTCATTAGGAATAGCGTCAAAAGCTAGCGGTATGCCGGCAAAATCACTTCGTTATGCTCGAGCTTCCAAGCCAGTGTTCGTCTGTACTCAGACTCTCCCGAGACGCCGCCATGCTCATGAATATAGAGGTAAAATCCCCCTGATACCAGCGCCTGTGCCAAAACGACCGCCGCCAGCAGCTTACGATTCGGCAGCAGCAAAATGACCACCGCCAAAAGAATGAATGTACTCGAGATAAACAAATAGTGGTCCCAATTGATGCGAACGATGGCAAAAAAAAGAAAAGTCAGGCCGATCGCGCCCCAAAAGAGATAGAACCACGCCTCGGGCTCCTGCGAGTATCCAGGAAGTTGATTTCGCCGAAACCGGCTAATTCGGCAGACGAGGCGAACGAGAGCATACGCAGTGACCCCCAGCAGGAAGACATACACGAACGCCATCGCATAGGTTGGGGTGCCGCCGACCACCGGGCTGGCCAGGAACTCGGTCATCTCGCCCTGGAGCGTGTACCACAAACCTGTGCCAGAACAAATTTGAAACCAGTTGTACGTCAACATCCTCGCCCGGAAGAACATGTTGCCGATCGTCCAGCCTACTGGAATTGCCCGGTCTCCCGCACCCACAGCCACTAACCATGGGACCAGCGGTGGAACTCCAATAAGACTGCCGAGAAACCACCATCCCCAACGCGTTGATACCTGACGAGCCCGGATCTCGGAAACGATAGTCCCCACAAGAATCGAGAAGGCCAGAAAGAACCCGCTCATGTGGATTTGGCCAATGAGTGCCCCCACAAGCCCCCAGGTAAACGACCCCCACCTGGTTCCACGTTTGAGATGCGCCAGAAAAAAGGCTAAGACCCAAGGAGGAAGGACCGACTGTTGCCAGATTCGCTTGGAGAAACGGACCGTAAACGGATTCACGGCAAACAAGGCAAGCATCCACAGCCAGGGCTCGCGACGCGTTGCGGGTATCATCTTCCAGACGAGCAGAAAGAGGCCAAACATCGCCGCGATGTTGATAACCACGATCACGCGAAGTCGGTCGACCGGATTTTCAGCCAATCGTCCCAGGGAGATGATATACCAAGCACTCAGGCCCGGATTCATGATTCCCAAGCTCGACTCGATCCCAATCATCGGCCATGGCTCGGTCCGACCGGCGAACTCGGTCCGGTCGTGGAGCCAGCCCTGGTCGTAATGCCAAGGCATGTCTTCAAGCCAAACTAAGCGTAGCACCGAGCCAAACACCAGAGCAATCCCGACTAAGATCAGCACCCAACGCGGCGTCGCCTGCGCCTGAGTCTCCGAGTTTTCTTGTCCGTTCACCGTCCAGAGCCCCACGCGAGATCGAACCGTCGCAAGTTGCGAATTAGCCTACTCGAAAAAGAAGGCCGTAAGAATCGACCACCGTCTCGAATTCAGGGTCGGGGCGATGCAATGTCGATTCCCAACGCTCTCAAGTCCCGATCTGCGGCTTCACGCGCTATTCCCAAAGCCTGCTGGGTGGCTGAGCCAACATTCAGGCTCCGTTTTTTGAGATCTTCCGGAAGCTGACCAAGTCCGAGGCCTTCCACCATTTGGAAGATGCCCTTGATCTGGGGGTCTTCGGCCAGATTCGCACCAGCATTTCCAGGAAGCGAATCGGTCCGGACCACCCCCGACCGCGTCCCGCTCGGAACCCAACGGTTCGGCCCAAGTTTCAGCCAGAGCGTGACATCGACCGACACCTGTGAGAAGTCGGGGGCCATGCGTAAGGTTGTTAAGATCGCGCCGATCTTGCCACGTCCTTCAATCTCGCGGAGCCGATCGGGCCAAGGGTCGCGAGGGGCTTCACCGCTGAGGAGGGACGTCAGGTTACCGATCGAACCCAATGCGGCTTGCAGGTTCGGGGGCTGGCCAGGAGTGGGCTCCGCCATGACGATCGCGTCGTAGCGGATGAACCGAAGCCCCTCGTCGTTCAGAACTTCGGTCGAGGCGCGTCGGATCAGCCAGCGGTCGTTGGATTCACTGCTCGGGGGAAGAATCGTCTCGAGCGAGACAGGGCCGATCGTCTTCAGATCGACACCCCGGCCTTCAAGTGCCTGGCCCAACTCCTCTCCAGATGACTCTTCGGCCCCTTCCAGTCCGATCAGCCATGCCTTGGAGAGTCGGTTGCGATTCGCCCGGCTCCCCTTGGTGACCGATTTCAGGTCGGAGGATCTGACCTTCAACTCCACGAGCCGAGACTTCGCGGGAACGTCAGGCTTCGTTGCCTCCGCGATCGCGTCATCGAGCCAAGTCCCGATCCGGTCGGCTCCTTGAGACTTTCGATCGACTCGCCACTGTTGCAGTCGGCGGAGACGTTCGGACCTCACCTGTTGTTGGCGGGGTTCTTCGGCCTGATCGGCCTGTTTGACCAGGTCCGGCCATTCCTTCTCGGCCCGAGAACGGCTCACAACAATGGCCGATCCTCCAGACCGAGGCGCTGGCTCAATCACGAGTCCCACCAAAACCCGTCCGTCGCGGAGTACCACCGAGTCGCCGACCGGGGTGCTCACCATTCCCAAGAGCACTAGCAAGACGGAGGTCGCCATCATGTCCCTCGTGAATCTGGGACGATATGATTCGTAAATCCTGAGCAGTCGCCAAGGACTGCATGAGTGATTGTAAACTTAGAGTTGGGCATTGTCGCCTGCTATTTTGCGAGGAGGTTGCAAGTGGCTCGAATCCGCTGGGTCGAGGAGTCGGAAGCAACAGGAGAGGCGGCCTCCGCCTATGCCGACTGGTTTCAAGCTAACCCCGGTAGGGCGGCGATTCCCGGGATACTCAAATGCTTGAGCTTGAGTCCGGATCTCTTTCGGGCCATGGAGGACCTCTCGGGACGCCTCCACTTCCGAGATGGACACCTGAGTTGCCGCCTCAAAGAGATGATCGCGACGTATGTCTCCGCGCTCAATCAGTGCCCTTACTGACTGGGCTCGCATGGCTTCTTCCTGCAGTTGCAGGATCCCGAACCGGCGCTGTATCAATCACTTCAGCGAGCCGACCTCGACGCAGCCTGTCTATCTGATGCGGAACGCGGACTACTCGAAGTGGTCAAACTCATCACGTTGACGGCCTACAAAACAACCAACGAGGACATTCATCGCCTGCGAGATCTGGGATGGAGCGACCCCCAGATCGCTGAGGCCGTTTACATCACCGCTCTGTTTGCGTTCTTCAACCGAGTCGCGGATGCGTTTGGGCTCGAAGACCCCAACTACTTCGCAAGTCCTCCTCCGAGAGGGATTCAACCGACCGATGGTCCGACTTGAACCGCTGGGAGATCACGCCTTTCTGGCCAGATTCGACTCCGAGCGGGCTGCCTCGTCCTGGGCCGCCACTGTTCGTGGTTTGGGGCTCGGCGAGGTTGTGCTTGCCTATGATTCCGTCGCCGTCATTCCGAACGATGAGTTCCAAGATCTCGACTCGCTTGAGGTTACACTCCTCAAGATCGTTGCGACCGACGTTGGCGACGAGTCCGGGCGAACGCTACTCGTCCCAGTTCATTACGATGGCCCCGACCTTGTTGGAGCTGGCCAACAACTTGAACTCTCGACGCAAGAGTTGATCGATTACCATGTTGGGGAAATCTACCGAGTCTTCGCAATCGGTTTCCTACCCGGCTTTCCTTACCTCGGTTACCTCAATCCCAAGATCGCGGGTCTGCGCCGGTTGGCCTCACCCAGACCACGGGTTGCTGCCGGTTCGGTTGCCATTGCGGGGCGGCAGGCGGGAATCTATCCCTGTGACTCGCCAGGTGGTTGGCACTTGATCGGTCGAACTCCTCTAGCCATTGTCGATGTGGACGCGGACCACTTTCCAATCAGTGCAGGCGACCGAGTCCAGTTCGTCCCGATCGAGATCGATGAGTACCACGAACGGCTCGGGGAACGTTTGACATGACGATATCGATCGACCTCAACGCCGATCTGGGAGAAGGATTTGCCTGGGAGAACGACCTTCTCGACCTGGTGACCAGCGCGAGTATTTCCTGCGGAGCCCATGCGGGTGATGACCTCGGCCTCAAAGTGACTTTGAGCGAAGCGACCCGAAGAGGGGTCGTGATCGGAGCTCACCCTAGCTATCCCGACCCCGTCCATTTTGGAAGGCGCGAGTGGGATCTGAGAACATCTGCACTGGAAATCGCTCGGATGGTCGAGTTGCAAGTCGTCCATTTTCAACGACTTGGGGCCGTCCTCCACTTCGTCAAACCTCACGGAGCCCTCTATAACCAAGCCCAGCGGGTCGAGTCGATCGCCGAAGGACTGGTGGCGGCGATCCTGCCGTATGGCTGGCCGATCCTGGGACTCGCCGGTGGGTGGGCTGAGAAGCGATGCACGCATGCTGGATTAAGGTTTGTACAGGAAGGCTTCGCGGACCGTCGCTATGGACCCGACGGCCAACTTGTCCCGCGTTCCCAGGAGGACGCTGTGCTCGACGACCCTCGTGAGATCGCCGATCAGGTGCTTGCACTCGTGGATCGTGGGATCGAGACGATCTGCCTCCATGGTGATCAACCCAACTCCGTCGAGATCGGTCAGTTGGTTCGAAGAACCCTTGAGGGGGCCGGAGTCACAATCCGACCCTTCCTCAATCAATGAGTCTCCGATGCATCGATCCTGGCCTCTTCACCACGGTTCAAGACCCTGGGCAGCCAGGCCGACGGGCCTGGGGGGTCCCCCTCCGCGGACCGTTTGATCGAGAATCGCACGCAATCGCCAACGCACTCGTCGGCAATGAGCCCGGGTGTTCAACTCTAGAACTGACCGGATTTGGCGGCGAGTTTGAAACGGAGACTCCGCTCGCGTTGGGGTTCGCTGGAGCTGACATGCCGTTGCAGGTCGATGGGATCTCGCTGCGTCCTCACGGTCAAAGCTTCACACTCCGACCTGGGCAGCGACTGAGGATTGGCTATCGACGACGCGGTTGGCGTGGATATCTCGCCGTCATTGGGGGCTGGACCAACCCGCGTAAACGGGAACAGCCTCTCCGGACTGGTGACCTGGTTCTCGCTGAATCGAGCCAGACGGTAGCGCGGTGGATCCTTGACGCGCCAGACGATCCCTCACCAATCCGGCTCATCGACGGCCCAGACGTTATCGCCTTTGAACCGATTTCGTGGTCTGAGCGCACGTGGCGCGTCCATTCCAGCAGCACGCGGATGGGCATCATCTTAGAAGGGGCTCAGATCAACCTGGCAATCGACCCGAACCGCGTCTCGACGCCCGTTCTTCCCGGTTCGATTCAGCTCGCAGGCGGGTTGCCAATCCTATTGGGAGTCGCTGGCGGCACGATGGGAGGTTACCCCCACGTCGGCCAGGTCATCACTGCCGACCTCGACCGGCTGGGGCAACTCGCTCCCGGCGATGAAATCCAATTCCACCGAATTGAGGTTAGCGAGGCGAGGAGACTCGATCACCAACGTCGGATTCAGCTCACAAAACGCCTGAGGACGATTCGCAGCTTTTGTTCGATAGGTCGGGGGCACTGACCTATCGGATACGCTGCCCGCATAAGAAAACTGAGTCGACGCGAGAGAATCGCGTTCCTGGTTGACCTTGTCCAATTGTGGGAAATCCGGTATCGCTTCGGCTCGGATTATCTCGCTTTTCGCCACTCAAAGGACAGGGACCCCCGATGCCACTCGGCTACCCACGTCCGATCGTCTTGATTCTGTTCGGTCTGGGTCTCTTGCCAGGCTGTTCGGCCTTTCCGATCCCGCGTGGTTCCTCTGGACCTGCGACTCCCACTCCAGGCGCAACAATTCAGCGTCCCGAGGGAGTTCTAAAGGTCCCCGACCGGATCGATCCGCAGTTCAAGAGCGAGTCCACATTGCCGGAACTCCCTCTTGAGCCCGCCGAGCCAACTCCACTTCTTGACGAAGCCCTGGTCAGAGCGAAGGCGACGCAACTCCAGGTGTTCGATGAGATCGCGGTGCCCGAGCTGCCGGTGCCTGCGCTCTTGCCCGAGGAAAAACGAGAATCTATCCCGGTCGAACCTCCAAAACCTCCGCCGACCCCCGCCGAACTCTGGCGTGAGAGTCTAGAAACTCTGCGGGGACTTGCGAGGCAGAGGCCTGCCGATCAGCCCTCTTCAACATGGTCCGCCAGGGCTGCCTGGCTCGACTGGATTGGTCGGATCGGGGCCGATCCGGAGGCGGATCGCCTGGGAAGCACCCTGATCGCCGCACTCCCCAACGATTCGGGCGATATCACTCACAGGTCTGATCGCATCCGCGAGGCAGTCACCGCTTTGGAGGACCGAGCCCCGCTGGAGATCTCCGAAATCCAGCTCTGCCAAAAGGTCCTCGGGTTCGGGGACTTCGAGAGTCTGGGCCTTGATACGATCAAGCCCGGCCAACCGGTGATCCTCTATTGGGAGGTGAATGGCCTTCGCCACGAAGCGGTCGAGAACGGATTCCGCACCCGACTCGCCGCGCAGGTGGAAGTTGTCCCTCAAGCGGGCGGGGCTGCAATCCTCAGCCAGACGTTGAGCCCAGTTGAAGACCGATGTCGCAAGCGTCGCCGTGACTATTACGTCAATTCTCGCGTTGACCTGCCGGCAACACTCCCGAGCGGGGCCTATGAATTACGATTGACTCAGACCGACACGATCGCCGGTCGGTCGTCGTCACGAATCTTGGTCTTTCGCGTCAAACCTTGATACGCTGCCCTTATGTCGCGGGAGTTACCACTTGAACGTGGCCAGCCCTGGCAACACAATGGATAGCATCCAATCTTGCACGTCTCAGGTTTGATCGGCGGGAGTACAGCATGGCTCGACTGGTTCAAGGCCTGACCGTGGTCGGTGTATCGCTCATATTGAGCTTGTCGACGCTCGCCCAGGACCCAGCCGCCCCAGTCAAAGGAATTCGCGTTTCCCAAAAGCAAGCGAAGCCCAAAGGCAAACGCGGGGTGGTGGCCAAGGAGACAACAGCCGAAGCTCCCGCCAAGAGCGAAGAGACTGCCCCAGCCGCCGATGATGGGACCATCAAGTTTTCGCGCGATATCGCTCCGATCCTGACGGCCAACTGCGCACGTTGCCATAACGGTAAATCGACACGTACCAAGTTCGATCAATCCACGTTCAAGGGCTTGATGGCAGGGGGTGAGATCGGCGACGCCATCATCCCCAACGAGCCCGACAAGAGCCACCTGGTCTTGCGGATCAAGGGCGAAGACGAAGGGGCTCGAATGCCTCCGGGGCAAAACCGACTTGGCAAAGCCGCGATCGACAAGATCGAAGCCTGGGTCAAGGCTGGTGCCACGCTCGACGGGGGTCTCGACCCCAATAAGCCGATGACGACCTATGCGGCTTCTCCCGATCAGCTCAAGAAGGATAAGCTCGCCAAGCTTCCTGAAGGTGAACGAGACAAGCTGGTCGAAGCCAAGGCACTCGAACGTTGGACCAAGGCCAACCCAACCGCCAAGCCCGAGACTTACACTGGCAAGCACTTCCTAATGTTTGGCAACTTGCCCAAAACGCGGGTTGATCCCACTCTCAAGCAGATGGAATCACAATATTCCAAGCTGGCGAACCTTTTGAACACGACTGGCAAGTTTGTCCTGGATGGGCCGGAGAAGGTCAGCCTCTACATCTTCAAAGATCGCGCATCCTACGTGGAATTCGTCCGCTCAATCGAAAGTCGTGAGGTTGAGAATGGGGTTGACGGTCATGGCAACCTCGCCGTCGAGACTCCTTACATCGCGGTCGTCGACCCTGCCAGTGGTCGCGAGGAAGCACCTGCACCTAAGAAGGCGGCACCTCGTCCCAAGAAGGGGGCAGGTTCCGATGAACCTTCGGGACCCGAGCGTAGCTTAGCCGGACTCCTGACCGAGAGCCTCGCAACGGCGGCAACCACGGCCAGTGGTAAGCCACCTCGATGGCTTAGCCTCGGGTTGGGGGTTTTCCTGGGATCGACAGTCGAGCCTCGAAGCCCTTATTATCGTCGCCAGCGATCGATTGCCTATGAACAGGCCAAGCTCGGTTGGCGTGACAAGGCGCAAGACGCCTTGGGTGGTCAGCTCGCGGACGACAAGGTCCGTGCCATTGGCTTTGCCATCCTCGAATTCATGGCTTCCGAAGGCGCGCAAACGTTTACCACGTTCGTCCGCGGGATGCTTGAAGGGCAAGAGAAGCTGGACCAGGTGATCGGTGAGATTCTAGGAGCCAACCGCGAGCAGTTTCTCGCTGGGGCGGGTGAGTTCGTCATGTCCCAATACGCCCGAGCACGCTAATGCCTGCAACACATGCGATTGACGACTACTTCGTCAAAGGTGGAACCGGCTCGCATCACCACTTGTTCCCAGGCGTCGAGATTCGGACGACTGCTGGGCAGGAGATGATGCTTTCGGTTGTGACCTTCGAGCCCGATTCCTTCGTTCCCGACCACGCCCATCCTCACGAGCAGATGGGTATCATGCTTGCCGGCCAACTTGAATTCACGATCGGCGGCCAAGTAAAGGTGCTTGGTCCTGGCGATCAGTGGCGGATTCCCGGAGGCGTGCGGCACTCGGTGAAGACCATCCATGGTACTGCCGTTGCCTTGGATGTGTTCCACCCGATCCGTGAAGACTATCTCTGAGAAATTGAAGAGCACGCCTAAAGTCGGTTCCTGATTGGCTTTTCGGTTTCCATCGAAGTTTGAGCACCGTTATGGTATACTAGGACTCATTCGTTCCAGGGCAACGCCTCTTGACTCTCACAGAACGATGAGCACACATTGGCTACCCCCAAGCATTATCATTCACCGCCCACCGATCGGGCGCGATGCCCAGTCTGCCACGAGGCTGTTTACTCCCGCGCAGGGATTCACCCCCAGTGTGCCGTAAGCCAGTACGACCCGGTCAAGACAAAGCGGGGGGGCACCGTTCCAAAGGACCCCGATACCGGGCTGCCAATCGTCGTGGAACCGGCCATCGAGCCCGAAATCTTGCCGATCGTTCCCACTTGAAGGACTGAATCGGTCTGAACGCTTGAGTCGGGGCTCGTAGTCGACTACAAAGGGGTATCGATTCTGACACCCCGACCGAGCTTGCTCATGCCACGCGTTGTCGTCCTCGGAGCCAGTACTACCGACATGAACATGCGCCTGGGTGAATTACCCAGGGCAGGGGAGACCCGGCTTGGTTCCGGGTTCTTCATGGCTCCAGGAGGCAAAGGAGCCAACCAGGCTGTTGCCGCTCGACGGGCGGGTGCAGACGTCACGTTCCTGACGGCGTTCGGTGACGATGAGCTTAGCCGGAAGGTGATAGAGCATGACCACGCGGAAGGGATCGATCTGACCTATGCCAAGATCGTACCGGGCGGAACATGTGGGGTCGCGCTGATCCTGGTTGATGGGGCAGGCCGGAACCTGATTGGGATCGACCCGGGTGCCAACCTCCAGCTCACGCCGGAGGATATCGACGCTCTACCGGACAGCGTCTTCCAGGCGGGCTCCATCCTCCTCGCCAGCCTTGAAGTGCCGATCCCGGTGGTCGTCCGCGCGATTGGACGGGCGAAAAGGTCGGGGATGACGGTCGTCTTGAACCCAGCCCCGGCTGTCGATCGTTCCCAACTGGTCGAGATCCTTCGGCTCGTGGACGTCCTCACTCCGAACGAGGACGAGACCAGGCTACTGATCCCTCCGGAAGTGGTCGAAGCGACCCGCGCGAAGTTCGCTTCAACTCCCGAGGACGAAGCTTGGCGAGAGACGATCGTCTATGCCGAGATGCTCGTCAGACATGGTTCGCCATGTGTGTTGACGACGTTGGGCGAGCATGGTTGTGCGCTCATTGAGCCTTCAACGGCGGAAGTCCACGTCGTCTTCTACATCCCGGCGATCCAGGTTGAAGCAATCGACACCGTGGGTGCCGGCGATGCCTTCAATGGGGCATTCGCTGCGGCACTGGCCGAGGGCAAGAACGTCGTCCAATCTGCCTCATGGGCCAATGCGGCTGCGGCTCTCTCCGTTCTGAAACCGGGGGCCCAAGGGGGCCTTGCGGCTCGCGACGCAATCGAGCTGATGCTCCACGAACATCCCACGCCTGGCTTTGATCCTACGTGAGAACCCCGGATGAACGCTTCACGACTACACCAATTCACGCTTGGGCTTGTGGTGTTCTCCATGATATCCACGACCCTGAATGCACACGATCGACCTCTTGGACCGCTCCATAAGACTCGTTCTTCGGTCATGAGTCGCCACGGAATGGCCGCGACCAGCCAACCGTTGGCCACCGCCGCTGCGATTCGGGTGCTGCAAGACGGGGGTACGGCGGTCGATGCCGCGATCGCCGCCAACGCGGTGCTCGGCGTCGTCGAACCGATGTCGTGTGGGATCGGGGGCGACCTGTTCGCGATCGTTTGGGATGCAAAAACCCAGAAGCTTTCTGGTCTCAACGCCAGTGGCCGAGCCCCGCAGAATGCGACTCTCGACAAGTTCAAGTCGTTGAAGCTCAGTCAGATTCCGACGTCGGGACCCCTCTCTTGGTCCGTTCCCGGCTGTGTGGATGGCTGGGATCAGCTTCATCAGAAGTTCGGCACCAAGCCAATCGCCGAGCTGCTTGCACCGGCGATCGACTATGCTCAGAATGGCTTCCCCGTGAGCGAGATCATCGCCGGCGACTGGCTCGCGAGTTCGTCCAAACTCGCTCGCATTCACACCTCTGCCAGGTGCTTCCTTCCGGGGGGTCAGCCTCCCAAGGCAGGGACAATCTTCGCGAATCCTGACCTGGCCAAAAGCCTCACCCTGATTGCTCAACACGGACGAGATGCTTATTACCGAGGGTCGATCGCCACCGAGATTGTGGCTTATTCCCGCGAAGTCGGAGGTCTGTTCGACCTGGACGACTTCGCAAGCCATACCAGTACATGGGTTGAACCCGTTTCGACCAACTATCGTGGATACGACGTCTGGGAATTGCCGCCCAACGGCCAAGGGATTGCAGCCTTACAGATGCTCAACCTTCTGGAACCGTTCGACCTGAAAGCCCTCGGTCCCAACTCGGCTGAGACGCTCCACCTGTTAATCGAAGCCAAGAAGCTTGCCTATGAAGACCGGGCCAAGTTTTACACCGACCCCACGTTCGCCAAGGTGCCGGTCGCCTCGCTCATCTCCAAATCTTATGCGAAAACTCGCGTAATCGACCGGGATCGGGCCAACGAGAAACCGCTCGCTGGCGAGCCCGCCGAAGCCGACACGATCTATCTGACTGTGGTCGACAAGGACTTTAATGCCGTCAGCCTGATCCAGAGCAACTTCAATGGCTTCGGTTCGGAGCATGTCCCAGGCAATCTCGGCTTTCCGCTCCAGAACCGGGGGTGCTTGTTCGCGCTCGATGCCAGCCACGCAAACAAGTTGGAACCCGGTAAACGCCCGTTTCACACCATCATCCCGGCCTTCGTAACCAAAGAGGGCAAGCCTTGGCTTTCGTTCGGTCTGATGGGAGGGGATATGCAGGCTCAAGGGCATGTCCAGATGATTGTCAATATGATCGACTTCGGTATGGATGTCCAAGAGGCTGGTGATGCGGCCAGGTTCCGTCACCTTGGCTCATCGGAACCGACCGGGCAGAGAGCGGTCGATGGTGGATCCGTCGCCCTGGAATCCGGAGTCGGCCCCGATGTCCGTGTGGCCTTGATCGCCAAAGGACATCGGTTGATCGACTCGCGTGGAGGATTCGGCGGTTATCAGGCGATCCGAATTGACGTCGAGCGTGGGGTCTTGAGCGGTGGATCCGACCCACGTAAAGACGGGGCAGCGATGGGGTATTGAGGAAGTCGCAAGACCCTGGTTCAAGAATTACTTGGCGGGAAACACTTGGAAAGCCTCCCAGAATCCTGGGTAGGTCTTGGCCACACAGCCAGGGTTCTGAATGTTGATCCCCTCAGTTCTGAGACCCGCGAGTGCAAATGCCATTGCCATGCGGTGATCGTCGTAGGTTTCGATCGATGCAGGGGTGACCTTCGCCGGTGGAAAAATCACCAATCCGTCGGCCAGTTCATCCACTGTCGCGCCGAGCTTGCGGAGCTCTGTCGCCAAGGCAGCCAACCGATCGGTTTCCTTGTGTCGAATGTGGCCGACGTTCCGGATTCGTGTATGACCTTGGGCAAACACCGCCAAGACAGCCAGGGTCATTACCGTATCACTGATATTGTTCATATCCGCATCAATACCACGGAGGAAGTCGCCGCTCGAGACGGTTGTCTCGGTCTTGCCCCGTTCGACTTTGCAACCCATGACCTCCAGCAAATCCACGAACCGGAGGTCGCCTTGCTTGCTGGTCGAGCCCAAGCCGTCGACGGTGATCGAACCACCGGCCAACGCAGCTCCAGCGAAGAAGTAGCTGGCCGATGAGGCGTCAGGCTCGATCGCGAAGGGGCGACTGTGGTAGCGTTGGGGAACAATGTCGAAGCGGCGGAACTTGCGATTGCTGATCTGAACACCAAAGATTTCCATCAGATCAAGTGTCATGGACACATAAGGCGTCGAGACAAGTTCTCCATCAACGATGATGCTGGTCGCCTCTCGACAATAAGGTGAGACCATCAGAAGTGCGCTGAGGAATTGACTGGAGACATCCCCTTTGACGATCGCGATACCGCCGTCGAGGCCGGACGCATGGACGAGAACAGGAGGGCATCCTGTTCCGAGTTCGCTCTTGACGGTCGAGCCGAGCCCGTTGAGGGCTTGGATCAGGTCCGCGATCGGTCGTTCCCGCATTCGCGGGACGCCATCGAGCGTAAAGTCGCCGTAGCCGATGGCCGTCATTGCGGTCAGAAATCTCAGGCTGGTACCCGAGTTTCCAAGGAAGAGTTGCGCACCCTTTGCGGGGATCTTCCCACTCCGGCCGACGATCACGATCGTGGCAGACTCGGCATCATGCTTGACGTCAAAGCCAAGCGTTGACAAGGCGGTGAGCATCACCCGGGTGTCATCGCTGTCGAGAGCACCGGTCATTGTGGTCGTGCCATTCGCAAGTGCGGCCAAAATCAGAGCGCGGTTGGTCAGGCTCTTGGAGCCGGGCACCTTGACCCTGGCTTGCACGGAGAGTCTTGGGCTGATTGTGATCGAGTCGGGGTAGCTGAACATAAAAACTGGTCCTGAATTCAGAGAGGTCAACTGCAAAGTTTAACATCATGTCTTTTTAGCTAGATTCGACAAACGTGTCGAAAGCTCTTCTGTCTTGATCCCAGTGATCAAGAACCGTTTGTCTCGTGAAGTCTCTCCGCTCAGCAGGACGACCTGCGACGAACGGAGCGAAAGCGACCGGGCGAGGACTTCGGCAATCGCCTCGTTGGCCTTTCCTTTTTCGGGAGCGGCGGTGACTGCGACCCTAAGAGATCCTGCTCGCTCTCCCAAGATCCCGTTCTTGCGGGCACCAGGTTGGGCCCGCACCGAGATCGTTACTCCGTCGGAATGAACTTGGGGCACGATCATGTCTCGATCCCCTCAAAAAAGGCGGAGCCGACCCTCACGAGGGTTGCGCCTTCTTCCACAGCCGCGACGAAGTCGCCCGACATTCCCATCGAGAGCTCGGCCAGAGCGAGTCCGGAACGAGTGCGGAGCTGATCCCGAAGCTCTCTTAGCTTGGAGAAGGTTGGCCGAGCTTCCTCATCGGTCGTCCCATAACCGGCCATCGTCATCAAGCCAACGATCGAGATTTTTTGACAGGCCGCAATCACTTCAGAATCGGCGAGCATTGCTTCGTAGGTCCAGCCATGCTTCGACTCTTCGCCCGAAAGATTGGCCTGGAGGCAGACCGACGGTGGGTTCGGGAGGGACTCCGCGAGTTCGTCGAGGTTCTGGAGGAGTTTGAGCGAATCGACTCCGTGGACCATCACAACGAGTGGCAAGGTGCGTTTGGCCTTGTTTCCTTGAAGGTGGCCGATCAGGTGCCAGCGAAGTTTGGGGTCAGGCAAGGCTTCGACTTTGCTCCAAAGCTCCTGGGGATAATTCTCCCCAAGGTCGGATGCTCCACAATCAATGAGAGCTCGGACGGCTTCGATCGGCTGCCGCTTCGTGACAGCAACGAGCTTGACCCCGCCAGACGAGCGGCCCGAGCGGTGCTCAGCCTCCGCGATCCTGCCTCGGACGTCGCCCACATTCTGCCGCAATCGTTCGATATTCATTCCGACTCGCTCAGGGACCGAGACCAAGGTCGGCAGCACGGAGTGACTCCGGGACCTGGATCGACTATTGTAGCGAAGGGTATGCTGCCCGCGATGTCACCTTCTCCTTGCGAGCTTTCTGATGAACGGATCGTTGAAACTCTTCTTGATCGTGCTCGGGGCCGTCTCGGGCATGTTGATTATTAGCCAACTCGTCATGGGCTTGCTGATCGTGAATGGCCAAGCCAGCCTCATCAAGGCGCACCAGCATTCGGGATACTTGACGGTCGCCTGTTCCATTCTCTATCTGGGACTCTCGCTGATGGTCATCGCATCAGTCCCCGCCCAGAAGGACCGCTGACTTGAGCGGCCGCTTACATTTGGTGCCTTACCACAATGGTTAAGCGTTAATCGTCACGATCGGTTGAATGTTCCCCTCGGCATTAAACCAGCCAAGCACAAAGCGGGCATTGGTCTGGTGGCCGAGGAACGACCTCAGCGCGGGAGGACCGAGGCTTCGGTAAACAACCAAGGTTTCATCGCGACCGAAGGAGATTCGCGCAGCGAAGGCGACATCGGAAGGAACCGCCTTCGACTTCTCCGCCACCGTCAATCTTCGCCAGGTCATTGCCTTCTTGTGCCTCAACCCATCCCAAGACATCAAGAGCGGCAACCAACGGCGTTGACCTTGGTCGGTGGCTTGCAGAATGAGTTTTCCATCGGAACTGCTCAGGGTCTTGCCGGGCTGGCTGGCAGCGCCGAGTGGGATCGCCAGGGCGGAACCTCGCGATCCAGAAGCGTCGAGCCGTAGCCCTCCATGCTCTGCGAAGGCCCGCGGTTCGAGGCCAGCTTCAAGGCCGATCGACCAACAGCCTGGGCTCGCCAATCCGTCCTGTTGCTCGGCCAGCAAGGCTAATTTTTGACCACGGAGCAGGACGACCGTGCGGGTCACTTTGGTCGGACCGACCTTGACCGACCACTCGAAAACGTCGGCCATCGACCGGGTCGACCAATAGATCGGCTGGGGCTGGGCGACTCCCGCGCGAAGATCCTCGCCTGTTCGCCAGTCGGAGCCGAGCCAAGGCTGGCCATTCAAACCCAGCTCAACTTGGGTCACCGAACCCTTGGAACGCGCATCGACCGCCAACCACTCACCTCGTTTGGTCCAGTCGGATCGCAGACAAGCTAGAGGAAGTTCATTCCCACCACCGGCAGGAAGGAACGGAGCCCCCAGGTCATCGTCGTCCTCGGCAAGTTTGGGGAACCACCAGGCCACAACGCGTGCGACTCCCGGATCATTACTGAGATGGAGAGCACATCGACCAAGCATGTCGCTCTTCAGTGGTGTGGCTCGAAAACACATCGAACCATCAGGGCGTGCGAATCGAAGGCACGCTTTTACGAAGGACGTCACACGATCCTCGTGCCCGAGAATCCAGCTTGGGTCGGCGCTCTTGGCCTTGCTCAAGAGGGCCAATGCCTCCGCCCATCGAGGAATCGGTAAGGTCCGAGGAACCCCACCCTCGTCGAGTTCCGCGTCCAACCAAGTCTCAACCCGCGCACGATTCGCTGTCGCCTCGTGAAGATCGGCCAATGCCAATTGAAGCTTTGCGAGCGGATCTTGAAGCGTACGTGACAAGGTCATTCCAAAAATTCCTCGACATGCACATTCTGCGGGCAGCAATGCACGGTTTTTCGACCCTTTGGGGGGTACACCTGAGGGCGAAGTGGTCGACTCCCAGGCCTTCACGACCGGCAGTGGAAAATTCTATCGCGTCTAAGTTGTTTTTTGCAAAGACTTTGAGTCGTGATTCCAGAATTCTTACGTCAGGTACGCCGGGCTTTGGCACGCCTCATGCTTTCTGTGTAAAGCGTTGATGACGAGATGCAATGTGAGTGAAGAGATCATTCAGTTGCAGACTTAGTCGCACTAATATACGTTCAGGAAATGGTCCTGAACTGAGCCACCCCAATGGCGACGGTGATCCGGGACTTCGGTCCAGTTTTACTTACCGCCAAAGGGCGAGCGGGTTGCCTCGCACGACCCCCCCGCTCGCCCTGTCTCATACGGTGACCTCCATAGGTCATCCGCAGACTTAAGCCTGTCAGGATCGATTTTCAGAGTGGCTACGGGAGAGGTAGCTCGCCGAGACTGACGATCCTGGCAGGTTTAGTTTCAGAGTTAGAATTGCGGTGAGTCGCCCGGCAGACTTACCGCCTGCGTCTTAGGCCGGCCATGATTGATTGCGGAAGCGGCTACGGGAGAGGTGGCCGGTCGACGTTTTCAATCATGGTCGGCTTATGTGATTTCGAAGCCCTTACGAGTGATGCATTGGCACGAGTTTGACCCCGTTGAACAGATCCTCAATGGTGATTTCAGTTTGGGCTGGGAAGAGACAATAGGCAGGGTAGGGATCGGTGCCATCGATGATGATTTGTCGATGGTTTGCCTGCCGGAATCCCTGGTCGCAGGGCTGATGGCCTGTGACGAAGAGGTCGACATCGACGAGCGAAGCGAAGCGATTGATCGTTTCCGTAGAATCATCGCGACCCCAAGTGAGAGCGTAGACCGCTCCACCCCGCTTCATCTCGAATGGCAAAGCCCACTCGTCGGCTTTAAGAATAGCGAGATCGATTCGATCGAGTTCTTTGGCCTCGGGAATCGTGTGGCAAAGCATGACGCGATTCGGCGTCTGAGCCACCAGCGGGAGAGACTTGAAGAGCTCGTGGTAGGCCGCCATCACGTCGTCGGCGAAAACACCATAGGCGGTATCAAGACCTGCCCGGAACAGTCCGTTGAGTGGCACTCCATTCTTGCCGATCGGTCGACCCGTCAGCTCGGAAAGCTCATGGTTGCCCAAGATCAGATGCACACGGTCCGGGCACGCGACCTTGAGGGCAGAGACAAGATCGACCAACTGATGGGACTTGTCGCCCCCATCGTTAGGATACATCCTTGGGCCGTGGACGAGTTCCTGGAGGACCAGGTGCCGACCGGGGTTCTTGGTGAGAGCGGCCAGTTCGAGAATCTGGCGAAAAGCCGGGACATTCCCATGCAAGTCTCCAACGACCATGACCTCTTGAGCCGAGTCGAGATGGACCACCGACCCCTTGCGTCCTGGGGTGTTTCGAAACAGGCTTGCAGCACGACGGACCGTGGTTACAACCTTGGAGGCGTCGGGCATGGATTCGATTCCCGGAATGAGCAACGTCTTGGGGCGAGATACGAAAATCTGATCAGGAATTCAATTCGACCGCTTCTTCCCAGTGCTCATAGAGGGTCGCGAGCTTGACAGCAAGCGTATCGTGCCGATCTTGAGTTGCCCGAGCCTTGATGGGATCTCGCCAGGTGATCGGCTGCCCCAAGACGTCCTGGAGTTCAGCCACTTCAACCTCGACCGAGGCGATTTCACGTTCAATCTCAGGTGTCTTGCGATAGGGATACTTGCGCTTCTTCTTATCACTCTTGTTGGGACTCGTTGTCGAGCTCGGCTGATTTGCTTCAACCCGCTCGGCCTTGGCGGCTGCGGCCTCAGACTCTTGTTGAATGAGTCGCTGATAGGTTTCGTAATCCCCTTCGATCGTCTTGGCCCGGCCATCAGCAACAACAATCAACCGATCGGCCACCTGATTCAAGAAGTAGCGATCGTGGCTAACAACCAGGACCGTTCCCTCGAATTCCTTGATGGATCGCTCCAAAGCTTCGCAAGACCAGATATCGAGGTGGTTGGTCGGTTCGTCCATGACCAAGAAGTTGGCCGAGGTCGCCGCCAATCGAGCCAGGGCAGCTTTCCCTTTCTCACCACCCGAGCATTGGCCAACCGTCTGGAAGACAATCTCGCCGGTCAGTCCGAATCTCGCGAGCAAGTCGCGGATCTCGCCTTGAACCCAATCGGGATCGTCCTCGGGCCAGACAGCGCGGATGACGGTCGTCTCCGGGGCGAGCGATTCAAGCCCTTGATCATGATAGCCTACGATCACGCGATGGCCAAGTTTCACCTCGCCGGAATCGGCCTGCTCTCGACCGATCAGTGTCTTGATCAAAGTCGACTTGCCCGCGCCGTTCGGGCCCATGACACCGACGCACTGGCCGCGTAAAAGGCTGAAGTTGAAATCCTTGAAGAGGACCTTATCGTAGGCTTTGGTGAGGTGGCGTGACTCGATGACGATATCACCCGAACGATCAACCTCGCCGAAACCCATGACAGGTCCAACGATCTGAGAGACAAGTTCGATTCGCTCGACCCTCGCTAGCTTTTTCTCCCGGTCGTGAGCCTGGGTCGACCTCTGACCCGCTTTGTATTTACGAATGTATGCTTCTTGATCTGCGATATATTCTTGTTGTTTCTCATACTGCTTCTGAAGAACTTTCGCCTTCTCCTCGCGAAGTCTCCAGTATTGCGTGTAGTTACCGGGATAAGGGTCAATCTTCCCCTTGTGGAGTTCCCAGATCTTGGTGACCACCCGGTCGAGGAAGTAGCGGTCGTGGCTGACGATGACCATACCAACTGATTGCCTGGAGAGATAACTCTCCAACCAGGTGGTCGTTGCAATGTCGAGGTGATTGGATGGCTCGTCGAGCAGCATGAGGTCGGGCGATTCGAGCAGAAGTTTTGCCAGCATCAAGCGAGACTGCTGACCACCCGAGAACGTCCGTGCAGGTCGAGTAAAGTCGATCGTCGAGAAGGCCAGCCCGCCCAGGACTTCCTCAACCCGGTGGTCGATCGAGTACGCGTCCTGGTGTTCGAGTCGGTCATGGAGCTCGGTGTAGCGTTTGGTCGCGCGTTCAAGGTCTGCGTCGTCGTCCGCCTCGGCGATCTCTTGAGCGGCTTCCTCAAGAGCGATCTGGAGATCGATCAAGGAGCCCATTCCCGAGCGAGCCACGTCGATCAATGTCTGGTCGGAACCAAATTCCGGCTGTTGACGGAGCAGGCTGACCCGAATACCTGGCCTGATGTAAAGCTGGCCGTAGTCCGCTTGGTCTTCGCGAGCCAACAGACGCATCAGGGTCGTCTTCCCTGCGCCGTTGGGTCCTACTAGACCAATACGCTCGCCCGCGCGAACCTCAAATTTGAGGTCCTGGAACACAGGATCACCGGCAAACTGTCGGCCAAGGCCGCTGGCAGAGGTCAGGATCATGATCTTCGTTTCAAAGTGTCGTGGGAGCAGGTGAATCCCGAGAGATCAATCGTGGTCCCACCAAATTCGCGGACCCGTTCAATCACCTTCGCCCAACGTCCGCTTTTTCCTCAGCATGTGATGATAATGCTGGGCAAATCGGTGTGCTTCGTCGCGGACATATTGTAGCAGACGAAGCGAGAAGGAGCGCCTGGCGAGCACAATCGGGTCGGACCGACCTGGGATATAGATCTCTTCCTCCTTCTTCGCCAACGAGATGAGAGTCGGAGGAGTGATCCCCAGAACCGAAAACGCCTCAAGGGCGGCATTCAACTGACCTTTGCCCCCGTCGATCAACCAGATATCCGGGAAGGGTTCGTCGCGCTCTTTCAGGCCTTGGATTCGGCGACTCACGACTTCACGGATCGAGGCGAAGTCGTCAACTCCGCGAACACTGTTGATCTTGTAGCGACGATAACCCGGCTTGAATGGCAGGCCATCAATGAAGGTGACGAGTGAACCGACCGTCTCTGTCCCTCCAAGGTGGGCAATATCAACCCCGGTGATTGTCCGAGGTGCGTGTTCGAGCTTGAGGACTTTCTGAAGCCCCTTGAGCCCCTTGCGGGGATCAACGTAAAAGACCTCGGGCTGGGCGTGGTCACTCAGGTTGCCCCTGAGTTTGATCGACCGCAAGGACTTGAGTTCGTCGCGGAGCCGAGCAGCCTTCTCGAATTGAAGGACTTTGCTCGCCTCACGCATCTCGTCTTCCATCTCCTTGAAGACCGCATCCTTTTTACCGTCCAGGAATAAACAAAGTCGTCGGATATCCTTGCGATACGCCTCCCGGTCGATCCGTAGATTGCACGGGGCCGTACACTGGTTGATCGATGCAAGGAGGCAAGGCCGAAACCACCGCCAACGCGGGTCGCCCTCTTGGATATCGAGTGAACATGTGCGGAATTTGAAGATCTTTTGGAGGACCTGGATCGCACCTCGTAAGCTCTTCGCCCTAGGAAACGGGCCATAGAGCTTGACCCCTTTATCGAGCGGCTCACGGGTGAAGTTGACTCTGGGAAAGTCCTCGCCGGTCGTGATCTGCAGATAGGGAAAGGACTTATCATCCTTGAGATCGACATTGTGCCTTGGTTGAATATCCTTGATCAGCCGGGCTTCGAGCAGGAGAGCATCGATTTCACTCTCAGCTTCGAGAAAATCCACATCGACGACCTCGCCGATCCAATCCTTGATTCGGACATCGCCCTCTGCGGTCTTCTGGAAGTAAGAGGCGGCTCGGGCTCTCAGGTTCTTGGCTTTGCCGATATACACAACCCGTCCCTGAGCGTCCTTCATTAGGTAGATACCCGATGAGGTCGGAAAGGCGCGGATCTGCTGGGCACAGGTTTGGGCCGTGGTTGCAATCGGCGGGGTGTCGGACATAAAGGCGTCCCTGCGGAAGCGGCTTTGGGCTAAGAAGCCTGGAGAATCTTTGCCACGTATTTTTCGATGTCGGCACTCATCTGGTCGAGCCTTGCCTTCGTCTGGGCCTTTACCTCGGCCAAACCAGAAGCAGAGATTCCAATCGTCTCACCGCGATCGAAGAGGTAAAACTTGATCTTGGGCTCGGTCCCTGAAGGCCGGGCGGCGAAGCGGACCCCGGGGGCGTCGAGTTGAAAGATCATCAGATCACCCGAAGGCGCAGGCAAGGGAGTCTTCGTACCGTCGACCAGGTTGCGGACTTCATGCGTTTGGTAGTCGTGGACCTTGGTGACGGCAAGCCCAGCGATCGTCTTGGGAGGCTCGGTCCGGAACGCGGCCATGAGTTTCTGGATCTGGGCCGCTCCTTCGCGACCCTCCATCGTTTTGTTGATTAGAGACTCACCGAAGTAGCCAACCTGGAGGTAGAGTCCATCGAGATATTCGAGGACCGTCTGACCCCGCGACTTAACTTTGGCGGCCAATTCTGCGAACAAGAGGGCTGCAGCGGCTGCATCTTTGTCGCGAGCGTGAGTTCCCTTCATATAACCATGCGACTCTTCAAAGCCAAACAAGAAATTCGCGGGTCCAACCTGGTCGATTCGCTGACCGATCCACTTGAACCCAACCAGCAAATCGTCTTCGGTATGAACCCCATGCTTGGCAGCGATCGCCTTGGCCATCTGGCTAGTCACGAGAGTAGTGACGATATAATCCTTGGGAGTAAGCTTGCCTGCGGCCTTAGTTTCTTCGATCACGAACGCAGCGAGAAGCGCACCAATCTGGTTGCCATCAAGCGTGGTCCAATCGCCTTTGGGATCGCCCGTCACTGGCAGGCCGACCCCGATGCGGTCGGCGTCGGGGTCGGAGGCGAGCACCAGGTCAGCGCTGGTCGTTTTGGCTTCCTCAATCGAGGCGAACAGCGTCTTAGGGATCTCCGGATTCGAGACGTGACCCGGGATGTTCGGGAAATCCCCATCGGGTGTCCGCTGACTCGCCAAGATATTCAGTCGCCCAAACCCAGCCTTCAGCAGGGCGGCGGCAACCGAGGTCTCCCCAACGCCGTGCATCGGCGTATAGACGATCCCCAGGTCGCGTTCCTCGCTCACTGAGACACCGACCACGGCGTTGATGTAGACGTCATCAATCTCCGCTCCGACCAGCACAATCGAGCCGTTGGCGATAGATTGGTCGTAATCGGCTTCAGGGATTTCCTGGTCCGACAACGCCTTCACGCAGGCGATGATCCCGGCATCATCAGGAGGGACGACCTGGCCCCCGGTTGCGGCGTAACATTTGAATCCATTATCGGACGGGGGGTTGTGCGAGGCGGTGATCATGATGCCCGCGTCGCACTTCAGGTAGCGGACTGCTGTCGAAAGCAGAGGCGTCGAGCGCATCTCACGAAATAGATAGATCTTAAATCCTGCGGCCACGAGGACTCGGGCACACTGGGTCGCGAACTCGGGGGAGTTGTGCCGACTATCGCGAGCGATCACGCAAGACCGGAGAGCACTTGCACCCTTCCTGGCAGTCACATAGTCCGCCAGACCTCGGGCGCTCTCAGACATTGTGCGCATGTTGAGGACATTCGTACCGACCGGATACATCTTGCCTCGTCGACCGCCCGTGCCGAATTCCAAGGTCGCATAGAAGGCATCGTCCAGGATCTTGAACTGACCCGCCTGGATGTCCTCAACGAGTTTGGGCCGATATGCCACAAATGGGGGTTCCGACAACCACGCACGGATATTCGTCGCCGCTGAGCGAGAGATTTTCCCAGCAGATTCCGCCGCAGCCAACTTCGCCAGCGAGTCTTGAGTTTGGTCCTGCGACATGAGTCTGATCTCTCTATGACCATCGCGACAATCGATCCGCAAGCTCACGCCCGTGCGCTTGGTGCATTGTAAGCCATCATGTCCCCGAGGGTATCAACTCCGCAAGTCTGGCCAGGAGGATTGCAAAGCCCGACCCTTTTCCCCGCAATCCCGTAAAAAGGGCGCAACGTCGCACTTCACGAAATCGCTATCGGCATACGGGATAAAAGACTTCGGGGATTCTGGATGGTTTTAAGAAGATTGTTTGGTCAGGAGGTTTTGCTTCTGAGCATGATTCACCCGTGAGCATATTCGTAAGGTGAGTGTCAGGTCATAACGCTCTCCGACCCGGTTATCCTGCGCTTCAGAGCTTGACGGCTTCAAGGTTGACTCAAGTTTAGGCCAAGCATGGTCGATTTCAGCGTTTCGAGACGCAAACCTTAAAGAAAAAGATTGTTCTAACTCGTTTGGTAGCAAGTTGTTGAAATTGCCGTCTGATTGTAAAAAAGAATGTCCCAAAGACCGGCCTTGACGAAATTGCCAAGGCCTTGAGGAGGTTGCTCTCGCCCCAAAATACGATTTTTAACTCCATGCCAGTTCATCTCTTACGATTTCTACTCGGTAGCTTGGATTCCGAGTGGCACGCACCTTGCATTACGAGTTCTCCGTTAAGCCCGCCCTTCAAACGACTCACACCAAGTTTGTCTCAAGTTTGAACGCGGTCGTCATTGTGTTCGGGAGAGGCTGAAGGCAGTTTCTCTCGTTGATCTCATACATTTTACGCCCTTCAAGGCGTACGCCTCGAGAGAGGCACGGAGGCCCGGACCATGGCTCGCCCAGACCTTCGCCAGAAGCCCCGACTCGAAAGCCTTGAGACCCGTCAAGTTCTCTCCGGCGGTGCTCCCTCGGCAGATGCGCAATACTTGCTCGAATTGGTCAACCTGGCGAGGACTGACCCTCCCAAGGCGGCTGAGGTCATAACCTCGAACCTGAGCGGTGACCAGCAGGCAACTGTCGACTTCTATAATGTCAACCTGAACCAGGTTAAAGCCCAGATCGCTTCGGCTCCTGTCCAACCCCCCTTGGCTTACAGTGACCAGCTTGGCCAGTCGGCGACCAGACAGAGTGTCGACCAGATCAATATGGGGACCCAGTCCCACACAGGGTCGGACGGCTCGACTCTTTCGGTCCGGATCGATCGAACCGGCCTGACAGATACCTCCAAAACGGGCGAAAACACCTACGCCTACTCCGAGAGTGTCTCGGATGCCGCCAAGGCATTCCTGATCGACTGGGGTGTTGCCGGAAGCCCGCACCGAAACACGATCCAGGAGCCAGGTACTCCCGCCGCCAATACCTATAGTTCGGTTGGGTTCGGCATCGTTCCGACCTCCAAGCCAGGAATTGGGCCTCTGGTCGTGACCCAGGACTTCGCAGCCAAGAGGAACGAGCTGCCGACGTTGCTGGGGGTCGCTTTTGACGACAAGTCGAACAACCAGCTCTACACACCAGGCGAAGGTCGATCCGACGTCATCATCTCAGCCACGGACCTTCAAACGGGTGTGACCGCCTCCACCCAGACCACGCCGGCGGGCGGCTACCAGATGCAGCTCTCGCCAGGCAACTACCGAGTTACCGCTAGGATCGGTAGTCAAATCGTCAAGTCTCAGACCACTTCGATCGGCAGCCAAAACGTCAAGATCGACTTCATCACCAGCAACGCCTGGCAGGGTGGGTCGGATTCGACTCCCGTCGTCCACGCTCCTGTGAACGTCCCGGTTGCGACTCCTGCAGTCGTTTCGATTCCGACCAGGACTCCGGTCGCCCCGATTGTGACTCCCCCGGTTGTCCCAACTCCGGTCGTCGTGCCTGTTGCAGTGCCGGTGACAGTTGCGGTCACCGACCCAACTCCCGTGACGACTGCGATCACTCCCGCAACGAAGCCCGTTCAGGTTATGAACGACAATCCCCTTGTGACAGGTGTTTCGGTCGAGCCGATCAGTCAGGCTTCCTTCTCCTTCGACGTGGCATGGGTGCGGAGCTGGAAGCAGTGGAGCATCGACAAGAAGAAGAGCTGAGCCTACCGATCGGACATGTCCGAAGCCAACCCCGCCCATCAGCCTAGACCGCTGGTGGGTGGGGTTGTCTCATTCTGACCCAAACCGTTAGGTTATAGCTCAATCGATCTGTCAGACTGCCCGATGAACTCACCTTTAAGGCCGACCCCATGCGATCCCTCCGATTTGCACCCTTGATTGTCATAGCCGCGCTTGCTGGCTGTGCTGAGAATCCTGCCGACAACGTCCCGAAGGTGACCGCCCAACCTCCTCAAGCCGTAGCCTCGGTCGACCCCACCTCGACCTCAGCGGCAACGGCCACATTGACACCCGCCGCAGCAACCGGGTCGGGCCTGGCATTCGACGGCACAAGCTCCAAGGTCGACTTCATCGGATCCAAAGTGACGGGAAGCCACAGCGGTGGGTTCAAGACCTTCAGTGGTACGATCGAATTGGGCAGCGATGCGACCAGCGTCGCTAAGGTCAGCGCTGAGATCGACATGAATTCGCTTTGGGCCGACAACAATGGACTGGCCGGTCACCTCAAGAATGCGGATTTCTTCGACGTTGCGAAATTCCCCAAGGCTGCCTTCGTTACGACCGAGATCAAGCCCGACGGCGATAAGGGAGCAACCCACACCATCACTGGCAACTTGGACCTCCACGGCGTGAAGAAGTCGATCACGTTCCCGGCAACCGTCGCCGTGACTCCAGAGGGCGCGACCCTCAAGAGCGAGTTCGCCCTAAATCGCAATGATTTCGGGATCATCTACCCGGGCAAGACGGACGACCTGATCCGCAACGAAGTTGTGCTGAAACTTGACATCACCGCTGCAAAGCCCAAGAGCTAAGGAGTTTGCGTGATGTCGCAGCGATCGGTTGCCACCGTCCGACCTGTTGAAGAGGCTGAGGCCACCGGTCGTGTGGCAGCGATCTTTGCCGACATCAAGGCGACGAAAGGAATCGACTTCGTCCCGAGACTCTGGAAGGTGCTCGCGACCAACGCCGACCTGCTGGAATCAACTTGGGCCCGCCTCAAGTCGGCGATGCATCCCGAAGCGTTGGGGCGAGTGTCGAAGCTAGACCCACTCACCCGCGAGATCATCGCGCTCGCGGTTTCAGCCACCAACGGGTGTTCCTACTGCGTGAACTCGCATACGGCGGCGGTCCGTAAACTGGGGCTCGATGTTGAGGCGCTCGGCGAAGTGATGGCGGTCGTGGCCCTCTTTAACTCAACGAACGCGTTGGCGGAGGGCTACCAGGTTGAGCCCGACGTCTTCCCACCCGCGGAATAAGAGACGAGCCACCGAACATCAGGATGCACGCTGCAATCATGACGACTGGCGACGCATCGGGGCCTGGCCACCAACGTATTTCTGGGTAGGAACGCCAGACGATCAACTCGAGAACAGTCGCAAACCACACGGACCAAGTCGCGGAGACGGAAAGCGATTTCCTCCCAATCGTGGCGGAAATCTGACTTAGTAGACCTAGCACGACCGTAGTCAAACCCACGGAGAAGCTCGCACGCCAGCCTAAGAACAGGCCGACGAGCCCTAGACTCGCGAGCAGAGCCCTTCGCAGACCGATGTCCCAGCCCTGGGCGATGCCAAGTCCCACCGCCGACCCGGTGACCAGTCCGAGCAACCCGTTAATCCAGATCCCTCGTAAGTCCATCCCGAAGATTCGGTCAACTAGGCTGAACGGCGGTACAAGATGAATACCTGGGGTGATCAGAGGAAAAACCAAACCGACGATCAAACCGGTCCAAGGCCAGGGACGTACCTTGGTATCCATTTCAGACTGGTTGATCGCGACGTACAGGAGCTGTTCCAGTAGAACCATGAGGTAGAGATAAAGGCCGACCATGAACAGGTAGGGGCCGATCAGATCGAGACCCGTGAGCAGAAAGGTCCCGATCCCCGATTCGGTTTGGGCGGCGAAAAGCGGCACGTCGATCCCCTTGAGCGATCCAGTCGGAGCTCTGACATTGCTACAATACCGTCGGAGAACCGATCTGCCGACCTCGATCATCGAGTAAACTGACCGTTCCCGTAGTTCCGGCAGTGCTGGGCTTGCTGTCTGGGTACAAATCAGTCGAGCGCGGGCCACTTGTCTTGCCTTACGACTGAACCAGGTACCGCCTCAGTTCGTACAGGGTGATAACCCCGCGGCAGTTGTTCTGTGTCATCTGGTCAGGTCCTCGGCGAGTCCGGTCGACTTGTCGCTCCTTAGTTGTGCGCCATTCCCTATGCTGACGATCACGGATCTCAAGAAGTCCTTCCAAGAACCGGGAGGCGAGCGTCTCCCCATCTTGGATGTTCGTAGCTTCCATCTCGACCCCGGCGAACAAGTCGCACTTGTCGGTCGGAGTGGCAGCGGTAAGACCACTCTTCTCCATATCATCGCGGGAATCAGTACTCCCGATAGCGGCAAGGTGGTTGTCGACGGACGTGATATTACCAGACTGCCCGAGCCGCTTCGCGACCGGGTTCGAGCCGAGAAGATTGGCTACGTGTTCCAGACCTTCAACCTGTTGCCTGGATTCACCGCCCTCGAAAATGTCATGCTCGGAATGTCGTTCACGCAGGGGAAGAAGGACGAACCCCGCGCCAGGAACCTGTTAGAGCGAGTTGGGCTCGCCCACCGGCTCAAGCACAAGCCGACGACCCTTTCGGTTGGGGAGCAGCAGCGCGTCGCGGTGGCCCGTTCTTTAGCCAACCGGCCCAAATTGCTCCTTGCCGACGAGCCGACCGCCAGCGTCGATGCCAAACACCAACAACAGATCATCGACCTGATCCGCTCGACCTGCCGCGAGGATGGTGTCTCATTACTTCTTGTGACTCATGCAAGTGAGATTGCCTCCCAATTCGACCGTGTTGATCATCTGGAAGACTTCAACACTCAGGAGGCGAACGCGCGATGAACTTATTCACGATCGCCTGGCGGAGCATTCAACAGCGGGCCTTGGCCTCGGCCCTGACAGGGTTTTCGATGGCCTTGGGGGTCGCGCTTGTCGTGGCCGTGTTGGTTGTCCATAACGTCGTCGCTGATTCATTTCAACGCAATGCTGGACTTGGATACGACATTATTGTCGGAGCCAAAGGGGGTAAGCTCCAGCTCGTTCTTAACACGGTCTACCATCTCAGCACGCCCGTCGAGAACATCCCGTACTCATTGCTGAAAGAATTCACCGAAGGTCAATACAAGCCCTACGTCACAAAGGCGATCCCCTATTGCCTCGGCGACCAATATGAAGGGCAGCGGGTCGTTGCGACCGTGGCCGACTTCCTGGGCGAGACCGAGTACGCCCGTGGCAGACGCTATGAATTTGCAAGTGGACGCAACTTCACACCCGATGGCGACTTCGAGGGGGTAGTCGGGGCCCTGGCTGCGCATCGGACCGGCCTCAAAGTGGGCGACACCTTCAGCCCAACCCACGGGGTCCGCGATGACGGCCAAGGACACAAGCACGAACCATTCAAAGTTGTGGGAATCCTCGCGCCGAGCGGGACACCAAACGACCGGGCCATCTTCGTCAATATCGAAGGATTTTACCTCCAAGCCAACCATGCGAAGCCGGTCGAGGAGGCCAAGGATCACCACGATGCCCCAAAAACCGAAGGCATGAAGCACGATCACGACCATGATGATCACGAACATGAACATGAACACGAGCGGTTGCCAGAGAATCAACGCGAACTGACCGCAATTCTGCTCCAAACCTCGACCCCAGCCGCCGGAATTCTATTGCCCAACAAGATCAACGAAGGCCCAATCGCCCAGGCTGTCTTACCAATCCGCGAGATCCGAGGTCTGTTCGACGTCATTGTCGAACCCATTCAGATGTTACTGCTGGCTCTGACGGTGTTGATCGTGATCGTTTCCGGGATCGGTATCATGGTCAGCATCTACAACTCGATGAACGATCGCCGTCGTGAAATCGCGGTGATGCGGGCGTTGGGCGCGAGACGATCGACAGTGATGTCCATCGTCCTGATCGAGTCGATCGTCCTCTCCATGGCAGGCGGAGTCTCAGGCTGGTTGCTCGGCCACGGCATGATTGCGTTGATGAGTCCGATGATCGCCGATCGAACGGGTGTTTCACTCGGGTTGGCCCCCTTCGTGGCGTGGGAACTCGCACTCATTCCGGGCCTGGTCCTCTTGGCGACTCTGGCTGGCTACCTGCCCGCCCTTACCGCATACCGAACCGATGTCGCTCGCGCACTCGTTGCCTCCCCATGATTTTCGATCGTCATCATCCGCGAGAATCCCTCTACGATCCCCGAGGAACCCATGGGCGCCCAACTCGACAACTTGGAATACCCCGCTCTCCAGACGGATCAGGTTGCTTATCGACCAATGAGTCCGATGGCGGCGGTGAGCTTGGCCTTCGGCCTCATGTCGGTCATTTCAATGAGCCTGGCGGAAGATCTGGGGCCACTCAGCCTCGCGGTTCTTCCGATCACCGGGATCTTGCTAGGAATCCGAGGCCTCCAGGCGGTCAAGCACTACGATATGTCAGGAGGTCGACTCGCCAAATTTGGACTGGTTCTGAGTATCGGATCACTTGTCGGTGGAGAATCCCTCCGCGCATACATCCTCGCCAACGAGGCCCCCGAAGGTTCGATTCGTGTTGCCTATGAAGACCTTCAGTCTAACGAGCCGGGACAGCAAATCCCCAAGTTTGCTCAGGACCTCGACGGTAAGAAAGTCTTCATCCGAGGCTATGTCTATCCCGGAAAAGAGAACTACGGGATCAAGAAATTTGTCTTGTGTCGCGACAATGGCGATTGCTGTTTTGGAGGCCAACCAAAGCTCAACGACATGATCGAAGTCACGCTCAAGGAGCCCCTGACGCTCGATTACGACACCAAGCTCCGCAAGGTTGCAGGGGTCTTCCGAGTCAAGCCAGAGACGTCGGGCGGAGCGGTCGGCACGATCCTCTACCACATGGAAGCGGACTACCTCCGGTAAAGGTGCGAGGTTCCCCATCGGATCGCTAGAGGTTGACTTGGCCGACACCGCCCCCTGGGCGAACGGTCGGTCCACTTGTAGCATAGGGACTTCAAGGTCACGACTCTTGCGACCCAGAAGGACTACGATCGATGAGGCTGACACTCGTGGGATTGCTGGCTGTGGGAGTTCTCTGTGGGGCCGATGCCCCCAACGCTGAGGATGCGAAACTCGCCGCGTACTTCAAGACCTACCTCGATCTCGTTCTCAAGGCTGAGCCCCTGAGCGCGACCAGGCTCGGTGATCGCCGGTTCGATGACGATCTCGACGACATCTCCAAAGCGGCCCGAAACGCGGGCGTCGCACGCGACAAACAAATCCTGACCGAGATCCCCACGAAAATTGATCGAGCCAAACTCTCCCGCGATGGGAAAGTGGATTACGACATCTGGATCACTGCCCTCAATCGAGGCATCTGGATGTCCGAAAACTTCGACCCGTTCGTCGATGATCCGCGCGTTTATGGTGACTATCTCACGGACAGCATCTACCTGATCCTCTCGCAGTCGACCTTATCCAAGACCACGAATCTTAAGAATGTGCTCGGACGGATGGGTAAGATCCCATCGATCGTCAAGGTTGCCCGCGAAACGATCGGCAATCCCGCCAAAGCTAAGGTGAAGACTGCGATCAATCAGACGAAGGGTGCGATTCACTTTTATCAGGACGAGATCTACGCGTTGACTGGCCAACCCAAAGGGGAAGGCGAACTCGGACAGAAGGCTGCCGCGATCATCATTGCGCTGGAGTCGCACCTCGAATTCCTCGAGAAAGGGGTAATCCCACGCTCCACCGATGATGGGTGGCGGATCGGCAAGGAGAAGTTTGCCAAGAAGCTGGAATTCGAGATCGATGCGGGGATCTCAGCCGACGACCTCTTGAAAGAGGCTGAGTCGGAGGCCAGCCGGGTCGAGATCGAGATGGCGATCATCGCTCGGGCGTTGTGGGCAAGCCTCTTCCCTAAAGAAGCCGTCCCGCCCGACGATGTCGAAGGCCGCCGCTTGATGACACGCCGCGTCCTTGCTGAGATTGCCAAGGACCACGGCACCCCCGCGACCTTGGTTCCAGACGCGAAGTCTACCGTCGCTGCCATCAAGAAGTTCATCACCGAGCGGGACATCCTGCGACTCCCTGAACCCGACCGCTGCAAGATCCTGGAGATGCCCGAGTTCAAGCGTGGTAACTCGGTCGCCTACCTCGAATCCGCTCCTCCACTCGACCGAGATGGGCCGAGCGAGTACGCCATCAGCCCCCCTCCTTCCGACTGGGACGCCTCAAGGGTTGCCAGCTATCTGGAGGAAAACAACGCCTTGATGCTCAAGGTCCTCACCATCCACGAGGCCTATCCCGGCCATTACGTGCAGCTTGAGTACTCGAACCGTTGTAAGTCACTGATCCGGCTCGTCAACTCATCGGGCACCTTTGCCGAAGGTTGGGCGGTCTATACCGAGCGAATGATGCTCGACCAAGGGTTCGGTGATGGAGACCTGAAACTCAGGTTGCAACAATTAAAGTTCTACCTTCGTGCGGTCTGCAACTCGATCCTTGATCATAAGATGCACTGCTCAGACATGAGTGATGCCGAGGCTCTTGACCTGCTTGCTGGACGCGCGTTCCAGACTGAGGGAGAAGCACTCGGCAAGATTATTCGTTCCAAACAGAGTTCTTGTCAGCTTTCGACGTACTTCGCAGGCCGGACTGCCTTCTACCGACTTCGCCAATCGATCCAACGAGAGCAAGGCGAGAAGTTCCAGATCGGTCGATTTCATGAGGCAGTTCTCGACCACGGCACGCTCCCGGTGAAATTCTTGCCCGAACTTGTGCGGGCTCGTCTCGAACAACCGCGATAGTCACGGGCTCAGCAATAACGGCCAAAGGCTCTCCCCCATGAACATCTGGCGATCGATTTTCCTTGGTGTATTACTCCCAATTCCGGCACTTGCCCAAGTGCCCGTCGATCGCCTCGACTTCACCCCCGACTTGCAGGTCGGAGTTGAGGTCGAAGGGGAGAGCCTGACCCTAAGCTGGCCCATGGGCGACGGAAATCTCGGGCAGATGCTCTTGAATCTCAAACCTGGGCAACCTTTGATACAGAGGCTTGCCGTCGTTGAGGAAGGAACAACGAAGGTTCTGTTGAAGGAGGTCGATCCCGCATTTCTCGTGACGACTGGCATCCGTCAATCACCCCCCGATCGCCCTGAGTCGATGAGTGTATTTAACGTCTTTTTCGACTCACCCGCCGACCGCCCACATAAAACGGATCGAGCGAAGCTGGACCTCAAAAAAGTCCGAGTGACAGGCAAGGGGGGGCGTGCGTCGATCAAGCTCTCGACGATTTCGGCAGGCTCGTTCAGTGGCGATCTCGTCCTAAGTGTCTATTCGGGGTCGCGGCTTGTCCAGGTCGAAGCCCAGATGGCAACGAATGTAGATAACGTTGCATACTTCTATGATGCGGGGCTGATCAGTGAAAAACCAACGTGGACCAAGGTCGCCTGGTACGACACCGAGGGGCAACTCCAAAGAAGTGCGGCCATCGACGCACCCGCCGAACCCGAGGCGGTCCGTTATCGCACGATCGTGGCCGAATCCAACTCGGGTTCGGTGGCCCTCTTCCCCCCACCTCACCGTTTCTTCTCCCCACGCGACTCTACCGACAACCTCAAGACCACTTGGCATGGACGTGATTACGACCTTTTGAAAGGCTTTGTGGGTCTCGGGATCCGCCAAGCAAAGACCGGTGGTGGCCGATTCTCTCCTTGGTACAACGCGCGAAACGGCCTTCGCCAGCCCATGACCTTATTTTTACTCCTCACAACTCAGAATGCTGCGCAGGCCGTAGCCGAGTCTCAGCGTTACACGCACGGGGACCGGTTTCCAAATCTTCCCGGCCACATCACGTTCACCAGTCACTGGCACATGGCGATCGCGGACGCAGCCATGAAAGAGCTTGCCAAGGGTGGTCCTAGATCAACGCCTGACTTTGTGAAAATGTTCAAGGATATGAACGCACAGTCAGTCCACCTCGCGGAGTTCCATGGTGATGGTCACCCGCAGGATCCGGGCCCGCTCCGCCTCCCGGAACTTGAGGCGATGCACGACGAGTGCAAGCGTCTTTCCGATAACAATCTTTTATTTATGCCCGGCGAAGAGGCCAATGTCTACCTGCAAAATGACCACCGACAAAAGAACGAACCTGCCGGTCATTGGCTCTATTTTTTCCCAAAACCTGTCTACTGGATCATGAAACGCACCTCTGATGAGCCCTTCGTTGAAGCTCATCCCAAGTATGGCAAAGTGTACCGAGTTGGCTCAAAAGCAGACATGATCAATCTACTGATCGCCGAGGGGGGGCTCGCCTGGACAGCCCACGCCCGGATCAAGTCGTCGAACTGGACGCCTGACGCCTATAAGTCGGAAGACTTTTTCAAAGCGAGCTTCTGGCTAGGTGCTGCGTGGAAGGCGATGCCGGCGGATCCTGGGTACGACAAACTGGGCGACCGGGTACTTGGATTGTTTGATGACATGAACAACTGGGGTGCTCATAAACAAGTTCTAGGGGAAGTTGACGTGTTCAAGCTCGACCACACTCATGAGCTTTACGGCCACATGAATGTGAATTATCTGCGACTTTCGTCGGTGCCCAAGTTTGAAGATGGCTGGAAACCGATCCTCGACGCACTCCGAGGAGGAGAGTTCTTCGTCACGACAGGTGAAGTCTTGATTAGAGATTTTACAGTCGATGGAAACCAGAGTGGCGCGACGATTAAGCGAGGTAAACGACCGGAGAACCAGATCCACATTAGTCTCGACTGGACGTTCCCGATGAACTATGTCGAAGTGATCTCCGGGGACGGCCAAGCGGTCTATCGCGACCGGATTAAGCTGTTGAAGACAGGGGCCTTTGTTCAAGAATCGAAGACAATTTCTCTCAATCTCGCGGGTCGAACTTGGGTCAGGGTCGAGGCCTGGGATATCGCGGGGAATGGGGCGTTCTCCCAGCCCGTCTGGATCGAGCCCTGACCCATGCGAATCGCGATTGTTGACGATGAACCCAATATCCGGACGACCTTGCGGATCGCGATCGAGGCCATGGGGCACGACGTCGTTGAGGCCCGTTCAGGGGCGGAAGCGTCCTTTCTGATCGCCAAGCAACTGACCGACGTGGCTTTGGTCGACCTTCGTCTCGGTGACGAGTCAGGTCTGGACTTGCTAGCGGTGTTGCTCGTCCAATCACCCAGACTTGCCGTTGTGCTCATCACAGCACATGCGGGTATCGACACTGCGGTTGAAGCGATGAAGCGTGGTGCGTTCGATTATCTTCCTAAGCCATTCACCCCTGCGCAGGTCCGTGGGGTTCTCGAACGCGTGACACGTGAACGCGGGCTGCTCGGCAAGATCGCTGCACTTGAGGATCAAGTCCGTGTATCGATCCCAGAAGTCGAACTGAATAGTACCGATCCGTCGATGTCCAAGGTCCTCGACCTTGCGCGGCGTGTGGCTATGACGGATGCGACTGTCCTGATTCGAGGTGAAAATGGATGTGGCAAAGGGGTGCTCGCGCGTGCAATTCATTCGTGGAGCCAAAGAGCGACTGCCCCATTTGTCACGGTGAGTTGTCCAAGTCTCAGTGCCGACCTACTCGAGAGTGACCTGTTCGGTCATGTGCGAGGTGCATTCACGAGCGCAATTCGCGATGCAGACGGCAAGGTTGAAGCTGCCCAAGGTGGAACCTTATTCCTTGATGAAATTGGTGATCTCCCTAGCCCGCTCCAGCCGAAACTGCTTCGCTTCCTCCAGGAGAAGGCTTACGAACGCGTCGGCGATAACAAGACCCGCTCCGCTAATGTTCGTTTGATCGCCGCGACGAATCGCGATCTGGAACAGTCCGTGAAAGATGGTCACTTTCGTGAGGATTTGCTTTATCGTTTGAATGTCATTGAATTGGCACTTCCTCCCCTCCGCCAGCGGACGGATCGGCTGATACTCGCGGAACACCTCCTTGGTTTCTTCGCCCATCAAACAAGTCGCAGCCTCGCAGGCTTCACTAACGAGGCCAAGGCCGCGATGGATCGACACTCCTGGCCTGGGAATCTGCGGGAGTTGCGGAACACGATCGAACGCGCTGTGATCCTGGGAGAAGGCTCGCAAGTCGGGCTCGCGGACTTACCGGACCGGATCGCTCAGACCGCTTTCTTGAGAGATGCCTCGATCGAAGTCGGTCGCGCTGTCACGCTCGATGTGCTCGAAGCTGAGCATATTCGAAGAATCCTCTCATCGTCTGCAAACCTTGAATCTGCGGCGAAGACACTCGGTATCGACCCGAGTACCCTATATCGCAAGCGTAAGCAGTTCGGGCTCTAAGGAGTCGAACCCAAGATTTTAGGAAGAACGAGCCACACAATCGCTCGAAGGCCGCTTCGTGGAATTCGCACGCTGGCCTCTTGCCTATCGTGCATTTTACACGATGAGCCTGTCTGTTCCATTCCAATCAAACGACAGGAATCCGCCACAAGTCTCAAGAAATAATCGCGTTACGATCAATCTTTCTCTATTGGCATGGCCCTTGCATTTCTGACTCATAAGGACTTTCATTGCACATGATCAAGACACTACGTACGAAATTGTTGATTGGTTTGCTCCCCCTTCTGGCCCTGATGGTCGGGCTTGGGTTGTGGGCTGTTTTTATGTTCTTAGAACTGGGTGGAAATATTGATGTGATCTTGCGTGAAAACTACAAGAGTATCCTCGCTGCTGAAGGAATGAAGGAATCGATCGAACGGATGGATTCCTCGCTGCTTTTCGCGATTGGGGGCGAGGAGAAACAGGCTCGTGACCAGTATGCTCAATATCGGCCGGAATTTGCCAAGCACCTCAAGATCGAACTTGGCAACGTCACACTCCCTGGCGAGGGAGCGATGGCCGACGACCTGACGAACTTGAGCGGTAACTATTATACCTTGACTGACCAGTTTTTCGCAATCGAGTCGAGTCAGAAGGGAGATCGAACTCAGCTTTACTTCCTGCAGCTCCAGCCACTATTCAACCAGATCAAAAATCGTGCCGACGATGTTCTGAATCTCAATCAAAGGAATATGGAATTCGAGGACCAGCGGGCTCGTCAAGCGGCTCAAACATCAGTTCGTTTAATGATCGTTGCATTAGTGACCGCCGCCGTCTTGGCTTCGGTGATTGCGATCGTCCTGAGCAGGTCCATCCTCGTCCCGGTCCGAGCCGTCACCGAGAGCGTTCGGGCGATGGCATGCGGCCATTATGATCAACTTGTACCAATAAACTCTCATGATGAGATCGGTGAGCTTGCTGAAGCATTCAACTCAATGGCCCGGACCATCCGCGCATTTCAGCAAGCGGGAACTGCCAAGCTCTTGCGTGCTCAAGCCACGGCACAGGCCACAATTGACTCGTTTCCGGACCCAGTGATCTTGCTCGACCCGACCGGTGCAGTCGAACGTGCCAACCCAGCTGCGGTCCGCATCCTAGGTGTCTCAACTCAGGGAGGGACGACGCCCTGGAGTCCGCCTGCCTCTGTTCGACCCGCACTCAGCGAGGTCCTCAGTGGTCTTCCCGATCATCTGCCGAACACGCTTGAACATGCGATCGCGTTGCGAGATCAGGGCCAGGAGCGGTATTTCCTTCCACGAGTCCTAGCTATTCGCGACACGTCGGAAGGCTTACTGGGTGCGGCCCTGGTCCTCTCTGACGTCACTAAATTTCGATTGGTCGATCAGCTCAAGAGCGACATGGTTTCGACCGTGAGCCATGAATTGAAAACACCTCTCACGAGTATGCAAATGGCTGTCCACTTGCTCCTCGAAGAGGCGGTCGGTCCACTCACAGCCAAACAGGTGGAACTGTTGCTAGCCGCAAGGCAGGAGTCAGATCGACTTCTGGCTATGGTTAACGATCTGCTCGACCTGACCCGAATCGAACAAGGTCGCGTCCGCCTTGAGCTCGCCCCCGTCCCGCCCGGAGATCTGATCCGCGAGACAATCGAACGATTTGAAACGCGTTCGACGAGTCTGGGGATACGATTGGTCAGTCGGGTGGATCCTGATCTACCTCGTGTGGAAGTTGACAAAGAACGAATGGAACACGTGTTCGATAATCTCGTTAATAACGCGCTCGCACATACTCGCAGAGGTGGGACTCTCACACTTTCGGGGGCCTCGCCCGATCACTCCGCAGTGCGCTTTGAAGTGACGGATACTGGGGAGGGAATCTCACCGGAACACTTACCGCAAATTTTCGAAAAATTCTACCGTGTCCCCGGAATTACGCACACCGCAGGAGCGGGACTTGGGCTAGCGATCGCTCGGGAGATTGTCCTCGCTCACGATGGCCGGATCGAGGCTGCTAGCGAACTCGGACAGGGGAGCACATTCACAATCACGTTGCCGAGTGAATCTCGGATAGGAGCTGATCCATGGTGAGTACTCCATCTCGCATTCTGATCGTTGATGATGAGCCAAATGTCCGACTAATGTTCCGAACAACCTTGGAGTCGCCAGCCTATACGATCTCCGAGGCCGTTGACGGCACCGCTGCACTCGATGCACTGATAAATTCACCGGTCGACCTCGTCATGCTCGACCATCATATGCCCAACCTGGACGGCATGGCAACCCTCCGAGGAATGCGCCGACTGAGGATGAACGTTTTTGTCGTGATCGTGACCGCCCATGGGAGCGTTCCGGATGCTGTCGAAGCAATGAAACTGGGCGCGATCGACTTCTTATCGAAACCCGTTACCCCTGAAGCACTACGCCGGGTCGTCTCCGAAGTTCTCGCTCGCAACTCAATCGTCCATGCTCCGTCATCAGCAAAGGCTGCCGACGAACCGGCCCTCGCTACGTTGTCGGGCCAGTTCGTCGCTAATCTTGCGAAGGCTAAGCGAGCTTTGAACCAAAGCCGGTTCGATGAGGCTGAGGTGTTCCTAATCCAGGCGACCGCTCTCGATTCGAAGAGTGCCGAGGCCAATAACCTCATGGGAGTCCTTCGCGAACTCAAAGGCCAAAATGACGATGCGTACTCGTCTTATCGTGCTGCCCTCAAGTCTGATAAGCATTACGAACCTGCTATGCATAACATGACACGATATTACGAACGATTTACGTTCGGATCGAGCAAAGTCCCCCTGGACCTAGGGGACGAATGACCCACGAGCCTGAGTTCCACTCTAAGAGGCCAATCACATGACACTCGCGACCCTTGCGATCGGAATTTCGTTTTTCGCCTTGTTTTTCGGACTCGTCGGGGCCTGTGAGCGCCTCTGACATCACAAAGACTGGGAGGCTGGCAATGCTCTATCTGACCGGGTTGATCACTCTACTGGCCTTGGTGTATCTGACTTACGCCATGATCAGGCCTGAACAGTTCTGACGATTACGTTTGAACCACTCGCACGGAGATTCTCGTGGATACCTTGATGTCCTGGCTGCACCCGATCTGGGCCTTCAGCCTGCCAATTGCGCTGGCATTCCCGCTGGGCCGGCTGATGTGGCGCTCACTTGATGTGCCCGCCGATCGTGCCGGTCGCGGAGTCGACGCGATTGTCACGATGCTTTGCCGACTCATCGGTCGGGGCACGCCCGTCAAAATGGATTGGAAGCGGTACTCAATCGCCCTGCTGGCATTCAATGCTGCGCTCTTTCTGATCACGTTCGGGCTCCTCTACTTTCAGGAACGGATACCCGTTCTGAATCCTGACGCGAAGGGCTCTCTTGCAGCTCTCGGCTACAAGGATACCGCCGGCGTTGACCACCCCGGTGCCGACACGGCCGTCATCTTTAACACAGTCTGCTCCTTCGTGACGAATACGAATCTCCAGCATTACTCGGGTGAGCAACATCTGAGTTACTTCAGCCAACTTGGCTCGATCGTCTGGCTGATGTTCGTCACGCCTGCGGCAGGTCTCTGCGTGATGCTGGCGACAGTTCGCGGTTTGCGCGGTGATAAAAATCTGGGTAACTTTTATGTCGATCTGTTCCGGACTCTGATCTACGTGCTAATCCCTTACTGTGTGATCCTTGCTGTGGTCTTGGTCGGGTTGGGGGTCCCGATGACACTTGATAAGGCGGCAGTCGCGACGACGCTTGACGGGGCTGCAACCAAGTTCGAGACTCAAACGATCGCGCGGGGTCCGGTCGCGGCATTGGTTGCAATTAAACAAGCGGGAACCAATGGTGGTGGTTTCTTCGGCCCCAACTCGGCGCATCCTTTTGAAAATCCATCGCCGTGGACGAACTTGCTTTCGATCATTTCTATCGTCGTCTTGCCGATGAGTTCGATCGTGATGGCAGGCCAAATGCTCAAGAACATGAAGCATGCGATGGTGATTTTTGGAGTGATGCTTGGTCTGCTCGTTGTAGGGGCTGTGATCGCTATCTGCGGTGAATCTTCGGCAAGTGAAGCGACCAAGGGTCTTCCGGTGGTCCAGACCGCCAACATGGAGGGCAAGGAAGTTCGTTTTGGGCCTGTCGCATCGGCAACCTGGGCGGCAGTGACCACGGCGACGTCCAACGGCTCGGTAAACAGCATGCACGACAGCCTCAACCCGATCACGGGGGCAGTCCCCATGACAATGATGATGCTGAACGTTGTTTTCAGTGGCATTGGTGCCGGGTTCGAGAACATGGTTATGTATATCATCGTTGCGGTTTTTATCGCTGGACTGATGGTGGGCCGAACGCCTGAATATCTTGGCAAGAAGGTCGAGGCCAAGGAGGTCAAATTGGCGATGATCGCCATCCTCATCCATCCGATGCTGATCTGTTGTGGCACCGGCCTCTTCGCCGCGAACGAGTGGGGCAGCAAGACCACAGCCAATCCAAACGCCCATGGCTTCAGTGAAATTCTTTACGAATTCACTTCGGCGTCTGCGAATAACGGTTCCGGGTTTGAGGGACTGGGTGATAACAATCCAGCCTGGAATATTGCCACCGGAATGGTTCTTCTGCTCGGCCGATTCCCAGCCCTAATTCTGCCATTAGCCGTGGCCGGTTGCCTGTCGGTCAAGAAACGTGTTCCTCAGACGACAGGAACGCTCAAGACAGACGACTTGACATTCGCAGGAATGTTGCTTGGTACTGTGCTCCTGGTCGGAGCGCTTTCATTCATGCCTGCTGTGGTGTTAGGCCCGATTGCGGACCAGTTGACTGTCGCCAAACCTTGATATCGTCTGAAGTGAACTCGATGATTTCTTTCAATCTCACAAGGATTTCAATCCGATGAGCGTCGATACTGATGTGGAACCGCTAGCGCGAGACCCCATTGAAGCTCAGACGTCCAAGCTTCAGCGTCGCGGCACCCGCAAACTTCGCCTATTTGAACCAGCCCTCGTCAAGATGGCTACGATCCAAGCATTCAAGATGCTCGACCCTCGCGAGATGGCGCGTAACCCCGTCATGTTCCTGGTCGAGGTGGGTACCGTCCTCACCGCGATGGTGACAATCCAGTCGCTCGTCCAAGGGGCTGCGCTCGGGCTGATTGTGTACCAAGCGGCTCTAACCCTTTTATTGCTGTTGACGGTCCTTTTCGCTAACTTTGCTTCGGCCCTCGCTGAAGCACGAGGCAAGGCCCAGGCAGACAGCCTTCGCGCCACCCGAGCCGACACACCGGCTTTCCGGCTGAAGTCGCTCGGCAGCGACATCGGTGAGATCATCTCCTCGACGAAGCTGCGTGCAGGTGACTACGTCGTCATCGAAGAAGGGCAGGTCATCCCAACTGATGGCGAAGTCGTCGAGGGGGTTGCATCGGTTGATGAAAGCGCGATCACGGGAGAAAGTGCTCCTGTGATCCGTGAGGCGGGCGGTGACCATTCCGGAGTTACCGGGGGAACGCGTGTCCTCTCCGATCGCATTGTGATCCAGGTGACCGCCGAGCCAGGACAAAGCTTTCTCGACAAGATGATCGCCTTGGTTGAAGGGGCGAGTCGCCAGAAGACCCCGAACGAAATCGCGCTCACAATTGTGTTGGCGGCTTTCTCGTTGATCTTCTTGATCGTGACCGCGACCCTTTACCCGATGGCTCGATACTTCGACCTAACCCTCGAAATTCCGACATTGATCGCATTGCTCGTCTGTTTGATCCCGACCACGATCGGGGCCTTGCTAGCCGCAATCGGTATTGCAGGTATGGACAGGGCGCTCTCTGCGAACATCATCGCCAAGAGTGGTAAGGCAGTCGAAGTGGCAGGTGATATCGACACACTCTTGCTCGATAAGACCGGCACGATCACGATTGGTAATCGTCGTGCGACCCACTTTGTGGCGCTCGGTGGCGCTTCAGAACGCGAGGTGGCGCGAGTCGCCAGCCTCGCCTCAATGGCCGACACTACTCCCGAGGGCAAGAGCATCCTGGAGCTGGCGCGATCGATGGCGGCTGCCAACTCCGAGATCCCTTATGGTGCAGAATTTATCCCATTCACTGCTCAAACTCGTATGAGTGGTGTCGATCTACCAGGTGGCTCAAAGCTCCGCAAGGGTGCGCCCAATACCGTTGCGAAGTATGTTCAGGATCTCGGTGGTCCGATTCCTGATGGATTTCAACAATCCGTCGATGCGATTGCCATGGGAGGTGCCACTCCGCTCGCAGTCGCTGAGAATGACCGGATCCTGGGTGTGATCAAGCTTGAAGATATCCTCAAGCCGGGCATTAGTGAACGGTTCGCGCGGCTCCGGCAGATGGGTCTGCGGGTGGTGATGGTCACCGGCGATAACCCTCTGACTGCGAAAGCGATCGCCGACCTCGCAGGCGTTGATGATTACATCGCTCAGGCCACCCCTGAAGCCAAGCTTGCTTATATCCGCAAAGAACAAGACGGCGGCAAACTTGTCGCCATGATGGGCGATGGCACGAACGACGCGCCCGCACTCGCCCAAGCGGATATCGGCGTAGCAATGAACTCGGGCACCCAGGCCGCCAAAGAGGCCGGCAACATGGTTGACCTCGATAGTGATCCCACCAAGCTGATCGAGGTCGTCGAGATTGGCAAGCAACTCCTCATGACCCGAGGTGCGTTGACTACATTCTCGATTGCCAACGACCTGGCGAAATACTTCGCGGTCATCCCTGCCATGTTTATCGGGACCCTACCCGAACTCAAGCAGATCGATCTGATGGGTCTGGCAACACACGGAGGAGCATACTCGGCGATCCTGGCAGCGGTGATCTTCAATGCGATTATCATTCCAATTCTGATCCCGATCGCCCTCAAAGGGGTGAACTATCGTCCAGTAGGGGCAGGGGCTCTGCTGCGACGCAACCTGCTGTTTTACGGACTCGGCGGCGTGATCGCCCCGTTTATCGGTATCAAGTTGATTGATCTGGGGATTGACCCCCTGCTGGCCTTGGTTGGGATCGTTTGACCCAAATCTTGAAAAGGACAACTTGCGATGATCCGCGAGATTTTGAATGCAACCCTGGCCTGCGTCGTGACCTTCCTGCTCTGCGCAGTCGGCTATCCGGCAGTCGTCTATGGTGTCGGTCACACCCTGTTCCCCAGGCAGGCGGAAGGAAGTCTGATTGAACGCGACGGAAAGGTGATCGGTTCGGAGCTGATCGCCCAACCGTTCGGTTCTGATAAGTACTTCTCGCCTCGCCCTTCCGCCGCTGGGCCGAACGGTTACTCTGCCGATGCCGCGAGCGGTTCGAACCTGGCTACGACCACTCCCGCACTCCGCGAGCGGATCGCTCTGGATGTTGCCCGACAAATCCTTCTGAGGACTGACGACAGCGATTTGAAGGCCAAGATCGAAGGTCTGGTCGGACAGTTCGGCGAACTCAAGACCAAGAACGGGATCCCCGAGAAGACGGATGAGGACACCGCAGCGATCACCAAGCTGGAGACGGAAATCGGCGGCGGACGGACTGCCGTTGATGCACGCGCTAGCGAGCTTGGCGAGACTTCTGAGAACCACGTTCCTGTGGATCTGGTCACCACCTCAGGTGCGGGACTCGACCCTCACATCAGTCCCGAGGGTGCTCGTTACCAAGCTTCCCGAGTCGCGAAAGCACGCGGAATTTCCACCGATCGGGTCATGAGCATTATCGACAAACATGTCGACACTTCGGGTGCCCTCATCGGAGCTCCTCCGAGGGTCAATGTGCTTCTGCTCAATCTCGATCTCGACGCAGAATCTCCTAAGACGGAGACCAGCCTCGCCCCCGCGAGTGTCCGGACGACTCCGGAAGATAAGATCCAGCCCTCGACGTCGGTCGAACACAAGGAAGCAGAAAGTCCTGCGCCGTCGCCTGTCGAGACCCTGACGCACCGCTTCGATCAACTCCAAGAACGCGTTGAGGCCGCTCCGATCGCTCGGCTCGATGCCGACATTAAGAGTCTCAAAGCTACCGTATCGAATCTCTCGGAGACCGACGCGATGGTGAAACAGCTCAAGGAGTTGGATGAGAAGGTCACGACATACGGAAGTGATTTGCAGTTGACCCGTGCGGATTTGAAAGCCACTCGGGATGCTCTCTCTCCAATCACCGCACTTGCAGATCTGGAGAAGCAATTCCAGACCCTCAGATCGGAAGTTGAGACGCTTCGAGAGGCCAGCAAGGTCCCCGAGCGATTGGTCGCGAAACCGGTCACCGCCTTAAACCTAGCGCCTGCTGCGAAGCTCTTCCGCGAGCGGCAGTTTGCGTCGGCTTCAGGCACCTTGCGGGCCCTGGCCGACTCAAGCCCCGACGACGCACGAATCTGGTACTATTCCGCACTTGCGAACGGCTTTGCGACCGGCCAGTGGACAGGACCTACCGAACAGCTCGCACTCAAGGGAGTCGATCGCGAACGCCAGAATAGCCATGGCTCCAGGGAAATTGATGCCGAGTTTGCCGACCTCCCCAAGGAACTAGGGCGGGAATGGTTGGGGTTTTATCGGCAGAAAGCCGCATCGCGCTGACCGACCGAACGCGCGCGAATCAGGGCTGCGGATACTTATGAAGCAAGCTTGGAGACCGGCCCCGGCCGATCATGACTTATGAATGCTGAGCCTTCCCGCCCGACTCCCGAACAGTTTCTTAACCTGATCCGTCGCCAGGAACGGGGGCGGCTCAAGGTTTACCTGGGCTCGTCGGCAGGTGTCGGCAAAACGTATTCCATGCTTCGCGAAGGTCAGCGACTTCAAAAACAGGGGATTGATGTCGTTATCGGTGTCGTCGAAACCCACGGGCGGGTCGAGACCGCTGAGCAACTCGGTGACCTTGAACGTGTTCCTGCCCGATTGATCGAATACCATGGAGTCACGCTCCAAGAGATGGACCTTGAGGGCATCCTGGCGCGAAAGCCGACGATTTGTTTAGTTGATGAATTGGCTCACACGAATGCGCCTGGGAGCAAGAATCCAAAACGATACCAGGACGTCGAGGAACTGATCCGGGCGGGTATCCACGTCATCACGACCGTCAATGTCCAACACCTAGAGAGTCTCTACGACCAGGTTGAGCGGCTCACGAGCGTCAAGGTCAAGGAGCGATTGCCCGACCGAGTCATTGCCGAAGCCGACCAGATCGTCAACGTCGATGTGTCCGCCGAAGACCTACTCGATCGGCTCAAAGCAGGGAAGGTGTACCACCCGGACCGCGCTGAGCGGGCCATGGCGAACTTCTTCACCTTGGCAAACTTGACGAGCCTCCGAGAGCTGACCCTCACGGAGATCGCCCACCTAATCGATCGACGCGGTCGGAGGGCGGAAGCGGACAAAGCTCCGATTTCGGCTACGGATCGGGTTATGGTGGGGATTTCGAGTCGCAGCCCCAACGCTCCGGCTCTGTTACGGAAGACCGCTCGACTGGCCGATCGGCTAAACGCTCCCTGGTACGCAGTGTATATCCAGACACCGCCCGAGGAGATGACTCGGATTGATGCTGCGACCCAACGTCTCCTGAGTAAAAACCTCGAACTTGCCCAGCAGTTGGGTGGCATACCAATGACATTCAAGGGGACCGGGATCGCGGAGACGATCCTGGCGTTTGCGCGCGAGTACGATATTCGAATTGTCGTGATGGGTAAGAGCCTTCGACCCTGGTACAAACGGATTTTAACGGTTTCTCTGTTTGAGCGGATTTTGCGTGAATCAACCGACGTTGACCTCCTGATCGTCGATGTCTGACACGAAGTTCGAGGTCCTCTTCGTCGATAAAGGGGGGGTGTCCATGTGGGCCGTATCAGGAGGATCGCCCCGCTATGCTTCCGACTCGCTCGCAAATCCAGCTCGCCGCCTACTATCACTGGGAACGCCTGGGCCAAGCCCATGGTCACCACGAAGCCAATTGGCTTGCCGCAGAACAAGACCTGTTGCTCAGTCTCAACTATGAAATGCTCCGAATCGTTCGTCTCGACGGACGAGGTGCGGCACTCATCGGAGACTCTGAACGCAACGTCTGCCGATTCTGTGAGCTTGGCAGCCCGCGTGTCACATTCGACAAATCGGTACCCGCTTTGCCTCGGGTCTTGGGAGGTTGGCCAGTCTTCAGCGCGGACGTCTGCGACGACTGCCATGATCAATTCCAGGAATCGGTGGACGACGCGCTTGATACACTTCTGCTTGCTATGAAACATGACTTGCCTCCAAGGCGAGTACCCATCGCAGCGATCAAAGGGCTGACGCGCCTTGCCCTCGGATTCATGCCGCACGGTGAACTTGATTACTTCGCCGATGCAATGGAGTGGGTCATCAATCCCGATCACGAGTTCGATCGTGACGCACTCGGTCCGCTCCGCCCCCAGCTTGAGCGATCCGATCAAGCATTTGCCTCGCCGTGGGCGGCTATTCTTCGCAGGGCCGACGACGAGGAGCCCATGCCGTATATGCTCTTCTTCCTCGGGGTCGAGCACCACGTGATCACGCTCCCGGTACCGCTCTGTCAACGTGACGAAGACCTCGAAGGCCAAGAAACGCTCATTCCGCTGGCTGGCTGCTCCCTCGGGCTTGACCAACTGGCAATAATGTCGAGTCGACGGAGGGGACGCGCAATGTCACCCCTGCGTGATCTGATGTCTGTGCTGGCCTGAACGCCCTGCTACTCAAGGCGCACCGGTCGGCACTCCTCATGGAGAGTCGACCGATGTCTCAGAATCCTAAGTGGGCCAGAATCACCGGGTTGGTCTTACATATCCTGATCGGTGGCGTGATGGTCTTTGCCGGCGGCTTAAAAGCGAGCGGTAAGCCGCCGGCGGAAATCGTTGACAACCTGACCAAGATCCACTTGATCAACGAGATGACCCTCATCGGGGTCGGCGAGCTGCTGGCCGGGCTCCTGCTGATTATCCCAGTCACCATGTCGCTGGGGACTCTGGTGACCAGCGGCTTCTGGGGCGGGGTGATTTGCATCCACATGTCTCAGCATGATGGGTACATTCCTGCTGTAGTCTTCCTGGCGCTGACGTGGGTCGGAGCCTTCCTCAGGAACCCGGCCACCTTGGCAAGCTTCTATTCCTCGAATCCCGCTTTAGGCACCAAGTCGTGACGTGAAAGTGTGTGGGTCCGCTACAGTTTAGCGATGGCTCCGGCATGGGTTTGGATCTTGCGAATTGCCTCGGCAATCGCATCCATGTCGGAGTGTGGACCCAAAAGCATCGTTTGGGTGAACCAGACTGTCTCGCCGCAGACGCGATCGTTCACAGGGCACTTGATCCGATCCAGATGGTCGGCAAGCCGCTTCTCACCGTAGATCCTCCGATAGCCCTTGGACTGGAGCGTATGCTTCAGGAAGGGCTCGTCGGTCAAGGGAGTGTATCCTCCAGAACCCGGGATACCTTCTGCCGAGAGGGCCTTGAGGAAACCGGCCCTCGGCAAATTCGCGAAGGCGGTCGGATCGTAGCGGAACATGTAAAGATGATACGCATTCCGGGTACACCCTTCATACATTGAGGCCGGCTTGATCCCCGGGATCTCGCCAAGTTGTTTAGTTAGGTATTGAGCGTTCTGTTCGCGAGTTCGCGACTGATCCTCCAGCCTACTCAACTGCGAGAGCAGAATGGCCGCTTGGAACTCGGTAATCCTCAGGTTGCATCCATTTCGCGAGAAGAGCCCTGGCTGCCCTGGAGCACTCCGGCCATTGTTGTGAAAACTACGGCACTCTTCGATGAGAGTGCCGTTATCGGTGAGGATTGCGCCTCCTTCACCGCTGTTGAGATTCTTTGAAGCCTGGAAGCTGAAGCAACCCATGTCTCCCAGGGTAGCAACCTTCTTATGCCGCCACTCGGCCAACGGTGACTGGCAAGCATCCTCAATCACGGGCAGACTCTTCGCCTTGGCCAACTTCAAAATCGTATCCATATCCGCGACCGAGCCGCCAATGTGGGCAGGCATCAGGCAAGCTGTATCCGCGCTGAGTGATGCCTCAATCTTGCGGGCGTCAATCTGAAGGGTTTCTCGATCGGTGTCCACAAAGACCGGTAACGCGTGCGTGAGGAGTACCGCGTTCACTGTGGCGGCAAACGTGTAAGGGGGGACGATCACCTCGTCTCCTGGACCAACATTAAGAGCGTTCAGCGCAGTGAACAGAGCACTTGTCCCATTGGCGGTTGCAAGCGCATGCTTCGCCCCCAAGCGGTCGGCCCAGGTCTTCTCAAATTGGGGCGTGATCGGACCATTGAGACGGTTCCACAGCCCGGACTTCAAAACATCAACCAGGCCAGAAACGTCAGTGTCGCCGATGATCGGCCAGGGTGAGAACTTCTGGCCCCTGTGCGTCGGCTTACCTCCCAGAATCGCCGGCATGCCTTCGGCTGAAGCCTTCCGGGCCGATGCCACGGTCAATCCAACCGTGGTGGCACCACCGATTAATTCCCTGCGTGTCCATCGTGAGTGCATGGGATCGACTCCGAAAAGGTCGGCTTGCTCGTCAAGAAATGGAGTCTAACGGTTCCAGGAGGTGGACGGAATCAAGTGAGTCGCGATTCCAGAGCCAAAGAGCTCACGCTTGCCCAGGGGCGGATTTCCGGCTATTGTTGAACGGGTGTTAAAAGGATGGGCTAAAGGTGACGTTCCATGCGCATCGATCACGTTCACGAGCATGGTTTGGTGCGCCGGGAATTCCTCCAGGTGGGGTTCTCGGGGTTGATCGGGCTGGGATTGCCTGGTCTCTTGGCGGGGCGGGCTCAGGCTACCGCGGTCCAGCGGGCTCGTGCCAAGTCCGTGATCCTGGTCTTCCTCACCGGCGGTCCGAGCCACATCGACACCTTCGACCCCAAGCCCGATGCCCCCGAAGGAATTCGAGGCGAATTCGCCACGATGGCGACGAAGGCTCCGGGCGTTACCTTCTGCGAACACCTACCCGGCATGGCCGCTCGGGCCGACAAGCTCGCGGTTGTGAGATCGCTTTCGCACGCTCACACAAACCACCTCAACGCAACCCATCAAGTTCTGACGGGCCATCCCCAGCCCAACGCGACCTTCGATAAGATCGCGTCCCGTGATGATTATCCGTGTTACGCATCGGCACTCAATTACTTCCGGCCCCGCTCCGACGGGATTCCGACAGGCGTGATGCTGCCCACCTTCCTCATGGAAGGTCCTCTGGTTTGGCCGGGCCAACATGCTGGGTTCCTCGGCCCTAAACACGACCCGTGGCAGATCAAAGGGGACCCGAACAACGCGAACTTTCGGGAAGAAAGCCTCCGATTGCCCGAGGGATTCAGTGTCGAACGACTTGGCGGTCGGCGGAACCTGCTCGAAGAGTTGAACGAGACCCGGGAGAGTCTCGGGCGTGATCCCATGTCCGAGCAGCGCGATCGCGCCTACTCGCTTTTGCTTTCCGGCAAGGTGGCCAAGGCGTTTGACCTTGCCCGGGAAGACCCCAAAACCCGTGACCGCTATGGGCGTCATCCGTTCGGCCAGTCGATCCTTTTGGCCAAACGGCTCGTCGAGGCGGGGGTGCCGATCGTCCAGGCTAACATGGGTCGGGTCCAGAACTGGGATACCCATGGATCGAACTTCAAACGACTCAAGAACGACCTCCTGCCCCCACTGGACCGAGGCGTCTCCGCATTGCTCGACGACCTCCAAGCTTCTGGTCTGCTCGACGAGACGCTGGTCATCGTTGCCGGCGAGTTCGGCCGAACTCCCAGGGTGGGCCAGAATACAGGCAACGCCAATCAGGCGGACGGTCGCGACCATTGGTCGAAAGTCTTCTCCGCCGTCTTCGCAGGGGCTGGAGTCCAGGGAGGACAGGTGATTGGGGCGTCGGACAAGATCGGTGCCTACCCCGCCAACCGGCTGTATACCCCCGGTGACTTCGCAGCGACAATCTATCAAGCACTCGGCATCGATCCCGAATCTGAGATGCGCGATCGGCTGAACCGCCCCCTAGTCGTGACCAAGGGAAGCCCCATCACCCCGCTCTGGGATGGGTCCGTCGCCTGATCATGACCCTCGGTCGCAGCTTAGCCCAGAATCGAGACCGTCACCCGACGTCGGTGAGGCTCGGTTCTGTGCTCCCACAAGAAGATCCCTTGCCAGGTGCCGAGGTCGGGCCGACCATCACGAACCGGGATCGTCAGGGAGTTCGTGGTCATGATCGACCGAATGTGCGCCGCCATATCGTCGGGCCCCTCGGCCGTGTGGCGAAAAATGGGATCTCCGTCGACAACCAGCCGCCCGAAGTAGCGTTCCAGGTCACTCCGAACACTAGGATCGGCGTTCTCACACAAGATCAACGAAGCACTCGTGTGGTGGACGAAGATGGTACAGAGACCCTGGGCGATCCCCGAGTCTCGCACGATCCGCGCGACCTGAGCGGTGATCTCCCAGGTTCCCCGACCTTCGGTAGCCAAATATAAGCTTTCCGAGTGGTACATAGCGGTCTATCGATCGACCTTGAGTTTGGGAAGGGCTTCCTTGAACTTCTTGACACCCTCATCGGTCACTTTCGACCCATGCAGGAAGAGTTCCTTGAGGTTTTCCAGCCCCTTCAAGTGCTCAAGACCCGCGTCGGTAACCTCGGTCCCGACCAAACTCAAGACTTCGAGAGTCTTCAACTCCTTCAGATGCGTCAGGCCTGCATCCGTGATCTTGGTATCGACCAGGTAAAGCTTCTTGAGGCTGGTCAGGCCCTTGAGCTTTTCGAGTCCTGCATCCGTAACCTTGCAATTATTGAGGGTGAGCTTGACGAGGGTCGTCATGCCCTCGACCGGCTTCAGGTCCTCATCCCCTGCGCCCGTCGTCGCAAGGTTCACGGTGGTGACGGGTTTCCCCGCCGCTTTCTCGTCGCGTTCGACGCGACCACCACGCTTCTGGATCGCGGCGATCGCTTCTTCGGGAGCTTGGAAAGGCATGCATATCCTCCTTCGGAGTCTCGGAGAGCGACAGCCAACTGGACGCAAGATACCGCGCACGGGCTCGCGAGACACCCCTTATGTCTGGTAGCCTGACAAAAAGTTTGGGGAACTTGGCTTCCGAGAAGGAGTCCCACCTGATGTTCATCCCGTTCCTGTCCCTCGTTGCGGTCGTCTTGGCCGGTCAACCTATTACGCTGGCGACCTTTGATACGATTCAATCCCAGCTCCAGGATCCGGCACTCCGCATCCTCGACACCCGCCCTCAGGCCGATTTTGACGCTGGCCATTTGCCAGGATCGGTCTGGGTCGATATGAAGGCCGCCGAGAAACTCGCGAGCCAACCAGCCGGACTTCGTGATTCCCAAGCCTGGACAACTTGGCTCGCGCCGCTGGGGATTACTTCCAAGTCTCATGTCCTCATTGTCGACGGTGCCCGCCAACTCGATGCTGCACGTGCATGGTGGCTTATTCGCTATTTAGGGGTGGATGACGTCGGCCTGATCGATGGCAACTATCCTCTCTGGATCAAGCAGAATCGCCCCGTTCGTAAAGAGGTCGTCAAGGTTTCGCCCAGCACGTTTAAGGTCCAATTCCGCGAGGATCGGCACGCGACCCGCGCCGATGTCCTCGCCGCCATCAAGTCCAACCAAACGGTGGTTGTTGATGCGAGAAGCGAGACGGAACATACAGGAGCCGTCGCCAAGTCGAAACGAGGAGGACGCATCCCAGAGTCCTGTCACATCGAATGGACGACACTGGTTGATACAAATGGGGTGTTTCTCGACGAGTCGATCCTGAAGGCCAAGCTGACCAAACTGGGGATCAAACCTGGTCAGCCGGTCGTGACCCATTGCCAGGGGGGAGGCCGGGCCTCGGTCGATGCGTTCGTCTTCGAACGACTCGGCTACCCGACTCGGAACTACTATCTCGGCTGGTCGGACTGGGGTAACTCCGATGAGACACCCGTCGCGACTGGCAAACCCTGACAGACAAAGCGGGACACAAAGCGAAGGGGACATCCTCGGGGGAACGCAACGGGGACATCTTGCTCTCAACCATCTCATGCCGGACGATGTTCATTCTACGAATGAGCAAATGAGCCCAAGAATTGTGGACATCTGTACACAGTCGAGTCGCTCCTCCTATCGCTACCATGCAGTTCACCGATCACAATTCCCAAATATCGATCGCCAGACCCACATATTTCCTTAGCAAGAAGAGACAAACGCCATGTCCCGACGCTCGGATACGTCTCGTGACTTACTTTTCGGTTTGCT
>JANXSX010000148.1 GCA_025356475.1 Isosphaeraceae bacterium | reverse complement strand
ACCGTTCAGTCCCCATCTCGGCAACAAGGTTGCTCAAAACGGCCTGATTATCGATCAGCACCTTGCAATTCCTCGCCACCTCAGTATCGTCTGCATGGATGAGCGAGTCACCCGCGATGCCCATGGCTTTCTGTCCTGAGTGCGGTAAACTCCGCGCGGATTTGGACGAGGCGCGGAAGCTGATTGCTCAATTACAAGCCGAACTCCACGAACTGCGGGCTCAACTGAACCGCAATTCCTCGAACTCCTCCTCTCCGCCTTCGGTCGATCCACCTGGGGCCCCAAAACCGGTCGTCAAGACGCCGACAGGACGCAAGCCGGGAGGGCAACCGGGGCATCAGGGACATCATCGTCATCGTCTGCCGTCGGAACGGATCAACACGATCGTGCCGTATGTGCCGACGGTCTGCGACCACTGCCACGCGCCCTTGTCCGCCGATCCCGGTCCCGGCGACCCCGAACCGACCTGGCATCAGGTCGCCGAACTCCCCGAGCTGGCGGCCATCATCACCGAGCATCAAGGACACGCGCGGACCTGTTCCGGTTGTGGCCGCCTCAATCGGGGCGTGATTCCGCCGGAGATCCGTGCCCATGTCATCGGTCCACGCCTGGCCGCGACGATGTCGTACTTCGCCAGTCGCCATCACATCAGCCGTCGGGGCGTGGAGGAGGTCGTCGAGACGGTCTTCGAGGTACCGACCTCGCTGGGTTCGATTTCCACGCTGGAAGCCGAGATGAGTCAGGCCTTGGCCCGTCCTTATCAAGAGGCTGGTGAGGCGGTCCGCGAGGCGGCGGTCAAGAACACCGACGAGACCGGCTGGAGCGAGAAGGGTCAGAAGCGCTGGCTTTGGGGAGCGGCAACCGCGACGGTCGCCTTCTTCGTGATCCACCTGCGACGCAGTTACGAGGGCCTTCAAGCCTTGCTGGGCGAGACGCCCCAGGGCATTGTTTGTAGCGATCGCTGGAGTGTCTACAGCAAGCTCCCGCTGAAGCTGCGTCAAATTTGCTGGGCCCACCTGAAACGCGATTTTCAGAAGCTGATTGATCGAGGAGGACCCGCTGACGCCATTGGCCGAGCCTGTATGGAAGTTGTCGACTGCATGTTCGCCGACTGGTGGGCGTTCCGCAACGGCCAGATCGACCGTGCGGCCCTGCAAGCTCGGGTGGACCGGATTGCGCGCGAACTCCAAGGGATTTTGGAGCAGGGTAGCTCCTGCACGAATTCCAAGGCGGCGACCTTTTGCGCCAACGTGTTGGCGTTGTACCCGGCGTTGTGGTTGTTCACCTCGATCGAGGGCGTCGAGCCCACGAACAACCATGCGGAACGCATCCTACGCTCGGGCGTCCTGTGGCGGAAGAACGCCTTCGGTTGCCATAGCGCCGCAGGGTGCCGGTTCGTGGAAAGGACGCTGACGATCGTACAGACCCTGCGGTTGCAGAAGCGTCCCGTGCTGAATTACCTGTATCGTGCGATCGTGGCTCATCGGGCCAGCCTTCCCGCACCGCAACTACTGGGCCAAGCAGGGGACTGAACGGTTACGTAAATCCTTCTGATTTGTCGAACAATCGGCGGGCGATTACACTCGTGGAAATGAGCCACATCACGCGAATCCTCTCGGCAATCGACCAAGGTGACCCCAACGCCGCCTGTCAGTTGCTGCCCGTCATCTATGAGGAGTTACGTATCCTTGCGAACCAGAAGCTTGCCAGTGAAAAGCCGGGACAGACTTTGCAGGCCACGGCCTTGGTCCACGAAGCGTACCTGCGACTGGTTGGCCACGATGACAAAGAGCCATGGGAAGGTCGGCGCCACTTCTTCGCCGCCGCTGCCGAGGCCATGCGGCGGATCTTGATTGAAAAAGCACGCCAGAAGCGCGGGCCGAAGCATGGTGGGCAAGTCCAAAGGGCCGAGGCCGACCTTGATGCGATCGAGGCGGACCATCCCTTGGTTGATATTCTCGCCCTGGACGAAGCCTTAACCCGTCTGGCCGAGGTTTCTCCGGCCCGTGCGGAACTCGTCAAACTGCGGTTCTTCGCCGGGTTGACGATGGCCGAGGCCGCGAAGGTCCTTGGGATTTCACTAGCGACGGCCGAACGATACTGGGTCTACGCCCGGACTCGACTCTTCGCGGATCTGGGTGGTGAGACCGATTCTGAGAAAAATCTCGGCAAGCGGTGAGGGTTTCCAACGCGAATTCTCGCATAGAAAGTTAGAGACCACTCGTCGAGGAACCAAGTCATGAACGATCCATCGGTTGTCGAGTCGATTTTTGTCGCGGCGCTTGCGAAGGACACGGCTGAAGCCCGAGCGGCCTATCTTGCTGAGGCTTGCAAGGACAATTCCGAGCTTCGTCATCAGGTCGAACAACTCCTCGAAGCCCATCCCAAGGCGGTCCACTTCCTGGAGCCGGATGGAGACGTGACTGGTAGCTATGGTCCGGTCCGAGATCAAGTCGGCGCGGTGATCGCTGGTCGATTCAAGCTGCTTGAGCAGATTGGCGAGGGTGGCATGGGAACGGTTTGGGTCGCCGAGCAGACCCGGCCGGTCCGTCGCAAAGTGGCGTTGAAGCTCATCAAAGCGGGGATGGACACGAAGCAAGTTTTGGCCCGGTTTGAAGCCGAACGGCAAGCTCTCGCGCTGATGGATCACCCGAACATCGCCAAAGTTCTGGACGGCGGAGTCACCGAGCAAGGCCGACCATTCTTTGTCATGGAGTACGTCAAAGGCGTGCAACTAATGCAGTATTGCGACGACGCCTGCCTGACCGTGGAAGAACGTCTAGCGCTGTTCATCCCGGTCTGCCAGGCGGTGCAACATGCGCACCAAAAAGGGATCGTACACCGCGATCTCAAACCGTCCAACGTCCTTGTCTGCCTCTACGACGGCAAGCCAGTGCCGAAGGTAATCGACTTCGGGCTAGCGAAGGCGATGCTCCAACCGCTCACAGAGCACACCCTCTACACAGGGCACGGCGTGATGCTCGGTACACCGCTCTACATGAGCCCCGAGCAAGCCGGATTGAACAATCTCGACATCGACACACGAACGGATATTTATTCGCTAGGCGTGATCCTGTATGAGCTTCTGACAGGCTCAACGCCGCTCGAAAAGCAACGCTTCAAAGCAGCGGCCTGGCAAGAGATGATTCGCCTCATCAAGGAAGAGGAGCCGCTTCGCCCCAGCATACGGCTATCTGGTAGCGGCACCCTGCCAAGTCTCGCCGCGCAAAGGCGAATGGAGCCAGTGAAGCTAAGCCGACTTGTTCGCGGCGATCTCGATTGGATCGTGATGAAGTCGCTAGAAAAAGATCGCAACCGCAGGTACGAAACGGCCACAGGTTTCGCAGCAGACGTGAAGCGGTATCTGGACGGAGAGGCCGTGCATGCGCACCCGCCAAGCAAGACGTATCGGATGCGGAAGTTCATGCGCAAGCATCGAGTGGTGATTGCGACAGCTTCGGCATTCCTGGGGATGTTGATCGCAGCGGTGGGAGTGAGCGGTGCATTGGCGGTCAACGCAAGGCGGGCGAGAGTCATTGCGGATCTAAAACGGATCGAGGCGGATGCTAACGCGAAGGAGGCGAAACGCAACTCGGAACTGTATCTGGACAGCGTGTTTGAAACCGCTGTCGCACGAATGGATGCCCAGGTCAAAGGGATAGAACTCCAGGCGGACCTCGACTTGGCTGAGATCCATTCTGACGCTCGAGTCGGCTTACTCCAACTGACCCGAACTCTCATGAAGGAGATAGAACCACTGAAATACCGTACGCCAGACGGAGTGCCGATGGCGTGGCATATGGGTGGTACCAATAATGATTTACTCCACGAATTCGGCACAATGGCCGTCCTCGCCACCGGCCAGACCTTTGCCCCGCTTTTGCCCCCGATTACTCACGACGGCTCCCTGATCCGATCCACGATTCTCAGCTCGACGGGTGACCGACTTCTCACCCGAGGCAATGACAAGACGGCCCGTCTCTGGGATGCTTTCACAGGTCAGCCGATCGCCATTCTCCGACATGCCCAGGAGAACGTGGTGGAAGCCGGACTCAGCCCCGATGGA
>JANXSX010000133.1 GCA_025356475.1 Isosphaeraceae bacterium | reverse complement strand
ATCCGAGTCCGGCCCAGCGTCGCCTCTGCCAGTGGCAGGGATGCGATTGTAAAACTGTGAAGACCCCCGTAAAATCTGGATAGTAACGGCAGGCTGGACGGAGTGAACTGTCGCCCTAACCCCATATCACGCAAGCCTTTGGATCACGTGAGGATTGCAACGAGCAGCTACTCTTAATCAGCGGGTTGTAGGTTCAAGTCCTACGGGAGGCACTCTCAATTTGCTTCCACACCATACTTTCTTACCATTTTTCCTAGCGCTCGGCAGTTGGTGCGTGCGTTCGGATTCGTCCGGGGTTGCTCAAGGCCTCTAGGACACCCCGAACTACCAGTTCAAGGCGTAGATTGCCTTTCCAAACAGCGATCTTTACCCAAATTCGCGCACCATCTGCCGAGCGTTAGGCTATTTTTTCTTCGTCTTAGTTGGGACCGACGGCCCTGATCGTTCAATTCAAACTGTAGAAGGTCACTCGAAGGCTCCACCCACTGATGATTCGAACTCTGCCAAACGGCTCACTCCTTCGATACGTAGTCGCTTTCTGACTCGATTTTGAGCCTCGAAAATCGCAGCTCTGGTCTTTCCGAGTTGGGCTCCAGCTTCCTTCAAACTCAGGTTTTCCACGGACGTTAACCAAAACGCATCCCATGTCTCGGGATTTACCTTTGCACGTACTACCTGCTGCACTTCGTTTGCAATCTCAAATTGTCGAGCCAACATAGTCGAATTCTTGTCCTCAGAGAATTCATCAGCCCGTATTTCTTCTGCGATCTCAGACAGAGGGACCATTACTCCCTTGTTGCGTTCTCGTATGACATCAATGATTCGGGATCGGCACAATGTTGCCAGAAATCCGCGAAATCTACGTGTCGGATCATATCGAAATGACAAGAGGCGCCTGGCGAGGTCAATCCAGACGCGCTGGAGCACTTCGTTTGTCTCATCGCCAGATAGTTTCGCCTGGCGACAAACTAAGCTCAACATCGGCTCGTAGCGCTCGATAATCTCGAGCCAGGCTCGGTGATCGCGCCAATCCCCGGCGCGAGCCAAGAGGTAAGGATTGGTTGAGTCTCCCTCATCAATTTCCATGTGCCTATTTCTACTGTATCAGGCAACGATAGAGACACAAACCATTTGATATCTTGTATTTATGAAGACTAGACATTTCGGCGATCTTCCGACCTTGAGACGAGCCTCCTTTTCGGTACTTGGGCGAGAATCCCTCTTTTTCCAGACACAAAGGGGTTTCAACACGTCGTTTGGTTTTCGGCAAGGTCCGTGGACACCTAAAAGAGTAGAAGTCACAAGTGTCGTCGAGGAAACAAGTTTCGCTGAGGATTGACTTGACACAGTAGAACTAAGCTGACCAACGTTGTATGGAGGATTACCAATAATGACGTTTACATATGCATTCTGCTTTCGATCGACACGTTCGGTATTTCGCTCGTTCATGAAGCCGAGAACCGATCTTGTCGTGTTACGCAAGTCCAGAGTATCCACCAAGCACAGCCCCTCGAACGGCTCATAATTCCCCGTCAAGTCATAGTATTCATGCTCAATATTCATTGACGCAATGTAGTAAGGTAAAAGCATTACTTCATTAGCAAACAACTGTTCGCGGTAAGCTCGTGGCAGATCCCGCTTGGGAATCCGACGCATCAGGTTTACGATGAAGTTGCCCGTGCCTGTACAAGGGTCGAGAATCGTAACTCCTTCATCACCTAAGCCTTTGCCGAACTCGGTGCGCAATACTTCCTCGACGCTGGCACACATGAAGTCGACGATCTCTTGCGGCGTGTAAACGATGCCGTGAGTATCGGCGACTTTGACCGAATATCCTTGGAAGAATCGCTCGTAAACAGTGTTCAGGAAGTGTTGTTTCTGGCTGAAATCATCGATCGACTCGGCTGCTCCTTCGATCGCCAGATAGAACCGGTCAAGGCTCTTCAGGAACTCGACACGGCTGAAGCTGCCGCTGGTCGAGGCGTCAATCACCGTTTCGATCTCGGCAGCGATTACGTTGCGGCGGGTGAAGTCGGCATTCTTGAAGATTGTCCGGAAGAGCCGTTCCGTGAGGAGGTGCTGAACGAGCATTTCGTCGACCGCTTCGACCCGGATGTTCGGGTTCAATGAGGTCTTGCAAAGTTCCATGAAATCGGCAAAGGCGGCGATGAATTTGGCGTTCTTCTTATGGGCGTGGGTGATCTTTTCGGTTAGCCCGCGAGCCAGGTCGGGAATCCGCTTCTTGAAGGCGGCGACGGCTTCGTTGAAACCCTCATAGTCGGGCGTGGTTTAGCTGTAGAATGCGGTAAGCAGATCCGCGAGCTTGCCCCGATCGGTCAGGGGAATCCGAACGGTCTCGCTGCCGTTCTGGTAGAGAATTGCGTTCTGCGTGTCTTCGAAGATTGTGTTCGTGAGCGGGTAGCCCTTAGCGGCCTTCTTCTTGATCTCGGCGTCGAGGTCATCGGCTGTGTCTTTGGCTTCCCAGTAGCCGCGCGGTAGGTGCCATTCATCGCGCAGAGTGCCATCCGGGCGAACCAGCTTGCCACCCAGCTTCATCGAAAGCTCAGGGATCAGCGTCCAGTGCTTCTCCTGACCGGTAACGGCCAGCAGGTTCTGAAAAGCCGACCTTAGCCCAGTTTCGTGGGAAACATTCTGGGTGCCGTAGTTCTTCAGTTCGTCGTAATAAGCCTGGATCGCCTTGTGGGTCGGCTTGATCGGCGAGACGTGCATGATCGATGACTCGACGGAACCAGCCGGGTATGAACGGTAGCTAATCTATCGCACCCAGCCATGCATGGGAAGGGAGCCCTCTTTAGACGGTCGGGCCTAGGCGATCCTCTGCCCACATCCGTCACGCATTCCGCAAGCCCGACACTTCGCCGCTGGCTGCCTGACCGCAATCGGCTGGTCGATCTGCCGTTTGGCCGTCCTGATTTGATCAGCGATGTCGAGTACCCAGTGGCGTAGTTCTTCGGTGTTTTCAATCCGGTGGTGGATTCCGTCGCCGGTAACGATGAAGCCATGCGTTGGTTTCACGCCCGTATCTTCCTCGACCAGAATGAAATAAACCGCCAATTGCGGCCTGGTGGCTATCGTATATCCTCAGCGATTTCTTCCACTCCTCGGGGATCGTCGCCTCGCCATCACGAAACAACCGATCAGGTCTACCCGCAGGTAGACTTCCCCCTCGGCCACGTTCGCCGATCCTTTCCGTGATGGAACCACTCCCCATTCGCATGTGAAGGCCCTGTTGACGGACCGTCCGCTCGACTAGAATCGCGGTGCTGACCTCTCCATGCACCACGGTTGGACCT
>JANXSX010000132.1 GCA_025356475.1 Isosphaeraceae bacterium | reverse complement strand
GGATTACGGAACTTCCTGCGTCCGTTCCGAGGTGTCAACAAAGTGTACCTAGAACAGTACGTCATCATCTTCCAATGGCATTTTAATATCAAAACGGTCAGCGACGTGTTCCTGCGGGCTATGCTCGGATGTTCAGTAATTAACAAATTGGGGACATGAGCTATCTGATTTTTGTAGGAGACGTCTACATTCGGAAATTTGGAAAGCCAGGAAACACTCCAATCAATTATATTGAGAATGATCCATAGGAATAGGGACGGTGAAAGGATGCAACTCCCCTCTACCAATAAATTCCTGGCGCTCGGCAGTTGGCGCGCGAATTTGGGTAAAGATCGCTGTCTGGAAAGGCAATCTACGCCCTGAACTGGTAGTTCGGGGTGTCCTAGAAGCCTTGAGCAACCCCGGACGAATCCGAACGCGCGCACCAACTGCCCAGCGCTAGGGAAAAATCAATTGCGGAGCCACCACTTCGAGCTATCACACCCCATCTTGGGTTTGCAGACCTCAGTGATCCGCACGAACGCTGTCCCCACGATTCCACGTTTCTGATCACCGAACGAGCAACGTCAAAACGCCCCGTCGCTCGGCTGGGAGAAGCCGAGCGGCGGGGCGGGGGGTGGTAGGCTTGGAGGATATTCAAAACTAAGGATCAACGGCGACCGAAGATGCCTCGGAAGAGACCTCGGGAAGGGGTGCTCGGCGAGTTCAAGCTGCTGTTGCTGCCGGCCAGCATTGGGCGACCCGCTTCATAGGTGCCGACCGGGCGGAACTGGGGAGCACCTCCGCTTCGTGCGAAGGTGTTGCCACCATTCGCCAGGTCGATCGAACGGATGTTCTGCTCGGTCACACTCGGGTTGTGGCCAGCCCACTTAGTCTCGACAACTTCGAGCAAGTTGAGCGGGGCGAACATCGCTTCGCCACCGACGCTGATCCAGTCGTTTCCAGCCACGTTCGTCTCATCAACACCACCGTCAAGACCGTACACGAGCTTGTACTGATAGTTCACGATCCGAGGCTTGTCGTCCTGCCCATTGAGGCAGGAACCACTGTTGGCCCGAAGCTCGATGTCCATCTTGATCGCACGTTCGCCTTGACCGGGAACCGCGTGATAGGTTGCGACATACTCGCCGATCCCGTGGTTCCAGACCTCGTTGTTGGTTCCGCGAGGGGGGAAGGCACGCAGGTTACCCAGCAACGCTTGCTTCTGTCCGCGAATGTGACTTTCCAGCACTTGATGGAACCGGGCCACGAACCGGTCGGTCTCATCAAAGCCAGCTCGAGGTGGGCCAGGAGGGATCAAGTTGGCGTAATCGCCGATCCGGTGGTTGTAGTGGTTCTCGCCAAGCTCTGCCCACAGACCCTTCAACTCGTCCTTCGTCATGCCCGACCACGGAGCAGGGCTCGGCTCGTTGAGCAGGATCGAGGCGACCGCTCCGCCTAAGCAATGGCCCGGCCACCGGGAGATATCCTTATTCGGGGTGAAGTTCGCTTCGTAAGCTCGAGCACCCAAGTTGAACAGTTGATCATACTTGAGCATCGGCGAAGGAGTGGCGAACATCGTGCCGTCAGGACCGCGCCAGGTTAGGTCATCGTAGAGGTTAGGGAACCAGGTCGAGGTATCGCCGGCGGACGGAGTCGTTTCGAGCAGACCGTTGGGGCCTGCGAGAATGATATCTTCGCCGGGAGCCACGTAGGAACCCACACCCTTGAGCATGACGTCATCACCGACTGGGGCAGGGGTGTCGACTCGCCCGTTGCCACCCGCCCAAGGTTCGTGGAGTGAATCCGCCTTGGTCGGCCAGTAGTAGAAGTTCCAAGGCTTGCGGGCACTCTTACCAAGTTGGACGAATGAGGTCTCAACCTCATACTTATCCTTGGCCCCCTTGACCTTGAACGTGTACCAACCGTGGGCGTCGTTGCCGACCTCTTTGCCGTTCTGACGGGCCTTGCCGTCGGGGCCGGTGAGCGCTTCGATCTCTCCTGAGCTAGTCGTTAAGGTAAGCTCTCCACCAAACTTGGTGGGGACGTAGACGCCGTACTGGCGATCCCCGGAGAGTCCATCAAGCTTCCCACCGAGGGGAATCGACTGGACCCGCGCGACCTCAGCCCCTTTTTTCGGCTCTTTCGCTTTCTCATCCTGGGCTCCGGCCGTGGAGATCGCGACCAGGACTCCCCAGCCCAGGATCGCGATTCCGAGCTTGCTGCCAATACGCATGCTGCCTCCCATATTGCAGTAAGAAACGCCTACCACCCGCTCTGTTCCCTCAGCCCGATCAAGCCCACCATGGTTCATTCAAGTTAAAGCGCGAACCTCGCTGGTGGCTATGGCCTGCGAATCGAATCGGGCTGAGCCGGCACCAATCTCAAAATTCCAAGCCTTCCCTCGATCCGTCGAAGAGGCCGTGCCAGAAACGCAAGCGCACTGATCGCAATGGGGAAATCGGCATTAGGAAGGGGAGAGCGTCGCTCAAAACGGGTCGAAACTCCGCCTAGCTTTTGAATACCCGTTAGACCCCGCAGAACTCCCCGAATTGACAATCTGCCTGGATGCTCAATTTGCGGGTTGCCCAAAGTTGGAAGATTGTCCAGATTCGTAGGATTTCCCAAATACCTTATTCTCCCAAAATCCCCAAAAGCCTTCAGGATCTGTCGGTTGATTGTCGATACCCAACACTGGCCACCCCTGAGGTGGAGCTTACCGTCTGGCCACGATGACCGACGGCGGGCTTTCATCACCGTTTGAGACCGACCGATGGGCTATTGTCCCGCTAGCGTGTTGGGATGTGGCTCACCTCGCTAGACATCTCGTCCGAGATGTCTCGGAGGGTTTGTCTGCTACCCGGAGCGGTGGTGTCAACGGACGGGTCGAGCTTTGCCGTTAGCGGCGAGCTTGACCGACGAACAGGGGATGTTGTGTTTTACTCGATCGAGACGTCGGACACGCACAAAATACTGAGGTTATCGCGATGACCATTCTTCTTCTGACTTTGGCTGTTGGCCTTGGTGGCCACCACAAGACCGAGGCGATCTACGCCACCCCACAGGCCCCTTCGAAGGTGACCCCGGTCGCCGTCGCACCGACGCCGCAGGCTGCTGCTCCTTCCAAGATTCTGCCGGCTGCCCAGGCCCCGTCGAAGGCGGCTCCCTTCGCCATCGCACCGGCCCCCAGCAAGGTTCTCCCGACTGCCCAGGCCCCCTCGAAGGCGGCTCCCCTCGCCATCGCACCGGCCCCCAGCAAGGTTCTCCCGGCTGCCCAGGCCGCAGCCCCCAGCAAGATTCTTCCCGCTGCCCAGGCTCCTTCGAAGGCTGCTCCTGCGGCCATCGCACCAGCCCCCAGCAAGATTCTTCCGGCTGCCCAGGCACCCGCCAAGTTCATGCCGATCGCCCAGGCACCCGCCAAGGTGATGCCGGCTGCTCAGGCACCCGCCAAAGTGATGCCGGCTGCCCAGGCACCTGCCAAGGTCCTGCCCGCCGCCCAGGCTCCCGCCAAGTCCAGCCCCCAGGGCTGAGCTTGAGCTAGGATCCAAACAACGATATCGCCCTCGCAACTTGCGAGGGCGTTGTCGTTTCGAAGGGTGCCGATATTCGGTACGTTGGTCTCTCTACATCACTTGAGGACGCTTGCCAGATAGTGCGAGATTCTCGATGAACAGCCTGTTTCTGAAGAAGCTCATTCCAAGTTGGCGCTCATGGCTTGATCTTTTTTGGCAGCGAAGATACAATCTAACGTAACGTCATGTCCTCATGGGTATTGTCGCCCTGAATTGGCGGCCCCAAGCCAGCCCCGGGCATCGCCCAGGGG
>JANXSX010000112.1 GCA_025356475.1 Isosphaeraceae bacterium | reverse complement strand
CTCCGTCGGCGTTGCCATCGGACACTTCATGGAAAATCTGGAAGACCTGCTCGAATACGGCCGGGCTGCCGAGAAGAACGCCAAGCAGCCGGATCGCGATGGGTTGGCCGTTCATCTCCATAAGCGCGGCGGATCGCCGATCAGGGTACGGGCGAAGTGGACAGAGAACCCCGACGAGCGGATTACCCGCTATGCCCATCTCCTTCTTGCCGAGGCGATACCCGCCAAACTGCCCTATGATCTGCGGAGACTGGCCGATCTTTATGAAGACTGGCCGACCGAAACGGTCGAGAGTGCGATCCGGCAAGATGTGATCCGGGTCATTCGCGACAAGCAACCTCGTTCCGGCCGCCAGCACATGCCCGAGATTGAGAGGTCGTTACAGGATCGGATGACCAACGCCATGAGCCTGCATCGGTTCGCCGAGGAGATTCTCGTCGCCCGGCAAATCGCCACGGCCCTGCGACAAGCCGGGGATCGCCCCCGCCGGATCACGGAGGTGGCATCATGAGCGTCACCACACTACAACTGACCGCCCGCGACCCCATCATAGCCCGCGATGGCCGGCCATTCGGGGCCGGTCAAGGCAACCGGATGCACGGCCTGAGTTGGCCGTTGCCGTCCGTCGTCGCCGGGTCGTTCCGTACCGCATTGGTGAAGGCCAACCCAGCTCTGACTTTCGATGGCGAGATGCCGCAGCGGCTGATGAAGATCGAAGTGGCCGGAGTGTTCCCGACCGTGGGCCAAGAGTTGTATCTCCCGGCTCCAAGCGATTGCGTGTGGGACGAGAAGACAGGCAAAATTCATCGGCTTCGTCCGATTCCTCTCGAACAAGGCGAAGGTGTTGATTTTCTGCTGGACGGCCTCGAACCAGTCAGGCTCACACAAAAGCAAGCGGAAGACGACTTCAAACCAAAGACGATCCCGGCGTGGTGGCCTTTGCAAAAGTATGTGGAATGGTTGACCGCAGACACTATCGAGTATGTCCCGGAGTGGTTCGACAACAAGTTTCTCTCCAACGCCAAGGTGGAGACTCGCGACCATGTTTGTCTCGACGCGGACACGGGAGCAGCCGCTGAAGCGCAACTTTTCGCCACAGCCGGATTGAATGTGACGCATCTATCGCGTTTCTACCCCAAGGATTTGACTGCCGACAAGAAACCTAAGCCGTTCTCCGAGCGATTCGCGGAAATCACGCTGTCCGCTCGGGTGACGATGGACGAGATCGAAAAGGCGTTCGCCCATGTCGAGAACCTAAATACCTGGCATCCGCTCGGCGGCGAACGTCGGCTCGTGCATTGGCAAGCAAACGGCCATTCGACCGCATGGCGATGCCCACCTGAAATCAGCGCAAAGTTGGCGGCTGTCGAAAAGGACGATGGGATTCGTATGGTGTTGGCCACGCCAGCAATCTTCGACCACGGCTGGCGACCGAATTGGCTCGATGCAATAACCCTAACCGGCAAGCCGACCAGCGATGGCCCGACGCTGAAACTTGTCGGCGTCAGCAATGCGCGGTGGAAGGCCGTTTCGGGTTGGTCGCTCGCCAAGCTCAAAGATCAACCTCGCGGGCCAAAGCCGATTCGTCGCATGGTCCCCGCCGGCAGCGTCTACTTTTTCAAGAAGGTTGAAGGAGACGGCAATATCCTGGCCACGAACGGTTGGCTCAATCCGGTGAGTGATTCACTGCAAGATCGCAACGATGGCTTCGGACTGGCTGTCTGGGGCACCTGGTAAACGAACAAGACATTGAGGAATGGCACCATGCTTGTGACACGACTCTACTGGCTTCATGCCCTCAGCCCGACGCATGTCGGAATCGGTCGAGGTGTCGGCTATATCGACCTGCCGATCGACCGTGACGGCGTCACGGGTTGGCCGATCATTCGCGGTTCCGGGTTCAAAGGCGTGTGGGCGGATTACTACACGCAGCGCGAAGCCGAGAAAGATCGCATGAAGAACGACCTTCTCCGCGCGGCGTTCGGCATCGCCGGCGACGACAACAACTCGAACGCAGGCGCATTGATCCCGACCGATGCCAAGCTCGTCTGTCTGCCGGTGCGCAGTTTTCGCGGTACATTCGCCTGGTGTACCTCGCCACTTGCGTTGCAGATGTTGCGGCGGACGCTGGACTTGGCGGGGGTGAAAGACCTGCCTGTTGCCCCGAAGGAACTGGCGGACAATGTCGCCCATCATGCGACCGGCACGGCACTCGTCGAAGGCACGCAGGTTTTTCTCGAAGACCTGGACTTCACGGCTAATGAGTGCAACACAGCGACGAAGTGGGCTGAGAAAATCGCTGCCTGGGTGTTTCCCGGCGATGACGCGTGGCAGGAGCAATTCAAGAAGCGATTCGTGGTTCTTCCCGACACGGCCTTTGACTTCCTCTGTGAGACTGGGACCGAAGTCCATACACGGGTCCGTATCGACGACGACATGAAAGTCGTTGCCAAGGGTGCCCTTTGGACCGAGGAATCGCTGCCGGTCGAGACGATCCTGGCCGGTATCGTGCAGTGCGACCGCGTGTTCGGCCGCAACTGCGAGAACATCACTCCCGCCGTGTTGCTCGACCGATTCGCAAAAGACCCGCTCACCCTACAGATCGGCGGCAAGGCAACCGTCGGTCGGGGGCAGATGCGCTGCATTTTCACGCCGGTGAACGGGGGTGTTGAATGACCGCTCATACTCGAAGCCAGAAGCTGGCCCAGGCGGCATTCGCCCAGATTGCCAAGCATGGCCAGCCGAAACAGGAGTTCGTCAGCTTCGCCAAGAAATTTCCAGCCCTGATCCATACATGCGGGTTGGCCCAGGCCGTGGCGTTCGCTCTGGCGAAGGAGGAGAAGGACTATATCAAAGACCTGGCGGTTGTTCTGGAGGCGAGTGGGCATCTCGAAGTGAGTTCGGCAGAGACGCTTCAGAAGCAAACGCAAGAGCAGCCCCTGAGCGGCTACCTGCGCCTCAGCCGCGACGCCATCAACGCAGCAAGCTGGCTGAAGCGTTACGTCGAAGCGGCCACCCCTGAAGAATCTGAGGGAGTGAGCTGATGCGAAAAGAACTTAAGAAGCTCAAACCTGTTCGAGACAAAGGCAGTCCGCATCCGGGGCTTCTTTTGCAACGATATCTTTGCGAGAACGCCACGGGCGATGGCGGTAACCCAGCGGAGAAGCGGGCCATATTGCAAGCCGCAATCACGGCAGCGACGAACGATGATGTTCGCAATCTTTATAGAGCCGCATTCGACCGCTGGTCGGCATTACTACCGAGCGAACCTGCACCCGTCGATCTCACCACTATGGGCCGGTTGATCGTCGGCCTTGGGTCGGAAAACGTGCTGGAAACCGGCATACGCTTGCACCACACCTACGGCATGCCGATGATTCCAGGTTCGGCTCTCAAGGGACTGGCCGCACACTACTGCGATCAGGTCTGGGGGCCAACGGACGAAAAATTTCGACGCGATTGTGGCGTGTTCCACCAACTCCTGTTCGGAACAACGGACGAGAGCGGCTGCATCGCCTTCCACGACTCCTGGCTGACGCCGGATTCGCGGAAGCCGCTCGTTCTCGATGTGATGACCCCGCACCACCCGAAATGGCTCGATGGTTCGGTTCCTCCGACCGATTTTGACAGCCCAGTCCCCGTCCCGTTCCTGTCGGCGACGGGGACGTTCCGCGTGGCGGTGTCATGGCACGGACCGACCAGCGACAAGGCCAAGAATTGGGCTGAATTGGCGCTCTCTTTGCTCTGTGACGCTCTCTATGATTGGGGTGCCGGTGGCAAGACGAGCAGCGGGTATGGACGATTCGATCGGGAGAAATCGGAAGCCGCAAGAAAGGATCAAGAAGAGAAGAAAGCAAGACTTCGGCGCGAACAAGAAGAACAGGCCAAACTGGCCGCGATGAGCCCGATTGAGCGGAATATCAAAGAGTTTCTCGATTCGCATCCCGACAAGAAGGCCAAGGACTACATCAAGTTGCTCAAGGAACTGGAGAAAGCGGACGGACGATTTCAAACACATGAGGATCGTCGAGCCGTGGCCGTACTGGTCAAATCCGGGATGCAGGCAGACAAGGTATGGAAGGAGAAAGACCCTCATGGCAAGCGAAAGAAGCTCATTGAGGGAATACTGGGAGAGTAGCCGCAGCTTTTCGTGTCGGGCTCTTGCATGGCATCGCCACGAACCTGGGAGCAGTTGTGGATGTCCTAGTTCGCAATGATGAACCGAAACGTCCGCAATACAAATGGCCGCAATCGGAGAAGAAGTGATGTTCAAGAGGCGACTTATCAGCTTCCTAGGCACGGGAAACTACGGCGAGACCGACTACACCTTTGCTGGCAAGACCTGCCCCACTAAATATGTAGCTCAGGCGCTGGCTTCGTTCATCCAGCCGAGCGAGATCTGTCTAATCGCGACGGAGGAGGCTTGGAGCCTACACGGAAATGCACTCGTCCAAAAACTGTCGGACAACAAACATCCCGTCCCGGAACAAGTGCTCGTCCCGACTGGCGGAGGGCCCCAGCAACTTTGGCAGATGTTCGCGGCCATTGTGGAGGTCATCCGTACCAGCGAGTCACCCGTCCTGTTGGACATCACTCATGGTTTTCGGATGCAGCCCTTTTTCGCCGCCTCCTGCATCGAATACGTGCAGGCGGTCCTCCCCAACCCGCCGTTGATCCGTGTAGTTTACGGCGAATACCGCAAGGATGAAGCGGAAAGCCCCATTTGGGAACTCACTACGTTCCTTGATGTCCTCTCATGGTCACGAAGTCTGAGGTTGTTCCTGCAGACAGGTCAGGCGGATGGTGTGGTGAAGCCGACGGAACAACTCGCTCGCGATCTGAGCAAGCAATGGGCTACTTCCGGTATGCAAGGTGGGGAGCCACAACTCTTAAAGCTCTCGAAGGCACTTCAGCGGTTCAGCGACGACTTGACCACCATTCGAACGGGCTCGTTGCTCATTGGGAATCATAGTTCGGCGAATCAACTTGCCTGTGCTATCGCTCAGACTCAGATAGAAGTGCGGCAAAACCTGCCAGCCCTCGCGCTGGCGCTCAATCAGATAACTAAAATGGTCACTCCACTAAAAGAGGACGATGCCCGTCTCTCGGCAAAAGAGGGCGATGCCCGTCTCTCGGCTCCTGCGGGGCAACAAAGACTGCTCGCGTTGGCCCGCCTCTACCAGCGGATGGGACGCTATAGCGAAGCCATATCCATCCTGCGAGAAGGGTGGATCACACTCAACGCTCCATCGAACGCCGACCATCCAGGAACGAATGAATTTGACGATAATGCACGTAAGGAACTCGACGCCGCTTGGAGTAGGCGAGGTGAACATCCCGATCCTGTCTCGGAGGTTCGCAACGATATTCTGCATGCAGGATTCAAGAAGCAACCTAAAGCCAAGAAGTGGTTTGCGGACCACCTCGACCGTCTTCTCGGCATTTGGGAGGGTAAGATCAATGAGTCGACGTCCGCACCTACGCCCATAAAAGGGATTTGCATGGAAAAGATCGTCTTCTACTCCATCGGCGTTGATCGCCCCATCACCCCCGATGAGCCGCTTCCGCCGCTGCCTGACATCCCGCGCGGGGCACTCGTGGTGATCGAAGGTCGGGCTCCCATTTGGCGTTATGGCAGGGCATTTCACTTCCTGCACGGTTCGCCGGCCGGGGCGGTCGCGGTCTTCGACCCCCGACTCGGAGCAGTTGTCGTCGCTTCGCATCACCCCAACTGGCGCGAAGGTCAGGTGATTGATGTCGTTGTCCCCCCGGGAGAATCTGACTAACCAAGTCCAAATCGA
>JANXSX010000090.1 GCA_025356475.1 Isosphaeraceae bacterium | reverse complement strand
ATACCGGTGGGGAAGACGACATTCGGCACAAAGCCCGAAATTTCGAAGTCGGCTTCAGGAATGAAGAAGGGCTCGGAGGTGCGTCGAATGACCCTTGATGGGGTGTCAGGATCCAGGAGGATCGCCCCACCGTAATAGGTTCCGACCTCACCCGGACGAGTCGGTTGGCGGTTCCCGTGGTAGATCTCAAGCCAACCGCCTGGGACTCGGATCGGTGGGGCACCAGCTCCGACTCGGCCCGACTGCCACTCGCCTCCTGAGAGCACAAGGGGGGTATGGTCGCCCCAGTGAAGCAGGTCCGGCGACCTAGCGACCCACATCTCGGGTCGAGTGAAAGGCGTCCCGCAGACCGGGCGATGCAACGCTGCATAGTTGCCCCCGATCTGTGTCGGGAACAACACCACGTCCTTATTCTCAGGGCAGAAGATGGTCCCGTGCCGCTCGAACGTGCGGAAGTCGGTTGTGGATGCCAGCGCCGACGCTGGCCCATGCCGCGACACCGCCACATAGGTCAAATAGTATCTCCCGTCAATTTCCGTGATTCGTGGGTCCTCGACTCCGAACTCCTCGACCTCCGATTGCGGGCAAAACGTAAAGTCGGTGATTTCCCGAACCGATCGCCCATCCCCGCAGCGTACAACCCTCAAGTGAGACGTGAAGGTAAGTCGCACAAGTCCATCCGACTTGCGCCGGACGACTCGAGGATCAACCGGCTCCAACTCCGCCTCGGGGATCCAGTCGACGGTCAAGCCGGTGGCTGGGTCCCACCGAGGTAGACCAGTGAATCCCGGTCGTCGCTCCTGCGGTCGCTCGGCCACACGGACGAGGAGAACAACCTCATCTTCCGTGCGGATCGCTCCCGGATTGAACACCCCAACGACCTCGAAATCGTCTCGAGACGGGGGGACGTCCTCGGGCCGAAGCAGGAGTTGTGTCAGGAGCCGCGGGATTCTCATCGGTTGGTCTCCGTCCGATGGGCCAAGGCATCGGCCTGGCACGCCATCGCGAGGGATTCCCGACTATTCACCTCGGTAACAACTCGTTGGTGGCTCCGATCGCGGATCCAGGCAACCTGGTCTGCCATCATGGACCGGAGCAGCCGACCGTACAGTTGCGACTTCGCCTGATCATCTCCGGTGGTGAGTTCGATGACCTGATACGCGTCGATCACCTTGCCTCGCCCCCGGCAAGCCCGATCCTTCCCTCCGAAGGAAGCCGAGACGTCGAGACGGGCACCTGGGAAGATGCTGCAAAGTTCTCGCGTCTGTCCTTCGTCCACCAACGCGTGGATTCGGGCGCGTGTCGGCACCCAGTCGAAAAGGGTCACATCCCCTCGCTCGAAGACCAGCCGGAGCTCCTGCCGATCCATCCGCCCAGCCTGGTGGAACCCGTGGTAGAAGTTGACGAGCGTTGAAGCACCGTAGCGAACCGTCGTATGGACGTGCTCTTCGATCGCGGTTCCCGGCCGAACTCCAACCTGGGCGGCCTCGACGCGACCTTTACCGAGCCAGCCTTCAAACAGGTCAAAAAAGTGAACGCCGTGCTCGATGAAGATACCGCCACTCTTACTCCGGTCCCAGAACCAATGCTCGGCAGGCAGGTTCTCGTCGGAGGCGTAATTCTCGAACGTCCCGTGAAGGACTTCCCCTAGCACCTTGGTTTTCACCAGGCTCGCGACGCTCTCGAAAAGCGGGTTATAGCGCTGCATGAGATTCGCGATCAGGAGCAGGCCCCGCTCGTGGGCAAGTGCGACCAGTTCGTCGGCCTGGCCGATCGTCATGGCAAGCGGCTTCTCGACAATCACATGCTTACCGGCCTGGAGTGCAGCCATCGCCTGTGAGTAGTGGAGAAACGGCGGGGTCGCGATGTAGACGAGCTCCATGTCGTCTCGACGAAGGAGTTCTCCCAGATCGTCAACGTTCTCAATCCCAAACCGAGCTGCGGCTGCCAGCGACGCAGGTCGATGGGTCCCGGCCATGCCAACGAGCTTGATTCCCGGCACTTGTGTGAACTGCTGGAGGGCGAATAGCCCGAACCCGCCGCAGCCGATGACCCCCAATCCAATGAGGTGATCGTGCATCAATTCGGGCCTCTGTGATCAGGAGAAGGAGTCCGACTCACCCGACAAAAGGTTCGTCGCGCCCCACCTAGGGCGGAAACTCCAACGACTATATCAAGGAGCAGCCAGGAAGGTCCAAGAATGATCAAATTTTCAAGCCTGGGCGAAGATCCACTCCGAACAGGCTTGAATGCGTTTTGTCATCGCCTAGGTCGCGTCGGAATCGGTCCGTCAGTCGCCGACCACGACGATCACGAACGAGCCTGGGACGTAGCCTCGCCGTCCCTTGGCCTTGGGCTCGGTTGCGGCGACTTCAGGAGCCGGGGCAGAAGTCGCGGCCGCGAGATAAAGGCGGTGCGTCTTTGGGTCGAGAGTCATCGTCCGAGCACTAGCCTGGGTTGCGACGGTCGAGACAACTTTGAACTCACCCTTATCTCCCTCGCCAACAATAGTGACGGTCCCATCGCCACCATTGGAACTGTAAGCAAAACCGTTACCCGCGTCGAACATACACCCGTCCGCACCTCGACCAATGTCGACGGCCCCAAGAATTTTTCCACTATCCGCGCTCATGATGACCATCTTCTGATTGGCACACACGGTGAAAAGCCGCCGATGCACCTGGTCGAAGCCCAACCCGGAAGGGCGTGTGCCGGGATCAACGGGCCAACGATTGAGTACCTTCAAAGTACGAGCATCGAATTCGGCGATCTCGCTCTTACTGCGGATATTGACGAAAATGTGACCTTTGCCGTCGGAGACCGCTGCCTCAGGTTCGCCGCCCAACGCAAGCGTACCGGCTACGGAATCATCCTTAGCGTTGATCGCGGTTGTGTCGTCGGTACCGTGGTTGAAGGTGAAGACACGCCCGCTGGGAGCGTCGTAAAGGATGGCGTCCGGAGTGCCGCTCGCCTTGACCTTGCCAGTCGCTTTTAGAGTCTTGAGGTCAAAGACCGTCACGGTCCCATCCCGACCATTGCTGGTGAAACCCTTACCGTGCTCCGGGGCGACCGCGATGCCATGAATCCCCGGTGTGTCCAGTAGTTCGCCGACGACTGTCTCCTTATCGAGATCAAGAACAACGACCTTATCGCCACGCGAGACATAGAGACGTCGAGCCTCCGAGTCCACCGAGAGATAATCCCAACCCCCCTCGCCGCCCACCGGAAGTTTGCGAACTTTTGACGGGGCCGCAACGGCACCTTTGCTCGGGGTCTCAGGGGCCTGAAGCAGCGTGAGGCAAACCATCAAAGCGATGTGATGCATTGGTGCCAATCTCGTAGAGTTCGTGAGTTGAGTCGATGTTGACATGATCCGGAAGGGAGCAACACTCAATAGTGGCGTTTTCCGGGAACCGATCGTCCCGATGAACTTTCCAGCGAGCGGAGATTCCTTGGAAAGCAAAGCTTGCCTATCGGAAGCGACTTCAATGATCCAGTCCGCGAACGGAACGTTCTCCAACAATCCGACCGACAACCCTCATCGACCTCCGGTTTGACCTCCTGCTTGTATCGATCGGACATAAGCAATGACATCGGCGAGATCCTCAGGCTTGAGGTTCGCTTCGAGACCTTCGGGCATCAGCGACAGACCGGTCGATTTAATCGCTTCGATCCGGGCTCGAGGGAGGACATCGCTCGCCCCTTCGGCGCGTTTAAGAGTGATCGAACCTGCGCCCTCCTCCGCGATGACGCCCGAGAGGACGCGGCCATCAGTGAGCGCGACGTTGTAATTGACGTACTGGGGGGCCACCTCGCGATTCGGGTCGAGGATATGAATCAAGAGATCTTCCGGTGTTCGACCGGCAACGGTTGCCAGGTTGGGACCGATATCGATCCCAACCCCTTCGGATCGATGGCAGGTCGCGCAAACTTTGCGAAATACGAGCTGACCCTTGGCGGGATCACCGGTCAGCTTCGAAGCGGTTTGGAACTGGGCGAGGACCTGAGCTCGGGTGGTCGAAGTCGCGCCGAATATCGATTTCGCTCGCGCCTGAATCGTGGGATCCGGATGAGTGGTTAGAGAGGTTCTTCGGGCGAGATCGAGGTCGTTGGGGGCGATGCTCTTCGCCTCAATGGCGTCGAGCAAGGCGACGATTCGATCAGGTCGGGCGAAGAGGATTTCTGCCGCCTCACGACGCGAGGTTGGGCTCAAGCTCGCGAACCTGGCGGTGACGCGCGGACCGACCTCGCTGGAAGGGACTTCGGCCAACGCTTGCAAAGCGGCAAGTTGGATCTCAGACGGCTGACGAGCGTCGAGTAACTCCGGGAGAACTTCGAGCGAATTCGCAAGGGGACCCATGCCGACTAAACGAATCGCCTCAGAGCGATCCTCTACGGACCCCTCTCCTTGTGCAGTCGTGGTGGCCTTCGCAAACAGGGGACTGATCGAATCGGCAAGGGGACCATTGAGAACTTTCCGCAGCGAGCCACCCGAACGTTGCAAACCCTTCCCAAGCCCCACCAATACCGCCCTGGCCCGTGCGGGGTCGGCATCTTCGCCAGCAAACCGACCGAGCAGTTCCGCGACCTCTTGGGGCTTGTTCTCGACTCCGACAAGAGTGGCGAGATCAGCCAGTAAGGCGCGACCCCCGACGGTATCGACCAGCGTCCCTTGCTCCGCCATCACACGAGCAAACTGGCCGGCACGACCACGAAGTGAGCTTTCTACCGCTGCGCGGGTCCAGGGATCATCACGATCTCGAACCGCGATTCGCAGGAGCGCGCCTAGTGAGTTGGGGTCATTGACCGCCCCCAGCGAAAACGCAGCCTGGAACCGGATCATTGGATCACGTTCACTAGCAGCGCTGATGATGTCATCATAAACGTGTTCGTCATCGACGAACATCTCGCCCAGCTTCGAGGATGCTTCAATCACGCGGGGCTCTCGATCATTCATCCCTTCATGAACATCTGCCGCTTTCAGGTCGCCGAGGATGCTGAGCGTCCAGAGGGCATGAAGCCGACCAAGTGCTGTCGGTCGCACCTGGACCATCTGATGGAGCAGGGGGAGGGCACCCAGGTCCTTCCGCTCAATCAAGAGACGCTGGGCGGTCTCGCGCCACCAGGAGTCAGGATCCGCGAGCAGCTCAACAAGGTGCGCAGTCGTCTCAGTACTCAATCGGGGAGTGCGTCGCTTGATCGCAGTCTCGGGTAGAAGTTCATAGAGACGTCCGCGATCGTGACCACTGGTGAGGTCAAGGTGCTTTTTGATTGGTTCAGGAATTGAAGCGGGGTGCTCGATTGTCTCTCGATACATATCAAGGATCAGAAGGGTACCGTCGGGGGTATTCACAAAGTTCACAGGACGGAACCAGTTATCGGTCGAAGCGAGGAACTCGACGCCCTGATCCGCTCGGGTCGCCATGTAATGCGAGCCTGCAACCGCAAGCGTCTTACGGTGGACAAGGTTCCCTCCCACATCTCCGATAAAGGCATTGCCACGATACTCGGCAGGGTAGGCGGAACCTCGATAGATCGTGACCCCAGTGGCTGAGGTAAAAAAGCCTGCGGGGACAAGTTCGCTCGGTGGGAGCCGATTGCGATAGGCGGGGTCGGCCGCTCTTTGACGGGTTCGGACTAGCCGCCACGGCTCAACGGGACTGATCCGAAAGACGGGACCTGCACCACCTTCGACGGCGATATCATTGAGGACTGCGGAAACGCTGAGGGCGGGATTACGATCGAGGTAGGCCGATGGCAGAATGATTTGACGGATATGATTACTGTTACTGGTAACGAATCGATGTCCCCAATCGTCGAAACTGTGTCCGAACTGGCCACCACCCGAAATGGTCTCAAACACAGAGCCGTCGGGCCGAAAGCGGAAGTCACGACCACGGACGGAAACGACTTTTGAGCCTGGCAGCAAGAGGTTCTCAATCTCGCCCCCGTTTCCGCCGGATGCCCCGTAGATCCAGCCGTCCGGGCCCCAGATCAGACCATTGACCAACGCCTGAACGTTCTGAACACCGAATCCACGGAAAGCAACTTTCTTGATATCCGCCACCCCGTCGCCATCCGTATCCTTGGCGTAGAGGATTTCGGGAGGGACGGCGATGAAAACTCCCCCATCATAGGGAACAACGGATGTCGGCCACGAAAGGCCATCATAAAAGATCACGCTCTTGTCGAAGGTGCCGTCGCCGTCGGTATCCTCGAGCCGACGAACGTTGCCGCTCGGTACCTTCTCAGGGTAGGGGTATCCACGCATTTCAACGACATACAGGCGACCGTCCTCGTCGTAGCAGGCGCTCACAGGATCGGTCACGAGCGGTTCGGCAGCGGCTTGATGGAGGGTGAAACCCGCCTTCAACTTGAAGGTCATCGCAGCATCGACCGCTTCGGTCGGCTTGATTCGGGGGAGTTCCTTGGCCAGGTCCTCGTCCGGACTCTGGGCACCTGAGGCGAGCATGCAGCCGAAAATAAGACCAATTATGAACAGACGAGGCATGGTGAATCCTCAAGGCAGGCGAGCAGAAGGCAGGAGGGATCGCCTGATAATAGCCGAACCTGTCGCCTAAGCCAACAAAGCCGCCCTGGTAGTGGCCAGGGCGGGGTCGGATCAATTCTGCAATCGGCCTTTAAAGGACGACTCCCAGATGCGGGCAAATTCGCTCATCTGAAGATGTGAATCGTTTTTGAATTCAATCACTAGCCCTGGATCGCGCTCGTTCTTCCCAGGGCGATGTCGAAGTCGCTCACTGCGGGGACGAGCATCGCCAGAAGTGCGAACCCATAGATCCCCACACTAAACAGGAACGCAGCCAGGATATCGCCATTGAGCAGACTGATGACGCAGTAGAACGACCAGAATGGGGTCAAGAGGGCCACCAACGCGATCGCGTTCGACGGGTTCTTGGACCCAAGCGAGACGAACAAAGCAACGCTCCCAGCTCCGATGAAGATCAGGAAGCTCAGTAGTTGGCGTCCGAACTCTTGATCGCTCAAGATGATCAAGAATGCGCAGATGCCGATTCCCACCATCAAGAAGAAGATGGTTCCCAGACTGTTTGCGACTGCGGTTCGACTATTGGTGTAAGTCAAGGCCGCATGGATGCCCAGCATGGCAGAAAAGTGAGTCAGGAGGCCAAAATCGATCACGATATAGAGCCCTTGCTCGATCGTCAGCTTCCTCGTGATCATGAACCAGATCGTCAGCAGAATTGGTAAGGCGACCATTTCCTTGGCGTTATAAAGAACCCCGTAGAGCTTCCCGTAGATGAACTGTTGAGGACTCAGTTCGGTGACGAGCAGGAGGTCCAACGCCCCAGTGTCGCGCTCGCTTGTGAGCGAAGTGACCCCTTGGGCATTGATCAAGAGAAGGCTGAGGACCGCGATCGGGATTAAAACCTTCGCGGGACGCCAAGGGTCGGACTCGATGTTCGGATTACTGTAGAAGAAAGCCAATCCAAGCACGAACGCCAGGACGTAGGCTCCCTTAATGATCAGTGGCTTGGTCCCATAGGCCCGAGTCATGAGCTCACGCCAAAGGATTGGATTCGTCCACGGCTTGCGATACGGGCCAGCTTGGCGAGTCACACGCCGGTGAGTCCGACGGGGGACATGCAGGCCAGTGGAGTAGCCGATCTCATTGGTGAGAGCAGGTCTTACCGAGCCATCAACCTCCGCCTGGACTTCGACGAGTTGTTCGATGACTTCCCCTTGCCCCTCACGCATTTCTCGGGGTTCGTTCCGACCTGGGTTCCAGACCCGGAGTTTGATGATACTGAAGCCGATCATTGCCACTGCAAAGCTCAGCGAAGCGGCGATAAATGTGATGCTCGGTCGGAGGAGCTGGCCCTCTGGGGTCGCCAGCGGATTCAAGACATTGACCACAATCCGATAAGGGTTGAGGGCCGAGGCGAGCGGGATTCCACCGATCTGGAGTGCTGGCAAGAGCACCCCTACGGCTTCGATGGCCGAGATACCCAGGACTAGCAACAAGACCGTGAGTGCCAACGATTGAAATGTCCGGTCCCGCCAGAGGCCGACAACCAGGCCAATCGTGCCTCCTGCGACTCCTGCCGCCGCTGTGACTCCGATAACATCTAGAATCTGCTCCGAGGAGACCCCTCCCAGAAGTAAGCAGAGGAAGAATACGGGAGCCGAGGTCAGCAAGAACGTGACAATTTGAAGAAGACTGGCGACGAGCTTTCCAACGACAATCTCCACGTCACGCAGGTCCGTCATGAGCAGCAGAATGAACGTCCGGCGATCTTTCTCATGGGCTACCGCCGTCGCCGCAGCGAGGGGTGCGAAGAACAACATCAGGGTCAGTTGGAGCAGAACAAACAACTGGAAGAGGATACCGCCGAACCGGGCGATGACTCCAACCTCCGAGACGTCGTTCCAGCCGACTAACGACTGCCAGGCGGTCCACATCAAAATAAACATCGCACCCACATACGCAGCGCGATAGAGATAAAAGCGAGTCGGTCGCGGGACAGTGAGCACCTCGCGAGCAATAATCGGTCCGGCAAACAACGGTAAAGCTCCCGAGGAATCGTGATGATAACGACAAACGAAATAGGATGTTGGATCGATGGAAGAGGCCGGAAGCCGTAGTCACTATCCTAGCAGACGGAGGATCGCAACGGGAACAGTCGCACTACGAACAGGTTGCGCGTTGCTTGTTGCATGCTGTGATTGATTCCGGGAACAATCCCGAAGCCGATCTCCTATCCTCTGGGAAGACCAGGAAGCCTACCCTTCAAACCCAGCACCGGGTCGATTCGCTTGCAGGACCGACCTTGACTTTCAGGGTCGCCGAGTCGTTTAATCATAGAAAGAATCTCGTCCATTCGGCGACTCTCGTTCGCTTTGGAAGCTGGTACGTGCTCCGAACCCTTTTTTGTTCGCGCTGCTCGTTACTAATGATGCTCCTCGTGGGCTTTCTGTTCTTCTGCGCGCCCAGGACCGCCTTCTCCGCAGGCTGCGTGGTACATGAACGTCCGGTTTTCGGTCTCACGGTCGGCACAATGGCGAGTCTGATCGAACCGCCAATCTCAGCCGCGCAGGATGCAAAATCAACAACGTTCCAAATCTCGCCAAAACCCTGCGCCGGAGAGCCTCTTGGCGTGCCAGGATCTTCGCAATTGAGTCTTTCTGCCTATTTTGAACCGACGACCTTGCAAGAGGAATGCCAGGTTGAGACCGCTTTAGAGCTAAGTCCTCTGACGCTTGTCGTTCGGTTAGCCTCGACCCTCGATCGACCGCCGAGATACCGACTGGACAGTCGTGTTCGGGCGTGCTGACCTCGATTTGAGGAGGACCGCCCGAGTTGGCGGAACTTCTCTCGATCGCTTTTGCGGGGTCGTTCGGTTATGGCTCGTTGGATTTTCGCCTGCAGGGGATTCATAATCCCTGGCGTCCTCGTCATCCTCGCCGGCTGCGGCAATGGGACGGCGCTGGAACGAGAGGGTATCGCAATTCAGGTTCCTCAAGAGTGGGAACCCATGGCGGTTACCACCTGGCCGGTGCCGGGAACGGTGTTGGCCGCCTGGCGAGGCCCAGGGCGTTCCTCATTGGTCATCTACACAAGTCTGGCGATCCCCAACCCAAACCGAGACGCTCTGGGTGTCGAGACCTATCACCGACTCGTGAATTTGACCGGGCTGAAGGTCAATTCCCCTGAGAAAGTGATAATCGACGGCAATCCAGCGGTGCGTCTCGACGTCGAGGGCCCCGGGTCGGGCGACCAATTCGCGTCGAGCAGCACCGGGAAGGCACTTGCTCACGAAGGATCGGCCTTGGAGCAAACCCACCGCGTCTTGATCTCGATACCTCGCCAGGGAACAACCATCCATCTTGTCTGGCATGCACCCGTGACTTCGGTCGGGGGGCTCAAATCCGCAGTCGATGCGACACTCGCGGGCCTTCGACTCCGGGCTGATCGTGCATCCCAATCCGACACATACTAATCTATTCTCTCGTCGGACATCCTCCTATGTCTTCCAACACGACCACGTTGAAGGACCGTCGCGGCCGGAAATATACTCCGGCGGTCGGTCCCAAGCTTCGCCCTTGGCTCTGGATCGTCCTCGGTGGCTTCGCTCTCCTTGGGGCGAACGGCGTCTATCTTGCCAGTGTCACTGCGATCTCCAGGATTCTCGGCGACCCGCAACAGACCTACTTTTACTTTTTGATGGTTATCATGCACCTGGCCCTCGGCCTGGGCTTGATTCTGCCATTCATCATCTTCGGGATGACCCACCTTGTGACATCCTGGAACCGCCCGAACAAGGCTGCAATTCGTTACGGACTTGTCCTGCTCGCTGCCTCATTCGTAATTCTCATTTCAGGTCTAATCCTGGTCCGCTTCAGTGGCTTTGAGATCGCGTTGACGTCGCGATTCAGTCTCAAGGTCCCGAGCATCGAAGTCCGCGACCCGAACGTGCGGAACGTAGGCTATTGGCTACATGTGATTATCCCACTTGTTGCTATTGGTCTATATATCAAACATCGACTGGCCGGCCCGCAGATTCGATGGGTTTGGGCGAAACGCTGGGGTGTAGTGGTGGCCGTCGTCGTCGCAATCATGGGGGCGTTGCATAGCCAGGACCCGAGACAATACACCATCCGTGGCCCCAAGGAAGGGATTAGCTATTTCCGCCCTTCCGAGGCAATCACCGCGAATGGCAAGTATATCCCCGCCGACACGATGATGATGGACAATTATTGTCTCAAGTGTCACAAAGATAGTTATGATAGCTGGTTTCATTCCGCCCACCACTTCAGTTCGTTCAATAACAAGGCCTACCTCTCGAGCGTTCGCGAAACACGCCAGATCGCGATGGAACGAGATGGCAACACTAAAGCCGCACGCTGGTGCGCAGGGTGTCATGACCCGGTTCCTTTCTTTTCAGGCGAATTCGATGACCCCAACTATGACGATGTGAATACGCCAAGTAGTCAGGCAGGGATCACTTGCACAGCGTGTCACTCGATTACAAATGTAAATAGCACAAGGGGTAACGCCGATTATACGATCGAAGAGCCAACCCATTACCCCTTTGCGAAGAGCAACAACGCCTTGCTCCAGTGGATCAATACGACGCTGGTGAAGGCTAAGCCCGAGATGCATAAGAAAACATTCTTGAAGCCCGCGATCAAGGATTCCAAGTTCTGCTCGACCTGCCATAAGGTCGGTCTCCCGTTCGCATTGAATCATTATAAAGACTTTCTGCGCGGTCAGAATCACTACGACACCTACCTGTTATCCGGGGTCTCTGGACACGGGGCTCGAAGCTTCTATTACCCACCGATGGCGAAGGGAAAGTGCGTCGATTGTCATATGAACTTAATCCCCTCCAACGACTTTGGTGCTCGTGACTTCGACGGTCAAGGCGGACGAGAGATCCACAATCACCTCTTCTTGGGCGCGAACACCGGCCTTGCAACCCTCCGAGGTCGCGAAGACATTGCCGCGATTCACGCCAAGTACCTCAGCGATCAAAAGGTTCGGGTCGATCTGTTCGCACTTCGGGAGGGGGGAACGGTCGAGGGCAAGTTACTCGGTCCTCTCCGCCCTGAGATTCCCACTCTCCAACCGGGCGGAAAGTACCTGGTCGAAACCGTGGTGAGAACACTGGCGATCGGACACCCGTTCAGCCAAGGGACGGTCGACTCGAACGAGATCTGGGTCGAGCTCATCGTTCGCCAGGGTGACACCATTATCGGTCGTTCGGGCGGGATTGGCGAAGATGGTACGGTTGACCCGTACTCGCACTTCATCAATGTCTATATGCTCGACCGCGACGGTAAGCGGGTCGATCGTCGCAATCCTCAAGACATCTTTGTGCCACTCTACAATAAACAGATTCCGCCCGGGGCAGGGCAGGTCGTCCATTTCGGCTTAGAACTCGACCCTGAAGCCAAGGGACCGATCACGCTGGAAGCCAAGGTGAATTATCGCAAGTTCGATCGAAAGTACTTCGACTATATCTATGGTGTGAACAAAGGTCCGAAACTCCCTGTCACCGTCATGGCGAGTGATAAAGTGATCCTCCCCGTTGAAGGGGGTGGTCACGTGACGAACGAGCCGTCGCCGATCAAAGAGACTTGGCAGCGGTGGAACGACTATGGGATTGGGCTCTTTCTGGAAGGGAGCGATAAGGGGGGGCAGAAGGGCGAGCTGAAACAGGCAGAGCCGATCTTCCAGAAAGTCGCCGAGCTCGGCAAGGCGGACGGCTGGGTCAATCTTGCTCGTGTCTATCAACGAGAAGGTCGGATTCCCGATGCGCGAGCCGCCCTCGCCGAGGCCACTGCCGCTAAAGAACCGGCAGCCCCTTGGGTCATCGCCTGGCTGACAGGTCAGATCAATGAACGCAACGGCTTCCTTGATGAAGCCATTACCAGCTACGAGTCCGTTTTAGCCACCAAGATTCCCACACGAGGCTTCGACTTCAGTAGTGATTACGAGGTCCTGAATTCACTCGCTAATGCCGTGTACGGTCGGGCGAGACAGGAGCTGATCGGGAGCACCGAACGGATGACACTTCTCCAGAAAACGGTCGCTACGTATCGGAAGACCATTGCAATCGATAGTGAGAATGTGGTCGCCCACTATGGTCTGGGACTTGCTTACGACGAACTCGCACGAACCGAGACCGACCTCAAGGAGAACCATTCCGAGGCGGGCTCGAACGGAGGCGCAGAGACGCTGACTTACCTGGTCGGTTTGATTGTCGACCCCGTCCGAAATGCCTCGGATCGCGCCGAGCAGTCCAGAAACCTCGACTGGGCGGTGAACGCTTTCTTGAAAGCGCCTCGACCCGCTGATGCGTCACGACTTAACCCACTGCACGATATCGTGGCGAAGCTGGGCCAGATTTACGAGTCGGAGCAGGTCGACTGGGTCAAGCCCGCCCTTGCCAAAACCCTTGCAACAACCCATAAGGCACTCCACTCGATGTTCAAGCCAGATGAAACGGCGGAAGGTCGGGCGGTGGCGATTGCGCGTCGAGATAATCCTGCTGCGGACATGTACTCACAGTCGATTGTTATTCACCCCTTGCACCGCCTTGGTGCCCCAGGGATGGGGACGACCGCACACAATCATCCCCCAGCAGCCAAGACGGAGGGCCAAGAATGAGCCGGTTTCACACCTCTGCGTTCTTCCTATTGATCCTCATCGGATGCAATGACCGTTCCAAGGAGTCGGTGCTTCCCACGCTGGTTGAGCCTCAGAAGCCCAAGGCGACGGCGACTCCTCCGCCGGTAACGTATGTTGACATCACAAAAGCCGCCGGGATCGACTTCGTCCACACGAGCGGAGCCACAGGTGACAAACTCCTCCCGGAAACGATGGGGTCAGGCGTCGCATTTCTCGACATCGACGGCGACGGAGATCAGGATCTTTTTCTGGTGAACTCAAACCACTGGCCCGACAAAGGCCCCAAGGATAAACCGACACCGACTGCCGCTCTTTTCCGCAATGATGGCACTGGGCATTTTGAAAACATCACGGTTGAGTCTGGACTGGCGATGACCCATTTCGGGATGGGTGTGGCGGTGGGTGATTTTGACAACGACGGAGACCCAGATCTTTATGTGACGGCTCTCGGCGGGGGGCAACTCTTCCAGAACGATGGGACAGGCCATTTCACGGACGTGACCAAGGCGACGAATTCCACTGGTGGCGATGGTTGGTTAACGAGCGCTGCCTTTTTTGATATCGAAAACGACGGCGATCTTGATTTGTTCATCTGCCGATACGTCGCCTGGTCTGCGGAGTTCGATCGGTCGCAAGGTTTCCAACTCGCTGGCAATCCTGGCGATCGAGCGTATGGCCCTCCAACATCCTTTGGCGGCAGTCTAAATATCCTGCTCCGAAACGATGATGGAAAGTTCGTCGATGTGAGTGAATCGTCAGGCATCCATGTTCGTACTCCGGACTTGAAAGTACCTGTGGGTAAGTCACTTGGCGTCGCACCCTTTGATGTGGATGGAGATGGACTGGTAGACCTTGCGGTCGCCAACGATACCGTGCCCAACTTCTTCTTCCACAACCTGGGAGGTGGGAAATTTGAAGAGACCGGTTACACCGCTGGCATCGCATTCGACCAGGCGGGCTCCGCGCGCGGGGCGATGGGAATCGACTGGGGAGACTTCAAGAATGATGGTTCGCTAGGGCTGGCAATCGGCAACTTCGCTAACGAACAGATCGCCCTCTACGTCACCGATGACCCCAAGCGGATGAAGTTCGCCGATCTCGCCAACATTTTTGGGCTCGGTGCCGCCTCTCAGCCTCCACTCAAGTTCGGTCTGTTCTTCTTCGACTATGACCTCGACGGTCGACTCGATCTCCTCTCAGTGAACGGCCACCTTGAGAGCGACATCTCCAAGGTTCAGGCGAGCGAAACCTACGCACAGTCTGCCCAGCTTTTCTGGAATAGTGGTCAACCCGGGCGCAACCTCTATGTGCTCGTACCGAGTTCGATCGTGGGGCAAGACCTGTACACGCCGATCGTCGGGCGAGGAAGTGCTTATGCCGACATTGATGGCGATGGCGATCTCGACCTGGTCTTCACCGCGAACGGCGGTCCGGCCCGGCTGTTCCGGAATGAGGGGACCGGAAACAACTTCATTCGTCTTCAGTTGCGTGGTAAGACCGCGAATCGCGACGCGATGGGCGCAAGGGTCAACGTGACGGTCGACGGCAAACTCCAACATCGGCAACTCTTCACGACCAAAGGTTACCTCTCCTCGGTCGAGCACCCACTCACCTTCGGGCTCGG
>JANXSX010000074.1 GCA_025356475.1 Isosphaeraceae bacterium | reverse complement strand
AGGTGCTCGTCCTGGTGTGGCATGGGCAAGGACATCCCCAGTGTCAGCTCGAGCGAGAGCGTCTGGTCAATCCTGTTGACGGGGCTGAACGAAATGGTAGTCTCAAGGCCGTCGGTGGTGCGCACGGTGTGTCTCCATAGTGCAATTATGGGGATCCATCGTGCGTACTTTATGATCGAGCGGGTCCCAAAGTCGCTACCTCTTGAACGGAATTACCCGGAAGCATCTTGCCTATTCTACGTACTCCACCTTTTGTCGCGCACCAACTGGCGAGCGCCAGGGATATTTCCATTGATTTCGATCGATGGATGTGCACAGGCGTTGAATTTTGGCGGTGACGTCATTTTGAGCTTGTTGATTACCTCCAATCCCTTTGTGCCTTCTCAAAGGTTAGGAATAATCGTTGAAGTTTCCTGTCAATAGAGTAGTATTCGATCTTGACTCTGTTGAACTTCGAGTGCCTCCAAGGAGACAAACCATGACCCGTTCATTCGGCGTTATCCTGTTGCTGGCAGTGTCCTGCTCAAGCCTTTTCCTAGGCTCCGACGCGCCAGACGACGTAAAGTCGATTGATGGGACATGGCTTCCTGCGGAGGCTGAACTCGGGGGCGAGAAGTTCCCCGACGAAATTCGCAAGATTATGAAATTGGTGATTGGCGACGGCAAGTACACGGTTACAGTCGGTGGGCAACCCGACCGGGGTACCGTGAAGTTAGACCGGTCAAAGAAACCCATGACGATGGACATCACAGGCACCGAAGGGCCAAACCTGGGAAAGACGTTTCTCGCCATTTACGAGAACTCGGACGATACCTTGCGCATCTGCTACGACCTCAGTGGCAAAGCCCGGCCGACCGAGTTCAAGACGATGAGGGAGACCAAACTTTTCCTTGTCACCTATCAGCGTGAAAAGCCTTGAAGCATTCAGGCTGATACTGCCAAAATCTTGTAACACGAAGCTTCGTCCGACGATTCCCACCTGGAATCATTCATGATCCGCACATGGTTCACGCTTGTGGTTGCGACCTTGGTGACAGTCTCGACGGCCTTGGCTGGGGGAGCCTCAAGCCGTGACCCCGAAATCGAAAAGGCTCTCGCGGAGATCTCGGTCCCTCGCATCAAAGCACGTATTGAGAAGCTCGCGAGCTTCGGGACTCGTCATACGCTCTCTGATACGACGAGCGATGTCCGAGGAATCGGAGCCGCTCGACGGTGGATCAAGTTGGAGTTTGATCAGATTGCTGCTAAGAGTGATGGAAGACTCACTGTCGAATACGACTCTTATGTGCAAGAGCCAACCCGGCGCGTCGGTAAGGCAACCGAGATTGTCAACGTCATCGCCACAATCAAAGGAAAGCGAACCGAGTCGGCGGATCGGATTATTCTGCTCGGTGGTCATTATGATTCAATCCCTACGATTCGTGGCGATGAGACCGACGCGACTATTGATGCGCCAGGCGCGAACGACGACGCGAGCGGAACCGCTGTGATCATGGAATTGGCAGAAGTTTGCTCAACACGCGATTGGGACGCGACACTTGTGTTCGCGGCGTTCGCCGGCGAAGAGCAAGGTCTTCTCGGCTCAACGCATTTTGCAGAAGCGGCTCGTGCAGCCGGCAAGAACATTGAGGCGATGATCACCAACGACATCGTTGGAAATACAGAAGGAGGCGATGGTCGGCGCGAGAATCGGACCCTTCGTGTCTTTTCCGAAGGGATGCCAGCGCTCGACTCGCCATTAGCGGCTCGGCTGAAAATGGTTGGGGGCGAGAGCGATGGCCCTTCGCGTCAGTTCGCTCGCTACATCCAAGAGACCGCCGACCTCTATGTTCCCAGCTTTCACGTTCGAATGATTTTCCGTAATGACCGCTATCTTCGCGGCGGGGATCACACTCCGTTCTCCCAGCGCGGTTATCGCGCCGTTCGCTTGACCGAGCCGGCGGAGAACTACACACGCCAACATCAAAATGTGCGGACCGAAGCAGGTGTTGATTACGGTGATGTCGTCGCAAAGGTTGATTTCGAGTATGTCGCCAATGTCGCCAGGGTGAACGGAGCTGTCGCAGCCTCGCTTGCCCTGGCTCCGGCACCTCCCACGGATGCCACGATCGAGACCCGCAAACTGGAATATGATACGACACTCGCTTGGACCTCGCCAAAAGACCTCGACCTCGCGGGGTTCGAAGTGGTCTGGCGCGATACGACAGCAGCCCGTTGGGAACACGCTCTCGACGTCGGCAATGTCAACAAGGTGACCTTGCCCGGTCTCTCGAAGGATGACCTTTACTTCGGTATCCGCTCGATCGACGACAAAGGCCATCGAAGTTTGGTGGTGTTTCCACTGCCAGCGGTTCGACAACCGCCACGTTAAAGATTCCTCATCGCTCCGCTTATTGCTCACAATGAAGAATCAGATAGACACATTACCGATTTCTTCCCGCACCTAGAATCTTTGCGCCTACGAAAACGCCAACGGCACCAAGGACGCCACCGCCGCAAAGCATATAGGCAGCCGAATAACGCCAGGCAGAGACGGCATAAAGCGTGAGGTCGATGGAATTCATCAGGGTCACTCCTGTGTGAGAAGTCATCGGGATTTCTTGAGACGTGAATCGAGTGAGCAATCGGCATGCCGAATGACTTTCACGGACTTGAAGATGAGTGGGTTTATGGTGAGAGGAACCTTGACAGTTTGCTCACTCGCTTCTTCAGGGCCAAGGTATGTCTCGGAATCATCTTGTGGCAGCGTTCCTTGATGAGTCCAAGACGATCGTCGGGCGGGCTTCGTCAGCGACTTCTGGGCGAGAAGCGTTCGGGTGTGTTAACCTCAATCCATCAAGACTTCTCGGGAATGAGTGAAAACAGCCATGCCTCGCATTAGTCAACTTGCGACGAATCTCTCGTCGGAGACGGCGTTCACGGTTCTGGCCGTCGCGCGTCGTCTCAAGGGGCTCGGTAAGGATGTTGTCGAATTGGAAATCGGCGATAGCCCGTTCCCGAGCACCCCACACGCTAAGGCGGCGGGGATCGCTGCGATTGAAGCGAACCAGACGGGGTACTGTCCTAGCCTTGGACTCGCGGATTTTCGGGCTTCTGCTGCGAAATTCGTCCAAGAAGAGTTTGGAATTGAGGCGACGGCTGACAACGTTGTGGTCGCATCCGGGGCCAAGCCGTTCGAGCAGTATTTTGCCGAGGCTCTACTCGACCCCGACGACGGGGTTCTGATCTTCAGCCCGCATTTTCCAACCTATGTTCCCAACTTGCAGCGGTGCCGCGCCAGGGCGGTCCTCGAGCCGCTCAAGCCGGACAATCAGTTCAGACCCACGGCAGAAGCTGTCGAGCGTTTCCTGAAAACCGACATCAAACCGCGCGCGATCTTCCTGAATTCGCCCCACAACCCAACTGGTGGCGTGGCCACCCGACAAGATCTCGGCGAGATCGCGGATGTCGTTCGTGGAACCGACCTGGTTGTGTTTTCGGATGAACCCTATTGCCACATGGTCTGGGGAGGAAAGCATGAGTCGATCCTTGCCCAGCCCGGAATGTTCGACCATGTGGTCAGTGCTTACACGTTCAGCAAGTCATACAGCATGAGCGGTTGGCGGATCGGCTTCGCCGTGGCGTGTCCCGAGATTGTACAGACGATCGGCAAGCTGATTAACACCACGGCCTCGTGTAGCCCCCCGCTCGCGCAATGGGCAGCGAAGGCGGCGCTCGAACTTGACCACGCAACGCGCGATGAATATATGGCACGGTTCCGGAAGAAGGTCGAGACCTTGAGCGCAGGGCTCGCCAAGATTGATGGGTTCGAGGTTTGCCCACCGACCGGCACTTTTTATGTTTTCCCTTGGGTGGGTTCCATCTGCAATCGCTTGGGAATCACATCGCATGGGCTGGCGATGTTCCTCCTCGAAGCGGCAGACGACAGCTTCGGCGTGGCCTGCCTCGGCGGGGAGTCGTTTGGCGAAGCAGGGGCGGGATTCTTGCGGTTTAGCTGCGCAGAACCCGACGAACGGATTGAACAGGCTCTGGCATTCCTTCCCAACGCGATTCACCGGGTCGATCGCATCAAGACTTATCTCGAATCCAACCCGAAATACCAACTCAAAGATCGATATCTAAACTCCTAACATCTTCCTACTGATAAAGAACGCCGACCCTCTTTCGATAATCATCATAGGTCAGGTCGAAGAGTTCTTTCGACCGCTCTGACCCGACGTGGCAAGCTGCAGTGAGGACGTAGGGCGGCTTGCCAGCCTCGGTCAAACGCCTGGCGACCTCGGCCTTGACAAGGTTGACAACCGTACATCCGGAGATGCTGGAGATTGGCGAGACTGGCGATTCCAACCCATCGATCCAGACCACCGAGTCGCCGGGCGGTGAGAAATGATCAAGAGTCACGTCGGCGACTTCGGAGAGCTTCTGCCCTGACTCATGCCGAGATGCCGAGACCTTGCTGTGTGCGACCGAGGTCAACGCCACTACGTACAGACCGAGCCGCTTGGCCTCTAGCGCGACGTCTATCGTGACGGCGTTGCAGCCGCTCGTCGAAATTGCCAGCAAGCAATCCTGGGGGGACGTGGCAAAGTTGCGCCACAAGACGGGGCCGAAGCCCTGGACGTTCTCGAGAAACATCGCTTGCCGTTGACCGTTGGCCCCCACGACGGGGTTATGGAACGTCATCGATAGTTCAACGATCGGGTGGAAGCCGGGGAATGATCCGTAACGGGGGAACATTTCCTCAACCGCCATGCGGGAATGGCCGGTCCCGAACACATGGACTAAGCGATTTTCGAGAATGCATTGAGCGAATCGAGCGGCAGCAATGCGGATCGCGGAAAGGCCTTTGTTCTCGATTTCCGTCAGAGCCGCTCGGGCCGCCGAGAGATACTGCGATAGGACATCATCGGCCATGTCAGACGTTTCCTTCCGAGATCGACCATCCTCCGTCGACGTTCAGAACGACGCCGGTGACAAATCGCGAGGAGGGCTCGCAGAGGAACAGGGCTGCCTCGGCAACGTCAGCGGTCGAACCAGGGCCATTGGTCATTGGCTGTTTCGTCTGAAGGTAGGCTTGGATCTTGACGTCTTTGATCGCCCGTTCCGACATAGGCGTGTCAATCAGCCCCGGGCAGAGCAAGTTGAATCGGATTCGGTGCTGAGCGTACCGCGATGCCGAGGTCAAAGTCATCGCCCGGACAGCCCCTTTGCTTGCGGAGTAAGCGATCGTGCCAAAGTGCGTTGGTGACGGGTGTGCGGCAAGGACTGAGCCAACGTTGACGATCGAGCCTCGCAGGCCAAAAGCGTCCAGTTCTTGAGTTAGCATCTGTCGGACCATCACTTGATTCGTCAGGAAGACCCCTTTGGCGTTGACGTCCATGACGAGGTCCCAACCCTCCGAAGTGCAACTTTCCAGAGTACCGTCACCGAACCGCCGACCGCTCAGGCCAGCGACGTGGAGGAGAATGTCCAGGCGACCGCGACCGAACTCGATCGCGGCCTGAGTCATTGCTTCAACGTCATCGGGTTGGAGAACGTCAAGAGTGCAGGTGGAAACCTCACCGGGGCGATCAAGAATCCGCGCGGCGTAGTCGGTTGAGGTTTGATCGACGCCGGTAATGCAGACGCGAGCCCCCTCGTCCAGAAATCGACGGGCGGCGGCGAGGCCAATTCCGCCCGTTCCTCCTACGATCAGCGCCGTCTGGCCGTCGAGCCTCGCCACTTTGGTCAATCCTTAATTTCGAAGATTGCCTCGATCTCAACCGCGATATTGTTCGGCAACGAGACCATACCGATTGCGCTTCGGGCCCCTTTACCGGAATCGCCGAAGACCTCGACCATCAGGTCGGAGAATCCATTGATGACCTTGGGTTGATCCACGAATTCGGGGGTGCAATTTACCATTCCGAGTACCTTGATCAGTCGGACCACTTTATCGAGTGAGCCGAGCGTGTTCCTGACAGTTGCGAGGATGGCCAGGCCGGTCTGCCGTGCGGCAGCTTGTCCGGCTGGGATTTCCAAGCCCGCGCCAAGGCGACCGAAGTGCATTGAGCCGTCTGAGTTTAAGGGCCCATGCCCAGAGACATAGAGTAGGTTGCCAATTTTGACCGCAGGGAGATAAGTAGCAATCGGCTTGGGGGCCGGGGGAAGTTCCAGCTTCAGCTCGGCAATTTTCGCTTCGGCACCCATGGGACAGTCCTTGGTCGAACGAGAGAGAGACCCTAATCAAGGCTGGAGCGTAGCCGCATCCAACAGAGAAATCAATCACCGAGCACCTCCTAACGTCGTTCGTTGACTCGACCTGCCACTCGACAACCGGACACACCAACAGGACGCGATCCATCTCCCGAAGTCTTGACGGTTACGCTATAGTTATTTCTCTGAGATTCGGATTCGCCGCCACCTTTGTTGGATCGAGCCTTCGATGCGCACCTCGGCCCGACGCTTCAAAATTGCTTTGATCCAGATGCAGGTTGGACCTGATCCCGTCGCCAACCTTCGCAAAGCATGCGATCGGCTTTACGAAGCGGCCGACCAGGGCGCGGATATCGCCTGCCTCCCAGAGCTGTTCAAGACTCACTATTTCTGCCAGGTCCAGGACCCGTCGATCTTCGATCTGGCCGAGCCGCTTGATGGACCGACCGCTCAAGCCTTATCTGAAGTGGCCAAATTCACCAAGATGGTGGTTGTGGGCTCGATTTTTGAGCGCAGGACGGCAGGAATCTATCACAACACCGCCGTCGTCTTCGATGGGGATGGAACGAGAGCCGGGGTCTATCGCAAGATGCACATCCCCGACGATCCCTTGTTCTACGAGAAGTATTACTTTACGCCGGGTGACCTTGGTTTTCAGGCGATCCCGACCTCGAAGGCCAAGATTGGCACCCTCGTGTGTTGGGATCAGTGGTATCCGGAGGCCGCTCGGATGACCGCCCTACAAGGGGCGGAAGTCCTTTTCTACCCGACGGCCATTGGTTGGCACCCTCGTGAGAAGGCGGAGTTCGGCGAGGCGCAGGCCGACGCCTGGAAGACCATGCAACGAGCCCACGCCATTGCGAACGGGCTGTACGTTGCGGCGGTGAACCGGGTGGGTCATGAAGGCTCAGCCGACGCCGGTCTCGAATTCTGGGGCGGGTCCTTCGTTGCCGATCCTTATGGTCGAGTCCTGGCCGAAGCCAACCACACGGATGAGACGGTCCTGATTGTCGACTGCGACACTGCCCTGATCGAAGAAACCCGCCGAAATTGGCCATTCCTGCGTGATCGGCGGATTGATGCCTATGGTGGGCTCACGCGTCGCTATCTTGATGAACCCCTCCCCCGAGCATGACCTCCATGTCCCTTGAAACACCATTGTCCCTTGGTTACCGGATGCCCGCTGAGTGGGAACTCCACTCGGCAACCTGGATCGCCTGGCCCCACCAGCGCGAAGATTGGCCCGGCAAGTTCGGGCCGATCCCATGGGTCTACACCGAGATCGTTCGCAATCTCACTCGCTCTGAGCATGTGCATATTCTCATTAATGATGGGTGCGCACGGCGGCAAGCGAGCGAAAGGCTGGATTTGGCTGGGGTTGACCTCGACAAGGTGACCTTCCACAAGATGCGGACGGATCGCGTCTGGACGCGCGACACGGCCCCGACCTTCGTCGTGAGAGATGGAGAAGCACCCGAGTTGCGGTTGGGTTGTGTCGACTGGAAGTTTAACGGCTGGGCCAAGTACGACAATCACCTTCAGGACGATAAACTTCCGCGCAAGATCGCCAAAGCCCTCGAATTACCACGCTGGAAGGCCCGTGCCAGTACCAGCGAGGGCGAGATGATCCGAGTCGTGTTAGAAGGGGGTTCGATTGAGGTCAATGGCCAGGGGACCGTGCTAACCACCGAAGAGTGTTTGCTCTCGGACGTTCAAGCTCGAAACCCAAGCCTGACTCGCGAGCAAATCGAACGGGCGCTCCACGATTACCTTGGTACGCGCCACGTGATTTGGCTCGACAAGGGGATTGATGGCGACGATACCCATGGACATGTCGACGACATTGCGCGTTTCGTTGGGCCAAGTACCATTGCGATTGTCGTTGAGCCGGACCCGAATGATCTGAACCATGAGCCGCTCGCAGCGAACCGGAAGCGGATTGCCCAGGCGCGGGATCAAGATGGTAAGAGTTTCGATGTGATTGAGCTGCCGATGCCAAGGCCTGTGGTTTTTGAAGGACAGCGTCTCCCCGCGAGTTATGCAAATTTTTACATTGGGAATTCGGTCGTTTTGGTGCCGACGTTCAACGACCCCGCCGACCGCATTGCGTTGAATCTCTTAGCGGAAGCGTTCCGAGATCGGGAAGTGGTGGGCATTCACGCAGTCGATCTCGTCTGGGGCTTGGGGACGATCCACTGCCTTACGCAGCAGCAGCCGGCGTGACCTGGCGTAATGTTCGTGGACAAAACGCCGCTCAAAGCCGTACACTACAGAATCGTAAATCAAGAATTGTCAGACAAATTGATCGCTGATCGATTGAGATTGGACCGACTTATGGCCGACCGCCGCCCCCCTCGTCGGGAGGGACAGTCACCCAGACGCCCGAATGGGCCCCCTTCCAGTAACAGACCCAAATTCGCGTCGGGTCCGCGCCGACCTCGTCCCGGCACCGGCTCTTTCGCTTCGGGTGACGCTCGCCGACCTCGTCCCGGCACTGGTTCTTCTCCTTCGGGCGAGGCTCGTAGGCCTCGTCCCGGCACCGGCTCTTTCGCTTCAGGTGACGCTCGCCGGCCTCGCCCTGGCACCGGTTCTTCCGCTTCAGGTGACGCTCGCCGACCTCGTCCTGGCACTGGTGCCTCCGCCTCGGGCGCGATCCGTAAGCCAGCCCAGGACCGCTCGCGAACTCCCAAGTCGACGAGCAGTGCGGATGAAGATCGAATTCAGAAGATCCTTGCTCATGCAGGTCTTGGATCGCGTCGGGCCTGTGAAGAATTGATCCTTCAAGGTCGCGTGACTGTCGATCGTGTTGTTGTCCGTGAGCTTGGTACCAAGGTCGATCCCCGCAAGTGCAACATTCAGGTCGACGGCCAGACAGTAAAGGTTGAGAAGCCTGTTTACTACGCGGTCAATAAGCCCAAGGGCTATGTATCGACAAACGCAGACCCGTCAGGGCGTCCGCGAGTCATCGACCTGATGCCCGAGCTTCCGGAACGTGTTTATACCGTCGGTCGGCTCGATGAGATGTCGGTGGGCTTGATCCTTCTGACCAATGATGGCGAACTCGCCAACAAGCTGACCCACCCCAAATACGGTGTTGAGAAGCTCTATCGAGTTGTGGTGGCCGGGAACCCCTCGCAAGAGGTGATTACCCAGCTCACCGAAGGAATCTGGCTGGCCGAGGGTAAGGTTCGGGCGAAGCGCGTCCGGGTCGTCGGTCACCAAGGTGAAGCAACGATTCTGGAAATGGTACTGGCTGAAGGCAAGAACCGCGAGGTTCGCCGGATGCTTGCCAAGTTCGGCCACAAGGTGATGAGCCTGACCCGCGTTGCGGTTGGGCCTGTGACCTTGAAAGGGCTGAAGTTCGGACAGTGGCGAGCGTTGACCTCTTACGAAGTTGAATTACTCCAGAAGGTCGCTGCCGGAATCCCGGTGTCGATGCCGTGGATGATGGCTGATAGACCGATTGCTCCTAGAGCTCCTCGACGCGGCGAAGCACGGACCGGCATCGGTGGCGCGGGGGCAGCTCCCCACCTGGGTGGACCGTCTGCGGAACGCGATCGACGACCGATGATGTCCGGCCCCCGACCCGATGGTCCTGGCTACCCGCGACCTTCCCGACCCTCCTCGGAGGGGACATTCCCCGGCCGACGACCCGTTGGTGGAGGCCCCGCTCGCTTCCAGGATGGCCCCCCCCGATCCGGTGGTCGTCCGCCGATGAACGACGGGCCTCGCCCCCCCCGCGATGGTGGCCCTGGCCCCCGTTATCAGGATGGCCCACGGCCCGGCGGCTCTGGCCCGCGTTTCCAAGGTGGGCCGCCGCGCGATGGTGGTGGTCGTCCGCCGATGAATGATGGGCCTCGCCCCCCCCGAGACGGTGGTCCTGGCCCCCGCTATCAGGATGGCCCTCGTCCCGGCGGCTCTGGCCCGCGTTTCCAGGGTGGTCCGCCGCGTGATGGCGGTGGTCGTCCACCGATGAATGATGGCCCTCGCCCTCCTCGCGATGGTGGCCCTGGCCCCCGTTATCAGGATGGCCCTCGTCCCGGCGGCTCTGGCCCGCGTTTCCAGGGTGGTCCGCCTCGCGATGGCGGTGGTCGTCCACCGATGAATGATGGCCCTCGTCCTCCTCGCGATGGTGGCTCTGGCCCCCGTTATCAGGATGGCCCTCGCCCTGGTGGTTTTGCCCCCCGTTTCCAAGGCGGACCGCCTCGTGACGGTGGCGGTGGTCGTCCTCCGATGAACAATGGCCCCCGGCCTCCCCGTTCAGACAATCGTCCTCCGATGATGTCGGATCGATCGAGCCCCCCCCGGCCTCCCGGCGAAGGACGACCTCCCATGAGTGATGGTCCAACGACTCCCCGGCCCGGTCGAACCGTCAGGCCGATGAAGGGGGACGCTCCCAGCCCTGGTGCTCGGATTCCTCTTCCGGATGGCCTGCCTCCTTCGCAGCGTCAGGGGGGAAGTGGCGGTCCCGGTCGGCCAGCGCGTCCTGGCGGCGGCATGTCCAACACCCCCAGACGACCAAGCCGTCCCTTTTCGACCGAACCCCCTGGTCGAAAGATCATTGGCCTTCAGTCGGAAGGTGATAACGAAGGTCCTCGCCCTAACCTCAAACGCCGTCCCAAGCCGATCACTAAGCCGAGGCGCAAGGGTAACGATTGATTGTTCGGCTAACGACGAGAGACAATCGTTGATATGAGTATGGATCATCCTGGAGGCTTCGCGGTCGCCCCCGCCTGTGCGTTCCAACGTGTTGTGAAGGTCGTGGCCAACCATCAGGTTGCCCACGAAACCTTTCAGCTCACGGTCGACGACCCGGCGATGGCGGCGTCGATGCTTCCAGGGCAATTCTTAATGGTCCGTCCGCCAGGGGGGAGTGACCCCCTGCTCGGACGGCCATTTGCGCTCTATGAAGTCGAGCGTGACGATAAAGGGGTCCCAACTGGGATTTCCGTGGTCTATACCGTAGTCGGTAAAGGAACCTCAGCCCTATCGAGGTGTCGGCAAGGGGATGAACTCAGCATCTGGGGGCCGCTCGGCCATCCGTTTGGGCTTCCTCCTATAGAAGGCGAAGTCCTCTTCGTTGCCGGAGGGATCGGGCAGACCCCTTTCCTGGCGCTCGGGCGTTGGTGGTTGGGCCGCAGCGAATACGGTGGGATTCAGGTTCAACAGCCTGCGAGATCGGCGACACTCCTCTATGGAATTCGTTCCGCCGAGATGGCAGCGGGGCTAAGCGACTTCAAAGCGGCTGGGATCAACGTCGAACTCGCGACCGACGACGGCTCGATTGGCCACCACGGTTATGTCACCGACCTACTTCGGGCTCGACTTGCACGCAACGAACGGCCCGCCAAGGTCGTCGGTTGCGGACCCCCTGCGATGCTTGCGGCGCTCTCGAAGTTGGTCGCAGAGTACGACGTACCTTGCGACCTCTCGTTAGAAAACCACATGGCCTGCGGCTTTGGCGTTTGCTTCAGTTGCGTCGCGCCGATCCGCCAGAGTGACGGATCGACAGATTTGAAGCGTGTCTGTGTCGAGGGGCCAATCTTCGCCGCTCACGATGTCGTCTGGAGCTGACAACTTCGCGTTAGGAACGCGCCCTCGCTTTGATCTGGTCCCTGAGCCTGGCGGCTTTCTCGTAGTCTTCGTGTTCCACAGCCTCATCAAGCTGTTCACGGAGAGTCTTCGACACGTCGAAGTTCTTTCGGATGTCGTGCTCGAAGATGTGAAGCTGTTCGATCAGGTGATCGTGAGGGGTCTCTTCCTCTTCGTCTTCTGAAAAAGCGGCTTTGTGGGCTTTGAGGTGCTCGACCCCTTCGCGAACAGCGTCGATCGCTTCTTCAGGCTTACGCCGTTCCAACGCCAGGGCGGCGGAAGCCTGAGCACGATGGACCAGAACGAGACCCCGGAAGCGTTCGTGGGAGGAAATGTACTCTTCATCGCCGCCGTGGCGGAGCACAAAATCCATGAGAGCGAGCGTGTGATCAGAGTCGGTCAGGGCCCGTTCGTACTTTTGGAGTGAGAGCCAGGCCACGCGGCGATGGTAGAACTGAATAAATTCGCGATCCGCCTCGGCATGATGCTCTTGAGACATCGCCCACGACGGCCCCTTGGCGTTGCGACCGGCTGCGCGGTGCCTCATGAAGTCGAGGTAGCTGGCAAACCCGTGCGGCTTGACACCGTCAGGTCGTCCTTCAGACTCCATTTGCATGATGCCCAACTCGACCCGAACCTGAAGAACCATTCGACCGTCGCGGCAACGGATCTCTCGCGCGAGGAGTTCGCCTGGTGAAGGTTCGAACGGCCAATTTTGCAAGACCTCGTCGATATCGCGACGCATCGCTGATTCACTCCCGCAAGATCACCGCTTGGGACTGACTATCTGATTGTATCCAACCTTGGGACCCTAGCCAACAAACAGAGTCGAATCAGGGCGGATTGACATCATTGGCGGACATTCTGATGATGGGCACTCACGAAAAATCTTCGATCAATCTGATCCTCTGTCCCGATGGCATTGCCGCGATGTTCACCAGTGAACCCACCCTCCCCCAGCGCATCGAACGCATGATCAGCGCGACGCCGCTCATCGACCCCCACACCCACCTCAACGCCGCGAGGCCCCAAGCCCCCGATCTCGCGTCGCTGATGAGTTACCACTGGGTTCAAACCGAACTCAAGTCGGTCGGCATGCCTGCGACCGATTTCGACCTGGCTTTGCCTGCGGATGAACGGGTTCGTAGGTCGATCCCCTACCTGAAGCGGATGCGCAATACGGCGATGGCCTGGTGCCTGTTCCGGATCTTCCGCGACCTCTACGACTTCACCGATTACGACCTCACTGAGTCGAACTATAAAGACCTTTTCGACAAAGTCGCCAAGACCGGTGCCGACCCTGCTTGGGCGGACTATGTCCTCAAAGACCGTTGTAATATTAAGACGGTCGTGACCTCCCTGGGCAACGCCCCGGCGAATATCAACGACTCGCCCGATCACTTCCTCTACATGCTCGACGCCCACTATCTCTTCTGCCCAGGTGTCGCGACCGACCTGGAACCTTTCTTCGCGGGCCGGCATACCAAGTCCGAGTATCTGGACGCCCTCACAAAGCTCTTTGCCGGCGAGCGACCCGCGAGTGCAGAACGCTTGGAACGGCAGGTCTTCAACTGGCTGGACCTGACGATCTCCGGGCGAGTTCGGTTCTCGAACACGTTTATTCCGATCGAACAGCGGTTCGAACCTCCCGACATCGCGCAGGTGGATCGAATTCTCAGCCGTACCAAGAGCACTCCGCTGGTCGAAGCGGACCTTGATGCGTTGAGTCGATTTGTCTCGTGGAAAGTGCTCGAGTGGCATCACGAACAGAAGAAGGCGTTCCAGATCGCGGTTGGTGCCGAATACTTTATCTGCGACGGGAAGAGCATCCCCCGGTTCCAGCAGAACTGGACGAGCGAGATGGCTCGCTCGTTTCATCATTTCGGCAACGCCCGATTCGACCTGATGATGGCCTCCGACGTCTTGACGCACGAGGTCGCCGTACTGACTCGGCAGTTCCCGAACATTTATGCGTCGGGCTACTGGTGGCACAACTTCTTCCCCGCCACGATCGAGAAAATCATCGGCTTGCGGCTCCAGGTTGCCCCGATGACGAAGATCGGTGGCTTCCTATGCGACGCCTACTACGCCGAGTGGACTTATGGGAAACTCGCCGTCGTCAAGAAGGCGATGTCGTCCGCCCTTGCTCATCTCGTTGAGCTAGGGTTCCACGAAGAGCATGAGCTGCCGCCGATCCTCCAGCAGATCCTTCATGACACTCCGAGAGATCTCTACGACCTAGGCCCGCGTTAGTTTGGATCGTGCTGCCCTACCAATCCTTGCGGACCCGACGGACCAGTTCCGCGAGGTCCGCAGGGACTTCGACCAGGGCCAACGAGACAACGCCCACCGCGACCGACACAGCCACGGAACAGGCGGCTCCAAACTCTCTCAGCCAGAAACCAGAACCGACTTCGGGATCAAGGTCGGCTGCCAACGAGAGGGCTACCTCCCCATAGATGACGGCCTTGACGATTCCCAGCTCCCGGTTGGTCAACGGCACGACCTTGGTCGCATTGGCGAAAGCCGATCCCACCTCGGTTGCGAGTGAAGGACCGGCCACGAAGCAGACCTGAACGAGCTGGTCGCCATCTCGACGCCAAACCCCCGCCGCGACCGCTTGGAAATCGGCAGCAAGGTTCTTGAGCCGCTCTACATCGGTCATCCGATCTTGATGAGTTCGACGTCAAAGTGAAGGGTCGCGTTCGGAGGAATCGCGGCGCCTGCACCTCGGGCTCCGTAACCCTCTTCGGGAGGGATTGTCAGCTTGCGCTGGCCGCCGACCTTCATGCCGGCAACTCCGAAGTCCCAGCCTTGGATGACCCGACCCGCGCCGAGGGGGAACTGGAACGGCTGGCCCCGGTCTCGCGAGCTATCGAATTTGGTGCCGTCTTCCAACGTGCCGGTGTAATGAACCGAGACGAGGTCCCCTTTTTTGGCTTCGGCACCGGTGCCAGCACGCATGTCCACAACTTTGGTGTTGAAATCAGCCATTCTGGAGGTAACTCTTGGAGAGAGGGAAAGGTTGCAAGTCATTGAGCCCGTAACGCTTGGGGAACCTCACGACCTGCAAGGTGATACACATACGCAGCGACAGCCTTCACTCCCAACGGCCCGATAGCCGACTTCCAGCCAGGCATCTGCGACTTCGCCACACCCAGGGAGATCACCGTCAGAACCTCGTCGGGGGAGTCGCCATGCTTCCACTTGGCAATCGTCAGGTCACCGACAGAGGGACCCGTAATCGACTTCGCCAAAGGTCCGTCGCCCTTGCCGAGCGTACCGTGGCAACTGACGCAACGTCCAAGATACACATCTCGCCCCTCAAGTAGCAGGGGGTCGGCTGCAACTTCGTGGGACGGGGGAACAACCGGTTGCCGAAGGCCGTAAAACGCCACAATTCCACCAAGAGCCAGAGCCATCATCCCCAAGAAGATCCGCCTCGACGCGACCGGATCGATCCCGAAACTCTCAATTGGCACATGATCGGGATTCTCCACAGGCGATGCCTCAACGATTCGGGTTGAACGCAGGAATTGTCCGAAACAGATCTGCCGGTAGCCTCATTCGGAATTATCGCTAAGCGACCAGGGAAGAACCACCGATGCGCGATCACTCCGCACCATTTTCGTATGGTCAAACGCCCTGATAAGCGATCGTGAAAGTTTGCTTTTGCGAGTCTCCGTCGGGTTGGTGGCCTCAATCCGACGGGTCTATGATTATCCTTGCTCAGTCATGATTCGGGCCATCTTAGGATAATCTGATCATTTTTGATCATATTAGAATTTGTGAAAATTTAGATTTACTGTGCGACTCACATATGAGAGGTTTTTACTCTCTGTAAGATGATTCAAGGGTAGATCACGACGCTGAACACCTCCGTGGGCTCCAGGGTTTGCCGACCTCCGAGGAAGCCCAGCTCCACGACGAATGCGCAGGCGACGACCTCGGCACCGGTCTGGGCGACCAGCTTTCGGCAGGCCCGGATCGTGCCTCCGGTCGCAAGCACGTCGTCGAGTAATAAGACCCTTCGACCCGGCCCGATCGCATCTTGGTGCATCTCAAGCCGGTCGGTTCCGTACTCGAGTTGGTATTCTTGAGCGATGGTCTTGTAAGGGAGTTTGCCAGGCTTGCGGATCGGCACGAATGCTAGGTTGAGGGCCAGGGCGAGCGGGGTTCCGAACAGAAATCCTCGTGCTTCAGCCGCTGCGATGGTGTCGATTCCTCGGTCGGAGAATTCTAAGGCCAAGCGATCAATCACGTTCTGGAATACGATCGGGTTCGACAGGAGCGGCGTGATGTCCTTGAAGAGGATGCCCGGCTTGGGGAAGTCGGGGATATCGCGGATGAAGTTACGCAAGTCCAAAGAAGTCGACATGATCGCTCCAGAAACCCAGCCAGGATGTTCTCAAGGTCGAAATCATCCCACGCCGGAGTCGATCTGTCACGGCCTGACTTTCCTGTAGATCAAGGCTCGAACTGCTGGCGGTCGGTCTTGGCAGCAGGGATTGAGGATGGAGACTTCGAGAACGGAACCCCGACCTTGGCATCGGCGGCGTTAGGCGTTTCTTCTGAAGTCAGCGGCAAGCGGACTCCGACAAACTCCGTGCCACCTCGGATCGTCCCACTCTGGATTGGGCCGATCCCGCCCACATAGAGATCCTTGGCACTCGAAGTTGAGAGCTGGGTCCCTGAGTTCCAGACAAGTTGGCCACTCGTGCGGTCGTAGGCGAAAAGCGCCAGCTTGACGACTCCGCTTTGATCGCTCTTCTTGATGATCGGGATCTCAGGAATCGTTCCGCTGGGGATTCCCGTCAACGTGGGAGGGATGTTCGTTTGCTGGATGCCCAGTAGCCAGTTGTAGCTATCCGTGCCATACGCCCCGACCCGAGCCTCAACGATCCACTGCGCCTGTTCGGGCTTCTGGCGGATCAGAACACCCTGGGTAAGCATCGATTGCCGGAGGCTCGACACAACCCAACCCTGGTCGACCGCCGCGACATTCGTCACGTCCAGGAAAACGGGGACCCCTGTCAATGCCCGGAAGTCGACTTTCTGGAGCGCGGAATCCCAGGCGTTCGTGAGCAGGAGCTGCTCCGTGCCAGTCCGACTCGTGCCGGACTGTTTGACAGTGCCACAGCCCCAGATCATGGACAATACGAGAGTTAGGACAAGAACCATTCGCGGCATATCACCCCCAGTCTCGAACCCAGTCGAGAACTCCGCGAAGGGTATCCCACCAGGTCCAATCGGTCAATCTCGATCGGTATCAACACCCGGGCTGTTTCCTTTTCAGTCGGGCTGGCATCGGGGACTGGCTCGACGCGTACTCGCGTTGTGCCTGTCCCCCTTGCTCAGCCCAGCTTGCCTTCGAATCGGGGACAGGCACCGGTGGAGTACCCCCGGAGCCAGTCCCCGATTCGAAGGCGAAACGACAATAGAACAGCCCTGATTTCAACATCAAGAGCCCGAGGCGGTTGCCTCGGGCTCTTGGGTTGAATCGAGTCTCCTCGCAGATTCTCAATCCTTTTTCGGTTTGGCTAGGGTCAGATATTGACCTGGCGAGAGCTGGCCACCAATGGCGGGCGTCTGGACAAAGATCGCAAGTTCGTCCTTCTTTGTGGCCAGTGCCTGGAACTCGTCGAGACTCTTGATCGGACGGATCCGCTGATTATCAACGACCTTCGAGATCAAACTTCCCTCACGAACTCCCACGCTTTCAGCGACGCTTCCTGCCTTGACTCCGCTCACGATCAAGCCGGACGAGTCGGTCGGGTAGCCAAACTGCTTGGCAAGTGCGGGAGTCGCAGGCTGGAGTTCGAGGCCGAAGTCATCAAATTCAACCTTGGCAACTGCCGGCTTCTCGACAACCGGTGTAGGCCGTTCGCGTTCCTGTTCGAAAACGACGTCGGCCTTCGACCCCAGGGTAACGCTCAGGGTTTGCGACTTTCCGTCACGGAGCAAGGTCAGCTCGATCGGCTTGCCGATGTCGCTGGTGGCGACTCGCACTCGGAAACTGCCTCGGTTGGGGATCGGATCACCGGCGAACTTGGTCAAGATGTCGTCAACCTTGAGCCCCGCTTTTTCCGCAGGGCTTCCTTTGAGGATCTGGGTCACGATCACCCCTTTAAGTTTGGTGTCGAGGCCCAATTCCTTGAGGAATCGCGGGGTCACATTGTCCATGCCGATGCCGAGTCGGGCGACGTTAACCTTACCATCCTTGATCAATTTGTCGGCCAGATTTGCCGCTAGATCGATAGGGATCGAGAAGCCAACGCCGGCATTTCCACTTCGGGCACCCATGGCCGAGTCGCCCGTAACGATCGCGGTGTTGATACCCACGACCCGTCCGTTCATATCAACGAGCGGTCCACCCGAGTTTCCTGGATTGATCGCAGCATCAGTCTGGATGAACGCGCCAAAGTTGGTGATCCCTGTCTCAGCACGCTCGGTGGCCGAGATGATCCCGGCTGTCACTGTCTGGCTGAGCCCGAATGGGGCACCTACAGCAAGGACCCACTCTCCGACCCGAAGCTTTGCGCTTTTGCCGGTCTTCATCGGTCGGAACTCGGTCGATTCGACCTTGATCACAGCGACGTCGGTATCCTTGTCTCGGCCCACGACCTTGGCAGGTAGTTCCGTACCGTCATAAAAGGTCACCGTGATCCGATCGGCATCCTCCACGACATGATTATTGGTCAAGATGTGACCGAGTTCGTCGTAAACGAAGCCGGAACCAGTCCCTTGGGCGATTCCGAACTGATTCTTCTCGGGCTTGAACCCTGGCCCGAAGAACTTCTTGAGCATCTCCTGCATCTGGTCCGGCGTGATATCGCCGTGGGGGTCATCAGGATTAGCAGGGTTACCGTCTGGAGCCCGACGCGTTGCCGTTCGAGGACTAGCCTTGCGCTGGGTACTGATCTGGACGACCGATGGGCGAACGAAGTCGGCGACTGCCTCAAAAGCTTCGGACAGATTTTGGGCTGCCTTTTGGCCCTCGCCCGCAATGTCGGGTGTGGCGGCCGGGATCGGTCGAGTCACACCTTGGGAGCTGATCAGGGCGGCGGTCGAAACCACAAGCGCCGCCCAGGCGACGATATTACGTTTCATCGATGCACTTCCTCCAGGCCCAAGGGGAACATCAAGGTCGGATCACTCAACGACGAGAACCTGCGACCAGGTCGCCTCGGACTACTTATAGTCTTACGATAGAGCCGGTCGAAAGGTTTGCGCAGGGGTTGTCACAATTTTCGACGAAAAACCCGTAAGCGTTCGTCAGTTTTTGAGGATGCCGGGGAACGCTGACGAAATAACCTCCCTCTTTTTGAGCCGATCTGCTCACGAGACTCATAGGGGTAGGTGGAGCCGCGAGGCTCTCCCTACCCCTATGGGTCGAAGAGGTCGGTCAGGGCGCTGTTTTCCCCCTCAACGAGCCGGATCTCCAGGTCACGCATGAAGCGGCTTGCGGCGAGCCAGAAGTCGTCGCGGACCATCACGACGGCCTGGAGATGCACTCCGTCGCAATGCCGGAGCGCGGCGACCAATTCGGTGTCGGTCTCGCCCCGCTTGGCGAACAGCCACTGTTCAAATTGGTCGAGCACGAGCAGAACTTTTTGGCCGGATCGGAGCGATTTGCCCCGCCGGAGCGCCGTGAGCGTGTCGACAAGCCCAAGCTCGGGAGACAGGTCGGGGCAGACCTTACGCAGACCCCTCAAGAGCCGACTCTCGGTGTCATCGGGCGTCGCTTCAATGTAGATCGCCAGGACGTGCTTCTCGAGTCGAGGCAGCAACCCCGCCTTGACCAACGATGACTTGCCGCAGCCCGATGGGCCGTAGATCAGGCCAACCTTGAAGGCAGCGTCAGGGTCGGTCGTCTCGATCCGGGTCTTCCAGAACCGCAGCGAGTCGGGCAGGCCGGCGCGGTCGCGGGGGCCGGGGGCTGGAACCGAGGGCCGAAGGGTGGCCGCCGGGATTCCGACCGAGATGTCGGAGCATAGGAAGTGGCGCAGGTCGTCGGCGAGGTCGCGGGCCGTGCTGAATCGCTCGGAGGCGCGCTTGGCGAGCATCTTCTGGCAGATGCGTTCCAGCTCGCGAGGAATCGCGTCGTCGACCTGTCGGGGAGGGCGCTCATCGGACCGGGTGATTTCGTCCATGACCTCCGTTGGCGTCGCGCCCCGGAATGGCTTGCGCCCGGTCAGCAGTTCGTAGAACACCACGCCAAGGCTGAAGACGTCGGATCGGCCATCGACCCGGTGCCCCTCGCCTCGCGCCTGGTCTGGGCTCATATAGGCGGGCGTTCCGGCGAGCCGGGCTCCCTTGCCGTAGTCCTCGTCCCTTAGCGCCAGGCCAAAGTCGGCGACACTCGGCTTGCCCGTGACATCAATGAGGATGTTGGCCGGCTTGATGTCGCGGTGGACCAGCCCTCGGGTATGGGCATGATGGAGCTCCTCAGCGACGGTCGCCACCAACTCCGCCGAATCCCGGAACGCGAGCCGCCCTTTTTGAATCCGCTCGGCCAGGTCGCTCCCCTCGACGTAATTTGAGACGACGTAGTAGAGCCAGCCCATCATCGGTCCGCCCAACATCATAGACCGAGACGATGTGGGGGTGGTCAAGTCGAGCGAGCGTCCTCGCCTCCGCCAGATAGGCCTCAATATCCTCCGGCCTCTTCAAGACCCGCTCCTGGTTCGGCACCCTGACGGCGACCGGGCGGTCGAGTTCCTCGTCGTGCGCCAGGTAAACCCGCCCAAACCCCCCCTGGCCAAGCCGCCGGATCACGCGATAGCGGCCAATCGAATGAGGGTCGCCTTCCCATCCCGGAAAAGCTGAGTCGGGATCACCGCTTGCACGGATTTCAGACGCGGCGAGGTCGGTGGTCTCGTCTTCGTTGGGAGTCGCTTTGCCCGGCGAGGGGGGACTCGTCAAGCCATTCGAAGTCGCAGAGAACGACTGGGCCTGTTTGGGATCGGTCGTCTCATCCACGGAGAATACCCTGACGAGGAATGGATCGAATTCATACCAAGACTTCACATTTGCACCTAGTCAGGTTGCAATTCCTAGGTGTAACGTAAGTATATTCGGTGCCTCGTCCAGTGGATTCTCCCGGCTGAGAAATTTGAGGATTCGAGTGCTCGACCCTAGAGACCAGTCTCCGGATGAGTTCCTCGCAACCCTGCCCGAGTATGGGATCACTTCAGAAGCGGGTCGACGACTGATCGGGGCTGTTCTTGCTCACGACTGCTACTCCGTCGAGACCTGGGGTCAGAAGTACCAGGTTCCCAAGCGACTCAGTTCGCTCGTTGAGCCTCTCCCACGCCTCAAACTCGATGCCCATGTGACTTCACCGACCGACGGTTTCCAGAAGCTCCGATTTCTGACTGCCGATCAACTTGCGATCGAAACTGTCCTGATTCCCCTCGAGAAGCCGGGAGCCGTCAGCCTCTGCCTGTCGTCGCAGGTTGGGTGTGTCATGGGCTGCGTCTTCTGTGCCACGGCCCGAATGACCAAGCGGCGCAACCTGGCCACCTGGGAGATCATCGACCAGTTTGCCCAGGCTCGGGCGATCGCGCGTGAGCAAGGTCGACGTGTGACTGGGGTGGTGTTCATGGGGATGGGTGAGCCCTTCCTGAACTACGATGCGGTGATCGCGGCGTCCGAGCTGTTCCGCTGTTCGTTCGGAGCCCAGATCACCTCCAAGGCCATTACGATCAGTACGGTCGGCCTGGTCCCCGAGATTCGCCGCTTCACTCGCGAGAACCATCGCTTCCGGCTCTCGATTAGTCTCGGTGCCGCCACCGATGCGAAGCGAGCAATCCTGGTCCCCATCGCAGCGCGGGCTCCCCTGGCCGAGGTCATGGACGCCGCACGAGAGTTTGCGACCTCACGACACGATCGGGTTATGTTATCTTATGTGTGCATCTCTGGATGCAATGTCGGCGAAGACGACGCCCAGGCTCTGGGTGAACTGATCGGCTCGACGCCGGTTCGGCTTGACCTGATCGACGTTACCGATCCGACAGGTCGATTTTCACCACCGAGTGATGAAGAGATGCGAGTTTTTCGAGACGCACTGACTCGTTATGTCGGCCAGCCGGTTGTGCGCCGGTACTCGGGTGGCAAGGACATCCAAGCCGCGTGTGGCACACTTGCAGGGGCTCTCTAAACGGTCTCTTCAACCGCTCGAAACTTCGTTCGAGATCCCGGTACATTCTCGATCCGGCCCACACTGAGCAAGAATTCCTGCCAGTTTTCGGCCTCGTCATCGGCCTCTCCGATGGCGTCCATGAGTCGTTTCATGTCTGCGAATGTGAATTGGTTCGGCAAAAGCTCCAATCCGAGATCACCAAGATTCAAGGCTGTGAGGAAACGTATCCTTGCCCGCCCTAGGATCTCGGCATGATCGAATGCGAGAGGCGGGAGTGATTTCAGGTCAAACCACTTGGCCTCGGTCGCATCATCGGAACCTTTGATGTCGGGGACTGGCGGGCCGATCAATCCCAGGTAGGCAAGGCTGATGGTCCAACCGCGCGGGTCGCGGCCTGGGTTCCCAAACGCCCCCACGTGGGTCAGCTTGCCTCGAGGGACAAGCTGGGTCTCCTCCTTGAGTTCGCGGAGGGCACCCTCTTCGATGGGTTCATTCTCTTCGAGAAAACCGCCCGGGAGTGCCCAATGGTCCGCAAACGGAGCGTTCTTCCTGCGAATTAACAGGATACGAATCGTCTTATCGATATGGGCGAACGCCACGACATCGACCGTCAGGGCGGCTCGGGGGAATTCGTAACGGAATGGCTTCTCGATTGGTTGAGCCTCGGCCATGATTAACCTCTCCGCTGAAGTGGAGCATAGCGACCGACGATCGCACGAGCGGTCCGAACCCCGTCGACGGCGGCGCTGATAATACCCCCGGCATAACCCGCGCCTTCCCCACAAGGGTATAAGCCCGCAACCGTCGTGCTCTCTCGACTCGTATCATCGCGAGGAATGCGAACCGGCGAAGAGCCCCGAGCCTCGGGTCCAGTGAGTGTGGCATCCCAAAGAAACCGCTGGCTGAACCGACGGTCCATCACGGGGAGCCCTCGTGCGACGGTTTCCATGACGATCGGCGGGAGGATCGTCGCCAGATCCATGGGCTTAGTGGTTCGGGGGTAACTCGAAGGGAGCTTACCCCGGCTGGCACGCCCTGCCAGGAAGTCGCTCGCCCACTGGATCGGTGCGGAGTAGTCGCGTCCACCGGCGATATAGGCAGCTCGCTCCGCCCGCTGCTGGAAGTGGACGCCAGCCAACGGATGAGTGCTCCCCGTGTCTTGGGGGGTCACTGTGACGACCAGGCCACTATTCGCGAAAGGGGAGTCGTGCCGGGACTCACTCATTCCGTTCGTGCAGAAGTAACCAGGCTCGCTCACGCTGGGCATGACATAACCGCCGGCACACATACAGAATGTGAACAAGTCGCGTTGGCCAGCACGCGCGACGAGGTTGTAATCGGCAGCCCCGAGCGCAGGATGTCCTGCGTGTGCCCCATAACGGGCGAGGTCGACGTGCGCCTGAGGTTGCTCGATCCGTACACCGAGTTGGAACGCCTTAGCTTCGAGCGGAACCCCCCGGCGCAGGAGCATATGATACGTATCACGGGCACTATGGCCGATGGCCAACACCGCGAGCGTGGTGGCAATGTACCCTGATGAGGTCATCAAACCGACGAGTTGCCCGTCGCGGATCTCGACATCCTCGACCCGACAGGAGAACTTGACCTCTCCACCGAGTTCTTCCAGCTTCCTGCGTAAGGTCCGGATGATCAGGGGTAGCCGGTTTGAGCCCAGGTGGGGACGCTGCTCGTAGACGATGGAGGGCTTGCCGTGGCAGTCGGCGAGGATTTCCAGGACGCGCTGGACGTCGGGCCCAGTGCTTCGCGACGTGAGCTTGCCATCCGAGAACGTGCCGGCCCCCCCTTCCCCGAAGAGGTAATTGCTCTCGGGATCGAGGGCTCCTCCCTTGTCGAATGTTCGGACATCCGCGACACGATCCTTCACCTCATGGCCCCGCTCAAGCACGAGGGGCTGATAGCCGTCGAGGGCGAGAAGATACGCCGCAAACAGGCCGGCGGGCCCCGCACCGATCACGACCGGGCGAGTTTCCAGCGGCTTGAGCCCCGGTTCCGGCCAAGGGAAGTCGCTTCGGACGGCGGGCTCGACGCTGGTCAGATTGGTCGAGATCCGTTCACCGGGCGGGAGTTCGACTTCCGCAGCGTAGACGAAATGGATATCGCCGTGACTGCGGGCGTCTAGGCTTTTCCGAAGGATCCGATGACGCGTAATCGATGCGACGGGGATTTGAAGCCGCTCGGCGATCCGAAGCGGCAATTCTTCCTCCGCCTGACCAAGTTCGAGCCGGAGATTCACGATTTTGAGGAACATGGGATACTCGTGAACATTCTCGACTGGTGTTCGACCTTTGTGAAACATCAGATTCGATTAATCGACGGGTCCGAAGCAGATCAAGGTAATGTCGTCGGTCTGGGCGTGCCCTGCTGAGAACTCTCGAATCGCTTGGATGATCGACTTGCCGACCGCTTCGGGCCCGCCGGGTGACTCAAGCACTCGCTTATAGAGGCGGCGGTTGTCCTTCGAGTCGAACAGCTCCTCAGCGGGGTTGCGAGGATCGGTACAACCGTCTGAGTAAACCACAACCACGTCACCGGGCTTCAGAGTGACCTTCATCTGCTCATATGTGGTTCCAGGTAGGATGCCTAGTGGGAACCCTGTCACATCCTCACCGACCTCGCTGACCGTGCCATCAAGGTGGCGAATGAACAAGGGTGGGTGACCCGCCGAAGCTAGGGTCAATTCATGAGTGGCTGGATCGAGCAGATTCAAGCTCATCGTGATAAATTTCTCTTCAATCCCGGCTGCACACAGGAGGTCATTAAGGGCATCAGCCGCTTTTGCCGGCCCGTCCTCGGTCAGCATGCAGTAACGCGTATCTCCCGAGAACTTGGCCATCAACAACGCTGCAGCAACCCCTTTGCCTGAGACGTCGCCCAGAGTGATTGCAGTCCGACCGTTTGAGAGCTGGACGAAGTCGTAGGAGTCGCCCCCAACCTCATATGTCGGGTTATAGTGCGCGAAGAACTCGTACCCGGGCAGTTTTGGTACGGAGGCGGGTAAGAACCGCTTCTGGACTTGTTCGGCGAGTTTCAGGTCACGGTCGAGCCGTTCGCGAGCGATCAGGGTCTCGTGCATCTGAGCGTTTTGGATTGAAATGGCTGCCTGACTACAGACGGCGGTCAGAACATCCAGGTCGTCTTGGCTAAACTGCTTTCGATCGGACGTATCGAGCTGAATAATCCCAAGCGCCTGTCCGTCGGGGGTCAGAAGTGGGGCGCACATGACCGATCGAATCTTGAGGTCAGCGATCGAGGCGGTTGTGGGAAGGTCAGCCTCCGCTCCCGCGTCCTGACTGAGAAGCGCTTTTTTCTGGCCGAGGACGTGGTTGACGATTGTCCGGCTGATCGACATCGGTACTTCGTCTGCGGGAGTGGTCACGCCGAAGAGAGGCCTGCTGCGCGGGGTCCGGGCCTTAAAGGCTTTGCGAACCAACCGCTTGGACTCGCCTTCTTGAAGGATCAAGAAGAGTCGTTCCGCCTGGGGGAAAAGCTCCATCAGGCTATCGAGGATCTTGGGGGCGACCGTCTCGATCTTCAACTCGCTCGATAAGCTGCGGGTGATATCCAGAATCGCCTTGAGTTTCGCTTCGGGTCGAACAACGCTCGCCATGGTGCTCGAGCGCGACGCGTCGAGGGTGTGAACCGTAGCCCCCTCAGCCGACTCATCGATGGTCATGAACTGACCACCGCCGTCCGTATCTTTGGGCGTGTGGAGGAAGAAGATGAACTCGACCTCGCAGATCGTCAGCTTGTCGCCCGACTTCAGTCGATGCTGGACCTCGGGTTCGAGGAACACATTATTGACCTTCGTCTTGTTGCGAGATCGAAGGTCGGCTACGAAAAACTCGGAGCCTTGTTTGCGAATCTCGACATGGCGACGGCTCACACCAGTCTCGGTGAGGATGAGCTGGCACTCGGGCGCACGCCCAATCAAGATCCAGTCGTTTGTGAGTTCGGTAATTTGCCCGGCCGGCTCGGGTGCAATTTTTTTCAGGATCGCCATGCCAGGAACTCCGAGGATTCTGTGCTTACGAGTGGTCTAACCGTAGCGAAAGTTGCGGGCAGGGACCATCTTAACGCCAAAGCTCCCAATGAGGCTAAGGCGAATCAGGATTGCGTGCCAGTCTTGTCTGTGGAAGAAGCGTGAACTTCCAGATCCGGCTTCTCAGTCGGATCAACAAGCTCGATTGGGACAAACCCGATCCGATCTCCAGGACTCAGGAAGTAGGGATCGTCGAATCCTGTACGATGTTCGCGAATCTCAGCATGACGGTGGGCCACGTGCCGCTCTTGGACGAACAGGTCTGAGTTGGGCGAGCGACCAATCACCAGCCCACCCTCGGTCAATTTCATCAGCCCTTGACCGGATTCCGCGCCGATCCGTTTCAAGAACGCCATGCCACCGAACTCCGTCGAGGTTGGACCTTGGAGGAAGGCTGGATCGCCCGTGCTGCGTGATCGGGGTAGTCTCTCGACTCGATGCGAAGGAGGTTCCCCAGGAGTCGAACATAGTGTGTTTGGAGGGCTTCTTCCACAGAGGGCATAGTCTCAAGTTTGGAGGAGCGTAAAGCCTGTTTCAGAATTTCTAGGCTCAACTCCAGAACACCAGGGTCGAGGACGTCGTTGAGCTTGCCAAATTCGTTGAGGACGCCCTGATAGTCATGTCGAAGCGCGGCCACGCCTCCTCGACAGACCTGGGCAAGCATCAGATTGGTGGATCGATCTTTTTCCTTGACCAACTCTTTGGCGAGAAATTCCAAACGTTCCCCATCACGATTGCGAAACAAGTGTCTTCCGAACTGAGTGTAGGCTTTCATACCCCACTCGTGCGCTGTCGGAAAATAGCCTGGAACCGCGATCCATGAAGCCTCACGCTGATCTTCAGTCGCCTTGGACTGGGCAAAACGGTACTGGCTCTCGGGAGAGTTGAGCCGTTCAATCTGGGTCCACGCTTGGGCCATCCAGAGTGCAGGCGCTGACTCCACCACATCAGGAACGCCTGCGCCGAGAAGGTCAGAAGGGCGACGCGACCAGCCGAGTGCAGCTCCACCGGCGAGGGAGAGCGCGAAGAACAATGCCAGCATTGACTTGCTGACCCCAAACTGGGGCCGGGGTATCTTCGCCATTGACTCAAAAAATGACGAGCCGGCAGGCAGGTTCGCGGTCGAGGTCAACGACACGGATGTTTTTGGTTTCGCATCCAAGAGAAGGGCCGATTGAGCGATCGGCTGAGTCTGCATCGTTTCCTTGAGCTTCGCCAGGTCCCGAAGCAGCTCGGCCGCAGACTGGTAACGATCCTCAGCGTGCTTCTCTATCAGCTTCAAGACAATCCGATCGAGATCGGCCGGCATCTCGGGCCGAAGGACCCGGGGGCTGACTGGCGTATCCTTGAGATGTTTCAGGGCGATCGCGAACGGAGTGTCGGCCTTAAACGGTGGCGAGCCTGTAAAGATATGATAAGCTGTCACTCCCAAGGAGTAGAGGTCGCTCCGGTGGTCGACGACATGCCCTTGGACTTGCTCTGGACTCATATACATCGGGGTGCCCATCGTCACCCCAGGCTGAGTGAGGTGGAGGTCCCCGCCTTCCGTATCGCGGCAGAGTCCGAAGTCGGTGACCTTGACCTGCCCTTTTTTGGTGAGGAGCAGGTTCTCGGGCTTGATGTCGCGGTGGACCAAGCCGATCTCGCCCGCTGCCCCGATCGCTTGGGCGGTTTGCTTGAAAATCGACAATCCAAGCGCCAGGTCGAGCGGACCCTTCTTGTTCAGATACTCTTTGAGATTCGTGCCTTGGACATACTCCATGGCAATATACTTCATGCCATCGAGTGTGCCAATACTATAGATATGAACGATGTTGGGATGGTTGAGCTTGGCGACCGCCCATGCCTCAGCATCGAACCGGCTGATATAAGTCGGATTCTTCACCAAGTCGGGTCGAAGGATCTTAAAAGCAATCTGGCGATTAAGACTCAACTGGCGGGCGAGGTAAACCTCACCCATCCCGCCGCGACCGAGGATCCGCTCAATCTCGAAATCACCGAGTGTGACACCCGTGAGGTCACGAATCGGCGTCATGGCGTCAGAGCTGCTCCACTGGCCAGTCTCGTTCCCCCCCGGAGCCGGATCGGCCATGGCTTGATTCCCGAGTCTGACTACACGCTACTTCGAACAAAGGATCTTCAACAATTCTAACCGGCGGGGCCCAACATCGCCAAGCGAGCCAAGCTAGTTTCCGCCGGGAAGGGTCGCATACAGCACAATGTTCGCGGCGATACGCATGGCGCTCTCATAGGTATACCCCTTACAATCCAACCCGGAGTGCCGTTCCAGCGCACAACCAATGTCGAATTTCGAGTAGATCACTGCCCAACGCCCGTCGATCTTGACCCCTTCGAGTTGGGGGAAATCCTCACCCCCACCTGCGGCTTTGCCGAGCCGGCAATTTGCGAGGTCGAATCCGACTTTCTTGGTGTAGATGACATCCTCCTTTGGGATCGGCACGAGTGCGCTGTCGGGTGCGAGTTCCGCACAGAATTTGCGGAACGCGGCATCGAAGGCGGGACTGCCGCACGCTGCATCGGCGAACAGAGTTCCACCGCCTGGCTCGAGATGACGGCGGAGGATCTGTTTGTCCTCGTCAGTGAACGAGAGAGCCGCCCTCCCGTGAATGTAGATTAACGGGTAATTGATCAGGTTCGGATCTTTGGGAACGAGCTCGTAGTGGTTGATGACCACGTCAAACTGAAGCTTCTCCTTCAGGGTCGCGGTCAGGTTGGGAATGGCCAGCGGGGCCACGTTCCAATCGCCGGCGTGCTTGAGCTTGGCGATGCGGAGGGCACCCCGCTTGGGAGGCTCCGACTTGAAGTTCTTGACCTCTCGAACCGTGAGCTTATCGGCTGGCAACTCGCGTCCGGTCGCATAGTCAACGACGTTTTGACCGACTCGTTGGGCCTTGACGACCATCGCGTTACCGGGGTTCGACTCCATCAGGTTCCAGTAGCAGGACAGGTCGCCAGGCGAATAAATCACGACTGTTCGACAGCCGTGTTCGATTCCCCAGAGGGGATGGACATCAGGTGTCAGTGGATGGCGAGCTCGCCAGATTGCGTGGTCGTCGGCCAAGGGGTGAAGGTCATACTCGGGCTCGGGGAAGAGCTCTTTCATCAGTGCCTTGAAGCCGGTATCGAAATTGGCTTTTCCGCAACAGGCCTCAGCGAAGATGAAGCCCCCTTGCTCGACGTATTCTCGCAGGTTTTCCTTGCCGCGATTGGTGAAGACCGGAGCCTCATGCCCATTGAAGTAGAGGATTGGCGCTTGGAGCAGGTCCTCGACGGTCGCGAAGTTGGGATCGACAACCTGCCAGGTCAGCAAGTGCTTCCAATCCGTCGAGACCACGGAGACGAGGTTCCGGATATCGTCGGGGTCGTTGCTCCAGTCGTTGCCAGGCCCGTGCCGAAGCTTGTTGATCAGGACCGGCGAACGTCCCTTGGCTAGGAACAACAGGGCGAAACTGGTCGCAATCAGCGGGTCACCTTCCACATAGTTCTGACCTCGCCAACTCCCCTGAAGCGGGTCCTGGATGGAGATCAGCTCTTCCGCCCCTTCGCGGTACCAGTCGTGACCACCAAAGAACCGTTGGCCCGTTAATCGGCCTGCTCGTTCTAATCCATATAGGTAGTAGAACTTCCAATTCGATCCCTGGCCGATGTTATCACCAACCCGGAAGTTAGCGGCCATCCAGTCGACCGCACGCTGAAGTCGCGGATTAATCCCACCCTTACCGCAATTGATCACATGGTCGCCTTCAATGGCCTCAAGCCCTTGGAATCGCTTCAGGCCGGTAATGATCAGGCTACTGATCCCTGCACACGACATGCTTCCGCTCGAATTGCCCATCGAGTCCTGGTGGTAAGCCCAGCTCCCATCCAGGTGTTGGCCGATCTCCCAGTATTTTCGCGCCAGCTCCCAGGTATTCTTGTTAACTGCAACTCCAACCTCGCTGGCAGCGTTCAGTCCGAGTAGGGCGTACTGACTATTCGAGTTGTCGCCCTGTTGAGTGTGGCTTCGTTTATAGGCCCAGGCTCCTGGTGGTCCGAACCGCTCGCCGGGCTTCAATTGGGCTTGCTCCAACCAGTTCACATTGTCGGTGATCTTGACATTGAATCGCTTGGGATCGGCAGCGGCGAAGACCATGGTCTGGAGCGCGACCGAGTAGGTACTGTCCAGTTGATCTGGCGTGAACTTGCCCAGATAACTTAACGCTTTGCTCATTTCTGGGGAGTCCGCAGGCTCACCCGCTGTCAGCAAGGCTAGGGTGATCAAGCTCGTCTGGCCGGTCTTGGCGTCGTCCTGAAGTTCGAGCCAAGACCCATCCGCGCGTTGTTTCTGCTTGAGAAACCTAACTCCGAGTTTGATGCCTTTCTCAACTTGTTCGCGAGAGACTGCCGCTTCGACAGTCGCTCCGGCCAATATCGACACAACAAGGCCGACTGGAATCCAGCGTTTGCGTCGAAGCATGGCGTGCCACTCCCTCAGGACGAACCATCGTGATCTACGACTATTGTAGCACTACGTGTTTGATACCGCACAGCCTCAGACCCAGCCGTGCCGCTTTCGAAGGAACCACTCCAGGAGAAGAGCAGTGACGAAGAGCAACAAGAACGGCCAGTTATCCCAGATGCGATGCTCAACCTGGCTGGTATATTCGGTAAACTCGTCGGTCTTCATCTCACGGATATGTTTGGTGATCGATTCCGCAGGGAGTGAGACGCCCCCTGTTAATTCCGCCATCTGGCGCAAGAGGGCGAGGTCGGCGGCGGGGTTTTCGAGTTCGCGGTCGTCTTCATAGACCAAGAAACGCGCGGAGTCTCTGCCGACTTCTTGGCCGTTTCGCTTGGCGATTACGGACATTTTGTAGTCGCCAGCGGTCGAAGTGGCGTAGTAGCTTCCCTTACCGTCACCACCTTGGTTGAAGACCTCGACCCGTTCGGGAGCCGGGGCCCCTGCCCCTTCGCGAGCGACGGTGGTTTCGAAGGTCACATCGGTGATTGGCTCGGACTTGGCGTCGCGGGCGGTGATGCTCACATCCAACTTCTGACCGACCGAGATCCGCCTCCGGTCGAGTGTAATCTTGACCTGATTTTCCCCGTCGTTCTCTTTCTTCGCCAACCAGAGGACCGCTTGTCGCCAGAACTTACGGTGGGCTAGCCTACCCTCTTCGGTGGTCCTCGCCCATGGCCATGTTTCGCCACCGAACGCGAGCGACCGACCTCGACCGACGTCCATGCCGACCAGAATCGGTTCCCGATTCGGGGTTTGTGCGAGCACCGTGGCAGCTAGGGCCGGCTTCCCAAATCGGTTGGCACCCGTGATCGGCGGGAGATCTTCCCAGATCCGTTTCGACTCCGCCTTGTTTGCGCTAAGCTGCATGATGTAGCTATCGATTGCCGTGGCGTTGGGGATGACCTTCAAGCCCGCTTTCGGCTCGTTTTGACCATCTCCTGGATGGATCTCAACCGGAAGAACTCGGGCGACTTCGGTTCCGCTCCAACCTCCTGCCCCGAAACTATCGTACCCGCCGAGCATCATCAGCCCGGCCCCCTTCTCGACGGCATTCGCCAGTAGCTTCTGCTGATTCCGACTCAAGTGGCTTGCTGGTACATCGCCGAGAATGTAGACATCGTGCTTTGAGTCGAACTCGGTGTCGTCGATCAGTGAGACACCCCCCTGGGCGGGGCGACGAGCTGCAATGAACTTCACTTCAATATCAGGCGAGCTATCGAGTGCCCGGTCCAGGTACTTCGGGTCATACGAGAAGTTCTTGCCCTGAACGTAAAGAACGCTCAAGCCCCCCTTCAAAATCGTCACAAACGTGCTGATTTCGTTGTTGGTTGAGACGAGCTCTCCGTCCTTAGGGACGACCCTGAGTGTGAGCTTCTTCTCTCCGGGAGTGGTGGGCGTATAGGTCAAACCAGTGACGGGGATGACATCGACCCCTTGCTTGGCCGTGATCTTGATCGAGGCAACCGGCTTAGATTCGCCTTCGACAAGGAGTTCAACATCAATCGGTTGGTTGGGGAATCCACGGACCCCGATCGTACCGCGAACTTGCAACTGGTTTTTGACGAAACCCGTTGGGCCAGCGACCAGATCCTTAGCAGCGAGGTCGCGAGAACTGGCCCCCGCCGTCTCCGAGCCGAACCCCACCGTAACGATCGGAATTTGCAATGTTTTGAAACGCTCAGCCACGATCAATGGAGAGAGGCCCTTATTCGAGCCTCCGTCGCCGAGGAGCAGGAACTGGGCGACACGTTTGCCCCCTTGACGCTTCTGCGCTTCGGTCAAGATGTCACCGATCGCCGTGGCACCCCCGGTCGGTTCGGTGTCCTCCGGCTTGTCGTCATGAAGTTCGGAGTCATAGCGGTAAAATTTGACATCAAGGTCGGGAGGCAGATCCTTGACAGCCTCGCGGATCTCCTCGGCGACCTTGAGTTCGGCATTCCAGCGCCGCTGACCGGCGCGTTCGTCGCTCATCCCCATGCTCTTGGAACGGTCAAGCAACACCACCAATGAGGCGGTTTGCTTCTTCTTCTCAGAGACGATGACGCTCGGCCTGAGTGCGGCGAGCAGACAGAGAATCACCGCAAAGAGCCGCAAACCAAGGGCAAACCAACGCCACCTGCCGGTGCTTCCTCGGAGACGTTGGAGGTAAGCCCACACGGTTATCCCCATCACGAGGATCGCGACTGTCGAGACGGCGATCCAAGGACCGATCGGACTGAAACTTAACGACATCAGCGAGACTCCACGCCTGAAAGCTAGGCGACGGACGGACGAGGACCCGTCTCGCGATGAAACTTGTTCGCCAACAGATTTTCGGCGGTGAGTAGGATCAAGATCAAGAGCATCACCCAGGGAAACAACTCTCGTCCATATACCTTTTTGTCGATCTCACCTTTTAACCCCTCGGTTGTCTCGGCGAGCCCGTAGTTGTCCTTGCCAAAGAGCTGGTCGAGTTCTTCGGTCTTGAGTAACCGGAGCCGACTCTCGCTTTCCGGGGCATTGACGCTAAATCCCAGAGTTGCGGTCGCACCATTGAGCCCACTCCCGGTCACATTCCACTGACCAAGTTGGGGCGGAGCGCTCAGGATAAGAGTCGTCGTGGTCGCAGAGGGCGATTGGCGATCCGCCGTCTTCTGGTCCGGCCCCTGGACGACATAATTCGTCAGACGCCGTGAAGGGTCGAGGGGCAAGATCACATCCTCACCCGCGTCGTAATTGAGCTTGGCCCCTTCAATCCCTGAGAGATAAGGCACAGTCTGCTTGACGAGGTACCAGAACGAGAAAAACAGCGGAAGCTCGTTCCATGCCGCTGGATCATCGCCTTGGCCTCGTCGAGACAGAGGGGTCGTCCACAAGAGAACTCGCCCGGTCTTCGTTCCCTTGAATGTCCGTTCGAGAAGTCCGGGGCCTCCTTCGGTAAGAGTCACCACCGACCTTGTCGCAGGTCCGGGAGTAACGCCCCAGGCCTTGAAGACGGGTACGCCCCCCAGATCCGTGGCCAGGTCCTTCGTGTACCGTGTAAACAGCGAATGATCAACTGTGATCTGACCAAATGTGGTGGGCTCCTTGAAGGTAATAACCTTGTCGAGCCGGCCCGGCAAGATCGCAGCCGCTGTGTCACTATTGTAGGAATCGATCTGGACCCTGTTCCCCAGACCGATCACCACCCCGCCCCCTTCCCGGACGTATGCTCCAAGCTTCTGCCAATCAGCATCACTCAGACGGGCGACATTGTTAAGGAAGATTGTGGCATAGGACCTGAGCCCCTCCGCGGTCTTGTTGGTCAATTCAGTGACCCGTCCGCGATCGACCAAGAACGGTCGGGTGGGATCGGCAACGGCAGCCGAGGGATCGGCATCAAGCGCGGTCGCAATGAAGTCTCCATCTTCATCAAGGTCGGAGAGAATCAGCACTTTTGCCGAGGCTGCGACCTGGAACGTCAGCACCCGGAGATCATTGAACTCCATAGGGTCGGTCCCTCCGCTCAGATGGATCTCAGCCCGGTGCAGACCTGGATCCAGGCGCGGGGTGTTGAACTTGACCGGGACCTCGCTATCTTCCGGAAGGTCGAGCGTCTTCTTGTCCCGCACCTGGCCATCGAGCTTGAACTCGACCACTCGGGTCGTCTTGGGACCCTGATTGCGCACTTTCACTTGAACCTCGGTGGAATCGCCAGCCGAGGACGCCGCCTCGACGATCGCGACATCCTTGAGATCCTTGGGGGCAAGCCTCAAGACGAACGTACTGACCGGAGTCTTGGCATCCTTGGTCTTTTCGAGTCCCTCGACCGGGTGGGCCAGATCCCAGGCGCTCGCGGTCAGGTCGGTGAGAACGTAGACCTCTTTGCGGAGTCGGTCGCTGGCGAGGACTGCGGTATAGCCGAGTCCCACGGATGTGTTCAACTGTCGATTCGCAGGCCGGAGATTGAGCGCGTTGAGTTGTTTGCGGGCACCGGCGGGACTGAGCGCAACCGGGACCCCGGGATCAGCGCTATCAATCACAAAGACCTGACTGGTGTCGGAAGCACGAGCGAGGACGTCGATCGCCCGCTCCTTCGCCTCAGCGAGTCGATCCTTCCCTTTTTCGGTGAACTGCATCGACAGACTGGTATCGATGACAAATGCGATGGCCTTCGGGATGTTTTCATCACCGAGCGGTACCGCCGAATAAAACCGAGGTCGAGCAAGCGCCAGAGCCATCAAGACAAGTAACGCGATCCTAGCAATTAAAAGGAGCCAGTTCTTGATCTTAAGCGACCTCTTGGCACGCTTGTGTCGCTCACGAACGAGCTGAAGGGCGGGGAAGATGATCTTCTTCGGAGTCGGGCGCATGAATAAGTGCATAATGATCGGAAGCGCGCCGAGCGCGACTCCGGCCAAGAGCCCGACGTTGATGAAGATCGATTCCATGACGGGCCAAACTCCCCTAGTGAGGGATCAGGATTAACCTCGGGCCTGTCGACTCAAGAGGTAGCTCATCAGGGCCTTGTCGAACGGCATCCCAGTATGGATTGGAACATAATCCGTCCGGGCGCTTCGACATTCCTTCTGATAGAAACCTCGGAACGCCGCAACTTCTTCGAGATAGTCGGCTCGAATCCCGTCGGCATCCACGAGCAGCTTCTCGTGGGTCTCGTTGTCTTCCAGCTCGACCATTCCATCAAACGGAAAGAGCGCCTCAGCCTCATCAAGGATGTGGAATACGATCAGGTCGTGCCCCGAGTGTCGAAGTCGATGGAATGCCTTCTGGATCGATTCGCGATCGCCCAGGAGGTCGGAGAAGACGATCACAAGGCTCCGATGGCGGATCATACTCGCGACCTGGTGGAGGCTCGCCGCGATCGCAGTCTCACCCGAGGGCTTCAGGTTCGCCAGCATCGAGAGAATGTTGCCGAGTTGAGATCGTTTGCTCCGAGGGGGTAAACTTTGCCGGACCTTCTGGTCAAACGCGATCATCCCGACCGGGTCCTGCTGATGGATCATCAGGTATCCCAGGGCCGCCGCCAGACTCACGCTGTACTCGAACTTCGTGAGTTCTTGCCGATAGGTGTAACCCATCGACCCGGACAGATCCATCACCAGGTAGCCGTTGAGATTGGTCTCAGCCTGGAATTTCTTGATGTAGTAGCGGTCGGTCTTGGCATACACATTCCAGTCGATGTCCGAAATATTATCGCCCGGCGAATACTTCCTGTGCTCGGAGAACTCCACCGAGAACCCGTGGAAGGGGCTCGCATGAAGTCCCGAGATGAAGCCTTCAATGATGAACTTGGCGCGAAGATCGAGCCGGGAGACCTGGCGGATCACCTCAGGGCGCAGATATTTCTCGGCGGAATTGGCCAAGGCTTAGACTCCAAAAGACCGGCGTTTCCGATCATTCCTCTGGGGACGAAGCTCAGGCACCGCCACGTTTCTCGTACTTGGGGACGTCAGGTTCACGGATCTCCGCGACAAGTCGCTTAATGATGCTCTCGGTCGTTTGCCCTTCAGCCTGGGCTTGAAAATTGGGGCTGATCCGGTGCCGGAGGACCGGGATCGCGACCTTGCGGATGTCGTCGAGCGAGACACTGAAGCGACCATCCATCGCGGCCATCGCCTTGCCCCCCAGGATCAAGTTCTGGCCGGCCCGAGGACCCGCGCCATAATCGATCAACTCCTTGATGAAGCCAGGCGATTTCTCATCTCCAGGACGGGTGGCCCGCACGAGTCGGGCGACGTACTCAACCGCGTAATCCGAGATCGGCACCGAGGTCACAAGCTTTTGTAGGTTGACGATCGATCGGCTGGAGAGGACTTTCTTGAGTTCAACCGAGTCCCCCCTCGTTGTCGAGGAGAGGATCTTCTTCTCCTCTTCCAAACTCGGGTAACCGACCCGGATATCAAACATGAAGCGGTCGAGCTGGGCTTCGGGCAAGGGATAAGTCCCTTCCTGCTCGATCGGATTCTGGGTCGCAATCACAAAGAACGGATCGGGAAGTTGCAAGGTCTCCTGGCCGACCGTGACTTCTCGTTCCTGCATTGCCTGGAGCAAAGCCGCCTGAGTCTTGGGCGGGGTTCGGTTAATTTCGTCGGCCAAGATAATGTTCGAGAAGATCGGGCCGGGGACGAATCGGAACTCTCGCCGACCCGCTTCCGGCTCTTCAAGGACGTTGGTGCCCGTGATGTCCGAGGGCATCAAGTCCGGGGTGAACTGGATCCGCTTGAAGCCGACGTCGAGGATTCGTGCCAGAGAACTGACCATCAGGGTCTTGGCCAGCCCGGGAACACCGACTAAAAGCACATGCCCACGTGTAAATATCGCCGCGAGAATCTGTTCGATCACTTCGTGCTGGCCGACAACGACCTTACTTAACTCGGTGGTCATGATGTCGCGAGAGTGGCGGAATTCATCAAGTAGCTGTGTGATCCGATCGCTAGCGCTGGACATGCGAACTCCGTGGAGGGCAAGGATCGGATCGAGTAGAGAGAGGACGGACGCTGAGGGGCTGAAGATGACTCGCAAAGTATAACGGATTGTAAAGCAGAGACTCGACCGGTTTCAACTCAATCGCAGACACAATCGGCGAGATCGTCACACGCACGGAGGCCAGGGACTTAAGGCGAACCTGACGCAATTATTATGAGCACTACTTGCTATTTAATGAGGCATTTGGTTTCTTAGGTGATTTTTGAACCCCATCACAATCAGACGTCGTTAGACCAAGGAATTCAGCGTTTATCGCAGTTCCCTTCGTCCGGAAGGCTGTTTCTCTTGACTTTGGCCCGGAGAATGCGATCATGCTCCACGGAAGGTGTTGGATCCTGTGCCCGATGATTAAGATGGAGGTGATAAGGTTTTGTGCAGAATTTAAGAAGACAGCTACTTTTTTATGCTCTCTCAGATTTCCCCCGCCGCCTCTCCCCGCCGAGTTGCTCTCTCCGAGCTTCAGTGACCTTGACCTCACCATGAATCTTTTCGACTTCGAACTCCCTCCTCTCAACCTCCCCCACTGACTCAACCCTCCCCCTTTGATTCTTCGGACTCTCAACTTCTCCTGGCGTGCACTTGCGATATTTGACCTGAGCATGTGCGTAACCGGCTTCATGTTCATCTCAAAGAGGTGGACCTGGCGAAGCAGCCAGGCTGGAACGCATCTGTTGGAGAATTTCCATGAGCCTTTCGTTATCGACAATGGTTCGTTTGTTCGTTCTCGTGGCCGTCGTGGCGAACGCAGCCGCGATTGGGGTCAGCAAGATCATCACTAGGCCGACCACTCAGCGCATTGCATGTTCAACATCACTGACCACGATCAACGGTTACTTCCTACCCACCCGAGAGGGAAGAGGTCGCCTCATTGACGCTTCAACCGGAACGATTTCCACTCTCCCAATCCCGCTCGACGAAAAGTTGGACCATGCCAGCCTCTCCCCCTGGCGTGACGATCGCGGTCAATCCCAAATGGTGGGCCGTTGGGCGAGCGTCGGGGAAAGCCCCACAACCCCGGAGGGTCGTGGGCTGGCTCGGTACTCATTTCCGGACGGGGCTCTCTTGGATCGAATTCACACGGATATCCTGCCCGTAGGACCTCCGTGCTGGTTTCCAGGGACAACTCTTCGAGTGATTTTTCCCGCTGGCGATGGTCAGCTCTACGTCACGAGTTTCGGGGACGAGTCGACTCAGGATGGAACTACAGACCAGCCTCGCCTGCTCCAGTGGAACGTCGATTCGCTCGAAGGCCAAAACTTCTCGGTCAACGAATTGGCCTGGCCTCGTGAGCCCGAATTCCACGGTAAATTGATCGCCATGATCGCCCTGCCCGACCCCATCAATCGCACCCGTTTCCTTCGCCCGCGTCCCTGGTGGATCGAGCTCAATGCGTCCGCCACGGCAGTCGTCGATGCCGTCCCGTTCGTGATGGACGATGGGCTGTTCGAGAATTGCAACCTCCGGTGTCCCGCCGTAATCGCGACCGGTCCGGGGGAACTCTCCCTTTTGTTGATTTCACGCTCCGAGAACGCTAAGGCCTGGAGGGCTTGGGCAATCCCTCTGAATGGTGAAGAATCGGACGGGAGCATGTGTGACCTCAAGACCTCGGAGGCCCGATTGCTCGTGGAGGGTTGTGTCCCCTCGATCCCAGCGATCTCTGAAGACCACCGTTGGCTCGCGTGCCTGGCAGACCGAGCTCAAGGTCCTCCGCAGATTCTCCGAGTTCCTCTCCAACCGACCATGAAACCGGGTTCGAGCGAGCACCTCGCCATCCTTCCAAACGACTTCTGACGAGCGATTTCAAGGACGCGAGTGCTGACGCGCTGGCCGATCCTCTTAGCTGGGATTGGTCACCGCGTTTTCGATTCCCTTGCCCGTGAGAGGTGATAGGGACTAAGATCAAGGACAGATTCTCCACGTTTTCGACTCTCGAAGAGTTCTGCCGATGGCCCGTGTTGTTCTCGCAATGAGTGGTGGCGTCGATAGCTCGGTGGCAGCCCACCTGCTCAAAGAACAAGGGCACGACGTGATCGGCCTATTCATGCGCACAGGAGCGCACGGCGATAATCTCGAACGTCGCACCAAGACCTGCTGTAGTGCAACCGACGCCGTTGATGCTCAAGCCGTCGCCGACCGCCTTGATATCCCGTTCTATGCACTCGACTTTGAGTTGGACTTTGAGCGAATTATCGAGAACTTCGCCGACGAGTACCTCGCGGGGCGAACCCCGAACCCTTGCGTCATGTGCAACATCTGGCTCAAGTTCGGCAAGCTCTGGTCCTATGGCAAGCAGATCGGCGCGGATTTCGTAGCGACGGGACACTACGCCCGGATCGTCAAGGATGAGCACGGCTTGAGCCGGGTGGCTCGAGCTCGCGATCTCCACAAGGACCAGTCCTACGTCCTGTTCGGGCTGAGGCGCGAGCTTCTCAACAATGTGCTGTTACCTGTCGGTGGATTCACCAAGTCCGAAATTCGTGACCTGGCCCGTTCACTTGGCCTTCCCGTTCATGACAAGGTCGATAGCCAAGAGATTTGCTTCATCCCCGACGATAATTACTTGCGATTCATCCGCGAGAAACGCCCTGAACGGGAGACTGCTGGGGTGATGGTCGATGAGTCGGGTGTCAAACTCAAAGATCATGACGGGATCGAAGGATTCACGATCGGCCAGCGAAAGGGGCTGGGCATCGCACTTGGTGAGCCACGTTACGTCGTCGGAATTGAGCCGGCAACCAATGTCGTGACGATCGGACCTCGGGCCTCGCTTTCAAAGTCGGCCCTGGTCGCGACTCGATTCAACTGGCACGTCGAGATTCCCAGCGTACCGGCTCCCTGTCTCGCGCAGATTCGAGCCCAGCACAAAGCCGTTCCAGCCAGGATTGAAGCGGTCGGAGCAGAGGTGGTCGTTCGATTTGATGTTCCGCAACCTGCGGTCACACCTGGTCAGGTCGTTACGCTTTATGATGGTGAAGTCGTCATTGGCGGCGGTTGGATCGAGCGCTCGCTCGATTGACATTGTAACCGACCCACTTGGTGTTTGCGAAACGAAACGTCAAGTTGAGCGATTTTGCCTAGCTTGTTATAAATGATTCCGCAAGAAGGAATCGGCCTCACCCGCGCCGCGACTTCTTGAGGTTTCCTTCGTTTGGAGTCCGGCTTCTTATGGTCCAGATCAGCCTCGTCCTCGCTCCTTCAGTCGCTGACACCGAGCTGAACTCGTTCGCGACACAGGCTCGGCTCCAACTCGAAGGATTGGGTCACGACGTCGAACTGCTCCTGCCTCCGAAGGATTCCGATAAAAGCAACGTGTCATCCCGAGTAGGAATTGGTCTAGCGCAGGCTGCTACGCATGGCCTGCGAAGGACCGTGGGCGACATTGTGGTCGTTGCCGATCCATCAATGGGTTACGATGCCGAGGATGTCATCCATGTCGTCAACGCACTGGTCCGCGACCAGGCCGACGTCGTCGTTGCGACACGGAGCCTGCCACTTGCCGGTCGGCTGCTGCGTACAACACTCGGCACATCGGACCCGCTTTCCGGCCTCTTTGGGCTTTCGAGCGCCTTTCGCGATGAGGTTGTGGGCGGTCTGAACCCTGTCGGCTCGAAGCTCCTTTGGCCTCTGCTTGGAACAAAGGCGGGCCGTTGGTTGGATGTCGCAGTGACAACAAAGCGGGACACCCGTCGCCTTTCGTTTGGCTTCAATGATATTCGCGAGTTCAAACGGCTGGCAGACATTCGTTTCGGCAACATCTCCCGGCTCTTCCAGTTCTGTGTGGTCGGAGCCTCGGGGATGGTGGTGGACCTCACCTGTTACGTCCTCTTCCAGAAGCTTTTAGCGTCGACCTCGTTGAGCGAGTCCCGGATGCCAGTCATGGGTGGGCCTGGAGACCTGGCCGTGGCGCGAGCGTTGGCCATTGCCTTCGCTCTCTGCTGGAATTTCTCCTTAAATCGACGCCTTACCTTTAATTATGCGCGGAATGGGTCGATCGTCCGCCAATTCATGACCTATTGCTTAAGTAATGCGTTAGGGGTGGCTCTCAGTTTCACCGTTGGGATCACACTCCCTGAGCGGGTTGGGTTCTTCGCAGACCACAAGCTTGCGGCTGCGGTGGTCGGGATCGTACTGGCGACCGGTATTAGCTTCACAATGTCTCGCTGGGTGGTGTTTTCAAACCGCCCGGCTCCGGTCGCTGCCGAGCCTGTCTAATAACAGGATCGTAACGATCTCAGCGAAACTTCGACCTCTAAGGTGCTTGATCACCTCGTGCGCCTTAGGTTGAGTAAGAACGATTGGCATCATGCCGATCGACGCCTCCTCAACCACGATCCGAGCCGATCATGAACCTCGTTCATTCGGCGCGGTTGGAGCAAGAAAACGATGGACCAGGTGCCGTCTCGGCAGCCCGCATCTCCGGACGCGGCTCCTCCGTTCTCCGCGACCGACCACACAACCTCAGAGATGCTCCTTAATAAAAGAGCCCATGCCCAGGCCGTCCGAGCCGCAACGGCGCGAGCGGTCAGCGGCAGACGCAGATTCGTCGACCCCACAACCTGCGAACGAGAATACAACGAGGCTGAACTCGAGTTCATGCAAGCCATCCAGGACTACAAGAAGAGTAGCGGTCGCATGTTTCCAACCTGGAGCGAAGTCCTCGAAGTCTTTACGAAGCTTGGCTATGAGAAGCCATCCTCCACAATGCTCGTGAGCCAAACGGGTTGAAGAATTGCGTGCGTGTAGCGAGGTCTCGAATGGGTAAGCCATCTCGGTCGATCAAGGAGGTGTGAACTCTGCGGTGGCACTCTCGGAGTGAAACGTCTTCGACACTCAGATTCTCCCCCATGCAGGTGCGGGACGGAAATAAATTGTCGACCACTGATAGACTCACCGATCACTCTCGCTGGCCGATCACCCACCAAGACTCGTTCTCACGGAGGACCGGGGGAACGAGTGCTATTAGCACATTGACTCAAGAAGAGAGAATCTATTTCCATCCCGTCTCATGAGTCGGATTTGGGACGTATTCACATTGAAAGTCGATCTTCCAGATTTTCCGGGAAGCCGTCATGGCTTACCAGCTTGCTGGGTTCTTTGGCTTCCGTTGACAGCGGATACGAGGAACGCCTATCGTCTTGGGACAAGAAGTGTGCCCGGACTGGTGCCGGGTTTGCCTGTCCCCCTGAACCGATCGACTGAACTCGCATGAGCGTTCGTACCCGATTCGCCCCCAGTCCTACCGGATTCCTCCATATCGGTGGGGTGCGGACTGCTTTGTTTAACTGGCTGCTCTCGAGGCGCGACGGCGGTCAGTTCATCCTTCGAATCGACGACACCGACCAGCAACGCCATGTGGAAGACGCGGTCGGACTCATCCTCGAAGGATTCGAGTGGATGGGGATGGATTGGGACGAAGGCCCCAAAGTCGGTGGGCCACACGCTCCTTATTATCAGTCCAAGCGGGGGGATCGATATAAAGAGGCCGCCGACGCCCTGGTCGCATCGGGCCACGTCTATCGCGACTACTCCAACGAAGCCGAACGCGCTGCCGACAAGAAGGAAGCCGAGTACCAGAAGCGGGCCTTCCGGTTCCGAGGCAAGGTCAATTCCGAGGAAGAGATTGCAGCCTATGATGCGGAGGGTCGTACGTATGCACTCCGATTCCGGGTCCCGCTGGGCCGGGCCCTGATTCTCCAAGACGCGATCAAGGGCCCTGTTGAGCAACGCACGGATGAACTTGGCGACTTTGTGATTGTTCGGCCCGATGGGTCGCCGCTTTACAACTTTGCGAGTGTCGTTGACGACGCCGATATGCAGATCACCCATGTCGTCCGGGCCGAAGAGCACCTAGCCAACACCTTCTCACAGCTCCTCGTGTTCGAAGCACTTGGCTATCCACTGCCGACGTTTGCTCACGTACCCTACGTTGCTGCGCCCGGGTCGAAGAAGAAGCTCTCGAAACGCGATGGAGCGGTCGGTCTTGATGAGTTCATTAACGAGGGATACCTGCCGGTTGCGATGATGAACTATCTCGCGAAGATCGGCTGGAGTTACGACGCGAGCACCGAGGTCTTCTCGCGAGCCGATCTGATCGAGAAGTTCTCACTCGACAAGGTCAATAGCTCTCCGGCGAGCCACGACCCCGACAAGCTCTTCTGGCTTCAAGGCGAGTGGATGAAGACCTTGACCATTGAGGAAAAAGTCGAAAAAACCGCCCCTTATGTCGCGAATATGCAGGCATGGATCGACTGGAACTCGCGCCGGAAGCTTCCAGACTTCCGTTCCGAAGGGGTCCTTCCGTTCTTGAAGACACCCTCGACCGAACCGCCCCCTCCCCAGTTGGCGGCAGTGATCGAGGCCTTGGGCGACCGGCTCAAGACCTTCTGCGACATCATTAAACTGGGAAGTTACTTCTTTACCGAGGATGTCCATTTCGACCCAGACGCGGTCAAGAAGCGACTCCGGAAAGAGGGCGTCGTCGAAATCCTGACGAGCCTTCGTAAGATCTTTGTCGAAGTCGAACCCTTCGACGTTCCAACTTTGGAAGCTGCGGTTCACACCTATGCGGAACAGACTTCAAGCCATATGGGGCTGGTCGTCAATGCCTTGCGGGTGGCTACGACCGGTCAAGCGGTCGGCCCGGGCTTGTACGATTGCCTGGCGATTCTGGGCCGGGACCGCTCATTGAAGCGGATCGACCAGGCCTTGGTGATGCTCTCACAACCGTCTTAATTCGAATTGTCTCGTTCTTAGATCGAGGATGGGTTTCGCATGTCGCTTCTGGTTGTTGGCTCGATCGCGTTGGACTCAGTTCAGACCCCCCACGGTGTTGTCACCGATGCTCTTGGTGGCTCGGCGACGTATTTCTCATACGCGGCCAGCTACTTCTGCCCGGTCCGACTTGTCGGCGTGGTTGGCGAAGATTTCCCGGTCGCTCATCGCGAACTGCTGAACTCACGAGGGATCGACACGTCAGGCCTCGTCGTTGAAAAAGGGGGCTCGACCTTTCGGTGGAGCGGCAAGTATGAAGGGGATATGAACTCCGCCGACACTTTAGAAGTCCACCTCAACGTTCTCGGTACGTTCGATCCCGAACTCCCCGCGAGCTTCACCGACACTCCTTTCGTCTTCCTTGCCAACGGCAGCCCTGCCATGCAGCGTAAGGTTCTCAAACAGACGAAAACGCGTAAACTCGTGGTTGCCGACACCATGAACCTCTGGATCGAGATTCAGCGTGACGAGTTGGTCGAGCTGATCCGTGAGGTGGATGGCTTGGTCCTAAACGACGGCGAGGCACGAATGCTCACCCAGGAGATCAACCTCGTATCAGCCGGTCAGAAAGTGCTGGATATGGGCCCCTCCTTCGTGATCATCAAGAAAGGGGAGCATGGCGCAATGTTCCTCAGTCGCGAAGAGACCTTCGTGATGCCCGCGTTTCCGTTGGCGGATGTCGTCGATCCCACCGGGGCCGGCGATAGCTTTGCCGGTGGATTCATGGGATATCTCGCCTCGGTGGGGAGCACCGATCCAACCTCGCTCAAAAAGGCGATGGCCTACGGGACAGTCGTCGCAAGCTTTAACGTTCAGGACTTCAGCCTCCGTCGCTTCCAGCGCACCGACCGAGCTGAGATCGACCGTCGTCTCGATACCTATCGGTCGATGATGAGTTTCTAACGCCGTCAAACCCATCCAAGTGCTCAAACGATCCCTGACATGTTGAGAGCTGATGCCACGGACCAGTCGGACATTTATCGGCATCACCGTCCCTAAGGCTCGGGCGATCAAGTTGCAGCGATTGCAGACGTTGATCGCTCCTGAGGTTCCGACTGCGCGTTGGACCCCATTTGAGCAATTTCACCTCACACTCGCATTCCTAGGTGATGTTGACGAGCGAGATTTGACCGAAGTTTGCAACGCAGTCGCCGAAGTCGCCCAGGGTTTCGACCCCTTCGACTTATCGATCATGGGGCTCGGCGTCTTTCCGGACCTGTCGAAGCCTCGTGTTCTCTGGGCGGGCCTGGAGGGAGAGGGCCTCGAACCGCTTTACCAACTCCGCCAGGCGATCTGCGCGGCCATGGTGGAAGTCGGCTATGCGCCAGAGCCTAAGTTTCAGGCGCACTTGACCCTCGGCCGGATTAAATTGAAGAACGATGCGGAGGTCGATCTCTCTCCCTTGTTACGACACTTTCAGACCTGGAACGGAGGCCTTTTCGAGGTCTCAGAAGTGGTCACGTTCGGCTCTGAGCTAGCCGCCGAAGTCTCCGTCCACACGGCATTCGCGACAGCGCCTTTACTTGGCATGACCAGGTAGACCGGGCGGATTCCATTGAATAGAGCAACGGTCGGGGTAACGGATTGGATCGACGAAACCGCGTCCCGCTAACGAGGCTCGCGAGTGACGAATCCCTCTTGACGCGGGATGCCAAGCCTCCTAGGATTACTGATCTTCCGTACACATTTGTGAACCGATCTTTTGAAGGAGCACGGCGTGGCGAAGGCGAAGGCAGCATCGGAAGCAAAGGCGACGGCAACGACAGCCGAGCAAAAAGCCTTGAACAACACGATCAGCCAGATTGAAAAAGCCTTCGGTGCCGGTGCGATCATGAAGCTCGGTGAGGGAAGCTCACTTGAAGTTGAGGGGATCAGCACGGGTGCGATCTCGCTTGACCTCGCCCTTGGTGGCAAAGGTTTGCCACGTGGCCGGATCATCGAGCTGTTCGGTCCAGAGTCGAGCGGGAAGACGACGATTGCCCTTCATGCGGTTGCAAATGCCCAGAAAACTGGGGGGGTTGCCGCGTTTATCGATGTCGAACATGCCCTCGATCCGTCGTGGTGCAAGAAGCTTGGTGTGGATATTGAGGCCCTGCTGGTCAGCCAGCCTAGTAGTGCTGAAGAGGCGCTCCAGATCGCGGAAATGCTGGTCCTCTCCAATGCGATCGACATCATCGTGGTCGACTCCGTCGCGGCGCTCGTCCCCAGGGCTGAGGTCGAGGGCGACATGGGGGACACTCATGTCGGTCTCCAGGCTCGGCTCATGAGTCAGGCTCTCCGCAAGCTGACCGGTGGCGTCTCGAAATCGAAATGCGTGCTGATCTTTATCAACCAGCTTCGAGAGAAGATCGGCGTGATGTTTGGCAGTCCCGAGACCACTCCAGGGGGCCGCGCACTCAAATTCTATAGCTCCTGCCGGATCGATGTCCGCCGGATCGGACCCGTCAAGGAGGGTGAGGATATTGTCGGTAGTCGGATCAAAGTGAAGGTGGTCAAGAACAAGGTTGCACCCCCCTTCCAGGTCTGCGAATTTGACATGATGTACAGCGGCGGGATCTCGCGGGAGGGGGACCTGATCGACCTTGGGTTGGCCGAGAAATTCATCGAAAAATCGGGCTCCTGGTTCAACTACGGGAGCCAACGCCTCGGGCAGGGTCGTGAGAACTCCAAGCAGTTCCTCCGCGACAATCCGGCAATGGTCGAAGAGCTGGTTCAAAGGATCTTCGCCGCTCGGCACATCGGACCCGCCGGGGTTGCGCCCCCCGGAGAGGTGGACGATGACGAGGCGGAAGAGGCGTAAACCCCAAGGTGTTGCTGTTTGTGTGGCACCTGAAGATCCCTTAGCGATTGCCGACTCGGGCGTTGACGGGGATAATCGGAGATGTTCTGCCCGTCGCTCTCGACCGCGAGGTAACGCATGTCCCTCACCCTGTTCCTCTCGCTCGCGCTCCTCGGCCAGGCTGATACTCCGTCCCCGGTTGAGGCCATCGAGACTGCCGTTGCCGACGCTATCGCCAAGGCGGAGCGGTCGGTTGTTGCCATCTGGCGGATCAGGATGAGCGAAACCGCGAGTGATCGGACAACGGCGATTCGCGGTGAGCCTGATCAACCTCCCCTACTTGATGCGTTTGACCCGGCCAGGCTCGGGGGGGGCGAAGAGGTCTCGTTCGACTACGCGTCGGGTGTCGTTATTGGCCCAGAACAGGCGATCCTCACGACGTTTCATGCCATCCGAGGCGCGAATCGCATCAGGGTTCGCGCGCCAGGTAAGGTCGCCTTTGAAGCAGAGATCATTGCTGCCGATCCGCGGAGTGATCTCGCAGTCATCGCTCCTCGAAGAATTCCGAACGTCGCCCCTCCGATCCTCGTGCCGATCGCGCTTGGTGACGCATCGAAGCTTCGCAAAGGGGCGTTCCTGATCGCCTTGGGAAATCCCTACAACGCGGCAAATGACGGGACCGCATCGGCGGCCTGGGGTATTCTTTCGAACAACCGGCGGAAGATCGATCCCCCCATCGGTGAGTCGAAGCGTGATCGATTGCTCCAATACTTTCCAACCCTGCTCCAGCTCGACTCCAAGCTTAACGTTGGAATGAGCGGCGGAGCCGTCGTGAATCTCAAAGGGGAGCTGGTTGGTATCACGACCTCATCGGCGAATGTTGTTGGGTTTGATGTGCAAGCGGGATACGCCATTCCGATGGACCCCCTTACCCGACGTGTTGTCAATTCGCTCCGAGAGGGTCGGGAGGCGGAATTTGGTTTCTTGGGGATTAGTCTTGATAAGGAAGGTCGAAACGTGGTCGGGGAGGCTCACCTCGGGAGTCCTGCGGGTGAAGGGGGAGTTCTTAAAGACGACGTGATCCTGATGGTTGGCGATCAGCCTGTGGTCGATAGCGAAACGCTGGTGCTGGCCGTCAATACGCTACCGGTCGGTAGGCCAGTACCCATCAAACTCAGGCGGGGGGAAAGGATTATCGAGAAGACCATCGTCTTGGCGAAATACCCAGAGACCGGCGGCATATCGACCAATCGCTCAATCCCGTGGCGTGGCCTCCGAGTCGACTACTCAAGTGTCCTGACAGGAGGCATGAACGGTCGCCCCGAGTTCATGGCCAAGGGAGGTGTTGCCGTCATCGACGTTGTCCCGGGCTCACCCGCCGATCTGGCAAACATGAAGCGTGGCCTCTTCATCCGCATGGTCGGCGAGACGTCTACGAAAACGCCCGACCAGTTCGCGAAGGCCGTCGAAAACCTGACAGGGCCTGCCACCCTTGTCACCGACCAAGGTGAAATCACCATTGAGGCCCCAGTACCGATACCCCCCCGAAGACCATGAACGTTGTCATCCAAATCGAATCATGAACTCCCATCCATGAACAGGAGATGCCACTGAGTACGGGGCAAACGATCGTTTCATCCGTCGATCCTCATGGGCACTTAATTCGCAGAACGGAGGAGGAAGCTCGCCTCAAAGCTGAGGAGGGGATCCGAGCCCTCGACGACATCCTGGTGATGGGGACCGAGGAGGAACAGCGGAAACCCTCGCTTTCCTTAGTCACGCGATCAACGAGGACCGTCTCTCCGGCCGCGATCGATTTTCATCATGAGGATCATCTTTCTTGATTCTTCTCCGCTTGGCCTGATCACAAACCCGGCTAGCTCACGCGAGGCTGACTCGTGTCGTCGATGGGTTCAAGACATGCTCGCATCACTCGCAGCGGTATTTGATCCTGAAATTGCCGATTACGAGATCCGACGAGAACTTCTCCGAGGAGGAAAGCGTAAGGGTCTAGCTCGACTCGATCGCCTCAGGACGAGCCTTGACTACTCCCCCATAACGACCGAAGTGATGCATTACGCAGCTCAACTCTGGGCTGATGCGAGATGCCAGGGTAGACCTACCGCCTCGCCCGATGCTCTCGACGGATTGGACGTCAATCGTCGCTCGAGGAGGGGAATGATGAGCTGGAGGAGGCCAATATTCGCTGATGCTCTTTTCGAATGGCAGTCCTATTGCTAATGGCAGGATGGCTGAGCTTGCGACTTTTCTCCCTAAATCGATAGACCACGATCTTGAGCTCCAGCGGCCAAGCGTTAACTGGATCGTCTGAAGACATCCTCGCTGATATCCGCTAAACTCTTAGTCTTGGTCCAAGGAGTGTCGCGGACAGACTCCGACCCACGCCGCTGCTGGCCCTTTGCCCCCTGAATGACTTATGAAGACCGACGACCTTCGCGATGCTTTCCTCGACTTCTTCGCTTCCAAAGGGTGCGTGCGTCGGCCAAGCGACGTTCTTGTTCCGAATGATCCGACCGTGCTCTTCACACCGGCAGGCATGAATCAGTTCAAGCGGGAGTTCATGGGTCTAGGCGACCCCGACTTCACCAAGGCCACAACTTGCCAGAAATGCATCCGAACTGGCGACATTGAGAATGTCGGTCGGACCTCATTTCATGAGACATTCTTCGAGATGCTCGGCAACTTCTCGTTCGGTGATTACTTCAAGCGTGAAGCGATCCACTGGGCCTGGGAGTTCCTTACCGGTGTCCTCAAGATCGATAAAGATCGGCTGACGATCACCGTTTACCTTGACGACGACGAAGCTTTCAATATCTGGCATAACGAGATCAAGGTTCCAACGAACCGCATTAGCAGGCTAGGGGAAGACGACAATTTCTGGCCGGCGGGTGCCCCGACCCAAGGCCCGAATGGGGTCTGTGGCCCCTGCTCCGAAATCTTCTTCCATGGTAATGGGCCCAAGGAAGTCGAAATTTGGAACCTTGTCTTCACGCAGTTTAATCGTGTTGGCCCGAACCAGCTTGAGCCCCTTCCCAAGAAGAATATCGATACCGGCATGGGCCTTGAGCGGGCAGCAGCCTGTATGCAAGGGGCGAACTCCGTGTTTGCTACCGATATCTTCAAGCCGATCGTCGCCTCGGTTGCGGATCAACTCGGTGTCTTCTATGATGCCACCTCACCTGATGGTATCCGAATTCGCCGAATGTCCGATCATGTTCGCGCTCTCACCTTTTGCATCCATGAGAATGTGCGCCCATCTGCTGAGAAGCAGGGGTATGTCATTCGGCGACTCTTGCGCCGCGCCGTTCTTGACGCTTATCAAATGGGCCGACGCGACCCATTCCTCTTTGAGATTGTGCCGACCGTTGCCGAAGTGATGAGGCGGCCCTACCCTGAACTCGCCGAGAGCATCCAGCGCATCCAAACGGTCATTCGTGAAGAGGAGAAACAATTCCTCGGCAATCTCGAGAGCGGTCTCTCGCTGCTCAACGATACTTTCCGCCAGACCAAAGCTGCTGGTTCCGACACGATCTCAGGGGCAAACGCCTTCAAGCTCCATGCCACGTACGGGATTCCCGTCGAGGTCGTTGAGAGCCTGGCGATCGATCAGAACTTGCGTATGGATCAAGCTGGATTTGAAAAGGAGCTGGCCGACCACTCCCGTAAGTCGCGGGGCTCGACCGAGGCGGCTGCTGTCTTTGAAGTTGGCCCACTCGACACCTTGAAAGAAGGATTTCGTCACGGCAACACGTTCCTAGGCTACGAACGGACGTCCGCTGAGGGTAAGGTGATCGGCATCCTCGCTCAGAAACATCTGGCGGAACAGGCCGGCGTTGATCTCTCGGGACCACCAATTGCGTTAATTCTTGACCAGACTCCGTTTTATGGAGAGAGCGGCGGACAGGTCGGCGACATCGGTATCATCACGGCTCCTGGATTCCGGTTTGAAGTGAGCGATACCAAGAAAGAGAATGATTTCACGCTACATGTCGGGCATGTCATTGAAGGGTCAGTGGTCCTGAATACGACCGTTGTGACCGAAGTCGATATCGAACGACGTCAAGCCATCCGTCGCGCTCACTCGGCCACGCACGTCCTGCATCATGCCCTCCATATCCACCTTGGGAAGCATGCCCAGCAGGCGGGCAGCAAGGTCGAACCGGACAAGCTCCGATTCGATTTTTCGAACCCCGAGGCTGTGGGCCGCGAACGCCTCCGGCTGATTGAAGACACAGTGAACAGCCAGATCCTTGAAGGGGACTCGATCGATTGGTCGACCATGCCCATCGCTGAGGCTCGAAAACTGGGCGCGATGGCATTGTTCGGTGAGAAGTACCCCGAAATCGTTCGGGTTGTCCGGATGGGCGAGTTCTCACGCGAGCTCTGTGGCGGAACCCACTTGTCGAACGTCGCCCAGGTCGGCCTCTTCAAGATTGTGGCTGAAGAATCGGTGGCCTCTGGAACGCGCCGGATCACCGCGCTGACTGGCAAGGGAGCCCGTGAACTTATCAGACAGGAGGAAGCGGTCCTCTCCGAAGTCGCCACCGCTCTTAAGGTCGCAACCTCCGCCGTTGGGGAGCGGGTCAACGTCCTCCTCGACGAACTGAAAACACTCAAGAAGCAGGCGGGTCAGCGTAAGATCGAGGCTGTTCCCAAGACCTCCGCCGAGGATCTGCTCGCGACTGCGATCGAAGTTGCAGGCGTCCGAGTCATCGTCTCCGGCCTTGAGGGCGTCTCAGGAGACGACCTTCGCCAGTCGATCGACGTACTCCGTCGCAGGGCGGAGGGGCAGAAGTTAGCCGTCCTCCTGACATCGGTCGTTGATGGCAAAGTCTTGCTCGCCGCCGGTGCGACCCTCGACGTGATTCCTCTCGGCATGCATGCCGGTAACTGGTTGAAGGCCGTGGCACCACTCGTCGGGGGAGGCGGTGGCGGTCGGCCCGATTTCGCCCAGGCCGGGGGCAAAGAGCCAGCCAAAGTTGCCGAGGCGCTCGAGAAGGCATTGTCCGTGGCCAAAGATCTGCTCGGCGGTTCATCGTCCTGAGGTCAACCACTCCAGTTGATCTACACCCCGATCTCGGAGAGACGTCGAAGCGAGCCATTGACCAGTACGGGCGGGTCCAACCATCGTTCCTTGGGCGGGACTCTGGGAACGTAGTCGATCAACATTGCCGGTTGAAACTTGTAAATCTTTCGGAGTGAGTGCTCGATCCGCTCGTTTCGGGCGGCTTTGAGGCAACTGAGGACGTGGGAATCGTCTCCCAGGAGGTCGTTCTCTCGGAGCGTTCCCGACTTGAAACCCTCGCGGAGTGCGTCGGCGAACTCGTTATAGATAAAGGACTCGACAGGGCTCGCCCACCAGTTCCGATTCATGGATGCGAACTTATCGACTGCGAATCGGGCCACCGCCACATCGTTAAAGGCGATCCTCTTATCGAATACGACGAGCGCGTTGGAGCAGGTCTCGATATCTTCAAGACTGACTACCCCGCAGGTGAGCCCATCGCGCAAGAAGTAATCGATCCGATCAGCGCACAGCCATGGGAGTGGTCGCTCAAGAAGTGGGTAGATCGAGTCGTCGAAGAACTCCTCTGGGTCGAAGCCCAGGCGTTTTAATGCACAGACGATATCCGGTTGACGAAGGAAGACGGGCTTGAGCCCTTCGTGGTGATCTTGCTCGGCTGAGGAGATCACGAAGTCAACGGCGTGTGAGAATGCGGTATGCGAGATATCGTGGAGCAAGCCAGCGACTCGCTCGCGGAGCCCCGCCCCTAGGCGGGTCAGCAGTAGGTAAACGCCAAGGCTGTGCTCGTGGCGAGTTACGGTCTTGAACGGGAACGCCAACGCGGAAGGGCCGGCCTGGCGAATTCCACGCAGGCGAGCAAAGGTCGGCGTCGCGATGAGTTTGAGGATCTCCGGGTCGTCAATTGCCACGTCGCCGTACACCCGGTCCGTCCATCTCATCCGGTGCGCTCCTGAACCATCTGTTTCAAAACCACCGCAAAGCTCGAACCTCACTGATCATGGTTGGCAAAGCTCGGGAATTCAAGGGGTGGCCGTTCCAACGTGTCGCCCCGGTCGTTAAGATCGGGACGGGTCGGCGATCATTTCTGAGTTTAGTCGCCGAAGTCTGTGCCCTGCCCTTGGCGTGCCGTGGAGGTTTTCGTGCGTTTTGTCAATCCAGTTCTCTGGGGAGCTTGCCTCCTCGCCGCCGCCGGCTGTGGCGAGTCGGCCCCCGACGCCTCACCATCCGGCGGTTCGGTTTCGTCCACGGGATCGAACGCCAAGAACCCCACCGGACCACGACTGGTCTTCGTGACGAACAGCAACGCCGACTGGTGGAACGCCGTCGAAAAAGGGATGACCGACGGAGGGAAAAACTTCGGTTGCCCGGTCGAACTCAAGCGGAACAACTCCGGCTCGACCGGACAGATCCGTCTGCTCGAGGACGTCCTCTCGCAGGACGATGTGAAAGGGGTTGCCGTCTCGGTCATTGAGGCGGAGTCTCCTGGGGTTGCCGATGCCATGAACAACCTCCGCAAGGCGGGTAAGGCAGTCATCGCAATCGACTCCGATATCGCTACCAGTGCGGCGGGTGCCCGGCAAGCTTATATCGGGACCGACAATCGCAAGGCAGGAGCTGCCGCTGGCAAGGCTGCCGCGATTCTCCGTCCTCAAGGGGGCAAGACCGCGATTTTCGTCGGCACCGGAGCGGCGGCCAACGCCATCGAACGCTCGGGCGGCTTCTTCGAAGGGGCAGGGCCAAAATTCATTCGTGCAGAACTCTTTGAAGATGGCAATGACTTCGCTCGGGTGACGACGAATGTCCAGACCGCCGTCACCAAATATCCTGATGTCGGTATCTTGCTGGGACTGTGGTCCTATAACGCCCCTCGGATCGCCGAAGAAGTCGCGAACTCCGCCGAGCTGCGGAAGAGAGTCACGGTCGTTACGTTCGACCTCGACGAGCTCTCCGTCGGTCACCTCGAACACGGATCGATCGACGCATCGGTCTGTCAGAATCCTTACGACATGGGCTTCAAAGGAGTCCGCCTTCTGAGGGCACTCGTTGAGAAGGATCAAAAGACGATCGACGAGATGCTCCCCAACGGTGCGACCACGATCGAAACCGGCGTACGGATCATTGTGCCTAAGGCTGATTCACCCATCAAAGGTGAAAACGTGATCACCATCGAAGAAATGAAGAAGTGGCTCGAGACCAAAGGCTTGAAGTCGTCATGAGTCGTGATTCTACCTTCGCAGGCCGCTTACGGTCATTCTTCAAAGCCCCCGAATGGGGGCTCGTTGCCGGCCTGATCGTGATCTTGTTACTGATCTTCGTACTCGACAGTCGCAAAGCATTCTTCACACTCAACACTCAGAAATTTCTGATGTTGCAAGTGGCGAGGCTGGGTGTGCTGGCAATTGGAGCTGCCGTTGTCATCATCGCGGGAGGTATCGACCTGTCCGTTGGTGCGGTGGTTGCACTTTCCTCGGTCGTTGTCGCCAAACTGATCACCGAGTGGCTGCCGGGTGCGGTGACTTCAGGCTCAGCCACGAGTCCATCCCCATGGGTTGTGGCGGCGGCGATGGTGTTGACTATTCTGATGGGCCTCTCGGTCGGCTTACTCCACTCGGTCCTGATCAACTTCATCCGACTTCCGCCCTTCATCGCCACCTTGGCGACAATGGCTGGGCTTCGAAGTCTGGCGAGCTTGCTGAGTAAGAATAAGTCGATCAACGTCTCCTTTAGCACATTCCGACAGTGGGGTAATGACCCCTATTACACAGTGACCTTGTTCGTCTTCCTGGCGGTTACCGCCAGCATCGTGATGGGCTGGACCATCCTGGGGAGACATCTCTACGCCCTTGGGGGCAACGAAGCCGCCGCGCGACTCTCAGGGCTACCGACCCAACGACTGAAGACGTACGCATACGGCCTGTCGGGTATGCTGGCCGCAGTCTGTGGAATCATGTTCACAGGTCAGAGCGGCCAGGGGACCAGTACGATGGGGAACTCGTACGAACTTTACGCGATCACTGCCGCAGTCGTCGGCGGTTGTAGTCTTTCGGGAGGGGTGGGCTCAATCCGTGGCACTGTGATAGGGCTGATTCTGATCCAGGCTGTGATTCGTGGCACGGGTCTTGTGGCCCCGGTTGGGATCGATAGTACACAGATCGAAGGGCTGGTGCTGGGCACGGTCGTGGTACTTGCAGTTGCCTTTAACCAGAGGCTTCGGGCCCGAAATTGAGGATCTCGTGAATTGGCCGTCGCAGGTGGGTTTCAAAGTGCGACCCTCCTCGGACCATGGGAATTTCATCCCGCAGGGATGCCAGCTATAAGCCGGTGGTCGAGCGAGGAACGAGCGATACCACCGGTCGTGCAACGCAATGAGAAGCATACCGGAGGTGTGCCAGCGGCGATGTTGGAGACCCCCTGTCGATCCGCTGGACCTGGCGCGCAGCATTGCCCCAAAACGGCCTCACGCCGTCAACGATCTTCCGAATTGTCAAAGAGCCTGCGGGCAAAATCTATAAGAGCGGCGAGGCAACCGGGGCCTCTTCCGCGTCAGCGGAAACGGTCGAGGATGGCGAATCTGCCAGTGCA
>JANXSX010000047.1 GCA_025356475.1 Isosphaeraceae bacterium | reverse complement strand
CCTTCACCCGATTGCTCCGCGATCGACCTCTCCCGGGGAACGCTGACGAAATAACCTCCCTCTTTTTGAGCCGATCTGCTCACGAGTTTTGGTACGTGATTCGTAAGGCAGAGTCATTCGTGAATGGGCGAGAAATCGGGAGGTTATTTCGTCAGCGTTCCGAGGGATGCCAGCCATTATGTCTAATCGCTGTCATCCCTGCGGGATGAAATCCTCGCTCAACCGTCCGTCCTGTACTCTTGACACCAACGGTGTCTAACAACAGAGCGAAGGGTCGCGAAGCGCACCCTGGGAACGGGTTGATGGCAAACGCCATAGAACTCCAATCCTCCTGGTGAGATTGATCTTCTCAAAGTCCTCAACTTGCCGTATGAACCAAGTCGTCGAGGACGGACCCCACTTGATCTTGCACCATGCACGCACGGAGGATGGCACCATGAGTTACGACAAAGAACAGGCGACCGAAGAGTTCACGCGTTGGAGCGAGAGCTACGACAAGTGCATCTTACAGACTCTGCTCTTTGGTCCATCGCATCGAGCGATTATCCGCCGTTTGAAGACGACTTATGGTGATCGACCTCTGAAGATCCTCGACGTGGGATGCGGGACCGGAGTCTTTGCAGCTCGGATTCGCGAGGCCCTTCCCTCAGCGCAAGTCTGGGGCATCGACCTCGTTGCCGGCATGCTCCAGCAAGGCAAGAACCGCTGGAAAACCCACTCTGCCCACGTCCAGCCGATCCAGGCAGATAGCGAACGCCTGCCCTTCGGCGCAGGAACCTTCGACGTGGTGACCTGTGCCAATAGCTTCCATCACTATCCTCATCAGGACCGAGCGGTCGCCGAGATGACCAGGGTCTTGAAGCCGGGCGGGCGCGTGATGCTGATCGATGGTTTCCGCGATGGACTCTGGGGTTGGTTCATTTATGACCTGTGCGTGACCTATCGCGAAGGAGCAGTCCATCACTGTTCGCGAGCCCGCTTCCGCGACCTCTTCACGCAGTCAGGTTTGACCTCAACAACTCAAGCCGTCCATCATGGTTTTGCTCCGTTCGTCCTCAACGAGGCGATCGCCCCCGCATCAAGTGTCCCCAAGCCCCACTTCGCTCGCGAGCGGAGCAGAGTGCTGTCATGAACACACGATCTTTATTTGCGTGATCCGCAGATGTTCGCAAAAGCAGTTGACGAATGAATTCTCACAGTCCCAGGTCGCTGGCGACCTCGCCACCCGCCCGAGTCGACAGCGCCTGGTAAACACCCAACCTCACCTTGGGCGAGAGACGGTAAGGAAGGTTGTATTGGCCGACCACGCCGAGGGGTTGGCCGTCCGACGGATCGAACGGCCAGGTGTCGATCCTGTCTTTGAGGAAACGGACCGAGCCGTCGGCGAAGCCGAAATTGGCACCACCTGGGTGGACGCTGGACGCAGCGTCGCAGTAAGCGTTCGGGAAAGATGGTGAGGAGTGAGGAGTACGCAGCTTTCGTAGCGGGTTTATCGGGTAAAGCGTATGAAAGAGTGTGTCAGTACAATAGCTTGAGAACCACCAATGCCAGTCTCGGGCCGTTTCGGTGTCGAGCCCGGAATGGGCGCGTTCACCAATTAAGAAGGTGTTGCTCAACCCATCTGTGAACTGAGCAAAATCCACGCGACCTCGAAGGAAGAAAGCACCATTGGCGTTCGCTGTCAGAGCCGGTATCCGCGAAACCGCTAACTTATTGTAAGACAGAGGGTGGTTACACCAAGTCCCTGCGCACCCGGCATAACTGGTGTAACGCACGACTGTCCTGTTCGGAGCAAGATCACCAACGACATAGGGGATTCTTTCGATACGCTCGATCCCTGAGTCACTGGGACACCACAACACAGAGATCCCGTATTGGAGCGTCGTCGTATTCGACAGCGTAGCGATATTTTGTGAAAAATTTATACTATTGAATATGTTCGTTTGTTCAAAATCCGACAACATCGACACAAAAATACTTTGACCGTCGCGGTTACCCATGTCTGGATAGGAAAAAAGGGGGTTGCCGATCGGTAGACAACCCCATCGATCGTTATAGGAATGCGTTGCGAGACCTAATTGTTTCAGCGAGTTTGAGCATTGAATGCGCCGGGCCGCTTCACGTGCGGCCTGGACGGCCGGCAATATTAATCCGATCAAGATCCCAAGAATTGTCACGACAACCATAAGCTCGATCAGGGTAAATGCCCTGCTCTGTCGCAGATTCTGCTTGGACGAACAAGGCGGCATAGGAAGTTCCTTTCCAAAAATCATCGATTCGCTGAAGGATCTGGAGACTGTAATCTAACACGATTCGCAACACGCAGGATAAAACAATCCAAATTTCAAAAAATTTATTTTTTTCACTTGCGTCGCGTATCCTTTCCTGTTAGCGTCGAGATCATTCATTCATTCATTCATTCATTCATTCATTCATTCATTCAGGCTCTCGTCACTTAAGGAGTGCGTAGATAATGAGACGGATTATCATGTCTATCTGCCTCGGGGGCTCAATCTTAGCCTCGATGGTCTGTGTGCTTTTACTCTCTACCACCGAGCATCTTGATATAGGCCTGGTTTGCGTTAAGCCGCTCAAGGATCTCGGTGACGTTGGCCAAGGGCTGATACTGAACGAGCAATTCGAAGTGAAGAATTCGAGTCCAACTACAATAACAATCCATAATATGTTGAAAGATTGCGACTGCGCCTCGGTCAAGATCTCTAAAAATTCCTTGCTACCTGGCGAAAAAGCGACGGTAGAGGTCGTTTGGGAGACTCGTTCGAAAAGAGGGATCAATTCGACCAACGTTATCATCGTAGGTTATGACCAGCAGCGCGAATTTGTTCAATTGCCGCTCCGGCTAAGGGCAAATGTTATTGCGGATTATTCATGTGAACCGTCGAATCTCTCTTTTGACGTGGTTGAAGAGGCGACTCAAGTCCTCACTCTGCAACCGGGACGGCTCGCCGATGTAAAATTCCTAAAGGTGGTCTCTCCTGGAAAGATGTTCAAATCTCGAATAGTTTCCGACCACGCAATCGAAGTCCGATATGAACCTGGCGAGCACCCAGATCTCAACTTATCACGAAACCTGTCCTTGAAGATTCTTACAAATAGTGTTGCCGAGCCGACGTACTTCGTTGGTCTCGCCACCTCGGCGGGCGGTCGTGAAGCCGAACGGCGATCGTTGAGGGTTGGTAGTGACCATACGGTCTCGTCGTAATCCATTTTGGATCGCGAGAGGACACGAATGGTCGATCCTAGTAGGAGCAATGATTATGAAGGTTCTCGATCTCGCCCAATGTACAGCCGTATTGGCCGTACTGACCTTGCCCATCATGGTCAATCAGTTGGTTTACGCTGGTGTTGGGTGTCCAGAGTCTACACCAATCGATTGCACATGTCCGGATGCGGTCCCAGTCTGCGCACCGATGCCCTGCACAGGCAATGGATCCGTGCTTAAGTCAGCACCATGGGATTGTCAGGACAATAGCGGCAATTTAACTCAGTGTCTGACAGCAACAGTCCCTCAAGGGACCACAACATACATGGCGGTTTGCTATATCGTATACACCTGTTTCCAAGACCCAAATCGTGGATGCGTACCTAATGAAAACGTCGTAGGACAACCTTTTTCCAAGGTGATCAAACTCGAGGTGAACTGCAAAGGCAACCCAGGTGGACCGCAGGGCTGATGATCGTTGAGATAAACTTGTTGTCCATCGTGCTCCACCAGTTCCCTTCGATGTCATTGACCTGCTCGCGAAATTCCTGTTTCGCGAGCAGTTTTCAGATCAACTATCGATTACATGATCTTACTATCGCTTCGATCGAATCAGGAGGATTACCATGTCTCGCTGGATGACGTTGCTTCTTGTGGTTGTATCTATCGCTAGGGCCGGCGCGGCCGAACTCGACCCTGCATCGATTGAGCGGCGTGCGATCACCGAGCGATCTCGGGTCGAACGCGGCGATGTTGAAGTAATGTCCGAGGGGTGGATGGTCGATGGCAACATGAAAACAACCTCATTTGCTTATAAAATTCGAATCGTTTTCGATGGCAAGAAAATCCGTAACGACATCTTTCGTCCCGTCGATCTGGATTTGTCGTTCGACGCTGGCAACTCCTGGCGAACGACCCTCTGCTTCGGGGAAACCGATCATATCTTCTACACAGAGCAATCCGATGTAATCGGCAACAAAATTATGATGAATGTCATTGGCCTCGATAAATTTAAGCCTGTTTCTGACATGAAGTGTGTTGATCCAAGATATCTCGGATTGAATCCAGCCGGCGCGATGAACGCTCGCCATTCTTCAGTGGATTCCTATCTCAACCAGGATAAGCTCGTCTCCACCGAGAGCCGAGAGGAACCCTACCAAGGTCAACGCTGTTACGTGACCACCAAGACAAGGACCAACGGTGTCCAGATTACGTCTTGGATCTTGCCAGACCGTCAATGGGTCGTTGCCAAAATCGAGACACGCTTCGCATCTGGCGGTCGACCGCAGATCCATTCCATCGAGACGGATTATGCCTTACACCAACCCTCGGGGGTGTGGTTTCCCTCAGGTTATCGACACCGGGTAACGGATGGTGATCGCGAGACCCAGCATGATGACTTGACGGTCAAGGTCCACCAGTTAGGAAGCTACGTCGATCCTGTGGTTTTCACCGTCGCGGATATGAACATCCCGGTCGGTACAGGAGTCCTGCAGTCCCCCACGAAGTTGCAGGGTTTTCTGTATTGGGACGGTTTGAAAGTCGCATCAACGTTGACCCCCAAAGCCCCACCCACCGATAATCGGCGATTCGCCCTCATTGCCGGAGTTGGCACGGGCGTGATTATCGCCGCATTCCTGATGTATCGACTCACGAGGCGCTCGGCCTCTCGCCGTAACTCCGCAAGTCCGTCTGTATGACCTGAGCTTCGATTTACTCGGCGATCGACAGGTTGCAGCTCTCCAAAACGCATCAGGATCGGGCACCCTCGTCTCAAGGGGGAGTTCGCCCGAACTCGCACGTGATCGTCTGTCCAGAGACCCAGTATACGACTGAACGTGATGCGGATCATATTGCACAACGGCTTCGCCCATGCTGGGCGGGGCCTGGGCGTCGAGTCACCGTGAAGGAGTAGGGAACCCCCGGCATAATGACGTTTGGGCCCCGCTTCGCTATACTGCTAGCTCGATAGAGGTCCATCTCCGTTTGAGTTTCCTGTAAGGAAGGTTTCATGAGCAGCGCCACGGCGAAGAAAGTGGTCACAGTGATCCCGGGCGACGGGATCGGTCCGGAATGCGTTGACGCCACCAAGCGGATCATTGCAGCCTCGGGCGCTCCGATCGAGTGGGAGGAACATCACGCGGGGGCCAGCGTGTTCCGCCAAGGGGTCGCCTCCGGGGTCCCCATGGATACGATCGAGTCGATCCATAAGACCAGGTGCGTGCTAAAGGGGCCGCTCGAAACCCCGGTCGGCTTTGGCGAGAAGTCGGCGAACGTTACCTTGCGGAAGCTCTTCGAGACCTACGCGAATATTCGACCCGCTCGGGAACTGCCGGGAATCACCACCCCCTACAGCGGGCGTGGGATCGATCTTGTTGTCGTTCGGGAGAACGTCGAAGACCTTTACGCGGGCATCGAGCACATGCAGACCCCGGGGGTCGCGCAGTGCTTGAAACTGATTAGCCGCAAGGGCTGTGAGAAGATCAGCCGGTTGGCGTTCGAGTTCGCCCGAAGCGAAGGGCGGAAGTCGGTCGCCTGCGCGACCAAGTCGAACATCATGAAGTTGACGGAAGGGATGTTCAAGCGAACCTTCGAGGAGGTCGCCAAAGAATACCCCGACATCGAGTCATATCATATCATTATTGACAACTGCTGCCATCAGCTTGTGAAGAAGCCGGAACAGTTTGACGTGATCGTCACGACAAACATGAACGGTGACATCATGAGCGACCTGACATCCGCCCTCGTTGGCGGTCTCGGCTTTGCTCCATCGGCCAACATTGGTAACGATGTGGCGATCTTTGAGGCAGTCCACGGCAGTGCGCCTAAGTATGCGGGCAAGAACGTCATCAACCCGACAGCGGTATTGCTCTCGGGAGTGATGATGCTCCGTCACCTGGGCTACTTCACCCAGGCCGACGCCATTGAGCATGCTGTGCTCGTCACCTTGGAGTCGGGCAAGATCACCCGCGATATCAAGGGGGATAATAACGGGGCACTCGGCACCGTCGAGTACACCGACGCAGTGATCTCGAACTTGGGCAAGCTCTCGGCCAAGTGGTCGGTTCGCGAGCATAAGCCATTGAAGCTACCGCAAGTCTCAAAGAACCCCGTCTTCGTCACTCCCAAGACCCGGCGTGTCGTCGGAGTCGACGTCTTTATGGAATCGCCACTCTTCCCCGAGCAGCTCGGGCCGAGCGTCGAAACGCTCCTGGAAGGGTCGGGCTTCAAGCTCAAGCTGATCGCCAACCGGGGAACTCGCGTTTACCCGGCAGGTGGCAACATCACCGACTGCAACGACCAGTATCGTGCTCGTTGTTTCGCGGTCGCTCCCGACGCCAACGTGACCGATGCCCAGATCATGGACGTGGTGAATCGGATCGCCACCAAGCACTCCTGGGCGCATATCGAGAAGCTTCAAGAGTTCGACGGCGTGATGGCCTTCACCAAGGCTCAAGGCGAAGATTGATCGACTTCGCGTAATTTGAAACTTCATGGGGACGCTGGGGCATCGACCTCAGCGTCCCCAGTTGCGTTAAGGCGAGGTCGGTCGTCGGGTCGGCGCTCTCAGAATGAGATCACAATCTTGCCGAAGTGGGTCGCCGATTGGAGTTGCTTGAGGGCCTCTGCAACATGATCAAACGGATAAGCTCGGTCGACCACTGGCTTGAGCTTCGCGCCGACGATCGCCCGGTTCATCTCTTCAAACATCGTACGATTGCCAACATAAATTCCTTGGACATTGATCGATTTCATCAGAATAGGAATCGGGCTCAGATCGCCAGCTCCCTGGGCAAGAACACCGATCACGGCGATCGAACCACCAACACGGACAGCCTTAAAGGACTGAGGGAGCGTGCCTGCACCACCGACCTCAATGACATGGTCGACTCCAATTCGATCGGTGAGTTCCACGACTTTGGCAGCCCAGTCAGGGGTGGTCTTGTAGTTGATCAGCTCATCGGCACCGAGAGCCCTGGCGCGGTCGAGCTTGGCGTCGCTCGACGACGTGATGATCGTCCGAGCCCCATGCAGTTTGGCGAACTGGAGAGCAAAGAGGGAGACCCCGCCCGTACCCTGGAGTAGTACCGTGTCTCCCGCTTTGACTTTGCCTCGCGTGACAAGTGCGTTCCATGCGGTTACCGCTGCGCACGGCAAAGTCGCCGCTTCGAGATCGGTGAGATGAGTTGGGACGTGGGTGACCCCTTCAGCGGACAAGACGACGTATTCGGCCAGGACACCGTCGATTGAACCACCCAGCCCCTTATCGACCTTCGCCTTGGTGATCGCTCCATCAATCCAACCTGGAGCCAGCAGCCCTGCGACGCGTTCGCCAACTTTGACTCGGCTGACTCCCGCCCCCACTTCTTCAATCTGCCCGACGCCGTCCGAAAGCGGAATGCGCGGCAGGGGGATCTTGGGATTGTAAATGCCCTGGATCACCATCAGGTCTCGATAGTTGAGCGAAGCAGCGCTCATCCTGACCAGCACCTCACCCGGCCCCGGAGTCGGTTTTGGCCGTTCCGTAAGCCGGAGTGAGTCGAGCCCGAAGCTACCGGCGATCTCGATGACCTTCATGTCTGAACCTCGATCATTTGCGCGGAAGGAACGGATAATCAGTGTACCCGTGCTCTCCCCCTGCGTAAAAGGAGGGTTCGTCGGGCGGGTTCAGGGAGGCACCTTCCCTGGCCCTCTCGACCAAGTCGGGATTGGCGATAAAGAGTCTGCCAAATGCGACGGAGTCGACCGATCCATCTTCAATGGCAGTCTCTCCCGTGGTAAGGCTGAATTCTCCACAGCCGATGACCTTACCGTGGTAGACCTCGCGAAAACTCTTGAGCGGAATGTTCGGCGAGCCATGGCGGAGATCCGACTCACTCGGTCGGGTCACGTGAAGATAGGCAAGCTTGAACGCATCAAGCTGCTTGACGAGATAATGGTATGTGGCGAAGTGGTCGGAGTCATGCGAGTCGCAGAACGTGCCGCTTGGTGAGAGCCTAATTCCAACCCGGTCTGCACCCCAGACCTCGACGACTTCTTTGGTGATCGCCAAGTGAAATCGTGAGCGATTGGCGATTGAACCGCCCCACTCATCGGTTCGGTGGTTGATACCGTCGCGCAAGAACTGTTCGAGTAAGTATCCATTGGCGCCATGGATCTCGACGCCGTCGAACCCTGCCGCCTTGGCGTTGATCGCCCCTTGGCGGAACTGGGCGATGACATCGTGGATCTCGACGACCGTCATGGCGCGGGGGATCTCGGGCGTTTTCATCCCAGAGAGGGTGGCGACCTGAATACCGGTCGCCGCCACTGCGGAAGAACTATATGGCGGACCACCGTCAGTCTGATAGCTGGAGTGGGAGACGCGACCGACGTGCCAAAGTTGGAGCACGATCCGTCCCCCGGCCTTATGGACCGCGTCGGTCACGAGCTTCCAGCCCTCGACCTGCTCCGCCGAGTGGATCCCAGGAGTTCCCGGATACCCTTGTCCGCCAGGGGCGACCTGGGTCGCTTCCGAGATGATCAAGCCCGCAGTCGACCTCTGTTCATAGTAGAGAGCGTTCAGCGGACCAGCTACGTTGCCAGCACCTGCCCGACAGCGTGTCAAGGGAGCCATGATCATTCGATTGGGCAAAGACCAAGCACCGAGCTGGATCGGTTCGAGCAACCTCAGGGTGTTCGACATTGAGCGAAGATCCTTTGGGGTGTCCAGTTGAAAATCGATCAAGAAAGCGGAGATTGATCTAACTCAAACGTTGATGAGATCCAACTCACGGCTGAGCCCGCCTCCGCCGGCCCAACCAGCGACCAGACTCCAACCAGCATCGCCACTGTCAACACAGCAAGTCTCAGGTGGCGGATCGTCCTCTGTTTGCGAGCATTCCGCACTTCTTCCATCCAGAACAAAACATCCACAGGTCAATGTCTCCAGGGGTCTTCTGTCCAGTCGTCTGCACGTTGCAGCGCGACTTGAATCATGGCCCGCCACGCCACACGATGTAAGGCGGGGCCATGATTGCATCGAGTTGGGGGTGAGTCTGCGAACTTGCTGTGAGTTCGATCAGGCTCTGCAAATCTGGGAGAGATTTGCGGAGGGGGGGTGAGCCCCCCTCCGATGAAGTCAGATCAGTTGGCGAGCATTTCCATCGCTTCACTGGTCGCGAATTTCTTGAGTTTAGCCTGAGCTCGCGTTTCGAGCTGACGGACACGTTCTTTGGTCACGCCGAGTTCGTTGCCGAGTTGCTCCAAGGTCTGTTCGACGTTTCCATCAAGCCCATATCTACTGATGATGATCCGCCGCTCCCGAGGGTCGAGCTTCCCGAGCATCCCTCCCACGATATCACGCATCCGCTTATGGGCCGCTTCCGCTTCTCCTTCGTCGCCGCGACGATCTGCAGCAGCGTCGAACATGGCTTCTTGGCCAGTAACGAACCGGTCACGTCGGGTATGTTCTTCAGGTATCGTGCGGGCAAAATTCTTCATGATCGCCCAGCTCGCATACGTGCTGAACTTGTTGCCTCGCGAGTAGTCGAACTTCTCAACGGCACGGATCAAACTCATGTTGCCATCGCTGACCAGCTCGAAGAAGTCGTTGGTGGGCCGGACGTGCTTCTTGGCGATCGAGACGACGAGCCGGAGGTTCGCACGGACCAAGCGATTCTTGATCTGTTGCGCCTGCTCGCTCAATTCCTGGGCTTTCGTCAGGTCGCTGGTGGACGTCCGCTTCTTGGTGCGGAGCGAGTAGGCTTTGTGCCTCAGAAAATTCATCTGTCGGAACAGGTGGGCTTCTTGCTCACGGTTCAGCAGCCCGACTTCGTACAGGCTGGCGAGATACGGTGGCAAGCCTTCGGGTGCCTTCGGTTGACGAGCAGGCTTGGCGTCGGGTAACGACGCCATGATCGTGTCCGCAGCATTCCGCTCATCGAATAGCGGATTCCCAATGTAGTCGACAGGGACCACTGCCGGTTGTAGGGCGGCCTTGACCTTCGCGAGCAGAGGCTCAGCGACGGTCTTGGCAGCGCGGACCACCCTGCGCTTCTTCAGGACCAGGGTGGTCGAAGGACGCTCCAGCAATGCAGTGTTTCGAGCAACCACGTGGCACCTCCTCAATTGTCTCAGTCCTCTTACGGTCGCTGGACCGTTTCGTTATTTCATTAGCCCGAGGAAGACCCCGGCATCGGGTCGGTAGCAAGGAACACGTCGGGAGCTTAGACTCTGGCGTGCAAGACATAGCCAAACATCGAGTTCAAGAAGATTCGCAGTGGGGCGGTGCTTCGCATATTCTTGGCCCTCAAGATTGCCCCTTGCCAGCTAATCACAAAAAACTCAGCTAGTTCACGGACGTCCACATAATCCGGAATCTCACCATCCGCTTGAGCTTGGGTCATGCAGATCGCGAGCCGATCTGCCCAGGCCGCGAAGATCTCCTCAAGCCGTGTCCGAAAAACTTCAGACTGGGCGGCCATCTCCTGGCTGAGAGTCCCGATCAGACAACCTTGACGACACCCTTCCTCCTCCAGACAGAGGATCGCCCGCTCGTAATGCGTGCGGAGCCTCTCGATCGGAGAAAGCGATTCATCGCTCAGGCTCTCGTCCAGCTTCAGTCTGTAGGCTTCGGCAAACCGGTTAATGACCTGGAGGCCGAAATCCTCTTTCGAGCCGAAGTAATGGTAAAATGAGCCTTTAGGAACACCCGCCACGCTCAAAATTGCTTCGAGGCCCGAGTTGTTGTAACCCCGTTCCACGAACGTTTTGAGTCCCACATCCAGCAGCGTTATTTTCGTATCCTTGCTCATGACCACAACTCCATATTCAACCTTTGATACGACTATATTAGACCAGTCGTCTAGCGATTTCCACCTTATTCTTGGAGAAGGATCCCAAGCCGCTTCATTGCTGGGGTTTACGCCCACCAAATACAGCCAGCTCCAGCCATTTGAAGTAGCAGTCCGCCCCTTCAAATCCAAGATCACGCAACCATGCAACCTGGATTTCCACCGGTGCCAGCTTGTTGTCCAGGCGGTCGGGACGGGCGAAGAACTCGCGTTCCACGACGGCGACCTCTCTCCCAGTCCGTTGGGCGATCCGAGCGATGAAGATCGAGTCGCTCAGACTCTCCAGTTCCCGACTTGCCGACGAGACGTGTTCATTGTGGAGGAAGATCCCTCCCGGTCGCAGGAGTTGGAAAACCTCCTGATAGATCGAATACTTGCGTGCATCGGGGAGGTGATGGATTGCGAACCGGCTCACCACCAAGTCGAGACTGCCCGGAGGGACGAGTTTCGTGATCGGGTTCCCCAGATCGGCCTCAACAAAAGAAACCTGGTCGCCGTAGGTTCCCAGGTTCGTTCGAGCTTTGGCGAGCATTGGCTGGGAGTGATCGATGAGGATTGCCCGGGCTTTGGGGAATCGCTCAAGCACGAGTTGGGCAAAAAAGCCATCGCCGGCTCCGAGGTCAGCGAAGAGATTCACCTCACGTGCAAGCAGGCCGATGAGCTGCCCGACGATCGTCAACATCTCCTCACCGAACGGAATCGCGGCCCTTCGTTCTTCCAGGTAGGACTTGACCGTCTCGGCGTCTTGCCACGATGTAGGAACTTCCGCCATCAACCCGATCTCCAGCAGAGAGTGATCTACAGCACGTTACCGAAACTTGTTCGGTTCGCCGGTGTCATCATGTCCAGACTCAGTCGATCTATCCCAGGTTCACGCCCATGCCCATCCCCAAGACGAATGCCGTACGCGTCCTCGATACTTTGGGAATCACGTATGAGTTGCGCGCCTACGAGGTTGATCCGAACGACCTGGCGGCGGAGTCCGTAGCTGAAAAGATCGGAATGCCGGTCGAGCAAGTATTCAAGACCCTCGTCGCCAGGGGAGATCGGTCAGGTGTCTTCCTGGCCGTCGTTCCGGGCAACTGTGAACTCGACCTCAAGGCGACGGCCAAAGCCACTGGCGATCGCAAGGTCGAGACCGTCTCCCTCAAGGAGGTTCAGCCCCTGACCGGTTACATTCGTGGTGGGGTGACTGCGCTCGCCTGCAAGAAAGCCTACCCGGTCTGGGTCGACGAGACCTTCGAACTCTTCGACCAAGTCTCGGTCTCCGCCGGAGTCCGAGGCGTTCAGATCATCCTCGAACCAGCGGACTACTTGCGAGCGACCCAAGGGAAGATCGGCGAGCTGGCAAGGTTGAAAGGGGAGTCACGTCAGAACACCTGATTGAGTCCAAACCAGAGGACCGGACCTCGGTTGAGCCCAATCGGTTGCGAGATGTCGAGCCGGAGGCTGGCTCGTTCGAGGAATGCGAACAGTGTGGTGTCGAGCCGGATCCCAAAGCCGACCCCGTGAACGACCTCGCTCCACCTTCCTGAGAGATACGACTGACCGACGTCATAGAACACAGAGCCGTAGAGGTTGTTGGCGCTAATCACGTGGTCGGCGAAGTCTTGGCGGATATCCTTCCAGATCGGGAATCGATATTCAAACGTCGACAGCCAGACCGACGAACCAATGTTTTGACTCAGGTCGAGGGCGCGGAGTCTTTGACCGCCCCCGAGCCGGAAGTAGGGCTCCGTATCCGGGAATCCGAACCCGCCGTAGAGTCGAAACGCAACACGGGTGTCGGACCAGTAGCCCAGGTCTTTGGGCAAGGAGCGGACAATTCCATACTCACCGCTGGTTCGCACGTAGTTGAACTTCGACCCAAGTGCCTTGTCGCCATACTCTGCGGTGGCTTCGAAGAGTTGACCCGAGACAGGATCCCAGTAAGGGGCAAGGGTGCTCATTCGGAATCGCAGCCCGACGGCTGTGAGGCTGCCGTTTACCGGCCTACCGTTGTCGCCAGCCCAGAATTCGTTACCCTTCCCGAGATAGCCCTCGATAAAGGCAGGGTCATCGATCAGGAAACTCGAAGAGCGGAGCAGTCGATATCGGGTGAAGAAACGGCCTCCCGAGTGGCGTTTATCATTATAAAAGTTGTACAAACCTTCTTCGTAGAAAGCCCCCGTTGTGAAGTTGGGTCCAGGGAAGTTGAGCAACTCCGCCTGTCCACCAAAAATCGCTTCGCGGAGGGCAGGTTCGGTCCCTGCCCAGAGACTCGCCCGCCACTTCTCGATTCGCTGGGCACCGATCTTGAATCCGCCACGCGCATAACTATCAACGAACGGGCCGGCTACGAACGAAATACGGTCGTAGGCGGCGAACGTACTCGACTCGTCGAGCGGCGTCATCAGCGGGGTAAACCGCCATGCGACTTCAGGTCGCCAGCGGTTGTTATCCGGGTTCTGGTCGAGCAGGACATGGTCAGGGTCGACCTCAACCTGCTTGATGGTTCCCGGGTTATCGAGCGTGATCACATACGTATCGCGTTCTCGGACGACGGACCCGACGCCAGGGACGTCGTAAGCTTGGCGATCGGGCCAGATCGGAATAAAAAGGTCACCGTCGGACGTCCGAACGCGGACCCGAGTCGGCTCACTGATGGTTCCGTACTGTTTGATCTCAACCGAGGCACGCTGAAGGCCTTCGTCACGCTTGGCGTACTCCACCTTCTGGACGGACCAATCGGTGGACACGTCGTCAATCAGCCAGGCGGTCAGGAAGGCGTCCCAGTCGGTCGTGTCGTCGTAGGCGACCAGGGTCCGCTTCAGGTCGTCATACGTGAACGTTTTCCAGGCATAATCTTTATAGATTGTTCGCAGATAGGCAAAGAACTTCTCTTCACCCATCCGGTTCTTGACCATCTCGATCACTTTACCGCCTCGGTCGTAGCAAAGGCTAAAGATCGTGTCGAGCGAGCCCATTGTACCGATATCGCGAATCACCGCCCCCGAGTTCCCTCGCGCCCGCCAGCCGTAATAACCCGAGAGCCGTAGGTCTTCGCGACCTATGGTGGGTAGCCAGTCGATCCCTTTGGGCCAGGCGATCAGGGGGCTATTGTGCCCATACTTCGCGTCGAGACGAATCGCGGTAAAGGCGCTCACCAACCCTTCATCCATGAACGTTTCGGCATGCCCGTTCGTGCCAACGCAATTCCACCACCACTGGTGACATGTTTCATGGGTAATCAAGTGATCGAGATAGCGAGCACCAACTTGTGGGAGCCGCATCACTCGGTCGTCAATCATCACAAGACCGCCGCACTCGTTGCCGTTCCAGCCGAAGAAGGCGCTGACGATCTCGTATTCTTCCATGGGCGCGGGACCGAACCACGCTTCGTAGATTGGGATCACCTCGCACGCGTAATCAAGTGCGTGTTCGGCGTTCTTAGCGTGCTCGGGGAAGGCGACAACTCGCACATTCGTGTTGCTGACCCTCCGTTCCCAGACCTGGAAACGGTTCGAACAGATGAAGGTAAAGTCACGTGAGGGGCTGGCCTCAATGGAAACGAGTTTCCGCCCTTCTCGACTGGGCTGTTCTTGGACGATCTGACCTGCGGACGCGACGACTTGATCGTCTGGAACGTCGATCCAAGCCCGATAGTGGCCGGGATCTTGATGCCAGGGCTGGTGCCACGGCACAAACGGAGTCTTTGCCCAGCCGTGATCGTCGTGATGGGCAAGAACAGGGTACCAGTTTGCCAGGGTCGTGACGTTTTGGACGTGCCCCCACCTGCCCCACTTATTGGGAAGTTGGACGACGAAGTCGATTTCCGCAGTCACCGTATCGCCAGGCCCGACCGCCAGAGGGAGTTCCACCACCATGATGGTGTCGACTTCAGAGTCGAACGTATAAGGCACAACGTCTTTACCGACCCGAACCTCGCTCATTTCAATGCGTCGACCGTCCTCGTCAAGTGCCTCCGCAGGGCTGAGACGGAGGAACTCCATGGTCTTTGAGACCTTGAGGACCTCGCTCGGCGGAACTTTATAGCGAGGATAGACGTGAAAGACGAGTTGGCGGGTCGGGATTTCTGACCGATTGGTGAAGACCACCCGCTCGCGCGCTGAGACCGTTCGGCCCGGGATATCGAGGACCGCCGACAGGTCGTATCGAGGTAGTCCCGGCGGAATAATCGGCCTAAGTGGTTGCTGTGGAGAGGCTTGAGGCGTCGCTCTTGGGAGGTCGGCTCCCAGAGTCCCGCTGAGCAAGAGTCCAATCACTATCCACAAGAGGGGTCGGATTTGCTGCTCCATCAGCCCATGTTTGTCAGCCTAACTCCCTCCCCACGAGCCAATATCTACGGTTTTTAGCGAAAACCGTCAATTCCGAACCTCCCTAACTTTCGGGGCCGTCCCCTCCTCAATTTGACGGATTGTCGGCCAACTCTGGAGGGGTCCTAGATTTCATGATCAGCCCGTCGGGCGATCGTCCAGCAGGAGTCGTGTCGCACCATTCCTACGTGGGGGTAATACTCCTTAGCGAGCGGGGAGGCGAGCAAGATCAGGGTTGTTCGCAAACCTGCCGCTTCGTGCGTGAGCTTGATCAATTTACGACCGATCCCATGACGCTGAAAGGCGACATCCACCGCCAGATCCGAAAGATAGGTGCAGTAACAGAAGTCACTGATCGCACGCGAGACTCCCACCAGCAAGCCTTCCGCCCGAGCCGTACCAATGACCCCTGCATTTGCCAGCATTCCCGCGATCGTCTCGGGCTCATCGATCGGGCGACGTTCCGCCAGGGTCGACCGACGCAACAGGTCAAGGAACTCATGAGCAGTCAGCGTGGGTTCAATCGCATATTCGATCCCGGCCATGGTTTTCCTGTCGATCAATGGGTGCTGCAACTCGACCCGCCCCGCCGCTCGACGTAGCGTTGGTGGTACTCCTCGGCGCGATAGAATGTCGAGGTCGGGGTGATCTCCGTGACAATCGGCCTGCGAAACCCGGGCTGGGCCGCCAATCTGGACGACTCGGCGGTGGCTCGTTGAGCCTCTGAATGCGTAAAAATGGCCGATCGATACTGCCGACCGACATCCGGTCCCTGTCGATTCAAAGTCGTCGGGTCGTGGATCTTCCAGAACACGCCCACAAGCTGATCAAAAGAGACCTGCTCTGGATCAAATTGGACCTCGACGACCTCGGCGTGCCCTGTCGTATCGGTACAGATGTCGTGATAGGTCGGGTTCACCAGTGACCCGCCCAAGTAGCCGACCGTAGTCTCGACCACGCCCGGTACCTGGCGAAACGTCTCTTCAACTCCCCAGAAACAGCCTGCACCGAAGGTTGCTTTTTCAATCATCGCTCTTCTCCATTCAGTGTGATCGGACAGTGAAGTTGTAGGGAACTGGACCTGCTGAAACAATCCCCCCTTTGTCAGAATCACCACTGTTGGGGCAAGAAGCTAAAGAACCGGCAGAGGTAGCGCCGAACAACAATAATCGACACTGCTACTTGATCGTCCTCGCGTTCATGTACCAAACTATTCCGATACTTACGTATCGAATGACCATTATTCTTTTCAGTATCAGGAATATGGCACCTGGCAGCTAATCCGTCGAGGAGATCTTTCGTTCTTGGCTCTGTGTTCCAAGTCTCCTCCCAGTACTGCCTCGCTCCCGATTCGAATTCAGCGAACAGTCGCATGACATATGTGCTTTCCAGATTCTTAGAGGCCTTGTTGATGTCGGAGTGCCCGAATTGACTCGTAAGAATCGCTGAATCATCCCATGACTGTTGCTGAAAACGATCGGCAGCCTGCCGCATTACAAGATATTCACGTTCGACCGATTTTATGCGAGTCTGCCATTCGTGATTATAAGGCATGGATCCGCATCTCATCGAGTACGGTCCGCAGTGTTCCTTTTGAGAGTGGAACGCCCTGGACGAGGCGATTGTTTCCAACAATATTATCGCTTTGAAAGGCAAAGTGGAAGTTCCACTGGCTATCCTTATAGGTGAGCCGAGCGATATCGTCGTACGCTGGGAGTTGGTAGAGATCGACAATCCCCTCGGCCCCGAGCCCCGAGAGTCCAACTGGCTCGAGCAGTACGCGGAATGTCTCCTGCTGCATAAGAAGAGCAGTTACGCGATGTTTCCCGATATATGAGTCGTCGAGGCGTTTGTCAATCCGGCGGGTCTCCCAACTGAGTTCCCTCGCCCACTCTTCTACATTGGTGACGAGCAGGTTAACCCCGCCGATCCAGGCCCGCCTCGCATCGACACGCCGTCTTGCCTCATTCTCAAACTCCGTCTTACGCTCACCAGGGTCATCAAGCGTCCTGCCCCAATCGAACTCAATGCCCTCGCGACTCCACCTTAGGTCAAGGATGTATTCCCGGACACGACTCGGTATTTCGCCGAGAATTCGGGCCGAAGTCAGGTCGTTTGGCACAAATGAGAAGGCTAGCCCCATGGGGTCTGCATTGACTTCGTAGATGCTGACAGTCCAGAGTTGTCGATTTTCGATCATTAGAATCCCCAGTTCTTTCCCCCGCGAACTTACTTCGGAACCTGGATTTTACTCGACTCTCTATGCGATTTCCATCTCGGGCCTCGCCCATGACGGCCACATGAGGAGTGTACCTTTAACATGGGCATCGATACCTGGAGAACCGTCAAATTAATACCACTCAGACAGCGTGGCAACGATGCAATTGTCCGCAGAAGAGAGGATCGGATCACGAGTTTTCGCCTGATTATGATCGAGATCTGAAGCAAGAGTAAGGCAAAGACGGCGGAAAGGCATCCAAATCGTTGGCATCGATCCCTCATTCTCCTCCGTTTGAAGACGCATCTGGGACGTGACTTGCCCTGATCGTCGCTAAGGAGATAATGATTGCTCGATTGGCACCCGACCCTGAATTCGAACCCAACCAACCAAGGCAACGCATGAGTGAACGCATTATCTTACGGACCGGTGAAGCCCTGGTCGAAGGGGCTAAGGACTATTTGTGCGCTGAGCCGGAGATCGTGATCGGGGCACTTGACGGTCCGGTCGGAACGGCTCTGGCGAATCTGATCGGCGACCAGGTCAAAGGGCATAGCCGTGTCTTCGCGATCCTGAATAGCGATATTCAGGTCAAACCGGTCACGATCATGGTCAGCAAGGTTACGGTCAAGTCCAGCAAATACACCAATATCCTGATGGGAACTGTCCAGGCTGCGATCGCTAACGGGGTCTTGGATGCAGTCCGGGCGGGTGACATCCCCAAGGAACAGGCCCACGAACTCGGGATCATTTACTCGGTTTGGCTGGACCCTTCCATCGTGGATGTCGAAGTCGACCATGCGGCCCTATTTGAAGTCCATCGTGAGGCAACAGTGAAGGTGATCCGGAAAGCCATGCGAGGTGAACCCACCATCGACTGGCTCCTTGAGAATCAAAGCAAAGTCACTCACTTCTTCCATCAGCAGGGATTGGACGGTCAATTGTGACTGAAGCCGCTCAGAGACCGCACTCGGGGAAAGTGGAATTGATGGGCATCGTGGGATGGCTTTCCGTCTGCTATACAATCGCCGGAGCCGGCGCGGCCATGACCATGAGCGGTCTCTTGAGCTGGTATCCGTCCTTGCAAAAGCCTTGGTTCAACCCTCCAAACTGGGTCTTTGGCCCGGTCTGGATGATCTTGTACACCATGATGGGGGTGTCCGCTTGGCTCGTCTGGCGCGAGCGCAAGTTGAACGAACTTCAGACACCGATGGGTTGGTTCACACTTCAACTGGCACTGAATCTCGCCTGGTCGAGCCTGTTTTTCTCATATCAGAATCCTGGCCTTGCATTCGTTGAAATCCTCCTGATGTGGGTCGCGATCCTCGCAACGATTATAAGCTTCTGGGACGTCAGCCGATTGGCGTCGATCCTGTTGGTCCCCTACCTGGGTTGGGTCACCTTCGCCTCTCTCCTCAACTTTGCGATCTGGAGATTAAACGAGGTGGGCTGAATCGAAAGATCATTCAGGTCTCAATCCAGGACTGTCCGGTTGCAAGTTCTTTGCTAGGAGGTAGTTATGGCGTCACTCCTCACCATTGATGGGTTTTTTGCGCGAAAGAGCCTCGTTTATTGGGGTTTTCTCGAAAAGTGAGACGCTCAAGATTTGCAAGATTTCGTGCAACGAATGTTCCACATTCAGTTCATTGCGAATGATGGCCACCAGCACGTAAATGGAGATCGCAATCCAGACCTCCGTCTTCACAGCGTTCGGCGAAGTTCCAGAAAACGACTTGATCCTTAAATTTTGCTTGATCCATCGAAAGAATAATTCGATCTGCCAGCGACTTTTGTAGATATTCTCTATTGTCAATGACGGAAGGTCGAAGTTGTTGGTCAAGAACACGTACCGCTTGCTCTTCTATGGGTCGCAGTAGCTGATGCGACGCAAGGCCTCAGGATGAAGCTTCGACGTCTTAAGACCCTTGAGTATGATCGTTTGATCGCTGCGAAGTCCGGTAGACCTGTCGATGGGTTGAGACGATCGGCGGCTGAAGTCAAGGTTGGTCTTGGCCCGAGTTACAAAGTACGCCTGGCCCAATGTAAATCGACGGAGTCGGCCGAAATCAGCGTATCCCCGGTCCATCACGTAAAACGCACCGACCTCGATCGGCAAGCTATCAAGGACATTGACATCGTTTACCTTACCGTCAGTAATCCGTACAAACAAGGGATATTCCCGCGCAAGTCGATGAGCGTATGCAGTTTGATTGCTCCCTTTCGGCGATGGAATCGCGTCCACGAAAAGAGCTTCATACATAGGTCGATTGTTGTGGAATCCAATTCCGTTGATTGCCTTGATAGCGCGCCACACAACGGTGGAATTCGTGCTTGGGGAGGAAGTCCATCAGTTGGGAGAAGACATAGCGGTCGTTGAGCATGAGCCAAATCCTGGTCGTTGTGACGCGTAGCAAAATGGCTCAAAAGCTACCCTAGAGTTCAGATCAAAAACAGATGATGCAACGTCTAACACTAGAAACTACAGGGAGATCCGACGAGTACCTTCGGAGTTCACCGGACAGTCCTGATTTCTGATCTCGAAAAAACGCCTCGAAACGTGATTCCCGAGCGTCCTATCGAGGTCTAACCCGAACTCGCAATAAGTCCGGTTGATCTCGTTTGGCCAAGTCGGTATGATTCTCACGACGATGGGGAATGGTGTAACGGTAGCACAACAGACTCTGAATCTGTTTGTCTAGGTTCGAATCCTAGTTCCCCAGTTCTTAATGTCTCTGTCAGCATTGGAGTTGCGGAATTTCCGCAACTCCAATGCCGCTTCGAATGTCTTAACTTTCGGCGTCCATTACCAGGCTGTGTAGTCGAAGGATTCACCTACTGGGGGTTGCTCTGACGATCTCAGGTAGCCCCTTCACTGCGTCGGAAAATCAATGCTCTTGTAATCTCAAGGTGATTTCAAGATACTGATCTCAACTGAGGAGAATCGGTGGATATTGAGGTCGAGTAGTGACTTCTTTCCACGGAACCTCCTCGTCTCCTAGCCCCGTTAGTTCTCGCTTGATCGCTCGACTGTCTCCCCCACCGAGCGATCATTTCAGGCTTTGTTTTGGCTTCGGTCGTAACTCACCACCTAGGGCTTTTCCCCTCGGTCGCTAGGTTGAGTTACATGGGAGGTTGATGATCGCGACTCTTGCTTCCCACCTACCGCTTCTACTCCCCCCAGAGTTGTCCATCTGATTCAGCGGCCTACTTGGCCGAGAGCATTGACACGTTCCGAACTCAGGTTTCGTGAGCCTGTCGTCTCGTGATTGACGCTTTTCGTTCCTGTACCCTCAGCATCGAAATAGAACGATTCTGATCGAACAATGAATGAAACTACATTGCCAGTGGTAGGGGAGCAGGGGAACATCGTGACCGATCCCGACTTGGATCAACTCTCGCGCATGATCGATCATGTCGCGGATGTACTGCCCACCCAAGGTCCTATTACGGTCTTTATCGCGCAGAATATCCTTCAAGCGTTCGAGCATCACCCGTTCGACGAGGGGATGAAACGGGCGGCAACGGTTCTGGGTTGTCAGCCCTACCTAAGCGAGGATCGCTATCGCGAGGAACTCGGGCGGGCTCGCATTCGATTTTCCGACTTGAAAGTAGTGCTCGCCCAGGACCTTGGCGGACGAGCCTCGGAGCAGGTTGCTGGCTGGGGGACTCGACTCGACCTGCGGCTGGCAATGTTGGAGTACCCCACCAAGACCGGCCCAACCGCCGAATTGCTCTGGTACGTTGCAGAGACCGACGCGCTACGAAAAGTGCGCAGTGATGCGTCCTCGACTGCCCGTGCTCGACTCATCGCCGAGACTCGTCGATGGGTGATGCGCGACCTCCGAGGTTGGACCGAGACGGGGCCCGACGGGGTCAGAAAACAGCGTGTGGGAAACGGCCTGGGCGAACTTCTCGACCGCTTTGGCGAGTCGTCGATCGAGAATTGGGCCGACGAGAGATGGGAGGAATTTACCCTTCAAGCCCTCTGGAAGATTTGCAGGTCGGGCGTTCGCGACCTCCCTCAATTCACATCGCCGCCTCCGATGTTCATCCGACATCGTGACCTGTTGCATGAGGCAACTGGCGCGGATTCTGATCGGCTTGTCCACGGAATCTTGATCCGCTTCTGCTCCGCCTTCCTCGACCAGGGACTCGCTCGCTGGCCCCTCCCTCGTCGTGACGAAGGCTTCTTTAAGTCGTTCTGTTCGCTCTACGGCCAACCGGGTGGGATGCCGGCTCTCTGGATGCGCGGGTTGGCTGCGGAACTGAGACGGCTCGAAAGCGAAGAGGTTAACCCCCTGGCCTCGATCCGCGACTCGCTCGAACAACTCGGTGTCCAGCCGGAGGAACGTGAAGCATTCCTGTCCGCAACGTTCTTGGCCTTACGGGGCTGGGCGGGGATGGTCCGGCAGGTGGAAATTCGAGGCGACCGGGCCGTCAAGCCTGTCCCTCCAGGGAGCCTGGTTGAGTTCCTGGCGATCCGACTCCTGCTCGATCGATTTGCTCTCAAGTTCAAAGCGCACGAGCTTATCGATTTCAACGGACCGTTGGCTGAGCTTAGGAGTATAACGCGCGTCTTGATCAAGCCACATTGGCCCCCGAGCGACGAACAACGAGCATTCCAACTCTTCCAGATCGCTCAGATCATGGGGCTTTCCCCAGACCTGCTCTATCGACTCGACCGAGCCCAGTGGATCGATCTCATGCGTGAGATCGAGACATTTTCAGGTTTGGAAAGAAGGCGCATTTTTCATCTTGGATATGAGAAGCACTTCCGGACCCGCGCATTGGATGCGATCACGCTCCATAGTCCTCTCGAGAAAATTCCAACCGCTCCGCCGAGGTTCCAGGTCGTTTTCTGTCTCGATGAGCGAGAGGAATCGTTCCGTCGACATCTTGAAGAGATCGCACCTGACGTTGAGACGCTTGGAGTGGCGGGGTTCTTCAACCTCGCCATGTATTATAAGGGGATGGCGGACGCTCACTTCACTCCGCTCTGTCCGGTCGTGATCCGTCCCCAGCACTGGGTTCTCGAAGAGCCGGGGATCGCACTCGATAAGGCCAGCCGGTTCCGGGCGAAGACTCGGCGGATGATTGGCACCGCGTCGCATCAATTCCATCTTGGTAGCCGTTCGGTAGCCCTTGGTGCATTGTTGACGGGTGCCGTCGGCGTTTTCGCCTCGTTTCCTTTGGTGGCACGTATCCTCTTCCCACGGGTTACCGCAAGAATCCGCAGCTCGCTGGGCCGCTTTGTTCGGACCCCACCGATTACCCATCTTCACCTGGAACGAACGACGCTCACTCCGGGAAAAGAAGGAGAGAGCACCGGATTCAACCTTGATGAGATGACCTCAATCGGGCAACGATTACTCAGTGATATGGGGCTCACCAAAAGCTTCGCTCGACTCGTGATCATCCTGGGACATGGCTCGAATTCGCAGAATAACCCCTACAACTCCGCCTATAATTGCGGGGCCTGCGGTGGTGGTGCCGGTGGGCCCAACGCTCGGGCTGTGGCCCAAATCCTCAACGACAACAGAGTCCGTGCCAACCTTGCAAAACGTGGTCTGCTCATCCCCGAAGATACGGTTTTCGTTTCCGGTTGTCACAACACTTGTAACGACACAATCGAGTATTCCGACCTTGATCGAATCCGCGACTCGCATCGACCTGACTTCAGCAAGGCAAGGGCCAACCTCGAAGCCGCATGTGAACGAAATGCACATGAAAGATGCCGTCGTTTCATGTCTGCACCGCTGACCCTTTCCTTTTCTGAAGCACTTGAACATGTTGAAGAACGAGCCGAAGATCTCGCGCAGACTCGCCCTGAGCTCGGACATGCCACCAACGCGATAACCATCGTGGGACGACGCTCCTGGTCGCGTGGCTTGTTCCTCGATCGACGTGCCTTCCTCGCGTCTTACGACCCGACCCAGGACGATGAGAACTCCACGATTCTCGCTGGAATTTTGTCAGCGGTCTTCCCAGTTTGTTCCGGGATCAACTTCACCTACAACTTTTCCAACGTTGATAACATCGTTCTCGGGTCGGGGACAAAACTCCCTCACAACCTGGCGGCTTTGGTCGGGGTCATGGATGGGGCAGCAAGCGACTTACGCACCGGCCTTCCTTGGCAAATGGTCGAAGTTCACGAGCCGCTGCGGTCTTTGTTTATCATCGAGACAACTGCAGATCGAATGTTCACGATCATGGACCGCAACGCAGGGATCAGTCAGCTCTGTCGCAATCGTTGGATTCAGCTCGCCTTAATCCATCCCGAGACACGAGCGCTCACGCTGTTTGGCGACAATGGGTTCGTACCGCACGAGGCCGTTGCGACCGTGCTTCCGCAAGCCTCTTCCTCCGCTGAGTGGTACCGGGGCTGGCGGGAACACCTCGAGTTTGCCCAGATCGTCCCCGTGAACCAGGTTACCACCTGATCGCCAATAATCGAGACCTTCGCGATGTTTTCGGAACAGATACCCCTCTTCTTCGGATTCGTTGTCGTCGCTTGCCCGACGATTCTGACGATCGTCCTCGGACTTTCTTCACTGCTTGAGTATAAACTCGAGGAGCGATCGACCGAGAAGCTTGTCTATTTCGCGACGGGGGTCGGCCTGATCGCGTCACTGATCGTGCTAGCGTCAATGCTGATCGGTGGGTCGAGACACATCACAGTAGAGCTTGGTCAGTGGGTGATGATCCCTCATCTTTATCACTTCTCAGTCAAGTTGGTATTCGATCGATTATCCGTCCCATTCGCAATCTTGACCTTCGTCCTCTCAGGCACAATTGCAGCGTTCGCAGGCCGCTACATGCACCGGGAGAAGGGGTTCAACCGATTCTTCGTCCTGTATTCACTGTTCGTTCTGGGAATGATCGTTACCTCTCTGGCCGGCACGATTGAAACCCTATTCACAGGATGGGAACTCGTCGGACTCTCATCTGCTCTCCTGGTTGGCTTCTTTCAAGAACGACCTGCGCCTTCCCGGAACGGCCTCTGGGTTTGGATCAACTACCGGTTCGCCGACGCTGCGCTGCTCCTTGCCGATGTTGTCTTGCACCACTTTAATGGCGAGGGTGACTTCGACCAGATGTTGCTGGCGGTCTCCTGGCCGGACGGACACTCCGCTCTGAGTTCTCAACAAGCTCTCCTGGTCGGTCTGTTATTGCTCGTGGCAGCCGCTGGAAAATCGGCTCTCGTCCCATTCTCAGGCTGGCTCCCTCGCGCGATGGAAGGCCCAACTCCGTCGAGCGCTGTTTTCTACGGAGCGTTAAGTGTTCACCTTGGTGCCTTCTTACTTCTCCGGTCCAGCCCGATCCTTCAACAATCGACCACACTCTGTGTGATCATCATCATCGTCGGCTTGCTCACGGCGATTTACGCCTATCTCGTGGGGACCGTTCAGACGGATATCAAATCCGCCTTATCCTTCGCGTCCTTATCACAAGTCGGGCTGATTGTTGCAGAAATCGGCTGCGTCGGACTTGTCGATCCGGAATGGGGTTATATTCCACTCGTCCACATCCTTGGACATGCCTTCTTGAGAACGCTCCAATTCGTTCGAGCCCCAAGCTTGCTTCAGGATTACCGAACCCTGGAAGATGCGATTGGTAAGAATCTCGACCAGGGCGGGGTGCCACTCAGTAGCCTGGGTACCCGCAAGGCTCAGTCGTGGATCTATCGCTTTGCGATGGAGCGTGGCTCCCTCGACACGATCTTGCTCGATTATGTCGTAAATCCATTCGTGAAGGCGTTCCGCTGGTGCGATGGATTAGAACGGCGCTGGACCGATTTCCTTTCGGGTGAGTCGTCGCGTGAGTCGGACCTGATCAAGTCACAGCTCGAAACCATCGAAGACTTCTCATGAACGTTCTTGCACTCCCTTGGCTTGATATCTCGATCCTGGTCGCGTTCATCGGGGCATTCTGGGTCAGCCGCCAGAGTGACCCGCTGAGAGCCCACCGGTTCGGTCTAGGCTTCACAGGGACCTCTTTTTTCTGTTCCTTCATGGCTTGGCTGGCATACTATCTGGGGACGGATAGCGTGTTGATCACGCGTTGGAGTCTCCAGCCCTTTCTGTTCGGCAGACAGCTTTTTTCGCTCGATGAATTGAGCGCTCCCCTCGTCCCGACGATCGCTCTGCTCCACTTCCTGACCGCCCTGGCGACACCGCGCACTCTCATGAGGCGGTTCTCATTCACATGGTCCTTATTCTCGGAAACGCTCCGGCTGGCCACCTTCAGTTGCAAAGAACCGTGGGTTCTCATCGCTCTGCTCGTAATGTCAACTGTCCCTCCCTATATCGAGCTAAAAAATCGAGACCGACCGACACGTCTCTATACCCGTCATATGCTGCTCTTCATCGTCCTTCTCATTGTCGGAGGGGCAGGGGTTGAATTGGCGGGCTCAGCGACCACCCCAGCCCCCTGGTGGGCTGCAATACCACTATTGCTGGCGATCCTCTTGATTTGCGGAACTGTCCCGGCCCACTGTTGGCTCACCGACTGGTTTGAGCATGCATCGTTCGGGATCGCGATCCTCAATGTATCACCTCTGACGGGTGTTTACGCCGCTGTCCGACTCGTGTTGCCGATCGCCCCAGACTGGGTTCTCCAAAGTATCGGCATCTTCTCCTTAATCACCGCCGTATATGCTGCTGCTATGGCCACCGTTCAGCGCGAAGATCGTCGCTTCTATGCATATCTGTTCCTCAGTATCTCGTCGATGGTCCTGGTGGGACTTGAGTTACACACCCAACTCTCACTCTGCGGGTCGCTCTGCCTATGGTTCTCAACGATGCTCTCGCTCGGCGGATTTGGCCTCACGCTGAGAGCTCTTGAAGGCAGATTTGGTCGGCTCTCACTCACTCGACACCACGGTCTTTACGAGCACTCGCCAACGCTCGCGGTCTGCTTCATGCTAACGGGTCTCGCCTGCATCGGCTTCCCACTGACTCTCGGGTTTATCTCGAGTGAGCTGCTTGTGGAGAGCGCTGTTGAGGCGAACCCATACGTTGGTATTGGGATCGTAGCAGCCTCAGCCCTCAACGGGATCGCAGTGCTCCGCGCCTACTTCCTGCTATTTACCGGGGCACGGCACCACTCGACGGTCTCACTTCAACTCGGATTCTGGGAACGTTTCGCGGTCCTAACGATCGCTGCAATCATCTTGGGCGGTGGCCTCTTCCCGCAGCCTGGAGTCACGACCCGGATGCAGGCTGCCAAGGAAATCTTGGCGGATCGAATGGTCCACATTCCCAGCGAAAGAGTTGATCACGCTGAAGAAGACAGGGAACCTTGAGACTGTCTGAACGTTCAAGGGCCGAGCGCGTGGATGGTCGAATGGATCTTTCCCTCCACTGGGGTCCCGACGCTCGTCATGACCTGGTAGCGAATCTCTAAACCTTGAGTCGGAATAAGATCCAGAATGTCGAGCCTAACGGTCTTTCCGTCCTCACTCAAGTGAACAGCCTGGACGGTCATCAAACGCTCGTCATAGTGCTTGGATCCATAATTAGCGGACCGTTTAAGCGACCATGCGGTGATGGCGTAGTGCGAGGCGTCGGTGGCCGATGCCCGGTCTAAGACGTCATTATAACCGAGTATAATCGAGTGCTTCTCGGTTGCCATGTAAGTAGGCATGAGGAGTGGCTTTCCGGTCCGCCTGACTCGGTAGAGTCCACCAGGCTGAACCTGATTACCCGCCCAGCCAAAAAGCCCACAGGCGTACATGTCTCCAAAAGACGGATTGAACCGAGCCCTCATTACTCCGGTCGGGAACTGGTCAATCGGCAATTCGACGAGCCCCCCCTGCCTGATGCCGCTCACCATTTCATCCATCAAGAGAAACACTTTGCCGTATCCGTAAGAGAGGCTTAACCTTCGCCCATCAAGCACTCCCCAGTTCTTGTCCTCGATCGCAACGATCTGAGATGGAGATCGATCGAACGCGTTGGTGATCCAGACAATCGGTTGCTCCATAGCGCTATCGGTCGTCTCTTTGATGTCGTGGAATCCCCACATATTCCCATAAAACTTGCCAGGTTTGACCCAGTTTATCCGATTCTTAGGCATCCAGTGCCCCTCTTGGTCGGTCATCAAAAACGTCCCATCTTCGTTGACCGATACTCCATTTGGTGCGCGAAAGCCGGTCGCGATGATCTCGGTCGAACTCCCATCTTTGGCCACTTTTAGCAATGTTCCGTGATGAGGAACGATCGGCGGCTTACCGTGCCTGGCCCCTTTGGCGTAGTAAAAATTTCCGTCCCGGTCGGTCTGCAAGTCCATCGCGAATTCGTGAAAACTCTCAGTGATGATGTGATCTGTATTGAAGCATACATAACTGTCCGCGACTCCATCGTAATTCTTGTCCTCAAGCTTCACGATCTGATCACGACAGCACACGTACACGCTTTCCTGAACGATCTTAAGACCAAGCGGTTGGAACAATCCCTGCGCAAATCGCTTCCAGATGAGTTGGCCATCGATCTCGCTGAGCCCCTTCACGATCCAGACATCTCCATCCCAAGTGCAGATTGCCATCGACCGACCATCGCCAAAGAAGTCGAGTCCGCTAAACCGGAGCTGAGACTTCCATGGGTTGCCCTCCGGAGCCGTCAGGATATCGACTGCAAACGGGCCGTCGTCACGTCCGCGTCTAATGACCGTTCTAAGGAGAGGTGAGATCTTGGGCTCGCCCCCATTATCTCCTGATGTGGGAGTATATCCCACGGGCAAGGGATGTCCGGTTGCGCGATCACTTATGGAAATATGAAAGTCCAAGCGTGCGTCAGACTTGGGAATGATTGCGGTCACAAGGCCGTCGCGTCGGATCACTTGGATCTTTGGATCACTGACCGCGACCGAGATCTTGGGTGTATCGGCACAGACTCTCATCTCGAGTTCTCGCGTCGGTAGCTCGATTGTGAGCCGCCGGACGAAAATCGGAAGATTGGGCTGATCCTTGTCGTAGGTAAGACCAGGGACCTCAACGATCGAGACGCCACCAACCGAATACTTGATTGTAGGTTCCAAGCCGCTCGGTTCTAGAGCTTCATAACGCACCCAGTCGTGAGGAAGCGGACCATAAAGGCGACCATCTCGACCGCGAATCCGAGCGTCGGGTCGGGTACGATCCGACGGGTAAGCCCATCCCGGTAGGTCAGGAGTCGAGGCATGCACCCTACCCACGACCCTCGGGTGTGACTCATGCCGACCGTCGAAATTGATCCCTGCCCAATCGATGAAACCCTTACCTGTCCAAGCCCCTACCATTCGCATCGTGTCATGATCATAAACCATCCATGCGTTTCCCTTGGCCACACCACCAGGACCTGGGTCGAGACGGACAGCGATCCCCTTAATGGCGATATTTGGTCCTTCCTCACTCACCTGAAATGTCCCTTGGAGGACATTCCCATAGTCCATATCTAACCAGGGTTGATGCACAACCGGTTCCGGGCCAATCTGCGTTCCTTTTGGGAGTGATGCGAGATAGCTTTGATCCACCTTGACATATTCGTCAAGATTGTCCGACTTGAGCATTCGCTCACGAATATAATGAATGACATCATATTTTTGACGAGGAACGAGGTTTACCTGCGCAGCCATCTGTGCATAGCCGTGAGTGAGTGTCTGATAGAGTCGATAAGGGTCGGAACCGTTCTTAAATTTACCCAGACTGAACCGAAGCGAGGTTGGCATCGACCCGACCGATTCCTTCGTACCATGACAACTTGCACAGATCTGGACATAGATTGCCTCGCCGCGCTCAAGACTCTTGGCCCCGAGGCGCGCGATTAAACCGGCGTGGTCAATCTCGTGTTCGTATGCAGGAAGTGGCTTAGGGGCAAGCTGGGCCGGATCGGGACGAAGTGCCAAGGCACGCGCTGGACCACCGTCGGCAATGGCCCGCAGGTAAGAAAGCAGGTCGCGGAACTCATCATGGTTCGCCAAGGCGTTCACCAATCCGACCGGCATCAGCGATTCGCGAGACTGACGACGCTCCTCGATCTGCGCCTTTGTGATGACGTGAACGTTCGCGGGATTGGCACCATCGCGAAGGGTCAGGGTATCCTTCTTGTCCTCAACAACGAGCCCAGTCGTCGTTGAACCGTCAAGAGTCGCGATCGTCACTGCCTGGAACTCGGGCTTGATGACCTTGGATGGGTGAAGGATCGATTCGATCAGGTGCTGATCTGTGACCTCTTTGCCGACCTTACTCAGGTCGGGGCCAAGTTGTGCCAAATTCTGACCTTGACCGTGACAGGTAACGCATGCAAGCTGAGGACGATAGTAGATCAGTGCTCCACGCGCCGGGTCGCCATTCTGCCTGGCATCCCTTGCGAGTGCGATCGGGTCTTCGGCGTCGAGTTGCCGATCGAGTGGTGGTGTTTGGCCTCGCGCTGTTGATCCAAGAATCATCAGGCAGAAAGCGATCGCGATTCGTTCCATATTATTGTTTTCTGGGTTCGAGCCCATGCAAGTGACGAACGAAGAAATCACGCATCCGGCGCGTCCCATAGGGGCTCGAGCCCGACCCATGGCCGCCACCGGGAAAAACGATCAATTCAAAATCCTTGTCGGCCTTGATCAATGCATTGGCTACCTGCATGGTCGAGGCAGGGTCGACGTTCCGATCGAGTTCGCCGACGGTGAGCAAGAGTTTACCAATCAATTTATGAGCGTTTGTGACATTTGAGTTTGTGGCGTATTCCGTACCAACTGGCCATCCCATCCACGCTTCGTTCCACCAGATCTTGTCCATCCGATTATCGTGGCAGCCGCAGTCGGCAACGGCTGCTTTGTAGAAATCTCCATGAAAAAGCAAGGCCCCGAGCGCATTCTGACCTCCTGCCGATCCTCCGTAGATTCCAACTTTCGACAAGTCGATGGCGGACTCTTGAGCGGCCAGTGACTTGAGCCAAAGGATCCGATCGGGAAATCCTGCGTCGGCAAGGTTCTTCCAGCAGATGTCATGGAAAGCTCGTGACCGCCAGTTCGTGCCCATCCCGTCGATCTGCACCATCACGAAGCCAAGTTCGGCCATTCCCTCGGGCCGATGGGTTGCACTGAACGACTTGGGAACATGAAAGTCATGCGGACCTGCGTAGATATATTCAATCACTGGATAGCGACGCGAAGGATCGAAGCTTGTTGGTCGATAGACAACTCCATGAATATTCGTTTGGCCATCACGACCTTTCGCTGCGAATCGTTGCGGAGGTTTCCAGCCGGTCTTTTCGAGCATCGACACATCGGCCCGCTCAAGCTCACAAATCAATCTGCCGTCAGTCGCCCGCCGAAGCTCGGTGATTGGGGGCAAGTCCACTCGTGAGTATGTATCTATTAAGAATCGTCGATCGGGAGAGAAGCTCACCGTATGGGTCCCATCACCTTCGGTCAGAAACACCAAACCCCGCCCATCGAAATCGACTCGGCCATAATGGACATGGTAGGGGTCCTCGCCGGGCCGAATCCCCATGGCTCGGAACCAGATGACGCGGTCGGCTTCATTGATGCTTTCGATGGAACGAACCACCCAGTCACCCTGAGTGATCGGATTCCTGACAGTGCCCGTCTTCGAGTCAATCAGGTAAAGGTGATTCCATCCCGACCGTTCGGACATCCAGATCAAGTCATCGGTTTTGTCAATGAACCTGACGTCGGTCTTCTGGGAATAGTCGATAAACGACGGCGAAGTTTCGTCGACGATCGCCGTTGTTGAACCCGTCGAGGCATCGACGCTGATGATCCTGAGAACCTGATGCCCACGCTGATTATAGAGGAATGTGAACCTTGATGAGTCGGGACTCCAGCGCAGATGGTCCAGGCTGTACGGATTCTCGAAGAGTTTGGTGTCGATCGGTATCTCTTCGGCATTTTCGAGTTTGAACAGGTGAGGTACCGGCCTGGGTACTTGGTCGCCCGGCTTGAGGTAGCTATAGTCGGAAACCTTGGGCTGAAGCTGGTCACGAGGCGACGATTCGATCAGGTTCACCTTACGGCTGTCACCTTGTTTGGTTCGCATTGCGACGAGCCGAGATGAGTCGGGCGACCAGGCGAGATTGTTCAGTTCATAGCGGTCAGCTTCGGTTCCATCCTTGGTCAGAGCCCGTTCGGAGCCATCGGTTCGGTCAACAAGGAAAAGGTTATATTCGCGTAATATCAAAGCGTATGTCTTATCAGGGGATGTGACCAAAGAGCGTCGCCGCTGACCGACTTCAGGGGCTATTTTGGGCGGTGGGGGATCAATCGTGGTCAGCGACTGAGTTTGCAAGTCCCACCGGAAAGTTCTCCCATCAATGCGGAAGTTGAACTCACCAGGATCGAACGGTTCGACTGCGGTTAACGAGAGTTTTGCGGAGTTGAAGGTCTGATGCAGAGCGTTGCTGAGAGCGTCCGCCAAGGCGATATGGTCAAATGCAGGCCGAATCTTACCGGTTGTTGCTGATACTTCAACATATTCAAAAGAGGCTTGCGACAAGTCGTTCCGGTACCAAAATCGGTCGCCGGAAGAATCCCAGTGAGGCTCTACCTTGGATTTGAATACCGTATCGCGTCGTGTTCGCGCCAATGTCTCGGCGCGGACATATTCGGCCTTCGATCCTTGCCCGAAGCATGCTACGGGAGAAATCCCGATTAGGAGCGCCATCGCTCGACCGAGCCAGATTCTCATCGTTGAATCTCCAACGAGCGATTAGTTGAACATAAGAAAGAGCGAACACGTCACATAACGTGTTCGCTCCAAGATCCAAAAATACGACGCATCGATCCGAATATGCTCATTCGCTCCGGGTTGTGACCTGGTTGGTGATGCCACTTCGCAGATAGGCGATCAGGTCGAGGATCTCGTCCTTATCCAGCGTATTCAGCAGGCCTTCGGGCATCATCGAAACCGTCGCGGGCTTCATCTCTTCAATTTTGGAACGATTGATCGTGACCTGCTTGGATGGGTTGAGCATATCCGTGTTAATGGTAATGCCATCACCATGCAAGTTCATGATCCGCCCGGTTACCGTTTGACCCTCCGTTGTTGCCACGGTCACAGCCTGATATTGATCGCTAATGACCTTGCTGGGATGCACGATCGATTCGAGTAAGTCTCTCGTCCCATACCGACCGGCGACCGCAGTCAGGTCGGGACCGACGGCACCCCCTTCGTTGGCGATCCGGTGGCACCCATAACAGTTTGTTGCTGCGAATAGGGCTCGACCACGAGCAAGGTCTCGCTTGTTCTTGAGGCCCTCATCCACTACCGGGACGAGTTCGTCAAGGGTCCATGCTTTCTTGAATGGCCGGGGAGGTGCCGCAGCGATGGGCTTCTCGGCCATCACCGGAGCATCGATCAGATCTTGATACAGTTTTTTGTCGATTTCATAGAGCGACGCCACAGCATCGGCCTTCATCATCTTCAAGAAGCCGTTGAAGCTCGGTCCCCCCTTGAACCCGGCTGCACTACCGGCGTACCAGGTCAGATACGTCTTCCTGAGCTCTTGATTCCAGCCCGACTTCAAAGTACGCAGGGACTTGGCCAGGTCCATCTGCTCTTCCTGGGTTGGAGCCTTGGCAATGAGGGCCAATGTTTTGGAGGCAACGCTTGGGTCTTCAAGATAGACGAGCAGTGCGCAGAGGTCGGAATTCAGCTCGCGAGACTTACTGGGGTACTCGCGTGAGAACTTGGCGATTAGTTCGGCGTTGGTCTTCTCGTCGGGATGCCCTGCCCTGTTGAGCAGGACCATCAACGCACGCGTATGATCAAGCTTGGATCGATCATCAAGCTTGGATCGATCGATCTTGGTGAGCCTATTCATGATTGTGTAGACGACCCAATCCTCTGTTTTGGCGTCGCTCTCTTTGCGGTGAATCGGGTCGATGATCGCCGAACGAGTCAGGGCGAGAAGTGCCTCAAGCTGGGCACGGGGGTTGGTTTCGTTCGCGGCTCTCACGAACCATTCAGCATAGGGTTGTGACTCCACCGCGACCCGGGCGGCGTAGCGGATCGAGCGGTCTGGATCGCTCAAGGATGGCCAGGCCGCTGCGACCGCCTTGGGGTCAACCTTGCCGTGGAAGGCTTCTAAAGCATGGCGGCGGGCTCGGGCTTCAGAACCGGCGAGCTTCACCGTGCTAGGCGCGGTCGACTCCTCACCAACATAGACAACGCGGTAGAGTCCGGAAGCGGTCCCCCGCCCGCCGATTGCGAAATAGATCGAGCCGTCCTGATGCACAGTCAGGTCGGTAAGCGGAAGAGGTGTTCCCGTGACGAACTCTTCGACATCGGCCGAATAGGCGGCACCATTCGGCTTGAGATGGACAGCGAATAGCTTGCCATAGCTCCAATCGCACACATAAAACGCATCTTGATATTTAGCAGGGAACTTCGCACCATAGCCGAATGTAACCCCGGTCGGGCTGCCAGGCCCGATATCGACAACCGGTGGAATCGTGTCGAAGTAGTAGGTGGGGAACTTACCCGAACCGTTGCGATAACCGAGGTCAGAGCCGCTGACAACTTCACAAACACGGGTTGGTCGATACCAAGGTGTGCTCATATCCCACTCCATGTCGGAATCGAATGTGAAGGCATCTCCCTCCTTGCTAAACGCGAAGTCGTAAGCATTCCTATAGCCCATTGAGAGCAGGGTCCAGTCCTTACCATCGGGGGTGACCTGGCAGACGAAGCCGCCAGGGGCGATCTCGGTCTTCATGAAGCCATTGCCATCGACCATCCGAGGCAAGAGGTGATCCTCTCCCCAATGCAAGGGCACTCGGGAGCCGACCAGGCCGGGAAGCTTGGTGGCGTTGCCGGCGATCACACAAATCGACTTGCCATCGGGGCTCAGCACAACCGCATGAGGGCCATGTTCGCCGCCCCCTTCGATGAGTTTCAGGGTCTCGACTTTATCGAGTTTGTCATCTCCGTTGGTATCCGTCACGCGGTAGAGACCGCTCGCATACTTCGAGGCTCTGTTCACAACGACATAGAGGCTATCGAACGCCCAAAGCAAGCCTTGAGCTTCGCCGATGGGTACGTCGATCGCTTCAACCTTCGTCTCCGATGGGGATCCACCAGGCTTACTGGGCGTGACTCGGAACAGCTTGCCCTGCTGGTCGCAGGTGATGAGCCGACCCTTGGGGTCAGTAGTTAGGCTGACCCACGAGCCCTCGGTCTCGCGGTTGACGATGTGAACCAGCTCGACCTTGAAGCCCTTCGCGACTTTGAGAGTATCGAGGTAGGTCGGGGTCGGCGCGGGTGCCTGGGCCTTACGCGCCGGTTTGGCTTTGGGTTCGAGAGCCGGTTGGGCCTGTGCGACTGAGGCACCCCAGCCCAAGGCGAGGATGGCGGCCGATGCCGCGAGTGAGCGAGCGAATTGCATGGAGAGAGCCTCAAAGGTAGGTTGGCGTCGCACTCGGGCGGACGTCACCACTTCATTAAGGTCCATTTGGCCGAGAATCGCAAGAGACCAGCGGGAATGGACCCAGACTTGCCCATCCGCCGCCGAGGCACCGACTCGCAACGGGGCTCAGCGATCGGTAGCATTGATGGCTAGTTCGACCGGCAACGGTTCTATTGCGAGGCCTCTCATGTTTCGAGTTTGGGCTCTTGTATTCGGTGTAACCATCGGGGGATCGACCAGGGCCGATGATCTCGTCAAGATCACGATTGAGCCCGATCGGCCACTGCATTCGATCAGTCCATACATTTATGGTGTCTCGGCGATGCCGGTCGATCGCGCCTTGGAGGCGGGCGTTACTGCGCTTCGATGGGGAGGAAACCGGACCTCGCGTTACAACTGGAAGAGTCGTGCCGACAATGCAGGCTCGGATTGGTTCTTCCTGAACGGGAAGGCCGGCAACTGGGTCGATGACGTCACGAAACAGAATAAAGCCAAAATTGCCAGCTACGTGACGGTTCCGATGTTGCCTTGGATCGCAAAGGGGGCCGATGGCAGCGGCTTCTCTGTCGCGAAGTACGGGGCTCAGCAGAAGGTGGAGCCCTATGTCGCCGACCGGGGCAATGGACTCAAACCGGAGGGAACCCCCATCACAGGGAATGACCCCCGGGACACCTCAGTCGAGTCAACCCCCGTCCTCCAGGCGGAAGGAATCAAGCTCCTCCCCAAGGCAGCGCGGGGTCTGCCCAGAGTTTACGGGCTCGACAACGAGCCTATGCTCTGGAGCCATACCCATCGTGATGTTCATCCAATCCCATCCGGTTATGACGAGATCTTCACGCGAGGACGTGACTATGCTCGGGCGATCAAGAAGGCCGACCCATCAGCGCTCGTTGCAGGGCCAGTGACTTGGGGCTGGACGGATCTGAACTTTTCCGCACTTGATGAAGGTAAGGACCGCTACGCGACCCATGCGGACAACCGAGCTCACGAAGGCCTTCCCTTCGCCGCCTGGTACCTCCGCGAGATGCAAAAGGCATCCACCGCAGACGGCAAGCCCTTGATCGACCTCCTGGATGTTCACATCTACCCCCAAGGCCAAGCCGATGGCCAGCCGATTTTCAACGGTAAGACTCCCAGTGATGCCATGAGGGCTCTGCGAATCCGCTCGACCAGGGGGCTTTGGGACCCAAACTATAAGGACGAAAGCTGGATCAATGAGCCGATTAAGCTGATCCCACGCTGTCGAGAGTGGATCGAAGCTTACAATCCTGGCCTTGGTGTCTGCCTGGGAGAATATAGCTGGGGAGGGGATGACGATATTAGTGGAGCGATCGCCCAGGCGGAGGTTCTGGGGATCTTTGCCCGTGAGCAGGTCGACCATGCCTACTTCTGGGCGGGAATGGGGGGCGTTCAGAAGCTGGCCATGAAGCTATACCGTAACCCTCGCGGCAAGGGCCCCGGGTTTGGTGAGACCTACCTCGCCTGCCAATCGAGCGATCCCGAGCGAGTCAGCATCTTCGCCGCAAGACGCAAGTTGGATAAGGCGACGACGCTTATCTTGATCAACAAGGACATCAAGGCAAAAGTCGATGTTCAATTGACCGGCATCGGCCAGAGTCGTCCTCGGACGGCGAACCTGACCCGAGTCGAGTCGAACCCCCCCAAGCTGAGTCTCAGCAAGCAAGCCATTGACGCAGCCATAACATCCCTAAGGTTGCCTCCTCTCTCGGCGACGCTGCTGGAAGTGCCGGGGCCCGGCTAGATCTGAAGGTATCGGCCAGACACGATGTCTCGCTTCAGGGACTCCTGCGGAATGGAGTGACATACAGGATGCACCTGATGCATGCAAGATCGGATGGTTCACGGACCGAGCGTCAGCCGGCTTGTGATGGATGGGCGGGCATGGTCAGATCGTAGTACGAGTAGTGCGTGCGGGTCGGCTGCTTTGCAAGGTTCTTGGGATTACCAGGGGGTGTTTGTGGCAGGTTTGGCGTTTGATGCTCTCGTGCACGAGGATGATCCTTCGGTCTTCGCGGTCTCAACTAAGGCTGAGGGTCCGAGTGGCTCACTCCCCCTGACCGATGAGATGCTTCGGCATTGGCCTTCGGGCGACCTCTTTGGGCTGAGCCAGAATGCAGGGATGGGCTGGGAAGCTGCGAAGGTGGATCGCGACCCCTTCTTGATCCTCAGTACGATGGGCGGGCTCCGCAACCCCGATGGAACACCGATCGCTCTGGGTTACCACACCGGCCATTGGGAAATCGGGATGCTGGTACAGGAGGCTGCCGAGGAGTTCCGGCGGCTCGATGCTGTCCCGTTTGCGGGGATGGTCTCTGACCCTTGCGATGGTCGGACCCAAGGTACTTTGGGCATGATGGACAGCCTCCCCTATCGCAACGACGCAGCGATTGTGTTCCGTAGGCTAATCCGGTCCTTGCCACTTCGAAAGGGAGTACTCGGAATTGCGACCTGCGATAAAGGGGCCCCGGCAATGCTGATGGCGCTCGCAGGGTGCGGTCATTTGCCGTCTGTCTTTGTGCCGGGCGGCGTGACTTTACCTCCGACTCATGGGGAAGATGCGGGCAAGATCCAGTCGATCGGGGCCCGTTATGTGCATGGATCCATATCGCTGCAAGAGGCAGCGGATATGGGCTGTCGGGCTTGCGCGACCCCCGGCGGAGGCTGCCAGTTCTTGGGGACGGCGGCGACGACTCAGGTGGTTGCAGAGGCCCTCGGCCTGACCCTCCCTCATGCGGCGCTGGCTCCTTCGGGACAGCCAATCTGGAAGCAGCTTGCAAGGCGATCGGCCCGTGCCCTGATGCACCTCTCACAGAGAGGTTTAGTTCTCAAAGACATAATGACGGATGCATCGATTCGCAACGCGATGGCAGTCCATGCGGCCTTCGGCGGTTCGACGAATTTGCTCTTACACATTCCAGCGATTGCGTTTGCGGCAGGGCTGCGTCGACCCACTGTTGATGACTGGCATGCCTTGAATGTCCGGGTTCCCAGGCTTGTGAACGTCCTGCCCAACGGTCCATCGGATCACCCGACAGTCCGGGCGTTCCTGGCAGGCGGAGTTCCAGAAGTCATGCTTCATCTTCGCGACCTCGGACTGATCGACGACCGAGTCTTGACCATCACCGGAGAGCCTTTAGCGAAGTCGCTCGACTGGTGGATTGGCTCCGATCGCCGGGCGGCACTCCGGAAACGGCTCGCCGAACAGGACGGAGTCGATCCCGATGATGTGATCATGTCTCCGAGCCTGGCGAAGGCTCGGGGGTTAACCAGCACCGTGACATTCCCACGCGGGAACCTCGCGCCCGAGGGCTCGGTGATCAAGTCGACATCGATCGATCCGAGCGTTGTCGATCCTGATGGAGTCTATCGTAAGACGGGCCCTGCCAAGGTCTTCTGTCGCGAGCGTGACGCGATCGCAGCCATCAAAGGGCAATCCACGAATCCAATCCAAGCGGGCGATGTGCTCGTCCTGATCGGTCGAGGGCCGATGGGAGCAGGGATGGAAGAGATCTATCAGATCACCGCCGCTCTCAAGTTCCTACCCTTTGGAAAGCATGTCGCCGTACTGACCGATGCCCGATTTTCGGGCGTCTCCACAGGGGCCTGTATCGGGCACATCGGCCCCGAAGCGTTGGCCGGCGGACCGATCGGCAAACTCCGCGATGGTGATATGATCTCGATCACGATCGACCGCAACAGCCTTGAAGGCTCAATCAACGTCCTGGACGTCGACCTCGCAACTCGTGATCCCCACCCCGAACTCGCACCCGATCCCGACCTGCCCGACGACACCCGACTCTGGGCAGCCCTCCAAGCGGTGGGAGGCGGCACCTGGGGTGGATGTGTCTATGACACGTCGGCAATTGTCGATCGGTTGCGAAAGTCATCTTGAAGCCGGAATTTACACCCCTGGCCGCAACGTTTCTTCGATCACGCGAGCCAGTTCCTCAGGGCGCTGGCTGCCAATCAGGAGTCGCGACCCGTCGGCTAGCTGGACACGAACCCCTCGGTCTCCTCGTGCGCTGAGTAATCGTTCGCCATCTCGACAGTGGCGGATCCCCCAGCCTCCATAGTCCCTGATGGGTCGGTAAGCAACAACTTCAACCTGGGTAATCGCCCCAAGCGAAACAACTCGGCGATAGGAGGGGATCCAGCCGAACCAGATCAAGATGCCGGTGGGGGTTATCTCCGTGGTCATCCTGAGCAGATAGACGATAAGACAGGATGGCACCATACCCACGAAGATGGCCAGCAAGGTTCGCGCAGTGTTTGAGATTGGGATCAGACCAAGAACCGTAATCCCTGAAAGGACAACCAAGCCGAGGAGCGCGTACACCCGCCAATCGAAGTTTTGCTCTTCGCGGAAGATAACGACGGGGGCATGAATCGCGACGAACGACACGATCAGACCCCTCCCCAAGGGTCGCCGGCGGTGTTGTGTTGACCAAGGACTCGGACCATCGCCTGATATCCCATGTCGGCAACTTTGTCGGCAGGGATTGCCCAGAGACCTGGGTTCAGGACTTCGAGCGATGCGTAACCGTCGTAACCAATCTCGACCAGCTTTTCGAGAATCGGACTGATCTGAAAATCGCCCTCACCTGGCAAGATTCGGTCGGCATCACCCGCCAACTCGCGAGGAGTCCCCGAAAGGTCGCAGAGCTGGACCCAGGCCAGATTCTCAGGAACGAGATAGGCCAGATCTTCAAACTTACTGGGGCCGGTGTAGTAATGGAACAGGTCAAAACAGACACCGATATTGGCCGAACCCGTCGCAGCAATCAGAGCCAAAGTGGTGTCGAGGCTCGCGCAAAAGGTGGCATTCTTGCGGAACTCTAGGGCGAGCCGGACGCCGTGATCCTCAGCCATCTTGGCAGCCTCGCCCAGCGAGGTCGCAGCTTGGCTGAAGTCGGTGGGGGTTAGGTCGCGGTGGAAGTCGGCGACAACGATCAACGTCGGCACCGCCAGAACGCGTAAGAGCTGGAGTCGCTTGAGGTAGTGCTCCAAGTGGCTTGCTCGCTCAACGCCCGTGGAAAGCAATAGCCCCCCCTGCGATGCTGCTGCAACAGGAATGAGCCCATTCTGAGTCAGGAGTTCCGACAGCTTACCGATCGACTCGGTTTGCAGGTATGTCTCCACCTTCGTCAGCCAGAGTTCTACAGCCGAAAAGCCGGCCCGGCTGTAGGCCTGGAAATCCGCTTCCAACGGGGTCGAGAGGGTCGTGACCTGGCTGATGCACGGTTTCATTGCCACACGAGTCCTTTGCGAAATCAAGCGTCAGTGGAAGGCTCAACCAAGTCGCGGACCGCCTGAACCACCCCGGCGGACGGAACACGCCACTGCCGACCGGTGTCGCGGTCGCGAAAGGTGACGGTGTCGTCCTCAAGGGTCTGACCGTCGATGGTGATGCCCAGCGGGGTCCCCGCCTCATCCTGGCGACGATAGCGACGACCAATCGCCCCCTTTTCATCAAAGAAGACATTAAAGTGACGCTTGAGGTCGCGATAGATCTTCTCACCCTTTTCGGGCATCCCGTCCTTCTTGACCAGCGGGAAAACGGCCGCTTTGATCGGCGCAAGCCTGGGGTGGAACTTCAAGACGGTGCGGGTCTCGCCCCCCATCTCGTCCTCCTGGTAGGCTTCGCAGAGGAACGCCAAGGTCGCCCGATCCGCACCAGCCGAGGGCTCGATCACGTGTGGTAAGTACCGCTCCTTCTTTTCTTCATCGAAGTAGGAAAGGTCCTTGCCGCTGAACTTGGTGTGCTGGCTCAGGTCGTAGTCGCCTCGGTGAGCGATGCCTTCAAGTTCGCTCGTTCCGAACGGAAACTCATACTCAATATCGGCGGTTGCCGTCGAGTAAAACGCCAGTTCATCAGGATCATGATCGCGGAGCCGGAGTCGGCCGGATTGGAGACCGTGTCGCACGTACCAGTCGAATCGAGCCTTCCGCCAATATGCGTACCACTGCGCGGCTTCGCTTGGGTGACAGAAGAACTCAATCTCCATCTGCTCGAACTCACGCGACCGAAAGATGAAGTTGCGAGGCGTGATCTCATTTCGGAAGCTCTTGCCGATCTGTGCGATCCCAAATGGGAGCTTGACTCGGCCGGTGTCACAGACGTTCTTAAAGTTGGCGAAAATGCCTTGCGCTGTCTCAGGACGAAGGTAAGCCTTGCTTGATGCGTCCGCAAGCGCACCCACGTTTGTGCTGAACATGAGGTTGAACTGGCGAGGTTCGGTGAGCGAGCCGGCTGAGGTCGCCGTGGGTCCGATTACGAGGATTCGGTCGACCTCGGGAAGCTCCGTATAGGTGATCACCGAAGGAGTAGGGAGATCCTTCTTCTTGATCGGGAGCGCGTTCTTGTTGCCAAGCTTGCTGAGCCGCTCATCAAGAGAATCCTTGGCATCCTGAGCGGTTCCACCGGCGACTGCGACCATAAGTGGGCCGGCCGGGAGTTCGAACTTGAACACATAAAGCTGGTCGGCCCGGTATCGGTCCTTGGTCTCACGGCAATCGACCATCGGGTCGGAGAAGCCACCAACGTGTCCCGACGCTTCCCAGACTTTGGGATTCATGATGATCGAACAGTCGAGCCCGACCATGTCATCACGCGAACGAACGTTGTCCTGCCACCAGGCCTCTTTGATGTTGCGTTTGAGTTCCACACCAAGGGGGCCGTAATCCCAGAAGCCGTTCAGGCCGCCGTAAATCTCACTCGAAGGGAAAATGAAACCCCGACGCTTGCAGAGCGAGACCAACTTTTCCATATCCATCGATTGCGATCCTTCCCCAAGACTATGTCAGCATTAAACTTATGTCAAAATCAGTCAGGCTGTCAAAATCAGTCAGGCGAGCCCACTCGAACGATCCGAAGTGGATCGGTCTTGAGTTCGGCGGTCAAGTCGAAGTGGTCGATCTGAGCGGCTGCGTCGAGGTCGGCATTATAGCCAAGCTCGACAACCCGCTTACCTCCTCGACCGACACCTAAAAAGTTCGTCAGCGGGTCGCCCTCTTCAGCGATCCGGTAATCGGTGTCATACCAGAGTGTTGCGGCTATTTCCGCTTCATCATTCGCGAGCAGCCAGCCCCGATCTTCGAGGGCTTCGACAACCGCTCCGGCGAGCAACGCATCTTCCAGACTGATCCGGCCATCTGTCCCTGCGCAGACGATGTGGACTGGCCCGCCATCCTCAACGAGAAGTTTGACCGTGGATCGCAGGTTCACAAACGCGGCGACGATGACGCGTCTAGCCTCCTGGCTCGCAAGAATGGCTTTGGTACCATTGGTTGTCGTCATGACCACGGTCTTCGCAGCGCAGACTTCGGGAGTGAACGCACCCGGCGAGTTCCCCAGGTCGAACCCTTCGATCGGCAGCCCATTCCGCTCTCCGACGAGCAGGGCCGTACCCGCACTAAAGAGGGCAGCCACGCGGCGAGCCTCATCGACCTCCAGGCATGGAATGACCGATTCACAGCCCGCAGCGAGCGCGTGAACCATTGAGGTCGTGGCCCGAAGGACATCGACAACAACCGCCACACCCCCTGCGAGAGCACCACCGGGAATCAGGCTTGGGAGCAAATAAACAAAAACCTCAGACCGCTCAGGCATGACCGGACTAACCACCCTTTCGACGTCACTTTCGGGCCGACATGCCCAGACTTTGACAGATTATGGCATGGTCCGACAGGTTTGGGTAGACCGGCGAAGGTGGGCTCGAGATGATCCAGCTCGGACCGGTCGTCAACTAACGAATCGTGAAGAGGGAACCTCAGGAAAACAACATCAAGAATTACTTGAAATCGGTGGGGGCTCTCGATCAAGTTTCACGCAAGCTCAGCAATTCGCCAGCGGGGATTCCCCTGGATCGCTCTTGGTCGTTCTCCGAATTGTCAAAGAGCGGGACAGTTTAACGAATCAACACTGGCGAGGAGACTCGCCTTCGTCGCTCACCGGTGGGTCGACCGGCGCGCTGATCGGCTCGGAGACCACGGGGCGAAATGGTTTGAAAGTGGTCTTGGG
>JANXSX010000213.1 GCA_025356475.1 Isosphaeraceae bacterium | reverse complement strand
GTTGATCTTGGCCAGCGTCAAGGTCGCAAACAGAGAAAAAAGCATCGACGCCAGTCGGCCGCTCCAGATCGCCCCGGATCCATAGTAGTTCTTGCGACCCAAGGCAGGGCCTCGGACGCGACGCTCGGAGGCATTGTTGTCCAGTGGAATCTGCGGATCATCCACGAAGCGGGTCAATCCCGTCCAGTGTTTCTCAAGACTCGTCAGCACCTTGCGACAAGGAGTCGGCAATTTCGGATCAGCCAACTCGGCAACTCTCTGGGCCTGCATGGCCGCGACGGTCGAGCGTAGTTCGGCCCAGCCTTTGCCCTCTTTGACGAAATCGCAACGTACGTGTGCCCAGCAAAAGACCAGCACGATATTCCCAAATTTCACTTGGGCCATGGCCTTGTACGCCGAATATCGATCAACCATCAGCACTACTTGCGCGTCGGCTGGGAAGTGGGCCTCGGGCACGTCGCGGCTGCGAGTCGGGTCGAGCCGAAAGACCACCGTGTCCTCGCTCAAGAAAACCCACAGCGACCAGCGATATCCCACCTTACCATCGAACTCGGCGAAGACCATCCAGCGAATCTCATCGGAACTTCGCAGGGCTCATGTGGCCACATGCCTTGGTTGCGACCCTAGTGCTGGCCACGCCGATTTCGATCATCGCCCCCTGAACTCCAGCCATGGGGAGAAGGTGTCGGCTCTCCGATCCAGCGGGCCGACGCCTTCACAACTCAACGGTTGCGATCAGCGTATCCAGGAGCAAATGTCTGTCGATACGTTATCAAAAATGTCAAGTAGGACCTTGAGAATTAAGTTCTTATCATTCCGTGACGTACCTGTTATCTACGTTTTACTTTTATTTATTCGTATTTCAAGTAACCTAGCATGTTTATAGCTAGATCAACCAACAAAATAGCAATGATCAAAATCTCCAGACCTGAGGCTCCCAGGAAGTTGCGGAACTCATTCAGTTTTTCAGTAACTGATGCATACGTGTCTTCCACGCCTTCCGCACGTTCGTCGATCGATTCCGACCACTGCTCAAGGTGAAGCTTATTGGCGAGCGTCTCATAGGCATCAACCTGGTTCTCAGTGCTGAGGAATGCGTGGGGGTCCGTCAGCGGTCCGGCGAAATGTGGCAAGTCCAGCAAGAGATCGCGGATGCAATCCGTATTCGAGAGCAGACGCGACCGCTGTCGAAAGCTCGATAGTGCGGCCATGGAGGCATGCTTCAAGTCACCCCGAGCATCGGAGGTCAGACGATCGAGGGTGGCATCGGTGGCGTGGAAACGCCAGCACTGGAAGATCGCCAAGAGCGTGGGCTCACTCAGAGCCAACCAAGTTGCCGCGCTTGCGACCACAACCGCACTCGATTCCCCAATCGTCACTCTAAGCTCGCCGTGGGGTCCCTTGAGATTCGCCGAGAGTGTTGCTCGGCCAACCCCTACCGACCCCTCAACGCCAAGCGAGGTCGGTTCTTGAAGCGATTCAATCGTTGAAGAGACGCGAATATGATAGGGGGTCGAAGCTGCGCTGACGGTTTGAATCGACGGGGATCCCTCGGTCAGCCAGTAGCCCATTACCGAAGCTCGACCTGGGGGCAGATGTTCAGGGGTAGTCGAAACTGCGACCCCTTGCGACTTCCGTCGTCTCCAGAGATGATCCGCGTCGTGCATCGATCTAAGATCGATTGCGAAGATCTCAAGTATGGTTGTGACGAGCTTCGGTGGCTCGATGATTGAGAGGTTCATGAAGATACCGTATTCTTGATGGATCGCTTCACTTGCGCGATGGAATGCAAGGCGTGATCGGATGGTCCACTGACCAAAACGCGACTTGGCACAAATGCCTTGCTCAGAAAGCAGAGACCGAGTGATTCTGGGTCGGCGAACCGATATGTACCCCCGAAGGCACGCGTCTTGATCTTGCCGAGCTCATCGCGCATCTGCGACTCAAGGAGAGCAGGCTCGAACCCATGTTCGCTCAAGAGTTGGTTCCATTCACGCAGCGATTTTAGGCTCTTGACGCACGTATGAAGCTTGTACATTTCTACAATCTCAGACCGGAAATCGGCCACGACTGATCCCAGGATCAAGCCGAGACGGGTCACGCGCTGGAGTTCACTCATCGCTCGAGGCAGATCCGCCTCATGGACATGGGCGAGGCACGTCTCATAAACGAAGTCAAATGCTCCATCGGCGAAGGGAAGGTCGCAGACGTTGCCGAGGAGGTTGAATGGCTTCAGCCTCTTGGGGGTCATGGCGTGGATAAAAGGATGGACTTCAACTCCCGTTGCTGTGATCCCCAACTTTCCAAACGCGACGAGCGTCAACCCGTTGGCCGAACCGGCGTCGAGCAATGAGTAGGGAGGACGTTCACCCCACACGACCCTGATCGATTTGACAATCGCTTGAGGATCGAATGCCTCGCGATAACTCTCGTCATACGACTCCTTGCCGAGATAATGATCGAAGTAGTCGCCGTCCACACCGAGTTGCTTAATCTGAAGTGCGTCGAGCATCAGGTCTGTCATGTAGTCGGCTGAATCGAGAACTCCGTTAAGTGAGGTATCGAACATATAATCACCCACGATGTAAAGTCGCGGATGATCTTGGAATTCGGGGATGTGGCGACCGTTCAGATCCTGGATTACGCGGCCCCCGGGGAGAGCGTTCACCGAGTTGAGCCAGCGGTGGACCTTCCCTTCCAGGAAGTCCTCGCGTGCCGGGCCAAATTCCGCAGGGAAGGAGTCCAGTGCCGCTTCAATCAGTTCTTGATCGGAACAATGGCACTGGCGTTCGGCGTCGGCTCCGGCGATTAGCCAGGAGAGCACACCGAACTCCCCAACATCAAGTCGGCTTCCTTCATCGTAGACGCAGCAACCGCCGAACGCGTCAATCATGAAGAACGAGCCATCGATCGATGAGCCCCAGAACGGCTTACGGAAGAGGATTGAGATCCTCAGATAATGTGCAGGGAAGTCGTAATGTTCATGGTGCTTACTCATGGCCTGATTCAACAATTCCCCACGCCACTGGAGGTTGGGAAGCCAGGCCATCGGTAGCGCCACGGCCACAGCATCAAATTCGGCGGTGCGTTCCTCTGCCATTTCTTGATAAGTCAATCGGTAGGATTGGCTGTCGCTTGATTTCTCGACCGCAGTCACAGGACTATTCAATTCAATCCGAGCTTCGATTGACTCGCAGAGCTTAGCGATGAACCGAGACATTCCCCCCTGGACCGAGTAGAGCTTGCAGTACTCCGGATCGTTAATCAAGTAATTGTCGATCCCATAGAGAGCACTCGTCGATTCGGGCTCGGTCGCGAGATCGCTGTGGACAAGAACACGGAGGTAGCGGCGGGCGGTCTGGTCGGGGACTTCGTCGATGACCGACGCGAAAGAGCGCTTCGACCAGGGGTGGTCGTTATCCTCGGTCCGCGAGCCGTTGTAGAAGACGTCAAAGTCGCGAGTCTGGTGCGCGAGCTTGTCGAAATCTTCCACCGCTTCCTGGGTGGCCACACCATAAAATCGACCGAGATCAGCGAAGTCGCGAATTAGGTGCCCGTCAAGAACGACCGTCTGACCGCGCATCCTTTTGACGGGCAATCCCAAGATCTCTTTGATCAGCAGACGAAGCGGGTCATCGCCATACTGATAGATTTCTGCCGCGCCGGCTTCGTAAGGAACGGGCCGAGTGTCAAAACTGGCGGTTTGCAGCTTTCCGCCAAGACATGCAGACGCTTCGAAAATCGTGATGTCGATCGGTTCAAGCGACTTCGATTTCAGAAGAAAAGCCGAAAAGAGACCCCCGGGGCCTCCGCCCACGATCGCAACACGTTTCATCGGAAGTTCCCTAATTGGACGACTCAGTATCCCCTAGTCGGATCGAATCCGTAGTACCGTTGATCGACAACGAGATCCCCAACTTCGGAGAGTCGCAGTTCGATATCAAAAGAGAGGATTGTAGGTAACCAAGGCGTCTTGCATCGAGACGGTCTACTAGATGAAACACGACGCAGCCTCGGTGGTATCGTGGCAAACGAAATGAGCACTACGCTCTGGACCTTTCGTCCGCTCAATTGATCACAAGATGCAAGCAATTGCAAAATGAGATCAACCTGAAAAATACCATCCGCCGCAGGTTGAACATCCAGGAGTCGGGGGAACACTCGATAACTTACCTTACTTAGGTTGTAAAGGATTATCAAGTCGCGCCGAATCAGATGCGATTCTGGATTCCGACTCGTGTCCGAGTGATACACTCCGGGGATGAATATTCCTAAGTCTCAACCCTGAAAGGACTTGGCGGCAGTGGTGGTAACTTCTCAATAAGTCCGGGCAATGTATCCGCCAAGATGGCCGTTTCGAGTCATTTTCGCGGGAAATCTAGGTTGGCAGCGTCAACCGTTGCGGAGATCGCCCGGACTTATTGAAGAGTTACCAGTGGTAGCGAGGCTGAAAGGCTGTCCCACGCGCCACGGGTGGCTCGATCGACGTCCTCTTGAGTACCCCACGAGTTGAATATAAGGTGAGAAATCAACCCAGGCTCCGCAGGTTGGTCTTCATGGAGAAGTCGCCTCCCGTTAGAATGCATGTGGAATCTTTAGGCGCTTCGATCATTCCCAGGCACTCACTATCACCGCAAAGGTACACGACCGCTGACATCGGCCTTCTTTTCTAGCGGACTCCGGCTAGGCGACGCACTCACCAGCGTGGATCAATCGAACGCATCGATCCGATCCGATCCGATCCGATCCGAGGGCCTGTTCATGCGGCGTTCCCCCCGGAGCGAGGGTACGAAGCTGACAAGGTTGGTGGTCGGCTTATTCCTTGGCGCACACATTCTCTTTGCTTTCGGGTGCATCTCCGAACCGCCGCCACTGCTGCCGAGAGTCGGTAGGTCCGTTGGTGCCGGTCCTCCAGGGCTTCCGGCCAGTGGCGATCACTTGGTTCGCTCCCCGAATGACTCACCAAAGACCCCTGCCGAAAGTTCGACCAACACTCAATCGCAAAAGCCCGACAAGATCGACCGAACTCGCTATGAAGTCATTGGAACCCCGATCGATGATTTGCAGAAAGTTCCCTCGAATTCGTCGGCACCAGGCGTTTTAGTCTCTGATGATGACGAGGAAATGTCCTCACCAGGAGGTTCGCCAGGGGCACCCGCTCCGCGTGACGGCGGAGCCGGTCGGAGACGATCTCGAGGCTCAGCGTCGAAAGCGGATTCGTTACGCTCTCGGCCTAGGGCGGAACGCGAAGGGGAAGGAGGAGGTCCCTCACGCTCGGAGGAGCGTCTCGATCTCGGAGCTGACACCGAGAATCCCGGTCCTGACCTCCTGAACCAGGCCCTGGAACTGACCGACTCTCGGCTGTCGATTTTTGGTTGGGCTCAAGTAAACTTCACCGGTGCGCCCAGGTTGCGTTCGGGAGCCAATCTCTTCGGGGTCAACCCCAATAATTTGGCGAATGCGGCTTCTCTCCAACAATTCTATCTGGTGGCTGAGCGGAAGCTCGACCCGGAGGCAGAGGGCCTCGATTTTGGGTTTAGGCTCGATAGTCTGTTTGGGAACGACTGGCAGAACTTCCACGATGTCGGGTTGTTCAACAATGCGTTTCTTCCCAATCATCCGGGCTATGATTTTGTGCAGATGTACGGAGAGGTTCATCTGCCGATTCCAGATCAACTGGGGCTTGACGTCAAAGTCGGCCGATTCTACTCGCTCGTCGGCTTCGAAGAGGGAATGGCTCCGCTCAGACCACTCTTGTCGACTGGATACATGTTCTCGTATGGTCACCCGTTTACGCATCTCGGCGTGATGACGGTCTGGAAGGTGCGGGATCGATTGACCGTGTACAACGGGGTCGTCAATGGGTGGGATCGCTGGTTCAATCAATCCGACCGATGGGGATATGCGGGAGCGATCGCCTTTGACTCGCACGATGATCGGAGCCACCTTTCTCTGACGCTGAACACCGGTCCCAACCAATTTCACCGCTTTCTCGCCCCCAATCTGAACGACCCACCCAACGGTGTCACTCGGCCGCCCGGACTTGGCGGCCAAATCAACCCCTTCTACTCGATGAATAACGCGACGCTCATCACATTAACCGGCTCGCATGCATGGACCGACCGATTGTCCACGATCCTTGAGGCCGACTACGCATTTGAGTCGGCTGTCCCCTTTCTCACTGGCCAGCAAGTTCGAAACGCGTCCTGGGGCGGGATGAGTGGCTGGATGCTCTACAATTTCCGAGAGAACCTCATTGGAGTCGCGCGTGCTGAATTTTTCAACGACCCCAGCGGACTCAGGACCAATCTTTCCAACATCTATTCCGAGGAAACCCTGGGACTAATCTATAAGCCGAAGGACTGGCTTTGGTTACGGCCCGAAATCCGATTCGACCAATCGTCGAAAAATCCCGCGTTCAACGACAATCGCTCATTCCATCAGTTTACTCTCGGATTTGATATGACCATTCTGTTTTAATGCATTCTATGCATTCTTTTAAAGCATGTATGAAAACTCTATACTAAATAGTGAAGTGAACATAAGCAATTTTGTTCAGAACACCAGTTCCCAATAAAGATTCACCCGTGACCATGTTGTAGCTTCTTCAAGAGGTGGGAGACTCCGTGCATGTGGCCGTTTACCTCATAGCTATCAGAGTACCATACCCGGTTGGGACGACCCAACTGCCTGCTAAAATTCCAGCACCTCCCTCTTGACACCAGTCGATTCTCTGCTAATTTTATAGCATAGTGCTAGTAATTTAGCAGTAGACCCTGGCCGCTTCGCTGGGAGGTGACGTGGATAAGAAAGATCATGAAGTGGCTGAATCTTTGCCTGTGGGGATGAGCCGCAGAGAGCGGCAGATCATGGATGTGGTGTACCGGCTCGGGCGAGCCACGGCGGCGGAGGTCCATTCGGAACTTCCAGACCCACCGAGCTACTCGACGGTGCGGGCTCTCTTGCGAGTTCTTGAGGAAAAGGGCCACCTGCGACACAAGCAGGACGGACCTCGTTACGTGTTTATACCGACCTTGTCGCGTGACAAGGCTCGCAAGTCCGCGCTCAGTCAACTCGTGCAGATTTTTTTCGAGGGTTCGACCGAACAGGCGGTTGCGGCTCTTCTGGATCTTCCAGGCGACAAACTCTCTGCGGAACAGCTTGACAGCCTCTCTCGCTTAATCGACCAGGCACGCAAGGAGGGACGTTAGCATGAATATGCTTCTAACACAAGTTGCGCCTTCATCACTTCAAATCTTCTGGCTCGACGCTACATTCAAGGGCATGCTGATTCTCTCACTGGCCGCCCTGATCTCGTTGCGTCTCCGTAAACCCTCCGCGCGACACCTGGCCTGGGGGCTCGGGCTCATGGGTGCATTTGTGGTCCCCTGGCTCTCGGTGGCCCTGCCCGGAAAGGCTCTGGCCCTTCGATCGACCAAGGATACGCATGCGATCGACAGGCGAGTGGACGTCGAATCGGGGCCTCTGCCTCCATTCTCCACGGTGAGGTCAGCAGGGGAACCGACCCCTGCCATCACGCCTCGTGTACTGGCTAATCCACCGCTCCTCGCTCAGCGCAAGTCGGGACAGCCCAGTGATTGGATTGGCCGAATGCTCATGTTCTGGAGTGCGATGGCATTCTTGGCGTTATCGCCACTGATTGCAGGATTCGTGGCGGTCTGACGCTTATACCAAAGGTCTGAACCGCTCAACGACCCTGTTTGGCTGGCCTTGGCTGGTCGACTCGTGGAGTCGTTGGGATTGCGTCGCCATGTCACTCTTCGGCGATCGAACGATGCACATGTGCCACTCACGTGGGGCTGGTTCTGGCCGGTCGTCCTCCTTCCTCACGATGCGGACGACTGGAACGAGGAACTCCGAGCGGCCGTGCTCTTGCATGAGCTTTCGCACGTACGACGTGGAGACTGCTTAACTCAACAGCTCGCTCACTTGGCGTGCGCCTTGCACTGGCATAATCCGCTGGCCTGGCTCGCAGCTCGCCAGATGAGGCGAGAGCGTGAGCGAGCTTGCGATGACGAGGTTGTCCTCGCGGGGGTCCGTTCGTCCGACTATGCGGACCTGCTCGTGTCGCTGGCCCAGGGGCACCCGACTCCTCGAAATCTTGGGATCGCCGCCGTAGCGATGGGCAGGTCAAGCGCCGACAACCTTGAGTTGCGAGTACGGGCAATCCTCGACCCACACCGCGATCGTCGGGGTATCGGCCGCACTTCAACACGACTCGGACTGGCCGTGGCCTCGGTGATTGTGCTCGCATTCTCCTCGGTTCGACTCACAGCCCAGGCTGATCCAGAGCCGAGCATTTCAGGAGCGACCATTCGGGGGCGAGTGCTCGATCCTGACGGGAAGCCTGTCGCCGGGGCGACGGTCGCAGTACTGGCTCGATCAAGGAGCATCGGGCGAGGAGGTGACATAACTTCGGCAGGTACGCGCGGGGTTGCGACAACGACTACCGATGATTCGGGCGCGTTCCAGATCGGGCCTAAGCCACCGATCTCGTCTTCGCTCTATCGCGACGTCAAGCTAATGGCTTCCTCACCAAGGTTCGCTCCCAGCGGCCGAGGAATCGGACTCGACGCCGAAGAGATTGTCATGGACGTCTCGCTTCAACAACCACGTCGAATCAAGGGGCGACTTGCTGACTCGGTCGGTCAACCGGCTCCAGGCGTTGTGGTGCATGTCACGGCAATGAGGAAGCCAGGTTATGACCTTCTGGCGGGATTGATGCTAACGAAACCCGAGCCCGATTTACCGGGTTGGCCTCGACCGGCAAAGACGGATGCCGACGGGCGCTATATCCTTGATGGGTTGCCGGCCAACCTGGAAATCAACTTGAACATCAAGGACGACACGTATGCAATCCAATCCGTGGGTAAAGTCCTCGTTGGCACTGGTGATGCCGAAGTCAATGCGACCCTCGATCCCGCGCAACCCATTGAGGGCCTCATTACCGATTCCGCCAGCGGAGAGCCGATCGCGGGCGCTCGGTTATCCGTCTTCTCATCGATGAAGACCGATGGCTCGTATGGAGGGGTCGACGGAGTGGCAAATCAACAGGGCCGTTACCGAATCCATCCGATTCGAGGAAATGTGTTCCACGTCACCGCCTATCCCCCGGACAGTTCGCCTTGTCTAATCGTCAAGCAAGAGTTCGACTGGCCGAAGGGTGCGGCGAGCCATAAAGTGGATCTTGCCTTGCCACGAGGGGTTCTCATTCGCGGAAAAATCACCGAGATGGGGACCGAGAAACCGGTGGTCGGAGCGAGCATCCAGTATTACCCCCGGCGCGACAATGTGATCAAGCCTTTTCGTGATGTCATCACGAGTGGGTCGGCCGCCGTTCTCAGTGATTCGGACGGAGCCTTCCAGATTGCGGTTATTCCCGGAAAAGGACATCTCCTGATCCACGCTCCCAATATGGATTATGTCCTCCGCGAGATTGGCGAGCATGTGATCCTAGACGGCAAGCCGGGCGGCCAACGGTTCTATGCCCATGCAATTGTCCCTTACGATGTGAATCTGGGTGACGACCCGCCCGAAGTCTCCGCCACATTGAAGCCAGCGGTCTCCGTCACTGGGCGGCTAGTGGGACCTGGCGGTGAGTCCGTGGACGAAGCGATCCTGATCAGCCGACTGAGCATTTTCCCATTATCCCCATACTACAGAGGCTTCACGGAACTGATACGTGGTGGTCTCTTCACAATTCATGGGTGTGATCCCGACCAAACCATTCCTGTCCACTTCCTCGACCCCAAGAATCAGTGGGGGCAAACTGTCGAGATTTCGGGGAAGGAGGCCGGCAAGCCGATGACAATTAAGTTATCGCCATGTGGATCGGCCACGGTCCGGCTGGTCGATTCAGAGGGCAAACCGTTAGTGAACCTTTTCCCGATGATCCACTTGGCGGTGACGCCAGGTCCGACGGTTCAGGGCTTGAACCGACAAGGCTTTGACGAATTGTTTGCCGACGAGGGATTGCTACCCAATCTCGATCACCGCAATTACGGAAACAACCACAAGAAGCGGTTGACTGATGCGGATGGGCGAGCCACCCTCCCTGCCCTGATCCCCGGAGCCCATTACCGGATTCACGGTGGGGTCACCCAAGGGGGTATCGGTTCAAAAATCGAGTTCACAGTGCTCCCAGGCACCCAGATGGAATTGCACGAAATCGAACTCAGCAAACCGCGTTAAGGACCGAAATCTGCCAAATTCCTGTTCCCTACACTCTCTTATAATTCAATCTGGGTGGTCTGGATAAGGCTCGAATGCCTAAGATGCCGAACTGATACCAGAATCAGTTCAGGAGCGGTCCAGCCGCTCCGACTCACTCTTCTCTGAAGCTTTTCGGCCAGCCGGTGGAGGGCTTCTTGGCTTGAATCGCCTGCTCGGTTCGCACGTCTAGAGACGTTCAGATTGGTCCAGACTGGCACAGAGTATTCGCGTGTTCATACTGTCACCGAATTTGACCACTCCCCTTCCACCGAGCAAACGGTTTTCACGAGCTGGCTAACTCGTGAATGTCTAGATAGAGTGACCTTTCAAGGCTCAAGGATCGGCCCGCTACCGTGGCTGGCGGCTTTTGGCATTCTCACAAATGAAGATGACTCACATGCTATTATTCCTGCGCCGCATGAGGTGCATTGTCGCCGCTCTCTTCATTATCTCCTGGGTCAATCAGGAAGTCCTCGCGTGTACGGGCATTACTCTGAAAGCCAAAGATGGTGCGGTGGTTTACGGACGAACGATGGAATGGGGGACGTTTGATCTCAAGTCGAGGTTGGTCATCATCCCACGCGGCTCTGAGTTCACCAGCCACACTCCGGACCAAAAACCGGGAATGACCTGGAAAGCTAAGGTCGGCGTCGTAGGCCTTGATGCCGTCAAGAAAGACCTGATCCTGGACGGGATGAATGAGAAGGGGCTCACTGTAGGGGCGTTTTATCATCCTGGCTATGCCGAATACCCGAAATACGACGCGGCCCGTGCCGCCGAGTCCATGTCGCCGACAGACGTCGGTCTCTATTTGCTCTCGACCTGTGCCACTATAGAAGAGGCTCGCACTGCGATCACGAAAGTCCGGGTCGTTGCGGTGGTCGAGCCCGAAATCGGCATCGCCCCCCCGCTTCATTTCCTCGTCACCGAGCCGAGTGGGAAAGCCATCGTGATGGAATATCTGAAGGGAGAGTTGAAGATATTTGATGCGCCTCTGGGCGTAATTACGAACGCTCCGAGCTACGACTGGCACGAGACGAACCTGCGCAACTATGTCAACCTCTCCGCCGTTTCCCTTCCAGGAAAGAAGATCGAAGACTTGGATTTCAAGCCGCTCGGTGGCGGGAGCGGAATGATCGGCCTTCCTGGTGATTTCACACCGCCATCGCGTTTCGTTCGGGCGGTCGCCTTTTCCAAGTCGGCGCGTATCACGGCGACCGGCGGCGAGACGATTTACGAACTGTTCCGCATCCTCGATAATTTCAACGTCCCGCTCGGCGCTGCGGAAGGCGAAGGCGAAGATAGGAGCCAAGGCATGCGCAGCTCAACGAACTGGACGACCGGCTACGACACAAAGAACCGGGTCATGTATTACCACACGCAACACAACCGCCGCGTCAGGAAGGTCGAATTTGACAAAATCGACTTCGCCAATCGCACCGAACTCCTCCACCTGCCTTTGGATAAGGCGAGCCGTCAAGATTTCGAAGACATCACGCCCGTTGGGAAGTAATCCCAGTTCATCGGGAAGCGTCAGAAACATGGCTTAGACAGAGCTAAAGAACCAGATCAGCAAACCGGCAACCGCAAAGGGAATGACGAAGCAGACGGCATAAACAGTTCCTTTTCCAAACGAGGGCGAAGGCTCCGGCTCAAACGGGGCCGATTGCATGCGGTTGGCCAGCGATTTCACGCCTCTCAAGGTCTCGTACAAACTCGCCACAAGTTTGCTCGTGATTGTGGTGGGATCGAACGGGGATTCGTGCGGGACCAGGTGAATCGTGGTGAGCTCGCTTCCCTGGGTGTAGGATACGGTCAAACGGCTCAGGTTTAAGGGTTTGGCCCAAGACGAAAATCGGTCCAAGCGAATGTCCTCAATGGCCGAGAGAGGAATCTCGATATTTTCAGGGCTACGCTCAAGCGACAGTGAAGTTTTCGTGAGATGCAGGTGGCCTTTACCCTGGTAAATGTAGATGAACTTGCCCCAGAACGATTCGGAGTAGGCGGAGGAGGCATAGTAACATTTTCGTTGATATCGCAAGTCTTCCGACATGGAACCCCCAATCGCAGTGATCGTACCCTTGGATTCCTGACGCACACCTCGAGACCTTGCAACGAGATTGTACCCGCTGGTCAAGGTCGATATCGAAGCGGTCAAAGAGTCATAACGTCGCTATCGACTGGGTTCAGAGGAGGCACCGCCCTTCCACGAAGGGCGATGCAGTCGGAACGAGTCTTGAGAGGTGATTCGTCAGGAAGAGGCGCGTCTTGACAACTCGCCTGGCGGAATCTCACTTTCGCTTGACCCCATGTCGCTCGCGGGCGAGTAGGGCCGAGCCGAGCAGTCCTGCATCATCACCAAGCGCAGCGGGTTCGATCTTGATGATATGTTCAGGGTCTACCAGTGTGTGTTCACGCATCGTTGTTCGAACAAGGTCCAGGTAAGGCTCACCCAGTGCCGCGACGACCCCTCCGCCAAGGATCACGATCTCGGGGCCCAGTACATTCACGAGACTCCCAAGCCCCATGCCGAGAAACCGGGCAGCTCGTTGCACTTCCTTCACCGTGATCGGGTCGTTGGCGAGGTAGGCCTCCGCCAGTTCGCCGCTCTTGAGCTTCCCGCCCTTCTTTTCAAGCTTAAACGCCAAAGAGCTGAGCATCCCCTTGCGTACCGCTTTTCCGATCCGTCGAGTGATCGCCGAGCGGCTGGCCATTGCCTCCAGACACCCACGCAGGCCACACCCGCACCTCGTGCCGCCTGCCTTGATGGTGATATGGCCGAGTTCTCCCGCGTTACCCGTAGCTCCGGTCACAACTTGCCCATTGACGATCACGCAGCCGCCGATCCCCGTCCCGACAAACGCGGCGAGAATATTTTGAAACCCCTGTCCCGCCCCAAGCCGAAACTCGCCGTACCCGCCGGCCCGAACGTCGTTCTGGACGAGTACGGGCCTACCAGTCGCCACTGAGAGATCCGGCCCGAGTGCGAAGTCCTTCACGTTCATATTGGCGCTGAAGAGGATGATGCCCCGTTCCACGTCGAGTGGTCCCGGAGTCCCCACACCAATCGCGGTGATCTCACTAATATCAAGTTCTGCCGCCTGGAGTGCCTCATGGGCGCACTCGACGATGGCCGCAAGAATGGCTTCCGACCCTTCTTTAGCCGGCGTCGAGCGCTTGGCTCGACCAAGGATGGTATTGTCAGACCCAACGACCCCAGCAAGGATCTTGGTCCCGCCGAGATCGATTCCTAAAACCGGAGTAGAACTCACCTTCGCCGACATTCGAACGACTCCCGAACGCCCCGCCTATCTTCTCGTCGTCGCCCGAATGGCGACAAGAACGCGGCGTGCCGTAGCTTAACCGATTCACCTTCCGTGGGGAATGAGATCTATCCGACGAGCAAAAGTCGCTGGTTCTGACTCACTCGCCCTGTAACACTCGCTCCACTTCCCGAACCAGGTCGTCAACGAGCGGACTCCGAGCGCGAATCTCGTCGGGTCTCACTTGAACCAGGTCGCCAATTTCATTGGCCCACCCGCGCAATTTCTGAGTGTCACCGCAGCCGAGCGACTTCACAATCCAGCTCGCAAATGGCTCGACCATAATCGTGTCGCCAACCGCCCCACGAATCACCCAGGCAAGGAATCGGTAGCGGTCAAGATCATCGAGTTGGGCAAAGGGCAGCATCTTGGAACGCCAGTCGGCAACGATTTGCCGCCTAACAAGCCCATCCGAATCTTGATGAAAACGAGTTAGCTCTTGAATGCATTGCCAGCGTGCGATCCCCAACTTGCTGAGGTTTACCGATTCTGCGGCCATAGGCCCCACACCCGATTGGGGAGCATCTTCGTCTGGATTGATTGCGCCTTCGTCGTTTCGAATGTTGCCCGCACTTTGATTCGATCGCTTTCTCATCCACACATGAACTGACCTGAGCGTGATCGGAAACCGGTCGTCGATCGCGTCGAGCGGGGCCATCGGCGCGAGTCGCGCGAACGCTTCGCGGATGTCGTCGTTCGCTCCGGGATGGGATACGTGATCCCACCACGGGAGCGTTTCGAGGGTTCCTAGCTCTTCAGCGAAGACGGCGATGATCGCAGCGAGCCGAGGCCCATCGCATGCATTCAGATAGATCTCTGCAAATCGTGAGGGTTTGTTCCACTTCCCGTAATCCTTCTGCCAGCGCTGGAATCCTTGCAGAGCCTGCAAAAGCGGGTGTGGGGCCAGGTCATCTTTGGCGTGCAGGTAGAGTGCATGCCAGCTCCGATCCATGTTGAGGAGTTCGCTCGCCAGCCGCTGCTTCTCCGCAAAATTCATGGTCAGCAGGGTGTCGGCGATGATCGCAGACGCAAGTCCTGTCGGATGCCACCGCTCGGTCTCATCGATTCCCATGCAGGTCAGCCAGTGGTCAAGTGTTGCGATCCAACGTTTTGGATCGCTCGACAACTGGTTCAGAGCAGAACAGATCGCTCTCGCCAATGACCGTTGTTCGGGCCGATCGGCGACCTGAAGCGACCCGAGCCCTGGCCGATTCCTCAGTGAATCCCTCCACTGAGTTCCTATCCGTTCGAGAACGCGATTAAGGTCCTCACCCCAATGCATCTGGAGCCAGTCCTTGAGGAATGCGCCACGATCCCACTCGCGAATTCTGGCCAGATCGATCTTCATCCACTTATCGAATTGTGCAGACTTGTCGAGCCTCCCGATCGTGCCCAGGTTGTCGATTCGCGCGATCTGGGCGGGGTCCAACTCGCCGTGCAGGCGAGCGTCATCGATCCAATTCGCGAGCGGAGTTCCCTCGCCTCGTTTGCCAACTTCATCGAGTTTCTTGAGCAAACCATAATCCGACTGGCTGGTGATCAGGTAAACTGAGGCCCACATCCTCTCATGTGGTCGTTTCTGCTTCTCAAGTGGGAGTAGTAGATTCTCGATCGCCCAGCGAAATCCCTGCCCTTGCCCCGGCAAGTTTGGATCGACAGTCACCTGGAGCACGACGTGGCAGAGGGTCGGGAGGAGTTCAGGAGGAGTTCGCTCGCAAAGGTTTTTCCAGGCTTCTTGATTGTCAGGCTCCGCGAAGATCCGCCTGAGGGACGGGCTGAGCCACCGCGCGGGATCGCGTTGTCTCAGCGCCCACTGCTCAACCTCAAACTGTTTTCGTTTGAGGGCCTGGTCGATCAGAGATGGCACAAACGGGGCGAAGCTCGACCAAGATGCCGGGTCCAAATTCACCAGGGCCTCGACCGCATCCAGAACCAGTGGGAGAACTCCCCGGCGAGCGAACGCTTCAACGAGCAGCGTCTTCATTTCGTCTTTGCGACCAGTCTGGACCAACGCGGTAAAAACACCTCGAACTTGGAGCGGCAATAAGCTTGCAGGATCAAAGGATGACTCAGTTTTCAGGCAGATCAGAGCGGAATCGGCCTGGTTTGTTTTCATACTCGCAATTGCTGATGCGACGAACACGGTCCGAATTGCTTCAGGGGCTCCTCGCGTGACGGTAACGATTGCGGAATTGCGTTCTGGCGAGTTGCAATCTTCAAACCAAGCGGCCAGAGCGCTCCCCAAGATCATTGCTTGTTCGGAGTTCGCCCAGGATGCATCAAGGCCAACATAGGTTAGGAACGCCTCCCGGCCTTCGGCGGATGTTTTGCTGGAATCTGCGGCAGAACGCCACCAGTTTGCGTCTCGCGCGCTGACACACTCGTGACCGAGCCCGGCCTGGGCCGCCCACCGCAACGTCGAAGCCAATTGATTCCAGCCGGGAGCATCCACCGGACATGTCGAACCCGATCGCTCGAGATCAAAGAGGGCGTTCAAACCATCGACCGACCAATCGAGTTTCGCAACCGCGTTGGCTCGTTGCGCGGTTCGTCCCCATGCCGCTTGATCCGACTCATCCCATCGTATGAGCCACTCTGAGAGCGTCTCTGCCCACGAACTAACTTCGAGTGCGGGCTCGACGACTCCACTCTCTAACTCGGCGATGACTCCTTGCGAAAGCAGCGTTGGGCGATTTGGTCGGGCAGAAACCGTCGTCCCGGAGATCCGGTAGCCGGGCAGATCTTCGGGCCGCTCATGATAGGTTGAAAACGTCAACTTCCGTCGAAACCGCAGTGGGAATGCGAAGGTCAACAGGGCGATTTCCTGCGTGAGTTGCTCGGGCCTCCGTTCGTCGATCAGAAACAAAGTACGCCCTTCGCTCGCCACCTTCGCAACCGCAGTGAGTAGCCTGGGAAGCTGGAACAACAACCGTGGGGTGATGGCAGGCCGAGTCGGTTTCAACTCGTTCCAGTCGAACGGCTTGGGCTCCTCCCCCATGCTAGGTGTCCGGTCCTCATCAACCCAGAAGGGGGCATTGATGAGACCGGCGGGGAACGAGGTGAACCGTTTCGCCTCGCTGGCAGTCATCTGCAAACCATGGGCGAACACGCCGCCGGGCCGACCCCAATCGCCTCGCTCCGTCGCGTATTCAAACTGGCGAGGGCTCAGCCGAGCCAGCTCGACCGAGTCGCCATCGAGTCGATAGCGTAGCACCTTGGGGGCGAGCGTTCGACATGTGGGCAAGAAGGCTTTCATCCCCAGGTGGCGAAAGTCGCCGGAGAGGGGGTAAACCTCCGACATTCGCTTGATCTGGAAGCCGTTACTGGCCCCCCGACCGTACCCCATGGGACATTGGGTGTAGTAGATTTGCCTCATGCGAATCCATTCAATCCAGTGATGTGATCAAAAGTCGAAAAGCTCATAAGGCACTGTCGCCTTGCCATCGGTTATCTTGGTTGGGTCGTCCCAATCGGCAGAATCCCGGCGTCGCGCTAGCTCGCCTAGAACCCGCTGGAGCTGGCTGGCCAGGGTTGAGCGGTAGGCATCGTCGGCGTCGAGCAGGTCCGCCTGGCTCCTCGCCAAGAGGCTCGAAGACCTTGCGGGAGGCAAACCTTGGCGGCGTCGGATATGTTCAGCGAAGGTCTGGCCACCCCGATCGACGGCTAGGAACGACATCTCGCCCGATGTCACCGCTGTACCGATCTTGAGCAGGTCGGATAGGTCGCGTGAGTCGCTGGAAATCGCACTTTGAAGTTGAGCGAGCTCCCGGATCGTAAGGTCGAGTTCATCCCGCGACATCAGGACCTCCAGCGTAATCATCGGCTTGCCATCGCGACCTTGGGCGACCCACCCTTTGCGAACGGAAGGGGCTTTCTTGCCCGCGAATTTCGGGTCTGGTCGGGCGATGGGCTGCGTCTCACCGCGATGCAAATCGATGAGCACAGGTGCCACGCGATCGAGCGTGAGCCCTCGCGAATCGACATAGGCAGACAACCGCCCTTCAGCCTCAGCGGCGGCGAGAGCTGCAAGCTCGCGCGCTCGCTCAATTCGGTCATCAATCAGGGCCTGGAGTCGTACTTGGAGCTGATCCGGCTGGCCAAGTTCGACCACCAGGGCGGGGAGCGCGGTCGCGAAACCGCTCGCCTTATCGAGAGGGCGATATGAGCCTTCGGCTAAGGCCTGCCACTGGGCTTCACGACGACTTCGCTCGTCACGCGAGAGGGCAAACGGGGGCTCAATCGCGACGCTCGCAATCGTGATTCCCGACTCTCGGGCGCGGGCCGCGAGTGTACTCACTCGATCGAGGTCGCGCGCGTGATCGGGAGCGTCCCCCAATAGGACAATCATCTTGGTCGCAAGTTCGCCGGCGCGTCCAGTGGGCCATACAAGATGTTCGGAAACGTCACCTGCAAGAGCTGGTAGCGCAGCGGCAACACCGTCGAGAACCGCTTCATCAACCGAACCATCGCCCGTTTTCGCCGCTGAGATCCGCCCCAGAGCTGCCCGAAAGCCCTGAGCATCGGTGAACCCATTGACAACTCTCGACTTGAACGTAAATCCTGGGGGAACGTCGCGATACTCGACCAAAGCCATACGCAGAATCACATCATTATTCGCGGCTGAAGCCCGCGCGACGAGCTGAGCTGCCAGGCTTCGCGCGGATTCGATCGTCGCCTGCATTGAGGCGGTCGTATCGATCACAAACGCCACATTGACACGTCGCAGCGCACGCATAAGCTCAAGCGATGGCTCACGCTTCGTCGTGACAGGTGCCTGATCGTTCACAAGGCTCGCAACTTCATGAATCGAGAGCGTTGAACCGTCTGGCTGAGGGATCGAGCGGGTCGCCAGGATCGGGAACCCCAGGATCGTCAACTCGCCTGCGATGGGAACTCTGCTCGATTCCTCCCCTTCGGTCGGGCATCGACCCGAGTGGCGCGGGCAAACTCGACCTGCGAGACTATCGAGTAAGCAGCTTGGGTCACGGAACAAGATCAGAGGAGGCCGCCCTGCCCTTGCCGTCGGTCGAGCCATGAGACGAGTCTCCCACTCGATCGCAGCCGAACTCGGAATCCAACCGCGAGCCGAGCCGGACTCGGGCCCGATTTGGACCAAGCCGCCGGATTCAGCTCGGATGTAGTGGATCGAAAAATAGTCGAGCGGCGACCCTACGGCTCGACCCCCCTCGGGCTTATCCATGGGACGGGTGGTCAAGTCCCGAATCACCACTTTGCGGCGGAGCCCTTCGGGACTCCGCAGAATCCCATCGTTGACGAGGTTGAGGGGTAAAAGCGGATCAGGTTTGCGGATCGCGCTGCTTGAGGAGCTCGATGGCTCCTCTGGGGCGACAATAGACACGGATGAGCTTGTCGCGCGAGTGGTCAGCCGCATTCCAATCGGGTAGGCTGCGGCAATGAGCAAGAGGACGATGTAAACAATCGGCATTCGATAGAGTGCGGGCATGGGTTGCGATCCTGGCCGAGGTCGCTATCACACAATTCATCGTACGCCCAACCGGTCGATTCCGGCAATTGCCCCGGAGAACCTGTCATGTTGCAAGTTGGATTGCCGATCCTGATCGCGTCACTTCTCGCCCAATCACCTTCGAGCGAACTCGTCCACCTCTGGGGTTTCGAATCCGAGGCGTCAACCCTGAACAATCGAGCAACCGGGCGAACTAGCTTCCGACTCATGCTCGGAGCAAGGTGGGCCAAGGAAGCTCGCCGACCCGGTGCCGACTACGCGATACGTCTTACCTTCGCCGACGGCCAATCCGGAACGACACCCTTGAACACGGTCGAGGGGCCTGGCTCCTCACGACTCACCATCGACATCCCCGCCGACCGAATTCGTAACCGGCCCCCCAAAGACGTTCAAGTACGGATCGAAATTCTCAACCGCGTCTCTTCCCAGCCAGTCAGTAATGCCGTTGTGGCGCGGATTAACGACTTCCCTCACCCCGTCACGAACGGTCTACCCCTGGACCTCGGTCCGTTCGGAGGTGGGAAGCCGCTCGATCCGCTGGCCAAAGAAGCGCAAACCCTTCTTCATCCTGGTCCCGACGGCATGATCTTCGTTCGGATTCGAGCGCGAGGAGACGTCACAGGCTTCTACATTGCGACCCGAGAGACCACCAATCGCCAGTTGTTAATGCGTGTCAAAGATTACGACCCACGCGCAGGTCGATCCGATGAGTTCGCACTCGAAGGCCCCGACCAACCTGCATTGAACCTGACCCCCGAGCAGGCGGAAGCGTATTTGAGCGCCCTGGGAACGGGCGAAGGCTTGGGGCTTACATACCGATTGCCAACGGTCGCGGAGTGGACCCTCGCGGCCAACGCTGGCCGGGCTACGCCCTTCTGGTGGGGAGACGCACCCTCGTACTCCCAAGGAGCGAACCTCATCGGCCCTGAGCCCGGACTGGTGAACGACACGACCGCTGCACTCTCAGAATTCGACGTGAATCCCTGGGGACTGTTCCACACGTATGGAAATGTTGAAGAATGGACCCGGCAAGCCGATGGCTCGCTCTACCGGATCGGGGGCCACTTCCGAACCGAGCCAACCGAGAAACGTCCTGCGGTCAAAGTCGCTGACTCCAAGTCCCTCGGCCCCGACCCTTACGTCGGTGTTCGCGTGGCTCTGGATTTGAGCGCTGAGACGGGAGCTGCAATCGTTCGTGCCCAGCTTGTAAAAGTTCCCGGCTTATCGGACCCCGACGCCAGTTTTAAGCCCGACCAAGGTTTGGCGATCGTGCGAGGAACGACGACGGATGCCGCGAGTCGAAGACTCGCCGATAAAGCGATCGGGAAACTCTGGTTCGTGGCCGCGATCGATAACCAGATCGACTCACCGAGTCCTCCTCCTGGCGGGCTGGCGGTGCTCGGTAAGGTTGTCGGGCCGGTCCGCAAGACAAGACCGCTGGGCCGACAGGTGGACCTGCTGCCGATTGAGGTTCGCTGGGTGGACCCTCTCCCGGTCTCAGGGTCCGACTGGTTCCTGAACGTTTTTCTAGAAGGGGGGCAACAGTTCTCGCATCGCCTCTTCGATGGCGAGCCTGGACACTCCCAACGTGTCACTCTGGCACTTGACCTGGCCAAACTCTTACCTCTACCTCATGCCGACACGAGCATGGAAGTCGCCTTGAGCCTGGGCAAGCCTGCCACACGAGTGGATGATCCGAACATCGTCAGCAACCTGACCAGGATCTCCTGGCCTCCACTGAACAAGATTCCCGGCCGCCAGTAATGATTCCGATCTCCGAGCGAACAGCTCGTATCGTTGTCTTTGAGTCCACCCCTTAAACAGCCTGAAAACGCCCGAGGGGATCGAACATGGTGAAACAGGAGTGGCCTGATGTCGATTGATCCCGATCCCTACGCCCCCATCCACTCCGACGATACCTCGACGCTTGATGAGCAATTTGTCGAGCATTTCAGCGATCCGCCGATCGAGGAAACTCCCATCGAGTCCCCCCTACCGATCACCGCCGAGCCGGTCAAACCGGCGGAGCGTGTCGGAGCGGTCGATATCATGCGTGGAGTGGCCTTGCTCGGCATCCTGGCGATGAACATCAACAACTTTGGTTGGCCGGGCAGTGTGTATAGCAATCCGATGGCAGACCCGGGTGTGCGTTCAATCGACATCGGGCTCTGGGCGTTCAACCATGTCGTCTTCGACACCAAGATGATGACGACGTTCTCGATGCTCTTCGGGGCCGGGCTGGTCCTCATGTCCGACCGAGCGGATGGTCGCGGTGCCAAACTCCGTGGCATCTATTACCGACGAATTTTCTGGCTACTCGTCATCGGCTGCATCCACGCCTACCTGATCTGGGAGGGAGACGTACTCGTCATGTACGCTCAGTCGGGGCTCTTACTCTACCCATTCCGGCATAAAACTCCCAAAACATTATTGATTGTAGGGACGATCCTTTGCCTGCTGTTCCTGCCACTGTTCCTGGGGTTACAGTCTGTGATCCGCTACGCCCAGCGAATTTCGCCACAGGTCGCCGCCGAGATCAAAGCGGGCCAAACTCCGACATGGTTCCGAGGTCTGGTCCATCGAAAATGGGTCCAGGGTCGCGCCTCAATGGATCAGGTTGGCGATGGATTTCGCAAAGACATGAAGACTTATCGAGGTGGCTACATCGGAATCGTCAAGGAGCGGGCGGGCGAGCTGGTGCAGACCCACACATTCGGCTTTCTGTTCGGGTTCTGGTACGTCACCGGGCGGATGCTGATCGGCATGGGACTGATGAAGCTGGGAGTCTTCTCTGCACAGCGGTCCCGACTCTTCTATCAAAGGATGATGCTCTTTGGTTACGGCTTCGGGATGCCGCTCGTCCTCGCTGAGACCTTCCATATTTATGTCAGCGACTGGAACGTCCACGACCGGCTGGGTTCGCTCTTCAGCGGCTGGATGTTCGTCGGCGGCTTTACGGGAATCCCGCTGGCCTTGGGACACATTGGACTTGTGATGATCATCATCCAATCGGGCACGCTTCAATGGCTGACCAGCCGGCTAGCCGCCACCGGACGCATGGCCCTGTCGAACTACCTGTTCGACTCGATCCTCTGCACGACCCTCTTCTACGGCTATGGATTCGGCCTCTACGGCAAAATCCACCGAGTCGAGCTCTTCCTCCTGGTCCTCGCCATCTGGGCCTTCCAGCTCTGCTTCAGCCCGATCTGGCTCAGACACTTCCGCTACGGACCCGCCGAGTGGCTCTGGAGATCGCTCACCTACTGGAAGTTCCAGCCCATGCGTCGCCAGGTCGAAGGTAGTCTCGTGGCCGCCTGACCTCAATCTAACCCGAGGAGGCTTCGCTGCAAGCCTCCGGTTTTCTGCAATCCTCCCCGATCCCCACGGGACATGAATTCTTCATTCACTGTGAAGAAGCATGTGCGTCGGGGGGAAATCGAAGGACGATTCACATGGATGGAGTCAGGCACTATGGTGAAGCGGCTCCCGAACTCAAAGATCTCAAGGCTGGAAGGGCATTCGAGGCGGAGCCGTCTTCCACATGAGTGCGACTTCCTCGGCGGTCAGGCCATAGGCCTCGTTGACCAGATCCGACACTCGACGTTCAAGCTGATCCGCTTCACGAGCAAGTGCGACAAGGGGAAGGATGCTCGTCACATGTTCTTGCTTCAATCGCTTCACATCAGCAACCGAGAGACTCCGCCCCTTGGCGAGAAGCTTTTTCACCTCGGAGGCCAAAGTATCGGGGTCCAGGTTGGCCACCGCTTGAAGTTTCTGGCTGGGCTTCGCGATGCCAAATTCCACGCGAAGCCAGTCGAGCACGGCCCTCCGACCTTCTTGTTGTTCGGATGTAAGGCCGATGAGTCGGCGGACGATGGTCTCGACTGCACTTCGGATGTTGTCGTTCGGTTGGGCAATCGGCAACATCTCCATCTTGAAGCCCGCAGGAGTGAGCGCTTCATCCTTCATATGTGGTAAGTACCGCCAGTTGTGCCACCACATGAGCGGGGAATTCAAAACGCCAAGTAAGTACAGGTCGGCGGTCGGAAGAAAGAATGCTTTATTGTTTGCGAGCTTACTCTGAGTATCTAACATATAAGAAGGATGAAATTGTATTTCCTGATATAAAATTTTCGGTGGGGCGAACAGATGCCAGGAGGAGTTGCCCGACAGTTCCCACCAATATTGAACTTGGTTCTGACGATCTTCAAGCTTATCCTTGAATGCGCACATGTGTGCATACACAGCAGGGTATGTCGCTTGAAAAATGGATTCCGAGAGGGTCGTTGCTCGCGTCCAGGGCCATTGATGGTTAGTACTCGACTTCATCGCGATCATCCACATCCCCGCCCCATCCCCGTTCCAACGGTCGATATCCTGGCCCCGGAGATATGGCCTGAAGAGCGGCTCAGATTTTGGATCAGCAGCAACTAGTCGATCCTTGGTCTGTGTATCGATCAAGAACGCTTCATTGAATCCGGTCTTAATGCCATAAACAGGGACACAACCAAGATAGTCTTTGAGAGGTGTGCCGATGCGTTTCATGGTCTCCATCAGCAGAACGACCCCTGGCGGTTCTAACGACCAAGGCAATGAGCCGAACCGATTATGCTCTACGGAGTGCCCCTCCTCAACAATTTGTCGCGAAAGATCATCGATACGAAGTTGCTCTCGCGGGATGATGCAAACCTTAGCATTAATCGGAGCGGGAATCGTA
>JANXSX010000212.1 GCA_025356475.1 Isosphaeraceae bacterium | reverse complement strand
GAAGGTGTACAGCGACGAGTGGGTCGGTTACAAGCCGCTGGCTCGTAACGGTCGAGGGCACGCGACCGTGAACCATCAGAACGGTGAGTATGCGCGGGATGAGGACGGAGATGGTATCCGTGAAGTGCATTGCAACACGCTTGAGGGGATCTGGACAGGGTTGCGGAACTTCCTGCGTCCGTTCCGAGGTGTCAACAAAGTGTACCTAGAACAGTACGTCATCATCTTCCAATGGCATTTTAATATCAAAACGGTCAGCGACGTGTTCCTGCGGGATATGCTCGGATGTTCAGTAATTAACAAATTGGGGAAATGAGCCGAAATCGGCCTATATGTTTGGGCAAGATTTGAGACAGCCTCCCGCGTCGCTGGCGGAAGCGAAAACCAAATTGCGTGAATATCTAGAAAAAGGTGAGATCCAAAAGAATGAGGTGACAGCAAATCATGAGTTCGCCCGAAGTGGATTCCTGTCTAAATTCATGCTGTTACTGACTTTGATATTGTGGTGTACCGTCATTGCCTATTATGTATTGTCATGGATCACCAAACACAAACTAGTTAAATAGGAAACAATTTCATAAGTGACATGCTTTATTTGTATGCTGTGTTCTGTGATCATCGAACTGATGGAGGCGAACGCAACAGGGACGTTTTGCGCCTTGGAGAGGCTTGAATCTTCAGTCGGTAGCGATTGGCACGGCGCTGGAGGTCGTAAAACTGCCGGAGCCTTCGATGGAAAGGACTGCATAGGAAGCGCGCCAAAATAAGTTACCGAATTATCAGTGTGATCGGGGATGGATTTCATAGTTCCATTCACCGTGGTAGGCGTGACGCTTGATCATGCATTCCGCCAATTCCTGATCGTTGACTTCTCGTCCGTTCTCATACGTGCCTTCGTCTAGCCACGCATGGACTTCCAATCCCGTTTCGGTGGTCGTCGCGGCGCTCGATTCGACCACGATCTCCAACGTCTCCAGAGGCATCCCCTGCCAGTTCCGTGTGATGTGGCAGAACACCCGGTGCTCGATCTTGTTCCACTTGCTCGTCTCCGGCGGGTAGTGGCAGTCCTCGACGATCAACCCCGCCTCGTCCGCCCACCTCTTCACTGGGTCGCCTTGGGGCCGATACGTTTTCCCCGCATTCTTCAAGTTTCCCAGCACTTCTTTCTTCTTGGTGTCAACTGAGAGCGCCGGTTCACCCCGTCGTTTACGGGCCTTCACCCGATCGCTGATATGACGGAACTGGCCGTCCCGATCCGGGTACTGGCTGCCTTCTCGTGTCTTGCGATTACTCTGCAAGCTATACGTCATCGCCACCAGCAGCCGCACCGAAGTCGCACTCACGGCGTATCCCTGTTTGCGCGTTTTGTCGGCCAGTCGGTAGGTGCTCTTGATCGTCCAACGCAAAGGATTCGTCGGCGAACCCCGGGCTGTTGGCTCGATCATTCGATCCAAGGCATCTTGCAGGCCAGGCTGGGTCGTTTCGTGGGGTTTGCGAGCCACCACGATGTCGCTGGCGATGAGCAGCCAGCGGTTCCGGATCATCGAGTTCCTTCAAGCTCGTCCGAATTGTACGATCCGACAGACCCGTGGCCAAAACGACGGTCGTGATTCCGCTATGTCCAAGGGCACGCGCTTCAACGACCGCCCAACGTCGTCGTCCACGCTCATCCAAGTCGTCGAGCAGTTCGACGTACTTGTTCCGAATGGCTACTATCGCATCTGCATTTTCTCATAGTGGATCAAAACACAATCCTGAACAAGGCCAAATTCGGTAACTTATTTTGGCGCGGTTTTTAACACGGATCGCCGAGCTGACACTTTCCACAACACCCGCTATTCCGCCAACGAGAAGACCCCATCCTCCTGCAGATTGGAGGGTGGGGTCATTGGACATTGCGAGTGAGTCGACCGTTCACCAGGGCATGTATGTGTAGGGCGTTGAGTTGTAGTAGCTGGTTGTAGTCCCGCCGAAGGGGCTGGGGCTGTAGCCCTGGTAGCCGCCGTAGGCCGACCGGGTGTGTTCATGCGCCTGAAGATCGTGGGCTCCGTTACCGTACCACGCGAACGATCCGCCTTGGGTCTGGGTCGAGTGCCAGTGGGGTTGGTAGTCGTGACCGCCATTGCCATAATACTGTTGGGTCGGGACGGCGTAACCGCCACCGTAACCGCCACCGTAACCGCCGCCATATCCCTGGCCGACATAACCACGACCGCCTCTGTAGCAGTTTCCGCCGCCGAAGCCCTGTGCCTGTGCCGAGGTCGTTCCAAGGGCCAGGAGACTGGTCGCCAGGACGCCCGATAGAGCCATTTTCAGAAGTGAAGCTCGCATGATCGTGACCCTTTGGGCTCGGAGGTCCTCGGTGTGACGGGGTATCCAGCCCGTTCGCACCGATCTTGCCGAGTCGCTTTTACATAAAGCACAAGCCGTGCCGGTTGGGCAGTCACACGAGTTGCGGGCCGGTGAGATTATGCGCAAGTCGTTGATAGGGAGGGAGTAGCAAATTTCCAAGAGCCGCACGAGCGAACCAAGCTGATCGACCGCCCAAGAACGACATCCCAGATTCCTTGGGGTTGCGTGAGATTCCTGGTGGACGGTTCCAAGACCTGGGCTCAATGACAGTTTCATGAGAAGTACCATATTCGGACGATGTGTTCTTGAGCGATTGCCCAGATCTCACCCGCCCTGGTGCTTTCGTCCTTCCAGGGCGGGCGTGTTTGTTGCCTCGCCCTCGGCAGGGCTGGACGAAAGCTGCCGGGCGGCGATCACTTGCGACGTGGTACGTAAAGGCGGTCGATCGCTGAGTCAAGCCGAGCTGTCTCGTGCGTTGGCGTTGATCTCATCATACGAACGGTGTGTGTATCCATTTGCGAGTGGAGCGGGATCGCCTTGGTATGGACCAGGACCTTGTGGTGTTTCCTGGCTACCGCCACCCGGACCTGATTGCTAGTCGGGGGCCGAATCAGTGAGACCGGTCCTGTCGGAAGATCCACGGACGAGGTGACCAGCGGCGCGGCCACGCGTGACATTGGAGCGAGTGAGAAGCCCCCGGATGCCGCCAGGCCAGGCTGAATTGTTGAGGAGCTGAGGCTACTTGACCGGAGGGCAAAGTCATCAAACTGGGCACCGCCACCAGAGCTAAACAGGCCAAGCTGGCCCGTGGTCGGAGGTGTGGCGTAATTGAAGCTGGTGGCTGGCGATCCATTCACGAAAAGCGTGACGGTCGAGCTGCGGATCGAGAGGCCAAGGAGAGTGTCAACCCCACGAGCTGCTGAGCGGTTGGAGCTACTGGCGTCTATCACAAGGCCTGTCACCGTGATGTGACCAATCACGAGCCTGCCACTCGTCGCATCAAGGCCGGCAAACTTGTAGTCGCTTGCATTCCGGTAATCGAATACGATTCCCGCGAGATATTGCGTGTTGACGACCGCTTGAGCCTCCACGTATGACGACGCATCGGGAGTTGCCCCAAACGTTGTGACCGCAGGAGCCGAGAACGACGACCCGAAATAACGCCCCCCCTGGAGTGACCAGGAACCGGATCGGGGAGTGAACTGGGAGGGAATGCCCGTGGCGAAGTCACTTGTATATTGGTATCGGAAGGGAGTGTGCGACGATGCCGGCACGGCGGTCGCGAAACCAGAGTCGAGCGTTGCCCCGCCGAGGCCCGCGTCGATGAAGTCGTAGCCGGCAGTTTCACTCCCAGGTGTGTTGAAACCACCGCCGTATATCCCGGTTCCACCGTCTGCATAAATCACATCATCGCCGGGACCTCCGTAAACGGTGTCACGACCACCTCCGCCATGGATTAGGTCGTTGCCGCCCGGTTCATTAGTCGACATTGAGAAGGAGGCGACCGCACCATTGGCGAGCTTGACCACGCCCGAATCGCCCAGGATCAGCTCGTTCCCCGTGCCCCCTGTGATCGTGTCGTTGCCTGCTCCACCGATCAGAACATCATTGCCACCGCCACCCGTGATGATGTCATTGCCACCCAGGGTTGGGTCCGTGGTTGTGATCGTCGCCTGGTCCAGCAAGAAGTTCGAACCTGGCATTCCCTGAGCCGAACCGTTGTCGCCCAGAATCACCTCACTGCCCGATCCGCCGGCCAACTGGTCATTGCCAAAACCACCGACGATGAAGCTCCTCCCTGCTCCTCCCAAAATCGTGTCGTTGCCACCAACCGATGGGAAGAGGGTTGAGGCGAAGGAGACCTTTCCGGACGACCAGAGGACCTGGGCATTATCACCAAAGAGGATGTCGTTGCCACCACCGCCACTGATCTTGTCGCTACCGGAACCACCAATCACGACATCATTACCCGACCCACCTGTGATTGAAACGTTGCCCAAGACCGTGGGGTCGATACTCGTCGCCGAGACTAAAGTACCGAACGACATGACCACTGTGCCATCATGGCCGAAGAGGACGCTGTCTCCATTGCCGCCGAAAATCGTGTCGCTACCCGCTCCTCCAAGAATGATATCGCTGCCGGTGCCCCCTACAAGTGTGTCAGAACCGCCTGAGCCTGGGTCCGTTGTGGTAATGGTGCTGATGTATCCGGCGGTCAGGGTAACCTTCGCGTAATCGCCGAGAAGGACGTCATTACCCGAGCCGCATGTAATCGAGTCGTCGCCGGCCCCACCGATCAGGATGTCATTTCCATTGCCACCGTCGATCACATCATTCGCGCCCATACCGGCGAATGTGGTCATCACGCTTGACAGTTGCCCGCCCGACCAAGTGATCGTTCCACTATCGCCCAGAATCGTGTCATTCCCGTCGCCACCCGAAAGGTTGTCAGCCCCAGACCCACCCACGATCACGTCGTCACCCGCTCCGCCGGTAATCTTGACGACCCCGGCAACGAGGGGATCGGTGCTCGTCGCCGAGGTGATCACCGAATTCGCGAACGTCACCGTGGCATCATGACCGAAGAGGACGTCGTTGCCGGTACCGCCGTCGATGACGTTCTTGCCGACACCACCCAAAATCACATCATTACCATCGCCGCCAAAGATTGTGTTGTTGCCACCCAGGTTTGGATCTGTTGTGGTGATACTGGTCAAGAGCCCCTGGGTGAATTTGGCCTTGCCAAAATGCCCCAAGATCGTGTCGTTACCGGAACCACCGTCGATCAAGTTGTTGCCACCACCACCAAGGATGATGTCATTGCCGGCATCGCCGGTGATAGTGTTGTTGCCAACGTTTGTGGGATCGGTGGTAGTCGCGACTGAGAGAAGGCCGGCGGACCAGGTGATCGACCCGTTGTCGCCAAGGATCAGGTCGTTCCCATCTCCTCCCGAGAGGTTGTCGTTGCCTGCCCCTGCGACGATCACATCATCACCCGCGCCTCCTGTGATTGTCACAGGTTGCGAGAGGTATGGGTCGAGACTTGTTGCGGAGCTAAGGACGCCCCCTGCAAAGTTGACCGTGGCATCGTGACCAAAAATGACGTCGTTACCAGCCCCGCCGTCGATCGTGTCGCTCCCGGCACCACCAAGGATGACATCGTTGCCATCGCCTCCGAACAAAGTATCGCTGCCACCGAGGCCGGGGTCGGTGGTCGTAACGTTGGACACAAGCTCCTGGGTGACGGTAATCTTGCCGAAGTCGCCCAAGACGATATCATTTCCGGCCCCACCATCGATCGTATCGTTGCCTGCCCCTCCCAGGATGATATCGTTACCGATCCCACCGATGATGTGGTCGTTACCACCGAAGCCTGGGTCCGTGGTCATGATCGTGGTGACAGGGCCTTGAAGCTGGTCAATCGAACCGAGGTCGCCGAGTAGAACGTCGTTGCCTGCACCGCCATCCAGCGTGTCGGCCCCTGGGCCACCCAGAATCGTGTCGTTACCAGTCCCACCCGTGATCGTGTCATCGCCCCCGTAGGTTGGATCGGTTGTGGCTGCGGTGATGACCACGTTGTTCATGAGCGAGATCTTGCCGTTGTCGCCGAAGATGACGTTCTCGCCGTCGGTCGTGCCTGCGGGTGTCATCGGGCTGATGATTCGGGGTCGGACGGAGATGGTATCGTTGCCCGAGCCGCCCAAAATCAGGTTCCGGCCTCCACCTGCGCTGATCGTATCGTTGCCACCGGTGCCGGGGTCCGTGGTGGCGATGGTCACGGGAAGACCGCCTGCGAAGCTGACAATGCCATTATCGCCAAAGATCACGTCGTTCCCGGCCCCGCCGGTAATCGCGTCGTTGCCTGCGCCACCGAAAGCAACGTCGTTGCCATCCCCGAGCTTGATCGTATCGTTCCCGCCCGTTCCCGTGACGTCGGTCGTCGCGAGAGCTACATTACCCGTCGTCAACAGATTCAGCCCACCGGCCAATCCACCCACGACGTGCGTCGCTTGAGCGATCACTCCGAAATCGCCAAAGACGATGTCGTTGCCTCGCCCGCTATCGATCGTGTCGTTTCCGACCGAGAGGTTGTCACGAGTCTTGAAGGGGCTCATGTTCCGGTTGGCGACATACAGCACTCGATTCAACAAGTCCACATTGAATGCGGAATCACCGAAGATGATATCGTTGCCCGCCTGGCCCTGGATCGTGTCGTTACCTGAGCCACCCGCAATCCAGTCGTTCCCTTGGCTTCCCGTCAGCGAATCATTACCAACGCCACCATTGATGATTACCCCTTGGGTCGATTGTGATGCGTCGATGGTGTTGTTGCCCGGGTTGCTGTAGGCAAAGCCTGAAGATGAGGGTGCCCCCCCCGTCGAACCGTAGAGGCTACCATCTTGAGAACCGCCGCCATTGATCACCAGAGGAGACAACGGGCCACCGCCCCCAAGAACCGTGATCCGATTATCGCCGCCTCCCCCACTGACCTGGGTGATTCCGCCCTGAGTGGCGGTCGTCCGCAGCGTACCTTGAACCGTGAAATCGTCATTGCCTCTACCGAGCAAAACATTGAGGATCTGGATATCACTGAGCGATGCCGAGGATGTGTAGAGCCCAGTCGTCGGGTTGACGGTGAGCCGCCCGTATGAGATTCCGCCCGGAATCGAGACCAGGTTGGGGGCAATGGGAGTGCCGACGTCGACCGTCAGGCCCGCACTCATTCCGAGCCCAGACAATGTTGATCCTGTAAGTGTGCCGACCTGATTTGCCACACTGCCGTCGTTGTAGACGGTGAGTCGATTCACATCCAAGGCGGGGTCAGTTGGGGCCGCCAACGCAGAACCGCCTGCGTTGTTCTCGGTCGGGAGAGTGAGCGGACGGGTCAGCGATCCATTGTTCTGGCTGTCGTTGCCATCAATGAGGAGTGGGCCCCGGATCTGGTCTACGCTGTGCGATTGCGGCGGGAAGAGAGTGTCGAATTCATGGCCCGATACAGGGCTGAAATTCGGGTTGGCGATCAGGTTGATTGAAACAGGGATGAACCAGTTGCTCGGATCAAATGTGACCGAGGGGACAAGTGCCAGTGAGTGCATCAAGCCGTTGTTGGACTGCCCTGGAGCGGTCAACGGCACAAAGACCTTCGCGGTGACATCTTCGGCAGTTCCTGCCAGCCGGAAGAAACCACTCGCGAGCGACGAATCCAAAAGAATGAAATAGTACGCTCCGTTGATGAGTCCACCAATCACGTTCGCACCAGGCGAGACTCGATAGACGACTTGGTCCCCGCTCTTGAAGGTATTCCCCATGACCTGGATCGCATTCTTGATGCCAGGAGGGGCGACGGATGCATCGCCGAAGTTGGTCGCGGCGGGGACGTTGACTCGAGGACTCTGCGAACCGGCCAGAAGCACCTGAGAATCCGGCAAGAGATTGATCGTGACAGGGCCGGTCGGAGCAGTCGTGAGTCGGAGAGAGTACGAAGCTCCAGGGCCCCCCTTCACTACGTTGGTCGAACCCGTCGGCTGGTCGACCAGAACTCCAGGTGTGTCGCCATCGACCACAGTGACGTTGAGGATCGTCGGGGTTGAGAGTGCTGAGTACGAGAGATCCTGACTTGAAGTTGTGTGCGAGATCTGATCGAGCGTTCGATTCTGGGCAACTCCATCTTTGCTCGCATGAACATAGACTGTCTGCGGAGTCGACCAGTTCGCTGGTGTAAACAGCAATGTTACGAGCGTATTCGACAATGCGTCCGTCAAGAACAACCGGGGATCATTGAGACCCAACGTGACGACGACATTGGAGCTTGGGGCCTTTGACAAGGAAACGGTATACGAGTCGGCAATTCCTTGGGAGCCGCTTCCTTCGAGTACCAGAGTGGCACCGTTCGTCTCCTTCAGGATCAGCCCCGCAGTGTTGGTGTCGAGCACCGAAACACTTACACTCCGAACCTTGGGACCGTTGGAACTCGACCCTTCGAAGGCTGGGTCGAGGCTGGTAACGGAGTGGGCGACCGAGACCTTGCGGTTGCCTTGCGCGAGGTTATCGTTACTCGCTTTCACAAACACAATCTGCGGAGTGTTCCAGTTCGCCGGGTCGAATCTGACGACCAACGCGTTGCGGACGAAGAGTGCGGGGTTTGTTGAGAGTAGCAAGGAACCACCACCGAGCCCGGCCGTCTCGGAATCGGCCAACGCGGCGGAGATATTCACGTACACCGGAGAGGTCGGCTGGAAGGCCAGCGTGAGCGAATAGCTGGCAACGCTATCGGCGGGGATGCCATCATTTTCAGCAACGGTCGTCCCGCCAGGCTTCTCCGTAATGATCACCTGTCCGGAAATGGGGTCGGCCACGTTGACAGCGACGCCGCCGACATTGAGTCCACTATAGGCGGGATCATTCGAGACAACCCGCTGATTGACCAGGCTGCTCGTCCCGGCCAAATTGCGGGAAACAACGCGGGAGGTGATATCTCCAGCCACGTTGAACGTGTCGCTACCCCCTCCACCGAAGAGCGAGGTCACCGAATCCTGGGGTGTGCTTGAGACGTCGAACGTATCGTTACCGGCGAGCCCATCGACCTCGATCGCCTGCGTGTTCGCATACGACATGCTCAGCCCAACGCCCTGAACCCCCTTATCCGTCATGACAAAGGTGTCGTTGAACTCGGTCCCTACGACGGTGAGGTGATTGAATCCGCTACCGCCATCGAGATTGAGCTGAGCATTGACGTTGTAACGGGTATTGTCGCCACTCCCCCCGGGACCTCCCTGGTTGGCCAGGGCGAACGCTTGTACGAGGAAGTTATCGTTGCCGGGTCCGCCATTCAGCGTGAGGTCGGCATGGTTCGAGTAGACATTAAACGTATCCGCACCCGACCCACCGTAGGCCACGACCGGATATGTGTTGCCGACACTGAGATAACCCCGAGTCGTCGAGACCGTGTTGATCTCGTCGCCTGCATGCACCGCAGTCGTGATCCGATCCTGACCAAACATCTGGCCGAACTGGAACGTGTCATCACCCGCTCCGCCATCGACTGTCGTGATGGTCGAGTTGTCGTCCATCGCAAAGTAATCGTTGCCGGCCATGCCGTTGACCCGCAAGCGACTATTGATCGAACTGTCGTAATTGATCCGTTCAACCTGAGCATTTGTCTTGGCAAATGCATCGGCCTGGGAACCGTGCAAGAGTGACACGAAGTTGCGACGGATCAAGAAGATGTCAGGGTCGGCGGTGCCGTTAATCACCAGAGTGTTCGCACCGTCGCCGACCGGTGATGTGTCATGAACATTGATCAGATAATCACGGAAGCCGCCACCGTTGACACTTCCGGCAGTATTGATCACATAAGTGTCATTACCGGTTTGACCGTCGAGATCGAGTGAGGTCGTCCGTGTGTTCAGCCGGGTCACGGTGATTAGATCGTCGCCTGCTCCGCCAAAGACACGCGTATGGCCGATGAGGGCGACGGGTTGAATCAGAATGTTGTCCGCGTTGGCACCACCATAGATATCGATCAGGGACGCCTGAAGAGTGCCCAATAGCACGATGTTGGTCCCGACGCCGAGGCCAGTATCGAACTCGGCAACGTCGCCGGAGAGGGTGATGCCGCCCCCTGCGATCATGCTGCTCGTGGCATCGACACCGATATCTTTGCCGACTCGAACCATGATCGAACCAGCGGTCGCCGTGAAGTTCGAGCTGTTCGTGAGTTGCAGACTACCGGTCGATAGCGCGGTGATCGACTGACCTGCCGTGACACTTGCACCCGTCGTGACGATCGAATCGGTCTGGCTCAGAGGATCCGTCTTGGCAAAGTCCGCATAGAGATAAATATTCGTCGTTGCCTGAAGGACGGAGCCTGCTTGCAGGTAGAGGTTATCGCCGGAGAGCAGAGTGATCGTGCCGGCAGTCGAGTAAATCACGGCCTCACCCTCAGTGAGACCGTTGCCCGCGCCGAGGTCAATCGTATGTGCCACCGAGTCGATGTTTGTGCCGGTAAAGAGCAGGCTCTGGAACTGTTTGAGCGAGGCTGTCCCAGTATTCGCTCCGCTCACGAGTGGCGAAGCGGGTGTGAGGAAATGCCGGGTCGTCGTATCAGGTGGGATACCCAGCAGGATCACGTTTCCGCCGGGCGCGTCAAGAAGTTGAATGACGTTTCCAAGGAGGTGAACATAGTAACGACGAGCACCTTGCAGCTCTGGCAACGGGGTACCCGGAACGGCCGTCGTAATGAGGTGCGAGCCGCTGGCGATCGTCAAATCATCCTGTCCTGAACTATCGCCAGAGATCACCACGATCTGATCGCCGGATGTGATGTTCTTACTGACAGTCACGGGGCTGTGCGAACCGAGGAGCACGCTCTTCGCGCCAACCAGGCCGCCCGCCGTTTGACCGTTATAGGTGGTGGTCACGCCACCAACCACAATCGCCCCAGTATTCTCGATGTAGACGCTACCGCCGCTCGAGATCCCTTCGATGAACCCAACTGCCGTCGCGATCGCGTTCGTCGGCTCACCAATATCCCCGGACGCAAACAACCAGAGCTTGCCAGAGAGCACGTTATTGCCCCCAGGGTTCGCGTTGAGGATCCGACCAACTGGGTCGGTCAGAAAGGCTGTTTCGTTACCAACCCCACCGGTCGTGACCGTCTTGAGCCTCAAATCGCCCGCAGCCTCAATGATGTACGTATTGCCGAAGAGGCTCGACGAGGTCAACGCACCCAACGCGCTATAGCCACTGATGATGTCGAGATCATTGCCAATCTCTCCGATCGTGCCGGCACTTGCGATCAGGGTGATGTTGTTGCCGAGAACGTTCGCGTTCGGTTTGGTCGAAGGCCCACCCACGACATCGACAGAGAAGGGATTCGTGGGATCGACGACATCCACGGCATCAATGATGGCCAGATCGGAGCGGAGTGCGACGTCTCCCATCTGCGAAACGACATCGCGCAGGTTAAGGTTCCCGTCGGTCTCCGAGATCCAGATACTTCCATGGGCTAGAGCCGTCAACGTGCTCGTGCCAGTCGTATAGATATCGAGATAATTGGGAGTTAGACCACCTGACCCGATGTTACCGCCTGCCTTAAGTTCAATCCCGTTGGCCTTCACCTTGGTGAAGTCGGTGTTGAGAGCATCGAGAATCGATCCGTCAGCCTCGAGGTGCGCCAGGCCCGATTGCGAGTAGATACTCTCGATGTTCATGTTGCCGGCATTGCCTGCCGCGTTTCGCTCGAAAAGCCAAACGTCCGCAGACGAGCGGGCGGTGATCGTTGCGTTCGACTGGAGATTGGTATAGAACGGGTTGGCACGAGTGCCAACTCCACCTGTCGCCGCCTCAAGAATCAAATCGCCGCTCAAGAGATTGTCGATCCCATGAGCCGCAGCATTAATAATTCCCTTGCCGACCTTGATGCGTACGTCGCTTCCCACCGTGACTCGATCGATCCGAATATCCTGGGTCGATCCCAGGAGCATGCTCCCCGAGACATCGGCATAAAACACACCACTTGAGGTCACGTTGAAAGCGTCGCGTTGATCGATCACGAGGGATGTGAGCGAAGGAGCTTGGCCCCGTGTAAGCGTGACGATCACGGGTGTTGATTCGGTGGTCAGGGCCGTGCTAGAAGCAAGCGTGAGGGTGAGAGCAGAGACTGCGGTGATCTTGTAAGAAGCCCCGCTAGCGGTGGCATTCGCGGTTGCACCGCTGACTCGGATCAGACTACCGACCACGAAACCGTCGGCGATCCAGCTACCGGTCGATCGGGTGATTGTGTCACCCGGGCGACCCACGTTGTTGAAACCGTTATTCGTGAATGTGACCGGAAGCGTTTGGGAAGAAATCGCTTGGAATGTGGGGTCGAGGACGATCGGTTCGACTGTGATTGGCTTGGCGATCTCGGACACGAGCGTGTCCGACACCGAGAGCGTGATTACGCCTCCGCTCACGGATTGAATGGTGAAATAGAGCAACCCATCGGTCGCGTTGCCCGTGTTGCCTAGGACCTTAATCGTCTGTCCAGCAGAGAGGCCCGTCCAGTTGCCGCCATCGGTGCGGGTAATCGTACGTGCCACAGTGTTGAATGTCGCAGTCACGTTGACGGCGGGGCCGGAGAGGTAAGCCACATCCTTGCGTTCGGCGGCAGCCATCGCAACCAACTCGTCGTCGGTGAACGTATGGCCGTCCAGCAGAATCGTCACCTTGCCACTTGTTCGGCCCACGTTTCCGCTGGGAACGAGCAGGGTGATGTCCGTGGCGACGATATTGGGATCCTTGATGACCGTCACCGTATCGGTCACCGACTTGAGGAGCCCGGCACCGACAAGGTGTAGCAGTTCGTTCTCGGTCCAGACCTTGATTCCCGCCGTCAGGTGGGTTGTCTCAAGAGTGGATGGCATATATGTGAACGAAGCGGAGTACGACGTTGGGAACGCTTGATTCTGGCCGAGGAAGTAGGTCGCGAACTGGTCGTTGAGGGTGTGGTACTGGACGGTTCGTGAGTTGACGAGGGTTGTGATCGCGTTGGTGACGAAGGTGTTGAGAGCCGAGCCTCCCAGGCCTTGCGCGATTCCCTGCTTACGATAGAATCCGTCGTAGTACGTGTTCTCGCTCGGAGTCAGCGTAACCACAAAGTTTGGGTCATAGACAGCCCGGTTCGCTTGCTGATTCCGATAGACCCAATACGTGTGATATTCCTGAGTTTTCTGAGACGCATAAGAGCTGATCGTATTGGAGATCTTCGTGTCGGCACCATCGGCGACAGTGAGTTGCAAGTCGGCCCAGACCCCCCCCTTGAGGTCCTTGTAAGCCCGCTCGTCCTTCACCGAGTTGGTGTTGCCGTCCAACAGGTTTCCGTTCGACACGGTGATCCAGGCACGCCCCCCTGTAATGACCTGGTTGACCCAGAGATCTCCCGCAACTTGCTTGAGGAACACGTCGTTTCCGGCATGAGCCGTCAACGTCTGCAGGTTGGCCGCTTTCTGCGCGATGGGGATGATTCCGGTGTCGAGCGAGAGTGGCTGCGAGGTCGAATTGCCGATCCCCGAGCCCGCCGTCAGGTTCAGCAATCCACCTGAGACGAGCCCAGCGAAGTAGCTCGCACCATTCCGGGCGACCAGAATTCCGTTCTTTGATGTGAGATAGACGTTGCCATTTAACGCTTTGACCTGATCGATCGGCAAATCGCCGCTTGCCTGGGAGATGGCGACATCTCCGGTCGTACTCACTGCATAGAGGCTGACCGTGCCTTGAGACGGTGCCGAGACGTTTACGATCAGCGGGTTGATCGCGCTGCCGATCCCTGTTCCGGCATTCAACTCAATTCGTCGCCCGCTCACGACTCCATTTCCGGTTTCGACCTGGATCGATCCCGTCGTTGTGATCTGCGTCACACCGGTCGGATTGGCGATGGCATCCTGGAGGAGGACACTGCCACCGCTGTTCGAGTTGACGGTAATCCGCCCCTCAGAGCTGCCAAGGAACTCGACATTGATCGGCAGGTGAGCATTCACCGTGTGGGTATGAAGCACCTGTTGACCGTCGATCTCGCGGTACCACGACTCGTAAACGTGGCTGCCGTACCACGTCCAGTAGTCATCGTGCTTGTAGCGAATCGGGCCAGTACTCGAGGTCGTCTGGGTGGTTAGTGCGTAGGTGTAGACGGCGTCGGGGTTCGAACCGTCGGAGCCATTGTCGTAGTAGTAATAGGGTCCCGAGCCTGCGAAGTGAGGGGTCCCCTGCACTTCGATGGAATCCCATTGAATGTTACCGTTCTGGAAGACGTCGGGGACGACGCCAAGCCATGCACCACTCTTGATATACTTCTCTTTGATCAGGTTTTGATCGACCTCAGTCGTCCAACCATAGCGCCATCCGCTCGCTGGTTGATAGACACTGTTGTACCCAGTCGCACCCACGAATGGACTTCCGCCGTTAACATTGGTCGTGACAGTCACGCCTGTGGGGGTCCACTGGTAAAGCGTCAAGTTTGTCTGGCCGCCGGGCGAGGAGGTCGAGCCTGAAGTGACTTGCGGTGAGCCGCCAGCCTTATCGTAAAGGAGCAAGACCCCTGCCCCTCGCTGGGAGACGTCGAGCCGATTGAGCAGTACGTCGTGGTTGGTCGTGTTGTCGACCTGAATCGTGCTGTAGCCGCCGAGCACGCGAATCTTGCCATAACCACTATTGAGGACATGACCAAACAGTTCGATGTAGCCCCCACTCGCCTTCAACTCGCCGACCTCGAACCGTTTCGTAGCCGTGTTGTAGTAAACGGCAAAGCCTGGATGCGCGTCCGAGGTTTGTGAGAGGTAGAGCCGCCCCGCCTTCCCCTGGCCGATCAGACCTTGCGCTTCGTTGTAGGCAGCGTCATCGATCGTCAGGGTATAGCTATCGCGTCCGCTCTGAATCACGCCGTTGACGTTGATGTATTCGGCATCAATATGAATTCGATCGCCGTAAAGACTGTAAGGCAGCTTCGGCGCGGTGTTCAGCACATTCGTGAACGACGACGTGGTAGGGTCAGCAGCTTTGACGCCCGGTGCCGTAACTCCAGAGCCCGCACCATATTCTCCGGTTGTCGCGTTTCCAAACTGGTCGGCCGGTTCGACCCCCACGGGGTACGATGTCATGCCCTGGATATAGACGTCGCCACCGGCGATGACCGTCAGGTTCTTGGCCCTGACCGTGTTGTTGATGTAGATGCTTCCCTTGCCAGATGCGAGGGTGCTGAGTGTCACATTTCCATTGTCGTTAAAAATGCCTTGGCCCCCAGCCGAGGCGGCCAGGATCGTGATATTGGGCCAAGGATATCCATCTGGGTTGACTTGAGCAGGTGTAAAGCTGTTGGTGTCGTTGACGTTCAGATCATTAATGACGTTGATCGTCGGCGTGTTTGCCGCAACGGGCTGAACTTGCGAGAGATCGAAGTTCGCCGCGCCTGCCACGAGACCCGTGTCGGCCGATGCGTTACTCACGCTTTTGGCATGGATCGACGCATTGTCCTGCATGATCTCGCCGTCGAGAAACACTCCTCCGTTCACCTGGGGAATCGTGATCCCGGCGATCTCGACGAATGCGGGTGTATGGTTGAGAATGTTAACCAGGACGTCGCTAGGGGCGATAAACTTTCCCGATCCTTGCAGCACATCCGCTCGCACGTCTACCACTCCGGCCTGAGCCCAGATCGGGTTGACGGAGATGGTCAAGACTTGCCGACCTGGGTAAATTACGGTCGTTGTATTGTCTGGGTTGGTCACTGTGACCGCGAGGCCCGACGCGGTCAGTTCATTTTCGATCCGAGTGACTTCACCCTGGTAGAAGGCTTTGAGGGTGGCATTGGTGTCGCCGAAGGTCGCTAGGATCTGTTGATCTTTGTTCAATTCCTGAACAAGAGTACTCTGGATCTGTTTGATGCTGGCTGTGAACGTGATCCCGATATCCTGCTGACTCGCCGTCACAGTCCCCGCGACTTGATCCCAACCGCTGAGGACGAGGGTCTGATGTCGAGTCAGGCCGGTCTCGACCGTTCCATCAACCTGAACTACGCCATGGGCTTCGGCATTCGAGTAACCGGCAAATGCCTCAGCCCCATTGCCACCGAGCAGGCTATAGGCTGCGTCCGCGACGTCGCTGACCCAGCTCACGGCTTTGGCTTTGCCGGTCAGGTCCACGATCCCGAATCGCTCGGCGTAAAGGTTAGCCTGGCGGGCCGTTTGCGTGAGCGCGTTGACTGCGATCGTTACGTTATTGGTTTGAATGATGACGGCACTTGCACTGACGCTGGAAATCGGAATGGCGGAGCCCGCAAAACCGTCCCATCGAGCCTCAATTGTATAACGATCTGCGGAGCTGACGATATTTGGATCGGCATCCCGCCCTGCGGTTAAGTTCAGGTTACCCAAGGCACGAAGGTGGGCGTTTGATAGAATGTTGACTTCGTTGTCGGGCCGGGCATCAATGGTTGAATTGCCGAGGCTGACCGTGCCGACCCCATAGGTGTCGGCTTGCATCAAGTTGTGAAGCTGGCCGGTGCCCCGAGAGGTCAACTCAAGAATCCCGGAGCTAATCAGGACCGCTGAGGACTTGACCAGCACTTGCGCGAGGTCTTTCGGAGTCGTGATCGTTCCGCTTGTCGAAGCCCCTGAGAGAGCACCCGCCGTTAGGAAGGTCACTTTGTTCAGGGCATTCAGGATGTTCAAGGCGTTCAACTCAAAGACGTGATCGTTCGACGATGGGCCGACGACTTCGACATGGGCACTTGCACCAACGATGACTTGTGTCGTGATGGTAAGAGTGACGACGCTGGAAGCCCCTGCCACGCTCACGAGCCCACCGGTCGTCCCTTGGCTGATGTCGTTCAGATCCGTCCCATTCGTGGCGGTGACGCTAATGTTGCGTGCATAGATCTGCGATTGATCACTAATGGCCGCAATCACGGTGGAGTTGACCGAGTCCGTCGAGACCGCGCCTGCACCCGATACAGCGCCGATTGCTGTTGTGATCACCTGAGCGCCACCGGTTGCAGTGTGCGAGGCGACCACCGTCAACGCGCCACTTCCTCCCCCAGTCAGGTCAACCTGCGGGCCCACTCCCCCGAGCGGTGAACCGAGCAGGGCGAGTACCAAACTTGTGGCCTGAATCGTCGGGATAACGGCTGCTCCGGCAACAACGCCTCCCGCACCCGCTGTCGTAACTGCGTCGTTTTCATCGGTACCCGAGGCCGTCACGTTGAGTGCTGCGCCCGTGAGTACAACGCCATTCCCAAGATAGGCTTGCGTGACGGTGTTGGACGATGCTGTGGCGGTTGCGGCCCCGATTGCCGCCAGACCCACCGTGATATTGCTCGAATTTGCCGACTCCCGATTGTTGTTCGTGGCTGAGACTGACGTTTGGCCATCAATCGTGAGTTGACTACCGTTACCGATGAATCCTTTCACGATACTTGCCGTGGTCGCGGAGGTGATGGTCGCGTCCACCCCGATCAATCCTCCGACTGCTCCGAACGCGGAGGCATCTGACGAGGGAGCACCACCAGCAAGTGTTTGGCTCGCACTCACCGTCAGGCTTGCGGCGAGGATGACCGATCCATTGCCGACCCACGCCTCGACGTCTGGATTCACCGTGGTGGTGGCATAAGAGACTCCGACCGCGAGCACGCCCGCGCTAATCCCATCGGCTTTCGCTTGGGCGAATGGAACGGTGGTCGCGTTGACCGACACCACCCCTCGGTTGATCTGGTAGAGTCCCGGACCCCATGGTCCGTCCTGCTGAGTCAACAGATAGATCGAACCCGACACCGCGTTGCGAGGGAACTGCGTGACCGCAGGATATGAAGTCAACTGCCAGGCCCCTGCACTCCGAACGTAGAGCGTGGGTGCGAGTAGCAAGCGAAACAGGGAATTGGCCCCCGCCGAACCCGGCAACAATCCTCCCTGGGGGACAGTCTGTAAGGTCCAGACTCCTCCCACATACTTATAAGCCCCTGGAGTGATTCCATTCCCGGAAGGGATGTCGACCAGAGTGTTCAACGGGGCCGAGAAGACCCACGAGCCTGCGGAGTAGCGATAAAGGGCTGGGTTCTTGGCACCACTAACCGCAGTCAACAGGAACAGAGCCCCATTGGCGGCACTACCGGGTAAGACGGTCCCTGCTCCGGGAAGAGCGGTCGCTTGGGTGGTGACCTGGAGGATCCAGTTGCCGCCAAGGTAGAGGTAGATCGAGGGGGAAGGCGTCAGGCTGAAGAGGGTTCCATCAGCCGCCGTTGCCGGAAGAACCGGACCCGTCGTGATGCTTCTTGGCGTTATGGCTAAAGAATGAACAATGGTTCCATTGTCGAGGGAGGCTTTGGTCGTCGAGCCGACATTGGCGATCGGTATCGATCCGCTCCCGGCAACGATTCCGCCGGCCCCTGAGATGGTGTGCGCAATGGCACTATCGGAGCTGAACGCCCTTGTTGTGACCGTCCCCGACAGCAGTTCGACATTCAAACCACCGGCATGGGTGATATTTGAACCATTCGAATTCGCGTTCGAGGAACTTGCGCCGATGCCGACAAGACCAAGCGCGAGCGCGATCGTATCGGCATTCGCCGGATTCGCTGCCTGACCACTCACTAAAATCTGATGTCCCGCCGCGATCGACGACCCTTGTGAACCGGTGAGGGATGTCGAGACGATCCCAGACGCGTCGGCCTGGGAGACTGCGCCCGTGCCGGCGAAGACGCCCCCTGCTCCTGCCTTCACCTTCGAGATCGCTCCGGTGCCGGCAACTGGTCCTGCTAACGTGTAGTTATGTAAGGTGCGGACGATCACGTCATGGCCGGCGCTTAGCCCATTGGTCTGGACCGAGGTTGTCACGGTCGGACTCGCCAATGAGACCGCGACTGCGGCACCAATCGAGATGCCACCACCAACCGCGACGCCGTAAGCTTCCGCAGAGGCCGTCGTCTGGGGAGCAGCTTCGACCAGAACGTCGTTGCTGACGTTGATCGTTGCGTTCGGCCCGATGGTCGCAGAGATGGTCGGGTGAATCTTCGCAACCGCAACCGTTCCGCTGATCGCCAGCCCGAGCCCTGCCTGGATACCGATCGTGCGGGCTTTGGCGGTGGTGTGGGGATCGGCCACAACATGAAGGTTACTTACAGATTTCGGTGGACTCGTGCCGATCGAGGCTGAGCCGATCGTGGCCATCGTGTCTCCGCCCACGTCGGTGACCGCGATAGCTGCTCCAGCCGCGACCGCACCGAGGGAGACGCCGATCGCGTCAGCGAATACCGTTCGATTCGAGTGTGCTCCAACCTCGACGGTTCCACCAGCCTGCGGGATCTGGGCTCCATTTTCGACATGAGCCCGCTGACTGCTGGTGTCGGTGATGACGGCAACCTGGGCCGCAATCGCCACGCCGCCAGCTTGGCCAGCGAACGCGAGTCCATACACATTCTCAGTCATGTTCGCACTGACTTTAACGTCGTCGCTGCTTCCGGTGCCTGCAGTGATATTCGCACCTGCTCCGATCGATGCGTCGGTGTGGCTGCCGATATTCGCGACCAGGACCGATCCCCCGATTGCGACGACACCACCGGTGGCGGTCCCCGCGACTCCATTGAGGCTCATCGACTCGTCGGCACGGACATGCACACTGTGACCGGCGACGACCACAGCGTTCGAGTTGACCGCAGAGACGGTTCCCTCGGGCAGATTCGTATCGCCGAGCGTGTTCGTGACGAGATTCGAGTTAGGGGCACTGTCATTGATTTGCTTGTACGTGCCAGTGGTCGAATTCGAACCAGCCGCCGATCGAATTCGGCCATCGGTCTTGTCTCCCGACCCGCTCGATGTACCCTGGAGAATATCCTTATAGCCGCCACTACCGGCAGCCTGGGTTCCTGCTTGGTCGGCTGCGTTGCCGTTGTCAGTCTGGAGTGGATTTTGGGCTGCTTCCCAATTGCTGCCACTAGCGCCATTCGATGGGTTGGAAGCAGGATGCGCCAGGTCCGTTTTCGCGGAATACCGTTTTCCGTCCGATGCGGTAACGATGTCGCCCTGCTTGTAGTCGGCTGAGGAAGTCCAAACACCGCGATCGATGGAGCCGTCGGAGTAGGTGGTATTGGCATTCGCGCCCACGGTCCAGACCGACACGGAACCGGCAGCCCCGACGAACCCACCACCGATGCTGATCGCGTAGGTCTGCACATTCTTGATCGACAGCGAATTCACATCAACGTTATTGGCGGCATGAACACTGGACCCACTCCCCAGATACGCTTTGGTCGTGTTGTCAACCACTCCGATATCAATGCCACCTGCAACGCCGACGAGCCCACCGGCTACACCTCCACCTACGGTTAGGGTCTTGGTCAAGTCAACCGCCGACACATTCACAGACTGGGAGCTGCCGGCTCCGGCCAAAAGGTTTACTTGCGCGTTGTCGCCGATGTAGGACTTGGTGGTCGCGTGGACCAGTGCGACTCCGATACCCCCCGCGACCCCGACGACTCCGCCAGCCGCACTGATCGCCAGACCGAAGACACTCTCATTCGACGTCGCCTCGACAGCGAGGCCATGAAAGGCTCCCTCGCTGCCGAACGTGTCTCCACCGATCGTACCATCGTAGATTCCAGCCAGTGTTCCCGACTGAGTCGACATGGCATCAACAACGCTACCATTGCCAATATATGCTTCAGTGTCTTTGGTAATCGTCGTGACTGCGATCCCCACTCCGACTCCAACAAACCCACCGGCCACTCCGCCCGAGACGACCACAACCTTGGTGTCCTCGCGGGAGGCGATCAGCACGTTGTTACCCGCGTTGATCGTGACTCCCGTACCAGTGTTTGCATAGGTATGTGTTGTGAGAATCACCACTGAGACAGCACCGGCCACACCGACCGTACCACCACCGCCGCTGGCCGAGGCAGAGACCAGAGTACCGATTCCGTTAGCTGAGATGACAACATCATTCGCGGCATTCACGACTGCGGAGTTGTCGATATAGGCATCGGTGTTCAACTTCACCACGCCCACGGTCACACTGGCTCCGACACCGACTTCACCGCTGATGGCAATCGACGCGGCGACCATCAACTGGTGGAACACATCACCGGCGGCCACCAGGACCGATTGATGAGTGATGGCTCCGGCGTTTGGTGACTGATTGATCTGTGCCGACTTGCCGATATAGGCACTGGTATTGCTCGTGATAATCTGGACCGTGCCCGAAACCCCAACCGCGACAGCACCCGACAGCGCGGCACTGACGCCAATGCCCGCGATGTCTCCGCTACTGGTCGCTGTGAGGGCCAGGCCTTGAAATCCCGAGGTAGTCCCCGCCGAGATTTGGCGGATCCCGGTCTCAGAGGCATCCCCTGAGGGCACGCTTCCCTGCTTGACAATGCTGTGCGACTTACCCGTGGCCTTTGACTTATCAAGATGGATCTGAGTTCCCGCCGTCGCGTCGTCCTTGGTCGCAGCAAGCCGAATGGACCCGCCGTTCTTGATGACATAATATGTGCTGCCGTCGACCAGCCCGCCGATCGGGCTGCCGCCCCCTGCGCTATAGACGACCGGGTCGCCGGTGCTGACGCTGAGGGAGTAAGGCAAGTTAATCGTGTCGCCGCTAACACCTTTTGCAGGATTGAATCGGGGGGAGCTATCGCTTCGAGGGGCAGCCTGGTTCGTCGGCGTGAGTCGCTGCGATTGACCGCCGTTCGATGGAACACTCAGGCCGGTGATGACCGATCCGCCCGAGGTTGCTTCGAGCTGAATCTGTGTGGGATGTGCAGCAACTAGGTGAACATAATAGACAGTTCCGGCGTTGAGCCCGCCGATATTTGAACCGCCACCATTATCGTAAAGAACTTGCTGACCCTCGCTCAGCCCATGAACATAGCCCAGATCGATCGTCTTGCCATCGCCTTGAACGGCGTCGGCGGGGTCGAATCTGGTGTCGATCAAGTTGACCGTGTAGTTCCCGGTCTTGGTCGTGAGCCCCGTCCCGCCCCCTTTTGCATTGATGATCGCATGGTCACCAATATAGGAGATTGTGGTCTTGGTAACGACCGGAACGGCAGCAGCAGCACCGACTGCAACACTTCCCGAGCCCGAGAGATTGCCCGCGATCAGATTCATTTTCAGCGTTTCGTCGGCAGCGACCCGCCCACTACCATCGATATTGATCTGCGCCCCATCGGTTAGCAGCGGGCCGCCGTCGATAAATGCCTTGGTCGTGATGTTGTAGACCGAGACCCCAGCGTTCACGGTCACCGCCGCCGATCCTGAGAATCCGGCCCCAACCGAGATGGACAAGGCGGTCTCTTGCGACCTGGCATCAACGGTTAGATTCCCTCGGGCGTTAACAGTCGCGGCCTGGGCAATCCACGCCTCGGTGTCTTTAGTGATGACCTCGACATCGACACCAGCGCCGACACCTGCATCGCCGCCGATCGCAAGCGCGCCGGAGATCCCGTTGATGGTACTCGTATCGGTGGCGGTGACCGTGACGCCTTGAGTGGAACTCGCCCCGACGTTAGTGGTATTGACCGTTGCGGCCCGGTCGATGTGGGCAGTGGTCGTATCGTTGACGATATCGACGACAGCCGACCCAGCAACGGCAGCCGTTCCCGAGGCACCACCAGCGATCGCCAGTAGGAAGATATTCTCGGTCTGCGTCGCGGAGACGGTGAGACCAGTGGCCCCAAGGGCCTGAATATCGGCTTGCTGGCCGATCGAGGCGTCGACCAAACCTCCGCGAATCAGCGTGGTGCTCGCCACTCCGACTCCGGCATCGCCGCCGAAGGCCAAGCCTCCCGCATAAAGCTCAATCTTGTCGGCGGTGTCCGTTGCGGAGACCAAAATGTTCCCGTGGGCATGAACGGTCGCCACGCTCGATGAGTCGCCATCGACATAGGCCCTGGTTCCGCTCGAAGTTCCCGAGTCGAGAACCACCACAATGATCGACGCGGCCACCCCGGCCGTATCGGCAACGCCCGCAGCAGCCGCGACGACAAGGATCTGTTCAGTGCGAATCGCCTGGATCGTCACATCCTTGTCCGCACTCACGATTGCAGATTTGCCAATGTAGGCTCGTGTGTCTTTATCGATGACATCGACCGCCACCGCGATCCCGATTCCAGCCGATCCGGTCGTACCACCGAGCCCACCCGCACCATTCTTGAGCACAGTGTTGTCGGTCGCAGTGATGGTGATGCTCTGGTTTGCCCCCGGTGCCCCTGCCTGGTTGATCTGGGCTCCCGAAGCAATATACGCTTGTGTCGTCAAGGAGAAGACATCAACAATCACCGAACCACCGATCGCCGCCGATCCTGTGCCGACTCCGCCACCGATCCCGACACTCGAGACCGCGATTTTCTGCTTCAGGAGCGGAAGTTCGACATTGATGGGGGAGAGCGAAGCGGTCGCATTGATCGACAAGACTTCAGATGCATTGACTTGGGCGTTCGTGTCTATGAATGCTTTGGTCGAAACCGGGGAAAGGACGTTGACCGCAACCGCCGCGCCGACCCCAACCTTCGTCCCGAGGGCACCCGATGCCGCGATGTTCTGAAGGCCCATCGGTGCGGTCGCGTTCAGCGTGACGTTGCCGACGGAGTTGACCTGGGCACCAGTCCCAACTGAGGCCTCCGTCGTGAACGAGATCACATTGACGCCAATTGAACCCGCGACCGAATAATCGCTGCTCGTCCCTCCGGCCGCCGACAGGCCCCAGACGATGAAGTCATTCTCGAGCCCGATCGGAGTAATCGCTTCAACCGTGACCCCATGACCGCTGACCACGGCATTGGCACCGATGTGAGCCGTGTTGCTGATCGTGGCGACATTCAAACCAATCGCCGCAGCGACGTTGGCCTTGGAACTCGATTTCAGCGCAGTACCGGTTCCCTTGGCGGTGGCCCCAGCCTGGTTCGCGGCACTGATTTTCACCGACCCGGTGGTTGCAGTCAGTTGGACACCATCCGCGATCGACGCCATATTCGAGGATCGCAGCCAATTCACGCCAACCGCAGCGGCGATACCGGCACCGCTCGACTTGTTGCCGGACTTGTCGCTGGATGTCTTACTGGCTCCGCTGGCTCCATCGGAGCTTCCCGTTTGGTCGCTCGCCTTGGGAAGTGTCCCGTTGGTCTTGCCTGCGGTGTTCGGGTTATTTCCAACCTGGTCCTTGCTCTGGTCGTCCGACTTCTTACCGCTCTGATCCTCTCCTTTGGCACTCGCCTTGGAGATCGCGCTTCCGGAGATGGTCGAGGCAGAGGCGATGATCGCGGAGAGGGCGTTCAAGTTCCGGGCTAGGATCGCGGTTGTCGTGGCTGTTGCAATGTTGATCGCGACTGCGGCACCCACGGCCACCTTGTCGCCTGCGGCCTCAGCGTCGGCGGTTGCGGTTGTTGACTGAATCTCGGTCGCCTGGATCACGGCATCACCCGTGGTCGTCAGGTCGCCGCCGGTCCCGATCCGCGCGGTGGTCGTGTCGGTGACGATCGCGAGTGAAACCGCAGGGCTGACCGCCACGCCCCCCTCAGCTCCTGCCTTGTCGGAAGTTGTCACAACGTGGAACGAGGTCGCGCTCACTGTCAGGTTCTGACCGCCGATCAGCGTCGCGCCATCCTCGATTGCTGAGCGGGTGACGTGCGAAGTGACGATATTCAGACCGATCGAGGCACCGACCCCCACCTTGCCCGCTTCGGACTTGGAAGTCGCGTTCGCGTTCTCTTCTTCCGTACTCTGTGTTCTCAGCGTGACATCACCGGCGTTCGCCGTGACGTGGGCCGAGCCCTTGATCAAGGCCTCAGTGTCATTTGTGATGATATTCAAGGCCAGCGAGCCAGCGATGCCGACCTTGTCGGACGCGGCACCCGATGTTGCCTCGGCATCAATACTATGTTCAGCAAGCCTGAAGAAATCGCCGGTCGAGGGATTTGACGGGTAAACCGATCCGTCGCCGATCGTGACAACCTGAAGGACCCAGGTTGACCCGCTCCGCTGATAGATTCCCGGCTGATTTGTGCCGTCCACTGCGGTGAGGCGGTAGTCATCACCGTCGAGACGGTAGAAGTCCCCGACCGATGGTGACGTGGGGTAGCTTGCACCACTGTTGACTATCGCAGGCTGGATCGTCCACGACGTGCCGATACGGAGATAGATCCCGGCGAGGTGCGTTCCATCCATCTGAGTGAGCCGGAAGTAATCGCCATCGGCAGAGGAGGCGGGCAGGGTCGTGCCCGAGGGGATGATGCTCCAGTCCGAGCCGTCCCATCGCGCCACTTCCGACGCCGGCAGTGTCGAGCCCGACGGGATCAGAACCCAGGTCGAACCATCCCATCGCCGGACCTCGTCATTGCCATTAATCGTCATGAGCGACTCGATGTCGAGTCCGACGGCATTGATCGTCGCGTTTCCGGTCGAGGCTGTGTTCGTGATGTCGACCTTATTGAGGGCGACAGCCGCGCCAATGCCGATCGCGGTGTCGGCGGTCGAGCCGTTGGCGATCGCCTTGGAGTCCGTATTGGCAGAACTGGTGAGCCCGACCTTGCCTGCGGTCGAAGTGATCGTGACGGTATCGAGGATGGCTGCTTGTGAGGTCGTCTTGGCGATGTTGATCGAGATCGCCGCCGCCACGCTAACTCCGCCATCCGAGGTCGACGCCTTCGGGGTCGATGTCTGTCCTGAATCGGTGCCTCCGTCGTCCGCGCCCCGCTTATTAGCGACCTTGAGCTGATCGTCGGACTTGCCTTTGACATCCTTGCCCGAGGTGTCGTTGTCCTTATCCTTCGCACCCTCAGCGCTCGCGGTCGCGTCGGTCTCGCTCGCGGATGAGGCGAATGCCGAGAAACCGATCGCCCCCGTAGCGCTCACGTCCCGGGCGGTCGTCGCCGTCGCCGAATCATTCACGATCGACAGGGCGAGCGACGCGCCGATGGCCGCGCTCCCTGTCCCCTTGGCATCGCCCATGGCCTTGGTTGTCGCCGTCGCAGTCTGAGTCGCGGTGGCGTCAAAAGTTCCGGTTAGAGTGAGGAGAGATCCCGTGCCCACCGTCGCACCCGTCGTGACGTTGGCGATCGAGATCGCGACAGTCGGGGAGACCGCAACACCACCGGATGCCGCATTTTGGGCCTCGGTGGTCAGGGTATCCGTGGATGTGGCGTTGAGGGACAGATTTCCCGCAGCCGTCAATGTGGCAGTGTCTCGCACGGCGGCGGTTGTCGTGTCGTTGACGATATTTAAGCCGAGCGATGCGCCAACGCCGACACTCTTGCCGGTCGCCCCGTCTTTTTTGGCCTTGGCGGCGGAGGTGCTTGTCATCGTCGAGGTCGCGGTCAGCCCGACGTTTGCACCGTTCGCGTTGACCGACGCGCCGGTGTTGACCACCGCATTGGTCTTCACAGTTGCAACATTGACAGTCAACGAACCTGCGACGCTGACGCCTGAACCGCTCGCTCCTGAGGTTGCCTCGGTATCGAATATACTGGCGGGCGTCGTGGCGTTGAGGTTGATGTTGGCTGCGTGAAGGTCGGGCGATCCACTCAGTGAGGCAATGGTTTCGACCACCGCGACACCCACTCCGATCGCGACACCGACCGCTGTCCCGGACGATCCGCTCTTTGGAGATCCATCGGCGGTCGTGGTCAGGTTGCTGGTTCCACTGGCGTTCACGGTGATGTCGCCGGTCGTGGCGGTCACCGAGCCTGCGGTAATTCGAGCCTTGGTATCTCCGGTCAAGACTCCGACCGAGACGGCCCCTGCAAATCCGACGCTTCCCCCTCCGGTACTCGCGTCCCCAGTACTTGCGGAGTCGACCGACTTACCGTCTTTGGCCGTGTTCGGGTTGGGAGTGCTGAGCCGTTTCTCCGACTCGTTTGATCCTCCTCCATTGTCGGCTCCGCCGGGGCTGGCCTTAGCGATCGTTGTGCCACTCCGGTCACTAGTCGCGGTTAAATTGACTTGGGTCGCGCTGATTGTGCCGCCGCTAATCGTTGCGGTTGTATCTCCCCAGAGAACAGAAACCCCGACCGAGCCGCCCGCCGTTCCTGGGCTCCCGTCGGCGATACTCGTACTATGGACTGTGTTCTTCGCCGTGATGTCGGCCTTACCCGTTGCCGAGAGGGTTCCACCCTGGACATCGACGCTCGAGACACTGTGAATGATCGAACTGGCGACTGCGGCGTCGACCGAAGTCGTTGCACTTGAGGAGTCGCCGGCTGTGCTGGCCTTCGTCGTTACCGTTGAAGTTGCCGAGATCGTCAGATCACCCGTGGCTGTGATCGTCCCACTCTTGATCGTCACTGCGGCGTTCGAGTCCGAAGTGACGAAGGCAGCCTTGGCGAAACTCACTCCGAAGCCGGTGTTATCGACATTTACCGTCGAGGTCGACGTGAGCTTGATGTTCCGGCCGGTCAGGTTTGCCGTATCAACGATGATCGTGGCGGATGCGTTCGCCAGCAGGCCCGATCCGAAAACGCCCCCGTTATTGGAATCGTTGGCGGCGATTGTCAGGTCGTTGACCGTTGAGACCTTGCCGACAACACTGATGTCGCGGTTACTGGTCAGCGAAAACGACTGAGGTTGATAGACGGTCCCCGCCCCGGCAACGGTGACCTGGTCATGAACGAGGGGAAGGTTGGTCCCACCATCAAAGTTCAACGAGATCGCGTAGTGGCTGGAAGCGGCAGAAGCGAAGTTTATCGTCAGAGAATCGGCGAATGGCCCCCCAGTGAGGTCGACCGATCGGTCTTGGGTGAGCTGAACTTCCTGGAGAGAACTTGTCGTGCCCGACTCCACCAGTTGCAGCCAGTCCGCCGCATCGTGGCTGGCAATCTTCAAGTCAAGTGTCGCCCCGTGGGTGATGTCGTTGGGCGTGTGGGCGAGTAGCCAGCTATAAGTGATATCCGCAGTCGGGGCTAACCGCTGTTCGAGTTCCTCAAGGATCAGCTTGAGCTCGAATTCTCGACGGGCCAGCTTCGAGAATGGAACCTGAGCCTGGTCCGCCGTTCCCTTGCGCTTCCCACGACCCCATCCCTGTTCCATCCACGATGGTTTGCGAGGCATCTTCAATCTCCTGAGGTGCGTTCAGAGGGTGTATTGACGAGCGTTCCGAGACGGCGATCAGGTGAAATCCCGGCTTAATTAGGTACGTACGTTGATCAAGTGCAGGGCGAAATCGGGGGCTAGAATCGATTCGAGCCGGGTGGGAGCACATAATTAGTGCCCCAAATGTACACGTTTTTTGACTAGGTGGAAAAAAGGTGAGACAACTCTAACTAGTATCGATTGAGGGCTTGTCAAGGAGATTGGGGCGGATCGTTTCGTGCTGCGTCGCAATATTTTGGGGCCTGAAAACGACCTGATCCGTAGTCGTGGATCAAACGCAGTCCTGCCAAGGTATTGATGCATGTCTCACGACGTCCTGATGGAATCTCGGTGGGAAATTCGCTCGCCCAGAAGGTTTCCTAGGCCAGGTTCCGATTCTCTACAATTTGCCCAACACCCTCAAGCCGCCTCGTCTTCACCCGACTTCAAGTAGATTGGAGGCGATACGTCGTCGAGATTCAAGAGAATTCCGCTCAATTTGACATGAAAGATGGTCTGGCTTTAGTCCTGATTTGGCACAAACAATGCTGAGCCCCTCGCGTGCGATCAACGAGCGGTAGATGTCTCACGAAGTGAGAGATATTTATTCAATCAATCTTTATATGCTCAATTCGCAAAATATCACGAACTTGTAGGCATGGATCTGCATGAAGTCGGTTTATCGCCAATCGAGGTATGCGTTGGCGGAACGCGGCTCATGGTGAGCCCGATCACCGATCAGGAGGCTGACCTAGCCACGTGACGAGACGGAACACTCTCGAAAAAAGGTAGAGGCCGGCCAAGGCTTGCCAACTCGGGCGGCGGGGTTGCGATCTGAAAGCGACCACCACGCCGTGGTGATTTGCGACAATGCCATCTACGGCCCCTCATTTTCTCGGCTTGCCCCTTACGTCAGCTTTGATTCAAGGTGGCCGGCAGGTGCAATCAATGAACTTATGGCGATCAAGGGGTCATGTCGAACGTAGGGTGACCCGAAAGCCCCGATCCATGCAGAGGAAGCCGAAGCTGCCCAAAACCTGAGTTTTTTATCGACTCGCCGAAGTACGGACGATTCAGGACCCATATCGCGCCCGAAAGGTTCGTCTCGAGACAATAATCGACTCGACCCAAGCACATTTCGTCATCACGGACGAAGGGTTCGGATTCAACGTCGCAGTGCTTGATAAGCCCTTCGATCCCGAGGATCTCCTCAAGATCGGCGGTCGAGGGATGTTGCTCATTTCGAACCCTCATGGATTGTGCAATCCACAACGCTGTTGGCAATCAAATTACTCTGGTTAAAAACAAGTGATTGCCTTTGTCTATCCCGCCTAACATCACCTTCAACCATAGCCGAGGTCCTGCCATCTCGGCTTTGATTGCTTGGACTCACAGATCAGCCCCATGGCTCGCCGATGTATCTCTTCCCAGCCTCGTGATTTTGTCGCAAACTCACACTCAGCACATCAAAGCTTCTGACTCTGGATTGGAAAACTCGCCGGATGGGATCGAACACTCGATGTTAGATCATGTGCGAGATCGTCGATCGGATTGCACCCATGGGAATGTATGGGGCCCGATCATTTGATTGGCACTCGCAAGTTCGGGCCTCTGCAACGACTCTAGATCACTCGCAAATGGCTTGAATCTTCGGCTGGGGTGTACCTGTAGACGCAGATGTGTGCCGAAAACGCTCACGGCGTCCGCACAGACTTAGCGTGTGTTCTACATTTCAAGGTATCCTCACCAAACTCGATCCCACCTGGAGGCATCATTGATGTTATTGACCTCATCTCGTCGTTCTGGGGTACCTAACAGCGTCCGATGTGCGACGATGAGGAAAGGATCACAACGCATTTCTCTGGAACGATTAGAACAACGAACGCTTCTTGCGGCGATCCCAACAACGGCTCTCACACTTCCGACACAAGCCCTGATCGGCGAGACTCTTAACTTCACAGTCGGGTTTTCGAACACCTCGCTAACGTCCACCGGATTTGGTCCTTATGTCGATCTCTTTCTGCCGACCACCGGCCTTGACGGAGTCTCCAACCCCGACGGTGTCAGCTTCAATTCCGCGAGCTACCTGGGCTCGGCAATCGTCTCGACGACGTTGACGTTTGACGCGGGTGGACACGCGACACACCCTTACGCGAGAGACAATACGGGCTCGCCGGTCGTCGTTTCAGGGACGCCGGGCGATCAACTTGTCGTGCTCCAGCTCCCGTTCGGTAGCTACACGCCCGGTCAGACAACCGCCACGATCAATGTGACGACCAGACTTAGCAATTTTGCCGATGTGGGCGAGTCTCTGAACATTACGACTCGGGGGGGCTTCCGCTACGGCAACGACGCACTCGATAACCCTACGACCGACCCGACGCTCATCGGCACTAGCACGACGGCCGCAGTCACGCCCACCCTGTTTATCCTCAAGAAGACGTACATTGGGCCAGAAGACGAGACGGCCACCGGACCAAACTTCCCTCGACAGGATCTGATCACGGTTGATGTCGCGGCAGGCCAAACAATTACGAATCTGGATTTGACGGACGTCCTGCCGAACTCTATGCAATATGTACAGGTAGACGCAACCACGATTCGGGGAACGGCCACAAGTACGACGAGTGTGAGCACGCCGAGTACGTCGTCACCCGGCGGTACGCTCACTCGGCGATTCACGAGTGTCACCGGCACGACGGCCACGAACGACGTGACGCTTCTCTACACCTATTTCATCCCATTAAACAATTCGTTGGCGATCCCTGTTCTAAGCGCAAGCACAGGTGCCCCTCAGACATCTACGGACTCCGCTACTGCACAGGGGAACTGGCTACCTCTCGACCCGACCGACCCGCCGACTTTGGCTACCAGCAACACCGATAGTCACGTCTTGATCGATCGCTCACTCGCAACGCAAAAGTCCGTGGTAGTGGTGACGGACACAGGTGCCACCGGACCAAGCCCCGGCGATACACTCGAATATACGATCAACTTCCAGGTTTCCGACTATTTCGCCTTCCAGAATCTCAGCTTGTCGGACGTCATCTCCGACGGCCAGCACTTCGACTCTTCGTTCACACCAACACTCCAAGTGAACGGCAATCCATTTGCCCTTGGGACCGCCAACTTCAACGCCGCGAATTTCTCGGTCACCGGCAACTATACGGGAGCCATACCCGCACCCACGACCCCTGACGGAACCAGCATCATTGCCTTTCGACTCTCAAACGAGATGATCACGCGTGGGCAGAACGGTCAGCTCTTGGGCGGGATGGTGACACAAGGCGGCGGTTCACTTCAGACAGCGCCAGGTGACGGGCCGACGACAGGAACTGTGAAGTTCCGTACGGTGATTCAAGCCCGATTCACCAACAACTTCCCTTCCGGAGAGCCGAGCGTCAACCACGGCGACCATCTCTCCGACCTGGTCACAGCGCAGGGTGACGTCGTCTCAATCGCGACTCTCGCGCCGACTGGAAGCACAGTCACCGACACTAGCTCGGCGACAGTGATCATCGTTAGCGGAACGCTCATTAAGTCGATCTATGCCGTCAATGGCAGTAGCTCGTTCTCGACTCCGGTAAAAGTCGCGGCGGGCGATAGTGTCACATATCGACTTCAGTACACCTTGCCGACGAGCGATGAAGAACAGCTCTCCTTGAGCGATTTCCTGCCTCTTCCCGTTTTCACGGCCTCAAGCGTTGGGACGTTTGACGACACTGGATACTCAAGCACCGCGACGGTCATTCCCACGAGTGGTCACGCCAACTTTGGACCCGCCGACACCTTCCGTCCCCTCTCCAGCACGGTCCCGACGCTGACGAGCAACGGGACGTCCAATTCACTGAAGTTCGCTTATCCGAACTACAAGGACCCGACGAATTCGTCCACCACGATCGATCTATTGTTCACAGTCACCGTGAGCAACCAACCCTTCGCCGACGGCCTGTTCCTGACCAACCAGGCCCACGCAATCGAGGGGACAACCAATGCGACTCCCACGGCATCGGACGCAATCGTTCAGATCCTGCTCACCGAGCCTGTTCTGAATATCACAAAGGGCGTCATCGCGACTGACAACGTCAATGCGGTTCTCACCGGAACGCCAGGTCCTGTGAGTTTCAGCGCACCGGGTTCGGCGGGATATCGCGGTTCTGCAACGATCCATTCCAACGGGCTTGGCGCGACCCCGATCCGTGCGGGTATTAGCAAGATCGACGCAGGTGATCTCGTTACCTTCGCCCTCGTGGTCGAAAACAAGGGCTCTGGTCTGAACGGAGCGTTCAACGTCCGTCTCAGAGACGTGATGCCGACAGGCTTTACCACTCCCGGCGGTGGATTGAATCTGACGGTGACCGACGGTACCGGGGCGATGATGAGTGTGACCGATCTCGGCGGTGGTCTCTTCGGCACTGGTCTGGAACTGGCCGATCCCGGACCCACGGCATCACCCGCCGGCTCGCTCGATCCGTTCAGCACGACGAACGGTCGCAATATTATGGTTTTGACCTTTGACCTCCTCTCCACCTCGACTGTCACGCCGAAACAACACCTCGATAACACGGCTTCCCTGTTCAATTACGCCTCACAGGCTGGCGGGGCCAACTTCCTCAACACTCCGCTCACCGCCACAGCATCCGTGACCACCGCCGACGTATCACTCACCAAGAGCCTCACCGCCACCAATCAGGCTTTTACGACTGGTCCCAATCTGACCATCGGTGAGGTGGGCACCTATTCGATCACCGCCACTATTCCGGAGGGTGTCACTCCGAGCGCTCTCCTGGCAGATGCGTTGCCGACAGGAATGGCCCTGGTCTCGCTCGATACCCTGACGTCGTCCTCGGGAGCGTTGAGTTTCTCCAGCGGAACTCTCGAGGCAATCTTGGCTGCTGCAACGGTCGGCGCGGGAGGGTCGTCAATTTCACTGAACTTCGGTTCGATCACCAACACGGACATCGTCAACACTACTGCCGAGACTGTGACGCTGGTTTACCGAGCAGTCGTTCTCAACGTCGCTGGGAATATCAACGGAACCACGCTGACCAACTCGGCCAGATTGAATTATACAGGTGGAGGTGTCAATACAAATGCATCGGTTACGGCTGTTGTTCCTGCAATTCAGGTTGTCAAGACCGTTGACAATGCGAACGCACAGGCAGGCGACACAGTCACCTATACAATGATCATTTCTCACGCTTCACGGAGCGGTGCTGACGCTTTCGATGTCAATTTAAGCGACATCATTCCAGCCAATCTGACCTACGTCGGCGGATCGCTCCAGAACACGGCGGGCCTCGTCCCCACCACAATCGGCCAGGCCGCCGGGAGCGTGACGGCGACTTTCGCCACGTTCACCAAAACCGACACCAGCACCATCGTCTTCCAGGCGCTCGTGGGGGGTGGTGTCGCCGGTTTGAGCCCCGTGGTTAATACGGTCAAGATTGCCTATAGTACCTTGCCTGGAACTGCAAATCCACAGATCTCGACCTATAACGCAAATTCGCATGAGCGAACCGGAGACTTATCTGACCCCGGCGGCTCGGTCAATAACTTGGTGACTAGCGGTTCCGCAACGATCATCCCTCCGCTTGGGATCACGAAGGTCGTGCTCGGGACCAATCAGGGGTTCACGGCTGGGAACAATGTCGCGATCGGCGAACAGGTTCAATATCGGGTCTCCCTCACTGTGACCCAGGGAACGACACCGGGTGCCTCGCTCGTCGACACACTTCCGAGTGGCCTGGCGATCCTCAGCCTCGACTCGATCACTGCTTCTCCGAACGTTTCCACCTCGATCGCAGGTGGGTTCGCAGGTGTGCTAACCAACGCGGTAGTCGGCTCAAGCGGAGGCTCGGTCACCTTCGACCTCGGCACTCTCACGAATACCGATAACGATAGTGGTACCCCTGAGACCGTCGTTCTGACTTATACCGCCGTTGTGCTCAATACCGTCGGCAACCAAAATGGTACGACGCTTACAAATTCAGCGACATTCACCGTCCCCAGCGGCACCAGGACTACGAGTGCTCCTGCACTCACCGTTGTCGCTCCCGTCTTGCGAGTGACCGAGTCTCTCTCAAGCACCACAGGCGACGCCGGGGGTGCTCCGATCACATTTACCGTCGTTGTCTCGCACACCGGTGCGAGTATGACCGACGCTTACGATGTCTCTCTCTCCGACCTCGTGCCTGTGGGCTTCACGCTCGTGGGGGGGTCGTTCATGAAAACGGCAGGCACGACACCGACATCGATCACGCAGTCGGGGAACACGCTAACCGCCGGATTCTCCTCTTTCGTTCTGATAGTTACTAGCACCTTCACATTTCAGGCGACGCTGAACTCAACCACAACGCCTGGGCAAGTTCTCACCAACACCCCTTCGATCACGTACACGACCTTGCCGGGCACGGTCACCACGGCACAATCAACTTATAACAGCGTCTCGACTGAACGGACTGGCCTGATCACTGACCCGGGCGGCGCTGTCAACAATCTGATAACCAACGTCTCGGCCTCGGTCACTGTGAACACCAACTCCCTTGCTGGTTTCGTCTACGTCGACGCCAACAACGATGGCACGAAGCAAGGGTCCGAGTCCGCAATCTCGGGCGTTACGATCAACCTTGGCGGCATCGACAACCTCGGCAACGCGATCTCGCTCACGACAACGACGTCCGGTACGGGTGATTATCACTTTACAGGTCTTCGCCCTGGAAGTTATACGATCTCTGAGGTTCAGCCCTTAGCCTACCTTGATGGCAAGGACACGGTAGGAACCCCGTTCGGTGGCTCAAACGCGACAAACGACACGTTCTCAATCATCGCCATTCCAACCGGCACGAACGCGGCGGGTGCGAATTACAACTTCGGTGAACTGAGTCCTGCAGGTGTCACAGGAACCGTTTTTAGTGACCTGAATAATGACGGTGTCAAACAAGGCGGTGAGGCAGGGATCTCGGGCGCGACCGTGACACTAATGGGGACGAACGACCTTGGCCAATCGGTCAACATCTCGCTCACCACAAACGGCTCGGGCGTTTTCTCGTTCACAAGCCTTCGCCCTGGGCTCTATACGCTGACCGAGACACAACCAACCGGTTATCTCGATGGAAAGGACTCGGCCGGCAACACTGCCGGCACATTGAGTAACGACACAGTTACAAACTTCACTTTGATTTCGGGTCAATCCGATTCGGGTGTTACGTTCGGCGAACTCGCACCGGCAAGCCTCGGGGGCAGCGTCTATCACGACGCGAATAACGACGGCGTCAAGCAGGCGGGCGAATCGGGCATCAACGGTGTCTTTGTGGCACTAACCGGCACCGATGACCTCGGTAACCTCGTCCATTTGATCACAACAACGTCCGGTGGTCTGTACAGCTTCACGAACCTTCGACCAAGCAACGCGGCGGGGTACACAATCACCGAGACCCAACCGGCTGCGTTCCCGGATGGTAAGAACACGATCGGTACGCCAGGTGGCGTCGCTACCGTGAACGACGTGTTTAGCGGAATCTTCCTCACGGCTGGTGTGAACGGAATCAACAATAACTTTGGCGAGTTGATCCCCGCGAGCCTTGCCGGGTTCGTGTATGAAGATGTCAATAATGATGGTGTCAAGCAGGCGGGCGAGTCAGGCATCACCGGCGTGACAGTCGCTTTGTCCGGCGTAGACGACCTCGGAACGAGTGTGACCGCAACGGTCGTCACAACGGCGAGCGGTGCTTACAACTTCACCGGTCTCAGGCCTGGAACGTATGCTCTCACCGAGACGCAACCCACGGTCTATGTTGATGGAAGAGACACTGCGGGTTCACCGGGTGGGTCGACTTCGACGAAGAACTCCATTACCGGGATTGCTCTCGGCTCCTCCATCGCGGGCGTGAACAATAATTTCGGAGAGCGGGCTACTGCCGATCTTTCGTTGACCAAAACGGTCGATAATGCGACCCCGAACGTGGGCCAGAACGTCACGTTCACTATCACTTTGCGGAATACTGGCCCCGATGACGCGACGAACGTCGTGGTGAGTGACCTCCTACCCACTGGCCTCTCGTTTATATCCTCAATTCCATCGCAAGGGAGCTACAACAACATTACTGGACTCTGGACGGTCGGCACCGTCACGAATGGAAGCACCAAAACATTGACGGTCATCGCCCTGGTGGTGAGCCCGAGTGCCCGCACCAATACCGGGACCGTTTCGGCTAGCGATCAGTCGGACCCGACGTCGGCGAACAACACTGCGAACGCCACGGAAACGCCCAGGCTCTCCGACCTCGGGGTGACTCAGGCTATCAGCAACCCAACGCCCAACGTTGGCGACACGATCACCTTTACGACGGTCTTGACGAATAACGGCCCCGACACAGGAACGGGGATCAGTGTGTCGATCCCACTCCCATCGGGACTGACGTATATCTCGTCCGCACCCAGCCAGGGAGGTTTCAATAGTGCGACAGGCTTGTGGACGATTGGGACTCTCGCCAACGGTGCGAGTGTAACCTTGACCGTCGCGGTACTCGTCGCAGGTCCGAACCCCAAAACGGACACAGCCACAATTTCCGCAGCCGACCAGTACGACACGGTCGCTGCCAACAACACGGCCTCGGTGATCGAGATTCCACAGCAAGCGGACCTTGCACTCTCAAAATCGGTCAGCAACGCGACTCCTAATGTTGGTGACGTGATCATATTCACAATCACGCTGAGCAACAACGGACCAAGTGCCGCCACCAATGTCACCGCAAACGACCTCTTGCCCTCAGGATTGACCTTCCTCTCCGCGACACCAAGCCAGGGAATCTACAGCAGTCTCACGGGAATCTGGACCGTCGGCATGATCGCATCGGGTGCCAGCAAGACGATGACCATCGCGGCGACGGTGGTCAGCCCCAACCCCTTGATCAATAATGCGGGAGTCGCTCACTCGGACCAATATGATCCTAACAACGCGAACAACGCCGCCAGCGCTAGCGAAACGCCCCAACAGGCAAACCTCTCGCTCTTGAAAATGGTCGACAATGGCTCGCCACGGCTCGGCAGCCTGGTCACTTTCACGATCCACCTCAGCAATCGCGGCCCCGACACCGCCACGAATGTGACCGTGTCTGACCTGTTGCCGGCGGGTCTCACGTTCTCGTCGGCGATCCCTAGCCAGGGTTCTTACAGCAGTGCCACAGGCATCTGGACCGTGGGAGCGGTCGCAACCGGACAGGGTGCATCACTGGCGGTCGTCGCCTTGGTCACCGGTTCTGGGCTCAAGACTAACCTCGCACAAGTGCTAACGAGCGATCAGTTTGACCCCAACTCCACACCTGGGAACTCGAACCCCGCCGAGGACGATCAGGCCAGCGTTATAGTGACACCTCTATCGAGTCTCGCCGGATCGGTTTTCGTCGATTTCAACAATGACGGTGCCCGCCAAAATGCCGAGCCGGGTATCCCAGGCGTGACACTCACACTCAACGGAACAGACGACCTGAGCCAACCCGTCAACCGCACCACAATGACGGGACCGGACGGAAGCTACCTCTTTGACAATCTCCGGCCCGGAACTTATCGACTCATCGAGACCCAGCCCCCGGCCTATAGCAACGGAACAGATGCCGTCGGCACGGCAGCCGGGACTCTTGGCAGTGACGTCGTAACAGCGATACCGCTAGGGGCGGGAGTTGTGGCGACCGGGTACACGTTCGGGGAATTGGGTGCGACCCTCTCCGGAACTGTCTTCAATGACAGCAACAAGAACGGCTCGATCGAAGGCGGTGAAACCGGTTTCTCCGGTGTAACTGTGACCCTCGAAAACGGCGACGGCAACATTGTGGCCAGCGCACAGACGGCTGCGGATGGCGCTTACCACTTCGACAATTTACCGATTGGTCCATACCGAGTCGTCTCAACCCCGCCGCTCGGATACGGCCAAAGTTCACCAATCACTGTCGCCGTCAACCTCCCGCTCGTCGGGCTTACCGGTCAGAATTTCGGCGAGACCACGGCGAGCCTTGCGGGATTCGTGTACATCGACACCAGTAACGACGGCCTATTTCAGCCCGCCGAATCGGGTCTGAACGGTGCCATCGTGACCCTCACCGGTACCGATGCTACTGGCTCTTTCGTGAGCCGAACGGGAGCCACTTCACCCGATGGCTCGTATGCCTTCCCTAACCTGCTCTCAGGCACATACGCAATCACGTTAACCCCCCCGACCGGCTTCCTCGACGGTAAACGGACCATCGGAACTCCTGGCGGCACGACAGGACAGGAGGCCTTCACTGGCGTAGTCCTGGGTATTGGAGTTTCGGGGATCAACAACAATTTCGGTGAACTCGTCCCGGCGAGCCTGGCCGGTTTCGTTTACTCCGACGCGAACGATGATGGCCTCAAGCAACCCTCTGAGTTGCCCGTCAGCGGTGTGACTCTCCGTTTGACAGGGACCGATGACCTTGGACAACCCGTTTCCACAACGACGACCACAAACCCGGACGGTTCTTACAACTTCGGGACACTCCGCCCCGGCAATTACACGGTCACGCTGACTCATCCAACCGGCGTACTCGGGGGTACAAATGCCGTCGGCTCCCAAGGTGGAACCGTCGCAGGGACGGCGTTGTCCGGCCTGGTCCTGGGGTCGGGAACTCAGGGTGTAAACAACAACTTCGCTGTACTGAACCCGGCTTTGCTCAGCGGTTTGGTCTTCCTCGACAACAACAATGATGGTATCCGCCAGCCGAGAGAGATTGGCCTTGCCGGGGTGACCGTCACACTGACAGGAACAGACGACCAGGGCCATGCCTTGAGCGTCGGTTTAACCACAGGTGCGGATGGTTCTTACAACTTCACCGGCCTCCGCCCTGGTACCTATGTTATTACGGAAACCCAGCCAACCCTCTACGGCGATGGCAAGGTCCAAACAGGGTCGGCCGGCGGAACAGTCGGCATCAACGTCATCTCCGGTGTTACCCTTATCCCCGGTCAATCCGCAGCTAATAACACGTTCGGGGAGCGAGACTCGACGATCACGGGACTCGTGTATCTTGACCTGAATGGCGACCAGACCCACCAGCCAGGTGAACCTGGCATCGGCGGTGTGACCGTCACGCTGCTCGATGCCACCGGCCATACGGTCGCAACGACGACCACCAATCCCGACGGTTCCTATACATTCACGAACTTGCCGTCGGGCGATTTCACCCTTCAATTCGACCAACTTCACGCCGATGGCTCGCACTCGACCACAACCAAGCTCGTTTATCTGGCGTCAGGCGCGATCAGCAATCAGTCGATCAACGTTGATCTCTCCAATAGTAGCCTTTCCGGCTCGGTGTTCTCCGACCTCAACAACGACGGCATTCGATCGGTGAATGAAGCCGGCATCGCAGGCGTGGTTGTCTTCCTGAAGGGCATCGATTCCGCAGGCAACGCGATCGTTCGAACGACAACAACGGTCGCCGACGGGGGTTACACCTTCAGTCGCCTTCCCTCTGGAACCTACACCATCACGGAGACCCAGCCGACCGGCTATCTGGATGGTAAGGATTCCGCCGGTACCTCTGGGGGCCTCGCAGGCAACGACCTTGTAACCGGTGCCAATCTCGGGATCGGGGCTGCCGCGACTGCGTATAACTTCGGTGAACTGCTCCCATCGAGCCTTTCGGGCTCTGTTTATCTCGAATACGTGAACAATGGTATTCGCGACGCCAACGAGTTCGGCATTGCCAATGTGTCCGTCACACTGTCAGGTCTTGACGACCAAGGGAGACCGGTAACTCGCACCGCGACCACCGACGACAATGGTTCATTCACCATCAATAACATTCGCCCCGGTCTCTATACAGTCTCGGCCCAAGGTCCCAAGATCTTCATCGACGGTGTTGGAAGTCACGGACCCGTGAGAGGTTCGGGCAAAGACATCGTGAGCAACATCCAGCTCCAGGCGGGTCAAACCGCTACGGAGTACACGTTTGGCAAGATCGCTCGACCGGGATGCCGACTCGGTGCCGCTCAGTTCCGTGCCGCCTTACAACAAGGTCCGAACGGTCCGGTCGGGGTCGTCCGGCGTCCGAGCATCTACAAACCAATGCCGACGATCCAGCATTGGATCCCCAAGCTCGCCGCACGATTCGGCTACGTTCCGGCAGGAACTCAAAGTGGACGCGCGCTGCATCTTCAAGCTCGACACGTCTGGCAATGAGCACATCTACTGAGAATGCCCGACCGACGCACTAAAGCAAATCTGCGGGGATGTTCATTTCTTAGCTAACTCTCCTAATGACGATCGATTACCTTGGACGACCTATGCGGAATCCTGAGTCCAAAATGGACAATTCACGCAGGTGACTTAGGATTCGTGTATGCCTCCAGGGATGTCCTGGTTTGCGTGTTCAGCCCAAGGATGAGATGACCCGATCGGGACAGGGGCGAAGACCATGATATTACCTGACTCCAAGGAAACTCGTCCTGCCCGAGCGCTTGTCGTCGACGATGATCCGGCCACCGCCAGGTTGCTGGAATTCCAACTCACGCGTGGGGGATATCGTGTTGCTGTTAGCCATCAAGGCTTGGTGGCTCTCAACTTTGTGGAAGCGTTTGATCCCGATGTGGTGTTGCTCGACCTCGATCTGCCGGACGTGCCGGGCTCCGAAGTTCTGAGTCGGCTCCGACTCGCCGAAGGGAATTCCCGTCGACGAGTGATTGTTGTTTTGTCAGCAACCTTGCAGCCTTGGCTTGGAGTGAGTCTTGGCGAGGCGGATGCCGTAGAGTCGAAGCCAATCGGTCCGTCAACCCTGCTCCGGAGGCTCTCAGAACTGCATGTTCCCCCCCAGGTCAGTGTGACAATGGGGGCTGACGTCCATGCAATTGCATTCTGACGCGGCACCTCCGGTCTATCGCTTGTTCGAGATCGGAGATATCGAATTTCGCGAGGCTCTGCGACAAGCCGTCGTACCGATCGCCTCGGCGCTTCATCTCTCGATTGGGGTCAGGACCACTGACAATCAGGTTGAATGGCTCGTTACCGATCTTGAATGCGAGTGTTCTTCGGAACTCCGGGAGGGGGATCGAGAGTGCAGTTGTGCGCAAGGTCGTCGCAGCGAGTCGATCCCGATCAACCTTGGCGGGTCGAGCGCCGTGTCGAGTTGCTGGCTTTGCTCTCCGACAAGTGCAATCGAGATTCGCGAAGCGATTTGCCGGATCATCGAAGCAACGTCTCGACAGATCGCGATCGAAGGCCGAGAGTCTTCCTTACTCGTCGAGTTGGGAACGTGTTGGGAAAGTCTTGAGGCACTTTACGAGGTCTATTCCCTGGCCCCAGCTTCCCGAAGCATTGAGGGGATCGTCGACAGAATCCTTTCGCGACTCGTCGATTCCGGGGATGGGCTGTGCTCGGCATTCTGGATCGAAATCGAAGGCCAACTCGTCCCGTTAGGTGGGTCGGGAATCGCGGATTGTGGTTGGCTGGCCCAGGGAAATGAACTCCTCCGACGCGCAATGTCCGAGCATCGCTGCATCGTGATCGATGCAAGTGTTGGTGACCATCGACCTTTCCAAGTGTCTCTGGAGATCGACGCAATCGGTAGCATGCTAATTGTTCCGGTCGAGGCTCGCCATGGTCTCAAGGCGGCCCTGGCGCTCTGGGGCCCGGGTGGACGGAAGCCGTTCGACTCGTGGATCATGCGCAAAGCCCAAGCCTTAGCAATGCAAGCGGTGATGGCGATCGAAGGGGACCAATTGAATCGTGCGGCGGTTGAGAGTGAACTCCTTCACCACGACCTCGATCTCGGGTCACGGATGCAGCAGATGCTCCTGCTCGGAAACCAGCCAACCCGGTTGGGGTTCGCACAGGTAGCAAGTCTGGCGATACCCTCGCAACGAGTTGGTGGCGATTTCGTTGAGTTCTTTCGTCAACATCGCCAATGTCTTGATATCTTGATTGGCGATGTGATGGGCAAAGGTCTCAAGGCGTCCCTGGTCGGTGCGGCGGTCACACGACAATTCCACAGAACTCTATTAGCGCTCATGTCTTCACAACCAGATCGGCTGCCTTCACTCGAGACGGTTGTTTCGCTGGTGCATGAAGAAATTGCAGGACGTCTCGCTGACCTCGATAGTTTCGTCACACTCAATTACGCGAGAATCGATGCGCGTCGGGGTCGGATCGAATTCATCGACTGCGGGCACACGCCAGTCCTGCATTACAACCGCAAGGAACAGCAATGTTCACCGCTCCGTGGCGACAACATGCCACTAGGATTCTCTAACAAAGAATCGTACAAACATGTCACAGCGTCTTATGAATATGGAGACGTTTTCGTTTTCTATTCGGATGGAGTCACGGATGTACGCAATCCCGAAGGGGAAATGTTTGATATCCATCGGCTTATGAACTTAATCGATTCTTCCTATCAGGAAGGTGATCCTGAGGCTTTGGCAATCACTCTAAGAAGGGTGCTCACGGAGTTCGCGGGAGGCGATCATTTTGACGACGACCTGACTTTTATCGTCGTCGAGACCCAGATTCCCGAACGCCATGTGGATCGTAGCAGAGTCAAGACGATCGAGATCACAAGCGAGCTAGCTAGGCTCCAGGAAATCCGCACGTTCGTACGGTCGATGTGTTTCGAGGACAACGACCTGATTCTCGATCAAGATCGAATTTCAATGTTGGAGCTGGCTGTCACCGAAGCTGCAAGCAACATCATGATCCATGCATACGATGGACGATCCGACCGTTGGATTCGGGTTGAGGGAGAACTGAATGACGAGTGTATGATCATTCGGTTAGTCCATTCAGGGATTCCATTCAACCCGGTCGACATCAAACCCCCTATTTTTGATGGCACTAAGGCTGGAGGGTTCGGCGTTTACTTGATCGATCGATGCGTTGATGATCGATACTACGTAAGCAGCGGTCGCGGGATGAATGCAGTGACTTTGATCCAGAAAAGGGACAACTTCTAAGAGGTCAAATTCGTGATGAATGTCAGCATCGAATCCTATGGTCCGTTCACGGTCGTGACCCCTGACATCACTCATCTTGATGCGGGTTTGTCGAAAGACTTGCATCGCGACTTGATTGATCGGCTCCCCGCAGGCGGATTGGTGATCCTGGATCTGAGCGCGGTACGTTTCATCGACAGTTCGGGCTGCGGGGCCATCCTGACCTGCGCACGCCGCGTGAACAGCACGGGGCAGGGCCCGGGCGACTTGAAAATTTGTGGTGCAACCAAGCAGGTCAGGCTCGTCTTCGAGATGGTCCGGATCCACAAGGTTCTCGACATTTACAACACCCGAGATGAGGCCATCCGCGCCTTCGAGGCCGAGACCGCCACGACCGTTCTGGCGGGGAGCTAATCAATGTCGACAGCATTCACAGCCGATCGGGCTCGACGCGTCCAACTCCGCGACGAATTACTCCGACTCCACAAGGAAGCCGGATTGGTCCGACAGATCCGACTTTCCTGGAAGCTCTATTCCTGGTCGTTCGCGATCGGAGGGGCGAAACTGGCGAAACGGCTGGTGGATGTCTCCACTTCAGCCGCAGCATTGATCGCTCTTGCCCCCTTGTTCTTGTTGGTGGCCGCGCTGATCCGGCGGCACGATCAAGGGCCAATTCTGTTCTGGCAAAAACGAGTAGGCCGATGGGGTCGCGAGTTCGATTTCCCCAAGTTCCGATCAATGCGAGTTGATGCTGAGGCCCTGAAAGATGCCTTGATCACCCAAAACGATCACGCTAAGAGCAGTCTGACCTTCAAGATGAAGCGTGACCCTCGGGTTACTCCCATCGGGAGATTCATTCGAAAAGTAAGCATTGATGAGTTGCCGCAACTCTTGTGTGTCTTGAAGGGTGAGATGTCGCTGGTAGGGCCGCGTCCCCCTGTTCCGCGTGAGGTTGCAAGCTACACCCTGGCTGACCGGCGTCGCCTGGATGTCACGCCAGGGCTGACCTGCATCTGGCAAGTCAGCGGTCGTGGAGACATTCCTTTCGATCGCCAGGTTGCGTTGGACGTCCAGTACATCCAGAGCCACAGCCTCCGCTTCGATCTGATGTTGATCCTTAAGACGATCCCAGCGGTCCTGACTGGTCGGGGCGCCTACTGACACGTTGAGACCTCCCCTGATTGGAGAATGATGTCAATGCGAGCGATCTTGATGGCCGCTGGATCCTGTCCGGGGGATGGTGCGCTCAGCGAACAATTCGCGTCCGCGATGATGCCGATCGCCGACCGTCCCATCCTTCAACACATTATCGAATCCTTGTCGATATCAGGTTTCGATCAGTTCGACATCGTCGTGAGTCATCAAGCCTATCAAATCGAAGAACACTTTGGGGATGGAACGCGCTGGGGAGTCAGAATCCGCTACCACTTGGCACGTGATCCGGATCAACCCTACCGCACGTTACTGACAATGGGTCCGCCGCTCGATGACTCCCCTGTTCTTCTAGGCCATGCAGACCGATTGCCGATCTTAGGGGTGCTCGAACATCCACTACTCTGCCAAGAACTGACCCTTTTTTCGAGGCGAACAGGCGAGGATTCGGTTTGGACGGGCTGGGCGTGGATCTCACGCCGGGATGTCGAGCATCTGCCGACCGATGCGGATGAGCGTGTACTGACCGCTCGATTTCAATCTACGAGTAAGCGGATCATTGATCTTGATAATGTTGTCTTCGACGTTCGCTATTTCGGCTCATATCTCGATAGCAACCGTGCGGCTATCGACGGAAAGGTGTCAGGATTGCTGTTTGGGGCGGTTGAGGTTGAGCCCGGAGTCTGGCTCTCTCGCAATGTCGTGGTCCATCCCAAAGCGCAGATCTTGCCGCCCGTTTATATCGGCGAAGACTGTCAGGTCGGGGCTGGAGCCGAAATCGGCCCTAATGCCGTAGTCGGCCATGGATGTATTCTCGACAGCCGGTGCTCGATCACCGATTCGGTCCTTCTCCCTTTGACCTATGTTGGGCAGGGGACAGAACTCCACCACGCAATTGTTTCGAAGAGCCATCTGGTCGAAGTCTCGCTCGGAGTCGAGATGACGCTTGAAGACGACCTACTCCTCTCGGCAGTCTCGGCGCGTGGTTTGAAGTCTCACCTTGTTGGGTTCCTCACGAGATTCTTCGCGTTGGTCGGACTGGTGATCGTCGCGCCCTTGCTGCTAGCAACGGCAATAACCCTCAAGCTCGTTCGAGGAGGGCAAGTTCTAGTCTCGACCGAGGCATTACGGCTACCGGCCTCATCGGACAATTCGAGATGGAAGACCTACCGGCTCTGGCGATTTACTGAAGGAAAGACCCAGGAGCTTTCCGGTCTCGACGACGTCTTACTGCGCTTTCTACCGGGGCTTTTCAACGTGGTCAAAGGAGATCTCAGACTCGTGGGAGTCCCCCCCCGTGCTCCAGAGGAAGTTGAAGGTCTACCGCAGGATTGGCGGCCTTCTTACCTCCGCGCACGGTCGGGACTGATCACCGAGACAAGCTTGGTCCCCGCTTCGTCATTGAGCGATGACGACCATCGCGTCTCGGATTTCTACTACGTTGCCGCCGGCGGATTGAGACATGACCTGCGACTCTCGGTCGCATATGTTGGCCGGGCTCTCTTTGGTCACAACCACGCCGCAACGCGCACGGAGCCGAGCACGCCGTTTTTTGCTCGAAGACCTCACCTGAAGAACCGCAAGGCCCAAGCTTCCTTCACCCCGAGTGAGGAGTCCGGGGAAACGTTGCCAAAGATGTACTAAGATCAGGGTATTGAAGATGCGGTCAGCACCGACACATTCTCTTTTCGAGGCGATCGCCTCAGTCTTGGGGTCTGTTCCATGAAGGGGATCATTCTCGCGGGGGGATCCGGAACTCGGCTCTACCCGTTGACGCGGGTCGTCAGCAAACAGCTCCTGCCGATCTATGACAAGCCAATGATCTACTATCCCTTGAGTACCTTGATGCTTGCCGGGATTCGCGACATACTTGTCATTTCTACACCTTCCGACATCAAACGTTATGAAGAACTGCTCGGCTCGGGCGAAGAGTGGGGGATTCACCTCCAATATGCCGTGCAACCGCGACCGGAAGGCCTGGCCCAGGCGTTCATCATCGGTCGGGAGTTTGTCGCTGGAGACCGGGTCGCGTTGGTTCTTGGCGATAATGTCTTTTATGGACACGGCCTGAGCCGAATTCTTCAAACAGCCGCAGCGCGAATTGAAGGGGCCACGATTTTCGGCTACCACGTTCAAGATCCAGAACGCTACGGAGTCGCCGAGTTTGACCGGAACGGTGCTGTGATTGAGCTGGAAGAGAAACCGGAACGTCCGAAGTCCCAGTACGCGGTGACGGGACTTTACTTCTATGACAACCAGGTTCTGGACATCGCGGAGGATCTAATCCCGTCTCCTCGTGGCGAGTTGGAGATCACCGACGTCAATCGCGAGTATCTCCGCCGTGAGCAGCTCCGGCTCGATATCCTGGGCCGTGGTATCGCATGGCTCGACACCGGCACACCGGACTCGCTCCAGCAGGCAGGGAGCTTCATCCAATCCGTGGAGACACGTCAGGGGCTCAAGGTTGCCTGCCTTGAAGAAGTCGCCTATCGCATGGGATATATCGAAGCTTGGCAAGTTCTCCACGTCGCAGACTCGTTGAAAAACGACTACGGCAACTATCTCCGAAAGATTGCAAACGAGGCCCCCTGCGAGAGTGAATTCATCAAGATTTAAATGGAACTCGATGACCGAGTGCGTCGCAACATGCACTTAAGACGCATAAGCAAGTTCGCGATGGAGCCGGTTGAGGATCGCAAAAACTTCAGCCAGATGGTCGGCGATTCTGTCCCAGTCATGGAAGAGTCGCACTCCATCTTCAATTCGCCCGGCGGCCAGGCTGAGGTTGGCCAGGCCATACATCCCCCCTGCACCTCGCAGCACATGCGCGAGCTTCGCCGACCGTTCACCATCGCGGCCCCGCACGGCCTGATCAAGTTCCGCGATCTGCTCGGGGAGACTCTGGACATAGTCATCGACGAGTTCGAGGTAGGCCGGGTCCTCTCGAAACTCAGGTGGCAAATCCAGTTCGCTGGCAATGATCGAATCTCCCGAAGCGGTCGACGCCTTCAACTGTTTACATAGCTTCTGATGAAGATTTTTGAGTTCGATCGGTTTGCGAAGATAGTCGTCACAGCCGGCAAGAAGACACTTCTCCGCGTCGCCAGCAAACGCGTGCGTGGTAATCGCAATAATCGGCTTGGTAAACCCGCCTCGCCTGAGTGCCCGGGTTGCGGCATAGCCGTCGATCTCGGGCATCTGGATGTCCATCAAGACTGCATCAAATTCCCCTCGAAGGCCTTTCTCGATCGCGATTCGCCCGTTCTCAGCGATCTCAAGGGTGAGGCCAATTCTCTGGAGATCGTAGGTAAGAACGCGTTGGGTGTCACAGTTATCCTCGGCAAGAAGCACATGGCCCCGAGGTATGCCGAAGTGGTCCACCTGATCCATTTCGAATGCCGAGGAGACCACACCCGAGCATTCGGATTGGTCAATCAAGGTTGAGCGATCGAATCGGACTGGTAGGTGCACTGTGATTCTGCTGCCCTTCCCTGCCCGGCTCTCGAGCTTGATTTCACCCTTAAGTGGTTCAGCTTGCCGCCTGGCGACCCAGAGCCCAAGGCCGACTCCTCCTTGAGCTCGGGTGTGCGACGAATCCGCCTGGTAAAATGGAGTAAACACACACTCAATCTCTTCCGGCAACATGCCGATGCCGTCGTCGTTAACCTCGAAACAAAGCGTGTCCAGTACCTCCGATTGACTTAACTCAATCCACATACGGATCGAGACGCGACCACTCGTTGAAAACTTGATGGCATTCGAAATCAGGCTGGAGAGAATCTGCCGAAGCCGGACCAGACTGGTTTGAACGTTCGCCGGGAAGGGACCATCACAAGTCGCAATGAGCTGCAAAGCTTTCTCTTTGGCTCTGCCCTTATGATCGGCAACGACCTGAGCAACCACAGCCCACGGGGAGACCAGAGCGAGTTTGATCTCTGCCGAGTCGGTGTTGCTCTCTGCGAGATCCAGGACATTCCCAACGATCTGGAGCAACTCTTCACCGTTCTGACGAATAGCGTCAAGGAGCTTGGCGGAATGGTCTTCAGTAAGCCTCGTCTGACGAAGCATATCGGCATAGCCAAGGATCGCTGTCAGGGGAGTTCGGAGTTCGTGCCCCATATTCGCCAGCACGTAATCGTTCGCCTTAAGAGCGGTCTCATCGTCAAGTTCATCCGGCTTTCTCTTGGTGATCTCAGGCATCCAGGAAGTGAAGAGAGGGCGACTTTCGTTCATGCTCGGCTGAATCTGCTCCGAGACATCAACCCCCGTGCGGACAATCATCATTCCTTCCGAGTAAGGAGTGTCACTCCAACGAATCGTTCGGCGCAAACCAGCCTCAGTTCGGACATGTCCAATTTGGGATTTCCTCACACATGTAACTCTTGATATGTCTGACTATTATTCACATATCCAGGGGAGTTCGGCCCAATCGTGCCCCTGGAGTTGCGATCTTGGATAGCCAAACTGCTCACAACATGCCTTGTTCACTCCAACGACGACGTCCCAACTGTCCAGCAAGACAATCGGGGTACACACGAGATCGAACGCTCTGAATAGCACGCACTGATCGTCATTCATCGTGGTTGCAATCGGCAAATGGAGATTATTGAACGCCGCGAGGTCTCAATCCGGTTGGCGATGAACCAGCCGTTCTGTCACCTGGATCTTACGAGGTTTGACCGGTTCGATGGGCTTCTTCAGAACGACGCGGGCATCACCAAACTTACCCCAAAGCCCGAGGGTAGCGAACGCCTTCTTCAGGAGCGAGTCAGGCGATGGCGCTGTGGTCACAAGCTCGACTTGTTGATAGACGAGTGATTTCATGTATTTACCTATCATGCCATGATTGGTCAGGTGGGTCAGGTCATGGTCCGGCTGAAACGTGGCCTCGGAAAGGACCAAAGGTTCGACGTACTCAAAGAGAACACGATCACGACCTCGGGCATGGCGAAGTCGTCGTGCGAGTCGCCCCAAGGTGTAGGTCAGCAGTCGGACGCGATTTCCCTTGATTATTGCGGCCTGGGGTGGGGAGAACGCGTTGGGCGCTGTGTAATCGGGTCCGAAAATGACGAGCAGCCCGCCAGGTCGGAGCACTCTGTCGCACTCGTTGAGAATGGTCGGAACTTCGAGAAAGTGTTCAAAGCTATACGAGCTGATCACTGCATCCTGACTGCCGGTCTCGACAGGGAGCTGGCGAACGTCGCCGGCAAAGACTCTCTTCGCCATGGACAAATGATCGGTCTTGGACATGAGTGTTTCGAGTGCATACGCCGAGTAATCGCAGCCTGTATAGTCAATCCCTTCGGGAAGAAATGCAAGGTTCGCGCCATCACCACAAGCGAGATCGAGTACCCTCTTACATCCCTGAAGAAGTCGCGGCAACTCAATCCGGTGCGGCGAATGTTCCAGACCAAGCGAGTCGCCACAATGACGATAACGCGACGAACCTGCCCAGAATGCGAACAAGGAGCGTCTACTTGTTGTCGTGATCATTTCCAATGGACTGGTCTCCCTTGATGGTTCAGATTTCGCAGAGCATCTCGGCGAGGCGGAGGTAATCCGCACTATTCGCCACGTAAAATCCCTCAGCGAACGGGACACGCACTTTCAACCCGCGGTAACGGTTTAGCCCCAATGCCGACTCGGCATAGCTCATGCCGGAGACCTGGGACACGTAGAGTTCGATCGCCTCACGCTTGAGATCAACAACATCGGTGATATCGATTTCGACGTTAGGCCAGAGCGTCGACCAGATTTCGTAGCACCAAATGGTTCCGCCGTACCCTCTGGCCTCGATCGCAATCGCGAGCGCGGCTGCGGTTGCCTGGTGATCGCGATGGTGATCGGAAGGGAACGGCACGAAAATCTCGTCGGGCTTCCACGATGCAATGAGTCCTGCCAGATCTTTGCCCAGAGCGACTTCGTGGTGCGAAAGCATTCCATCAGGATGAGAAAGTACATCGATAATCTCATATCCAAATCGATCGGCGACCTGCCGCGCCTCTGCCTGACGGATCTTTCGAATTGGAGGCTGACCAGACGTTGATCGTTGACCTCCGCTGTCGGTCGTGAACACGATGCCGACATCACTGCCGACTTGCTTGTGGAGGGCCAGAGTCCCACCAGCGCCGATCACCTCGTCATCCATGTGGGGAGCGAGAACCATGATCCGTCCTGGCTCGACTCGACGGAGTTCGACCGGCATTCGGTGCGTGATGCGCTGGATCCGAGCAAGGAATCTGCGGGATGCCCACGTTTTCACACACTGAAACGCCGAAGTACGAACGCTCTGAATGGTGATCGACATGACCCGTCCTTTTTGCTTATGTCGAACTCGATGGTGAATGAACGTCAACAACATCGTGATACATCTTCACGATCTTCTCAGCCTTAGCACTCCAGACAAACTCCGTCCGGACGCGATCGGCGGCAGCCTCACCCATCGAGCGGCAGAGAGAATGATTGGTTGCGAGTTGCTCCATCGCCACCCGCAGATTGGCGATCAGCTCATCTTTGGCGACAATCGGCAGGCGGATGCCGGTGCTGGGGCTGATAATTTCGCCTGGCCCTCCGTAATCGACCACAATCGAAGGCAGCGCGGCCGACATTGCCTCCATGACCGCCCCGCCTCCAAACTCCTTTAGGCTGGGGAAAACGAAGGCTTGGGATGCTCGCAATCGGGCAGAAATGCTCGGTTGATCGAGCCAGCCGGTGAACTCGACCACATCCGCCAACTCATGTTCTTCGACGATCGACTCGAGCTTCGACCGTTCCACCCCATCACCGATCAAGGTTAGTCGACAGGATCTGAGCAGCGATGATGAACCGATCGCCCGAAGGATCAATTCACATCCTTTACCTGCCGCAAGGCGACCCACGAATATGAATCGAAACGGGCCTTCAGGAGCATGCCAGGTCTCGGAGATCGGAAACCGAGTGGGGTCGACCCCATTCTCGGCCATGAAAAAACGTTTGCCCTTCCCGCGAGGGATCTCCGCGCTGGTGTGCTCGCTCGCGGCGATCACCCCAGCAGCAGCCTGGTACGTCGACTTGTAAAACGGCAGCATCCTGTGCAAGCCCCGAAAAGGAATCAGCCATTCCTTCTCGGTCCGACGAAGTTCGCTATACTCACGAGGCCAAGGGAGCCCGCCATTCAGCGGACCTAGAATCATGGGCACACCGGCCCACTTCGCGAGGGGACTGCCCATCACCGGCGAGACGGGCGTCACACGATGGATCAGGTCAAATTGACCTTCGCGAAACGCGGAGGAGAATCTGCGATATACCATTCGTTCGAAGGCGATGTATGACGGCCAGGCGAAAGCTGTGTTGATCGACCAGCCCGACGATTGACCTCCACGGAGAAAGCGACCCAACTTATAGGCAGGTCCGGCAAATTTGTCGTTATCAATGAACTCGATCGATGCAAGTTGCGCGAGCGGATCCCCTTCAAGAGCGGGGCGATTACGGACGTGAGTCACGACGGTAATGTTCAAGTCATCGCGATTGGCGAGCGCTCTCGCCATGTTATAGCCCACCAGCGGAACACTCGACCAAGACGGGTTGCAGGCCTCCGCGAGGATCATAACCCGAAGAGGACGATTCCTGTGCTCAGCGCGAGCGCTTGGCCAGTTCGGAGTCTGGCCTGGAGTGGGACTTCGATCGATCAGCATCATCGCGAGGCTCTCCAGATTGCGAACTCCACCCAAGGAACATAGGTCATCCCGCTCAGAATTCTTACGGACCTCAACCAGAAATCCCGTAGAAGCCGGTTTTCTTGAAGTTCGCCACATTCTGCGAGGCACGATGTGGCGACCGAGTCGCCCTATCTGGATCTGTGGCGTGATCATTTTTTGGTAATTCCCAGACAAATGCTCAGTTCGGGCGTAGGGTTGCCGGGCGGATGTCTGATTTCTGGCGACTGTGTACAATCGTCGATCCTCGTATCTCTCGAAAGGCTTGATGACATGGTGAAGGGTGTCGGCACGAAGATCGGCTACATCGGGGTCGATGTCCTCAACAATGCAACGATCTGCAACGAAGCGACGGGCCTACTGGATGCCGGAGTGTTGCTCGACGTCGTGACAGTCTATCGCCACGACAAGGCGACGTATTATCAGGACGACTCGCTGGCCTCGCTCCGCAGCACGATTTGGTCGATCTACCCGCTGGGTATCTTCCGCCCTCTTTGGGCTCTATTCTTCGCCCCCTGGGTGTTTGGCATTCGATTTTGGACAATGCTCACCAAGGCGATCTTTGGCCCTGTAGAAGGTTGGAAACAACGCGCTCGGATCATCTATCAAGTTCTCCCGTCAGTTGTTCTGGCATTGAGGTGGCGACACAAGAATATCGGTCACATCCATGCACATTGGGCACATACAGCCACGTCAATAGCCATGCATACTGCCGAACTGCTCGGCGTCGGGTTCAGTTTCACTGGGCACGCGAATGATTTGTTCGTTCACCGGGTGGGGTTAATCGCCAAGATTCGCAGGGCTCGGTTCATCGTATGTATCTCCGAATATCACCGCCGGTTCTATCTCGATCTTGGGGCGGACGCCGCTCGGCTCGTGGTCGTCTACTGCGGAATTGATCTGGCGAGGTTCGCCCCAGGCAGTGGGGATCTGACCCGCAAAACGCGCCGGGTGCTCTCGGTGGGACGCCTCGTGGAGAAGAAGGGGTTCGCCGATCTGATCGAGGCATGCGGGCTGTTGCGTGACCGTGGAGTTGAGCTCAACTGCGTGATCGCCGGTAGCGGCCCTGATCTGGGACGACTTCGCCAGCAGGTCACCGAACTTGGCCTAGAGAATGTGGTGCGACTGACCGGTGAAACAGTCCTTCAGGAAGGCCTTCCCGCACTTCTCGACTCGGCACGGGTGTTCGCTCTCGCTTGTGTGCAAGATCGTGATGGGGACATGGATGGTTTGCCTCAGGTATTGATCGAATCCCTGCTTCAGGGGGTTCCCTCTGTCTCTACGAGGCTCGTGGGAATTCCTGACTTGATTCGCGATGATGAGACAGGCTTTCTTGTAACACCTGGTGATACGAGTGCTCTGGCCGATGCGATCGAGATTTTGCTCGATGATGACGAACTCGCCGCGAGGTTGGCCGCCGCAGGTGCGGAGTGGTCGCGCGAGCACTTTGGACGCGACGTCGCTGTTCGTCGGATGGCAACGCTCTTCGCCGAGGCGAGCGCGACCGATGGCCGCTCACCGCTGACCTATCATCCGACGGCGGCTCCTGGTGCGGAGGCCGAGTATGCCCCGAACCGGCAAGCCAATCGTTTAGTGACCGCCTCAATCTAATCTGGCTCGGGAGGTGTAATTGTCCAGGGTTGGACGTTCCCCAACGTGTGCAATCACATCAAGGAGTTCGCACATGACGACAGCAACGCTCAAGCCCCCCCCTCTTTCGAAGTCGACGACAGGCCCGAGAATCCTGATCATCTCCCCCGTCAAGGACGAGGCGAAGTACCTCGAACGGACGATCCGTTCGATGACGGCCCAGACTCTGAAGCCGGCTCTATGGGTGATCGTCGACGACGGAAGCAGTGATGCCACTGGCGCAATCGCCGACGAGGCTGCTCACGCCTACCCCTGGATTTTAGTGCTCCATCGAAAATTAGGAACGGCCAGGAGAGTTGGGCCCGGTGTGGTCGAAGCCTTTTATGACGGACTGAAGCGAGCCCATATTGAGGATTATGACTATGTCTGCAAACTTGATGGTGACCTCGAATTCAAAGCCAATTACTTTGAGCGGATGATCGCCTATTTCGAGGCCGATCCCCACTTGGGCACGATCAGTGGCAAGGCTTACATTCCTGCCGGTGATCGATTCGTGCTCGAACGGACGGGAGATCAATTCTCGCACGGAGTTGCCAAGCTCTACCGTCGTACCTGCTTCGAGGAGATCGGTGGATTCGTTCGGCAAGTGATGTGGGACGGTATCGACTGCCACCGCTGCCGGATGTTTGGCTGGTCCGCCAAGAGCGTGGACAAGCCCGACCTTCAGATCAAGCATCTCCGGCTGATGGGTTCTTCATTCAAGAGCGTTTACCACGGTCGAATGCGCTGGGGTCGTGGTCAGCATTTCATGGGGACTCACCCGCTCTACCTTCTCGCCATCTCAACCTATCGAATGGCCGAACGTCCCTGGGTTCTCGGTGGAATTTGCATCCTCATCGGCTACCTCCAGGCAGCGATTTCTCGCCAACCTCGGTACGACGATAGCGAGTTCCGTGGATATCTCCGCCGCTGGCAGTTTCGCGAGCTGAGGCGTCTTTTTGTGAGCGATTCTCCATATTCTCAGTGAGTTGAATGTGACAATGACTGCAATACTGGATAGAACGAATCGAGTGAGCGTTTGGCTAAGTGGCGACTCACGTGCGGGCCTATTCAGCCTCGGCTGGTCGGGGCTGGCTCAGCTCATTGGTCTATCAATTCGTCTCGTCAGCAACGTGCTCTTGGCCCGCATTCTGATGCCACAGGCGTACGGATTGCTCAGCTCAGCAATGGCGGTGCTCACGACTCTGGAATGGCTATCGGACCTGGGAATCCAGCCGGCATTAGTCCGCCATCCCCGTGGATCGGAGGCAAACTACCTCCTAACGGGCTGGTGGTTGACGGTCATTCGCGGCACATGTGTAGGCGCGTGTGCGATGCTAATCGCTGGGCCGCTCTCGGTCTTTTGGGGTCAACCTGAACTTGTCGGCGTGTTGATGGGGCTTGCGCTCCGACCGATTTTGTTTGCGTTCCGTAGCCCTGGCATGCCGATACTCCGCCGCGAGCTTAACTATCGGGCACTCTGTATTGATGAAATCATTCAGACCGCCACAGGGACAGCGGTGAGTCTCGCTCTGGCGATGGCGACGCACTCGGTCTGGTCGATTGTCGGTGGGACGATTTGCGGCACGATCGCCGCAGTGGCGATCTCTTATATCTTATGCCCGATGCGGCCCCGATGGCACTGGGACCGTATAGCGGCCCATGATATCGGTCATCTTGGACGTCAAGTGTTACTCAATACACTTGTCATGGCCCTTTGGATGAACATGGATCGTCTGCTCGGATTGCGGTTCATCTCGGTGACTGAGATGGGCTGTTACGCAGTCGCTTGGAATCTTGCCACTGTTGCAGAAGTCTTGATGGCTCGTGGTTGCGACGTCTACTTCTCAGTGCTTGCCAGGCGTGGCGACCCTACCGCTCAAGCGGAGTGGCACCGGGTCACCTGTCGACGGATCACCCTCTTCCTCATGCCTTGTGGAGCGGTGGCAATCATCGTCGCCCCGCTGGTGATCCGCACCTTATACGACTCCCGCTATGCAGATGCTCGACCGATCTTTGCGGTCCTGATCGCCCGATTGCTGATCCGCGGACTCGGGCAAGTTCAGTTCCAGTACCTCCTGGCCCGAGCCGAGGTGAACCTGGCGACCAAGGCCTATCTCGTAGCCTTGGTTGTCCAAGCCGCACTGTTCACACGACTCGTTCCAGCTTATGGGATACTGGGCCTGGCATTGGCAGTCCTCGGATCGACGACGGTCCTCACTGGGGTGCAAACCTGGCTACTTCACCGCAAGATCGGCTACGGGTTTACCGAACTAGGGATCACTCTGCTCTGGATGACGACGGGACTCGGGGCGGTCTGGCTTCTTGCCTGATCGCTCGGGAGACCTCCCGGCACAGGCGGTCTGAGACCCCGGAGTCGGTCGAGTAGTACTCGGGCTGTCACCGATGCATATACACGTGCGTTGCGTTGATCCGCTCTGATCAAGCTACGTCCCCACATCCGCGCAACGTCCAGGAAATCGAGCAACCAGACAGCGGAAGCCACGGCAATCGATCGGTGCTTTGTGAACCAGCGGTGTTTGCCATATACATACCACGCCTGAAGATCGGCCCGACGGTTTGCATCGGCTCCACCTCCACTGGCTCCTCCGTGGTGGATGATCTGACCTCCTTCGAAGGCCTCGACCTTCCAAGCCTTGGCGAGAAGTCGGGCCGAGAGGTCGGCATCTTCCCAATACATCCAGAATTGATCATCGAGTTTATTATCGATTGATTCAAGGGCCTCGCGTCGGATCGTTAGGGCGGTCCCGGCCAACCAGCGTGCCTTGGACGTCGGTGGGGATTGAGGTAGTCGCATTGCGTTACGCAGCAGACCACGCAGACTCGGGAATTCGTAAAGACATTCCTGTGGACGGCCATCGTTTCCCATAAGTTTGGGGCTGGTTGCCCCGACTTCGGGCCGGGTTTTCAGCCACTCGGTCGCCCGTGAAAGCGTGTCGTCTTCGAGCACGGTGTCCGAGTTCAGAAGGACCACGGTCTTGCCGACGGATTGGGCCATACCGGCATTGTTTGCGGCAGCGAACCCCGCGTTCCAGCCCATCTGGATCAGGGTCACTTCGGGGAAGTTCGTTGTGATCATATCTGGCGAATCGTCACGACTTCCGTTATCGACGACGATCACCTGAGCTTCGGGTTCGTGTCGTCGAATCGATTCCAGGCACTGACGGAGCAACTCTCGGGTGTTGTAGCTGACGAGAACGACGCTGAGCCCAGGTTGATGATGGGTCTGACTCATGTTCTGAGAACCTCCTCAATGAAGTCGCGATAGTGTTCGGCCTGGACTTTCCATGTCCACCCTTCGATGATTCTGGCTCGGGCTGCCCGCCCGAGTTGGCCGCCCCTACTCGGATCGAGCACGGTACAAAGGGCGTTTGCAAGCTTCTCTGAGTTGGTGGGGTCGACATAAAGTGCTGCATCTCCCATGATCCAACGTGGCACCTCAGCCTCGGGAGCAACGATCGGCAATCCTGTGGCCCCTGCTTCGAGGTAAACGATTCCGAAAGGCTCGTCGCGGCTACAATGCAAAAAGACATCCACACCACGGAACAAGTCCGGCATCGTCGAACGATCAATACTGCCAAGGAACAGATGGCGATCCGGCAGTAGTCGCGCCGCCAACTCCGCGAGTTCCGCTCGCGCGGGACCATCTCCAGCCACTACCAGAAAGGCATCGGGGATCTTGGCTACCGCCTGAATCCCAAGATCAACACCTTTCGATGGAATCAGAGCGCTGACCATGAGAACAATGGGGCGGTCGCTTGGTAGTCGTGGATCGGGGGGAGGATCTCCATCGATCCTGGGGCGAAAGACGTCGGGGTCCACCCCATTTGGAATCATCTTCGCCTGGTAGCGTTCACGATGGTGCTTGTAATAGACGGGGTTGATGCAGACAAGACCATCGCAGCGGAAGAGGCGATACTCCCTGCTCGATGCTTGACACATCCAATCGCCATTTTGGGTGACGAAGATCTGCTTAGCACGGCGTTTCCCACCCGCGCGCTGGAGAAACCAGTTCGTCCAGGGATAAGTCGCGGCAATGGCGACGTCAAATCGCTCAGGTTGATAGTGTCCGCTCCGGTAAAGACCTAAAACGAAGCTAAGCTCTTCGTAGTGACACTCGCTTCGCAGGCAAGGAAGCTTGGGCCACTTCTCAAATGACTCACGATGACGGCAAGGAATCTGATGAAGCGTAATCCCCGGCAGAGCCTGACCACCCGAGCCGAACAGCTCGACCTCCAATCCCGGAAGGCGAGCGAGGTTACGGGCGAGTTCCAAGAAGGCTGTCTCGGCACCGCGCTGAACACGACCGAGTCCGGGCAAGATCATCGCCACACGCAGTGTCGGAACCGGATTTGGCATGAGTGATCTGTACTCTCACTGGACGGATCGAGTGGCGGTGTGATGATTTTTCGGGAAGAGCGAGTCACTTTTGGGGAACGTCTCAATGAGCGTATCGACACTAATAAGTAAGGTCGTCAGCCCCGAACACGAACACCTCTCGAATCGGAGAACGGTCGAGGTCTGGGGATTGCCACTCGCTTCTCTAACCATGAGACAGGTTCTCGACGAAGTCGACAGGATGATCGAGAATGGCCAGCCACATTTCCTGGTGACGGCGAATTTGAACTATGCGATGCTCAGCCGAGACCATCCAAAGCTTCGACAGGTCAATGCCGAAGCTTCGATTGTTGTCGCCGACGGGATGCCTCTAGTCTGGGCATCCCGATTCTTGGGCCAGCCACTCCCCGAACGGGTGGCGGGTAGTGATTTACTGCCGGCTGTTTGCGAGCTTGCCGCCAAGAAAGGCTACAAGGTCTTCTTTCTGGGTGGAGCCGAAGGAGTCGCGTCGCAGGCTGTTGAGAACCTCTGTCGGCGATTTCCGCAGCTCGACGTCGTCGGGATTGTTGTCCCACCATTTCGGGAACTTACAGACAGGGAGAACGACGAACTCATTGCCTCAGTCCAGGCAGCCCAACCCGAGATTCTCTTTCTTGCCGCCAGCCAACCTCGAGGTGAGATCTGGCTGAAGGACAACTATAGGGCGCTCGGGGTTCCCGCTGCATTCCAGATCGGGGCCTCGATCGACTTCGCAGCAGGACGGGTCCGTCGAGCCCCTCGGTGGGTCGGTCGCCTCGGGATGGAGTGGGCCTACCGACTGGCCATGGAGCCGAAGCGGCTGGCTCGTCGCTATTGGCGGAATGCGGTCTTCCTGGCCCGAGTGATCATCTGCCCATGGGGCCTTCAAAACAACGGGGGGAAGTGATCCGATGCGGATTCTGTATAGTCACTACCTGGCCGCCGCCGTCCATCCTGCTGTCCGCATGGTCGAGGCCATCGCCGAAGAACTCGTCAAGCTTGGGCACGAGGTCGCGGTCCATCGCAGCGCCGGGGAAGGAAGCGAATCCGCGCCAGTCCCAACCGATCCGGGCACCGGTCGTGTGCTCCGGAGCAAGGTCTGGTTCCTCCGCGCCCTCGCTCGAAACCGGGCGATGATCCGTCGCGACCTTGAGGCGGTTCGGTCGTTCAGGCCGGACCTGATCCTCGCTCGCCAGGATGCCTACTCAGCCTCGATGGCCTGGGCGGCACGACGCCTTAACGTTCCGTTAGTGACTTATGCCGATGCCCCCGTGGCGTACGAAAGCCGACTTTTTGGGAGCGACAATGGTCGGTGGCATCCGCCCGGTCTGGTTGAGCGGATCGAGCGACAAACACTGCTTGCGAGTCGGGCCGTGATCACGGTAAGTCATCCGGCAGCGACGATCTTGAGCCGCTATCGCACAGAGACCCCGATTCATGTCATCCCCAACGGGGTCACTCCAGGTCAGTTCCCGGAACTGACCGAGGCCCGTCGTCGTGCTCTTCGGAACGCGCTGGGCCTGAGAGCTCCACGAGTCGCAGGATTTGCAGGCTCGTTCAAAGCTTTTCATGGCATGAAGTTACTCGGCGACTTAATCGAGTCAACTGCCCCGCGTGGTGATACGCAGTGGCTCTTGATTGGCGATGGGCCGGAATTGCCTGAACTTCGGGAGCGGTTGGCGACAGTTGGTTCCGTCGTGTTTCTCGGTCGCCAACCTTCGGAGGAAGTTGGTCGTCTGCTCGCGACCGTTGATGTTGCCGTCGCGCCACATCCGCGGTTGGAGGGCGAGTTCTACTTCTGTCCGCTCAAGGTTCTCGAGTACGCCGCTGCCGGCTGCGCGGTGGTCGCGAGCGACCAGGGCGACCTTCCACACCTACTCGACGATGGCAGGCTCGGCGTCCTCATCCAATCGACTAAAACGCAGGAGTGGGCGGTGGCGTTGAATCAACTTCTTTCAGACCCGCAACGAATTCATCAACTAGGGCGCGAAGCCCGGAGTTGGGTCCTCGACAACTTTACCTGGAAACGAACAGCGCAACGTGTTGAAGAGGTCCTTGAGGAAGTTCTCCATTCGTTCCAAACCGATTTCTCTGATTGTGGGACTAGACTTCCTCAAGGTGAACTCGAAATGGCAGGCGCAAGCCCTCTAGCACCAACGAGGATTTGGGGCATTGGCCCCGGGTGTCTCACTGGCAGTCAAGCCACACCGTTCAAGTCGTCAGATCACTCGCAAATGGGGCCGTCCCTCTGTTCACGATGACCGAGTGGTCGGAATCCCATTCACGAGTCGGCCTATTAGGCCTCGGACAGTGAGCCGAAGGAAGACACTCCCATGACGAGCGACTTACCTGATCGCATCATCACACCAGGGCCGACTGTTTCCAAACCAAGCCCGAGCTCCTCCTCCACAGAACGAATCACCAGGTTCTGGATCGATCTGACGAAAGCAACAATCTGCCGCCGTTGGCGCGCGATGACCCTATTCTTCTTACTCTCCGCGTCGACCGCACTCATGGTCGCGACGGTTCTGGCAATGCAAAGTTGGGAAGCCACGTGTGTTCTCATTTACACACCGCTCCCCGTATCTGAAAGAGACCGGAGTCTCTACAATCCACCCGATATCAAGACGCTCGCAACGATGGTCAATTCGGTCGAGAACCTGGAGCAAATCCGCAAAGAGTTCAAGATTGAATTACCGATCAAGGCCCTCGATCGAAACCTGACGGCCGTGATTCCTAACGGCACCAAGATCATGAATCTCAGTTTCCGGTGGGATAACGGTCCGACAACCGTTCGTATGCTGAATCGCCTCTCAGAGATCTACATAGAACGTGTGATCCAACTCCGCAAGGAAATGCTTGCGGGGCACATCACCGACTTCGAAGCCAGCCTCGAAGGCTCCAGGTTGCGACTCAGTGAGGCTTCTGAAGCAACCCGTGCCTTTCATGAGCGTGAGCACGTCATCGACTTCCAAAATGACTTACTTACCGCCAGCCGCGAGATCATCCTCATGGAAGGAGCAATCGAGCAGCAAAAACGTGATGTTGGTGAGAGGGCGATCCAACTGAAAGGAGTCAATGACTATCTGGACCACGTCAAATCCCAACAGGACAAGGAAGTCGAGATCGAAAAACAGTTTGAAGCGGCCAACGAAAGTGTCGCCGACAATCGCCGCCGGCAGGACCGGCTCAAGGAGTTGATCGACGAAGAACGACGAGTCCAGGAAATCCAGGCCCAACTCTATGCCAAGCGACACGAGTTAGAGAGGGTCCAGAAACTCCACGCTCGTGGAGCCGCCAGCAATTCGGAATTGGATACGATTCGGAGCGAGATCGAAGTGCTTTTTGCACGTATCCGCGAGAGCGAGCAGATCAAGAAATATCAGGAGGAGCTTGAGAGGATCGACAAGATGGTCATCCCCAAAGGAAACAAGAAGAACGTCGGCTCGCCGATCATCCAGCAGACCCTCTACCATAAGCTCGAACTGGAACTGCAGCTCGAAGGGATCCGCCAGCGGATCGAATCGACCGAGAAGGATCGGCAAACGAAGATACGCGACGTCGCGAGGCTAGAACGGCTCAAGGGAGAATATGAGGGGCTCCAACGACGTGTTGAAGCCCACGACCTTGAACGCAGGGATCTTGAGTCACGAGTCGCAGCCCTCAGACATCTTTATGACCTCAAAGGAGGAGAGTTCACCGTCGTCACGCCGGGAACCCCGAGTGAATACGCCGCCTCATCGAACAAGAAGCTCTTACTCATTGAAGTTGGAGGGCTTGGAATCGTCGGCAGCCTAGGGCTACTGTTTGGTCTCCAAGCAAGGGCTCACTTTCGGACCTGCCTCGCCAAAGCGAACCAACTTGGCTTGCCGATCCTCACCCATCTCGGGCCCGACTACAACAAAGAGGGAGCCCAGATCCTTCGTGGATTTGTCCTCAGGTTGCGCCAGGTCATCCCGGAGTATGGAAGCCTGGTCATGTTCACAACTCACACGGACGCAGGAAACGCCGCGCCGATCGTCGAGGCAATCGCCCGGTGCCTCGCCCTCCGCGACGAGCGAGTCGTCCTGCTAGATGCTCGATTCGATCTGGCACCTGTGCAGTTCTCGCCGACCTCGGTCGAGCCTGCAGAGGAGGGCTCCGGCCCAGATCGAGCCAATCCTGGAACCAAGGGACGCCCGGGTCTTGGTGATTACCTCGCATATGATTTAGATCGGCTAGAGGAAATCTGTTACCCCGCTCTCATCGGTGACGGCGTTGACTGGATTCCTCTTGGTCGATGTGATATCTCCGCAGAATCATTGGCCACGCATCGGATGAGTGAACTCCTGGAACAACTGCGCACCAGTTATTCGATGATCTTGCTCATCGGCCCCTCGCTGACTCACAACGTGGACCTCCAGATTCTGTCGGCGATGGCCCAGGGGATTTGCACAGTGATTGATTTGCCCGTTTCCGCCACACCCCGAGCCCGACAAACCCTTACCGAATTGCGCGGTTTGGACGCTCCGTTACTCGGGCAGATCGTGCTTGAGCCGGCGATCTGAGCCCTGGATTGACAACTCTCATCTCGACGGCGAGTCCAACTTTCCAAGTCACTTGAGGATGCAACCGATGCCGCAGATTCTTTATCGACCGAAGACAAAGCTCAGCACATTCCCTAAGCTTTCATCGACACCTGTTTCGACAGTGCGGACCAGTCTCAACGGAGTCTTGGTGGTCGAACCGCAGATTTTCCGTGATGATCGCGGCCATTTCTTGGAGATTTGGCGTCACGACCGCTACAGCGCAGCGGGTATGCCTGATCAATTCGTCCAAGACAATGTTTCTTTATCGACCCGAGGCGTTGTCCGTGGTCTTCACTTTCAAGAACCCAACGCTCAGGGAAAGCTCGTCTCAGTTCTTCAAGGCGAGATCTTCGACGTCGCTGTGGACATCCGTGTGGGATCGCCAACCTTTCTCCGCTGGGAGGGGGTCGTCCTCTCAGGCGAGACTGGTCGACAGCTATACATACCAGAGGGATTCGCACATGGCTTTGCCGTTCTGAGTGATGTTGCGATCGTGATTTACAAGTGTACTCGTGATTATCATCCCAACTGCGAACAAAGCGTACGCTGGGATGACCCGGCCTTTGGAATCGCTTGGCCGATAGATACGCCCACGCTCTCCCCGAAAGACCGATCTGCGCCCCTTCTCGAGCAGGTCGCGAGCTGCCGACTGCCACGTTATGAAGCAGGCTTGTGATACTTCGCGGAGAGATCTCCCCCGGACGAGCGTCTGACCGGTGCAGCACCTGTCGCTAATCTCGGAGTTAATGTCGTCTTCACGATCGGGTCGAGCTTCCGATCGCCCTCGGTTCGAGGCTCAAATTTGAGTTCGCGGTCGTGAGGCAAAACCCAAAGGTTCGCCGCGAGACCGGCAGTGAACAACCAGATTGTGCCAAAATCGGGGGCGAACCATACACTGAACAAACCCAGAGAGACAGTCACCATCGCACCAAAGATCGATCCGGATAACGATGCTCTAACCCCTTGAGCACACCATGCCATCCTCGCCAGCATTACCAGTGAATTGAGAAGCAAGAGTAGGAAGGAGCCAAGCCCAAGCCAACCGCGTTGGAGGAAGATGAGAATGAATGCCGAATCGATCGAGCCAAACCGCTGGGCGAGTGATTCCTCCAGTTGGATACTCTGCATCTGATACCCATGACCGAACCACCCCGCCTTTTCGATGGCATCACGATAAACCTTGAACAAGAGAATGCGGTGTTTCGTCCCTGTATATTCTTCTTCCTCGCCATCAATGAAGATAATTCGTGCCTCTTCACCAGCCTCACCCGAAATCGTCGCGGAAAGTTGCATCACGATCGCTTTAGCCGCGTAAACCCCCACTCCGCCAACGAGTGCGAACCCGAGAATCGCGGCCCGCCTGCGAGGTTTGTTGAAGAAGACAGAAATCCCAGTCGTCGCCAGACCACACAGTTGAGGGCCTCGCGAGACCGATCCGATGAGCGCCCCCGCCCAGAGCCAGCCCAGGTATTTCCAGTACTTTGGCCTTGAACTCCTTTTCGCCTCACGCCCGACTTCGAGTGCCCAGGGGAGCAGCAAGATCATCATCATTCCGTAGAAAATAGGATGGTCCAGACCGGCCTGGCAGCGTTTCAGCCCCATGCGGTAACCCTCCCCTTGCTCCAGAAGCCCGTAGGTTTTCCCCAGAATCCGGTTCAAAGGGTTGAACTTCAGCACCGACTCGACCATCGAATAAACCGTCAAAACCAACCCCATCCGCGCGAATGACGGCAAGACGCGCGTAATGTCGGACTCAGAGCCCAGGAAGACCCGACCTACGACATAAGGGAGTAGCCAGATCCGGGCAAGTTCAGGGCCAGTCAACGGACCGAACTTGCCAACGGTCTTCTCCGAGATGATCTGCCCGGCGACCATCACCAGAATGATCAAATCGGAGAGTGTTGGACGGAAAAACCCCTTCGGCTTCACCGAGGGGGCAAGCAAGATTGCACCCAGTCCCAGGACAGCGCCCACGCTCCTGAGGTCGAGCTTCAGCGAGCCGATTTGGATATCGAGCCAAACCGGAAGCAGCATCGCCGAGAGCCACCAAGCCTCCCAGAAGCCCTCGCGTGGACCATCCTTGGTCGACTTGTGGATGAATGCACACACCAAGAACAGCGTGAATATATGAAACATCGATTACTAAATTCTTGGAAGTCCCAACAATCTCAGAGCGATTCCCTCTGAGGGTCGGGACGATCTCACCCTCTAACATACGGCGCTTTTGGACCTGGACCAATTCAGCGAACAATGACGAGGTGGGAGGCAAGCCGAGCGGGAATCGCATGGTCAAAATGCATATGCAGGAAGATTGTAAAGTCCGACTCATCGCCCACCCAGTAAAGGCTCCGACGGAAACTCAATCTATAGGACCGCGTCCTGTTGTGTGATTGATGAGTGTTGAGACATGGGTAAGGTAAGGTATTTCCGTCTATCCCCTCTACCAACGAGGAAGGCGTCCACCTCACGTATCGAGAGGTAACGTTACAAGCATCCGAATTGTCAAAGATCGATCTGACGAATTAGCGGAGCGGGTTGGGCTGAAAGGTTGGGTCGGCGGCGGTTGGTTCGGAAGATGCTGGGTCTTGAGGATGATCCGGCTCATCCTCGGGCTCATCGTGGACTGCCGACAGTCGCTCCTTTTCAAGGGCCTTGAGCTGCCGCTCGCCGCGAGCGACCTCGCGTTCGGCCTTGTTCAGAGTCACTTCAGAGTCGAAGAACTCACCGAGCATGGCCTTGGCCTGGATCTCTTTGTTATGGGCTTCGAGAACCTTAGAGAGATCGACAAGCCTGTTCCTCTCACGTGTGAAGATCGCTTTTAGGTGATTCTGTGCTTGTAAATGCCAATCCTTGTCCTCTCTCGAAATCATGTCGGTGCTAATGACCGACTCGTCGTCGTCCCACTCATCCGGCGGAATGCCCAGCAGGCAGAGGGCTTTGACTCGATTGGCGGAGGACAATTCCCCGCCGAACTTATCGGAGCTGACCTTGCTGATGAGGTAGGCCCAACGCTCCATCAGGAACAGGCAGCCATGATAAGTCGTTTTGAGGCGAGCGACCACCTGACCGGGTTGCTTCTTGAGCTTGAGCGCCAGGGTCTCGGCCCGGTCACGCTGATCGCCGTCCCAGAGCGTTGCAGCTCTGAAGATCAGCCAGTTCCGCTGGGTCACCGCGCGATCTTTCGACTTGGCAAGAGATTCTCGCTCGGTTTGGATGGAGAGATCCACCTGGCGGGTCGACCGCTTGGGGATCTGGGACGCGGGGATTGCTCCCGCGAAGCTGGCAATCGGTGACAAGGTCATCGTCATAATCCCGTGAATAAGGTGCTACATCGCACTTCTCGTAACTACTATCGACATGCTGGAAAGAAAGCTTTGGGGATTCTAGGTGGTTGCGAGAAGATATCTGGGTTAAGAGGGCGTGAAGCCTGAGACTCTGATCATGGCCGAACGCATAGGAACGACCTCCGACTGCTGCATTGACCCGAAGCCCATTCGGCCGATAATGCGATCAAACGACGCTATCATTCATAAAGTCGTCGGTCGGAACCACCGCCTATTACCCCACCGGCACTTCCTGTTCCCCAAAAGGTCGATCCTTCAATTCCCTCAAGTTCGGGCTGTATTCCATCGAGCGCATCCGGAGAAAGAGACGAAGAGCGTCAACTCGCTGGCAACCCGTGCCCTGAAGCGAGCCGCCAGGACACCATAAGCCCCCGATCTACACCCTTTCTCCGGTCAACGGTAAGAGTCGGATCGAGAATGGCTACCGGCTCCGAGGCTTGAGAGTCCAAAAAACGCAAGGAATGTGGTAGGATCAATTCTGTCAATTCTCGCTCGAGCAGGTGCCTATGCCAGTCGTATTATCCATGATTCCTATCTGATCAATACATCGTGCTCTTCGACCATTGCATGGTCTGACAGGCTTTCATGAACCCACAAGGCGACAGGCTGTTCTCGACAATCTTGAGGAGCATCGCCGACGCGGTGATCGCTACCGATGCCGAGCAACGTGTCATCTTCATGAACCCGGTGGCGAGCCGACTGACCGGCTGGACGGAAGTTGAGGCGGCTAACAAGCCATTATCGGATGTCCTTCCTCTGATCGATCCGAGGTCCGGCGAGACGATTGAATGCCCCGCCGCCCACGCCTTGCGGGAAGGGCATTCCGTCACGTTGCCAGCCCATACCTTTCTGGTCACGAAAGACGGTCGGCAGATGCCGATCGCGGATAGCACAGCTCCAATCTATGACGATCAGGGCGCAGTCATCGGCTGCGTTATCGTCTTTCGCGACATCACCGAGGAGTCGAAGGTCGCCGACGACCTTGCGCAAAGGGAAGTCCGATTGCGGATTGCAACAGACGCTGCGGAACTGGGCGTCTTCGTGTGGGACCTCCGGAATGACCACGTCGAGTGGGAACACGACCGCACCTACGAGATGTTCGGTCGCAATCGCGAAGAGGGTACGATCAACGCGGCGGAGTTTGCCACTCAGATCGTCCACCCTGACGACTTGAAGCTGTTTCAGAGGTCCGTAGCCGAAGCGATGCAATCCGGACGATTCCACTTCGTTGGTCGTTTCCGCCGCAAGGATGGAGCGGCCCGTTGGTGCGAGTTCAATGGACGGGTGGAGTTCGGCCCCGACGGATCGCCCAGTCGAATGGTCGGCGTCAGCGCTGACGTCACCGATCGGAAGCAGGCCGAGGCGGCACAACTCGACAGTGAGCAAAAGTTTCGTGCCCTGGCGGAAAACATTCCGCAACTGGCATGGATGGCAGACGGAATGGGATGGATCTTCTGGTATAACAAACAGTGGTATGATTATACGGGTACGTGTCCGGAACAGATGGAGGGCTGGGGCTGGCAATCGGTCCATGATCCCGAAGTTCTGCCCCGGGTTCTTGAGCAATGGAAAGGCTCGATCGCGAGCGGAGCGCCCTTCGAGATGGTGTTTCCGCTCAAGGGGGCCGATGGTGTGTTTCGGCCTTTTCTGACGCGTGTCAATCCCGTTAAAGACGACTTAGGCCGCGTGAAACATTGGTTCGGTAGCAACACCGAGATTACTGAGCGCGTCCAGATGGAGGCGGCCTTGAGAGAGGCCGATCGTCGCAAAGACGAGTTCCTTGCAATGCTCGCCCATGAGTTGAGGAACCCGCTTTCTTCGGTCAGCAACGCCGTCCAGTTACTGCGGATGCCCAAAGTCTCTGCCGAGCAAGCCGCCTGGTCCACAGCCGTGATCGAACGGCAGGTCAAGCACCTGGCGAGACTCATTGACGATCTGCTCGACGTGTCCCGAATCACGCGTGGCAAGGTCGAGCTACGTAAAGAAATTATCGATGCGTCCACCATCATAAACGCGTCAGTGGATTCGATCCGCCCATCAATCGACCAGAAGAAACAAAACTTTGAGGTCTCATTCACGCCCGGTACACTCTGGTGCGAGGTCGACCCCACACGGCTAGAACAGATTCTCATCAACCTACTCACCAATGCCACGCGGTATACCGAGACGGGGGGTCATATCCGGCTTTCCGCAAAGCATGATGGTAGCAACATCGTTTTCAAGGTGCATGACACCGGCGTTGGCATTCCGCCGGAGAAACTCCCCGAAATGTTCGAGCTGTTCACCCAGGGCGATCGCACGATCGCTCGCTCCGAAGGGGGGCTGGGGATCGGCCTAACGATCGTCAAAAGTATCGCCGAGATGCACGGAGGCAGTGTGATCGCCTTCAGCGAGGGGACGAGCAAGGGGAGCGAATTCACAGTCACGATACCGGCTATCCCAAAGACAACTCCTAAGCCGGTCGTTACAACCATTCCTCTCTTGGTCGGCGAAGGCAAAGATCAATCGTCGCGAATCCTGATCGTTGATGACAACGTCGATACCGCCAGAGGTCTATCGCAGCTTCTCAAGCTGAAAGGGCACGAGATCCGCACAGCCCATGATGGTCCGACCGCCCTCGCCGAAGCGCTTGAATTCCAGCCCGAATTCGTCCTGCTCGATATTGGTTTGCCCGACATGGATGGTTTTCAGGTCGCACAGCGTCTCCGGCAGGAAGTGGCACCGGACGCCGTGATTATTGCCGTATCCGGCTATGGGCAAGAGGAGGACCGCCTCCGCTCTATCGAAGCGGGTTTCAACCACTATCTGGTCAAGCCTGTCGATCATAAAGCCCTAGTCACACTGATCTTAAGTTTTCGTTGAAGCCGGGGTCGGTGCCGAGATGCCGACATCCGGGCGTAGATAACCACGCAACGTGGCAACGCGTAGGCACGTTCGTTGATCTCGCCGATGACTGCAAGCGATGGCGGCTCCACGTCCTGCGCGGTGCCATCGAGTTCCATCTCCGGGTCGTCGAGCGCAAGGCCCAGGCACGGCATCGCGATCCCGACCTCCACACCCGTCCCGGCACTGCGTCGGCCACGGTCCATAAGCAGTGTGGCAACCCAGAATCGTCGGCTGGCGGCGACGCGTCCGAGCGCCGCGACCATCTCACCAAAGCCGAGGATCGAGAGGCGGGCCAACTCAGCGTCGCCCATCATGGCCAGCTCCTGTTTCACCAATCAATCTCTGCCTTATGTTCTGATTTATCGCATTCTCCTCCGCTGGGAGCAGTTGCGAACGACTCGAGGCCCCTTCGACTACGGGACGGCCGGAGCCGCTGGCGTGATCACGGATGTGAGGGCGTCACGAAGCTGGTCACCGAGCCGAGGGCCACCACCAATGAACAGGTGAGTGATCTTGCCCTCTTTGTCAATGATGACAGTCTGTGGAATCGCGTTGGCGGCATAGCGTTCGGCAACAACCCCATCGATGTCGAGAGCCACAACTGGGTCGAGTTTGTGACGTTCAAGCATGGATTTGATTTGCTTTGGCGATTCTTGCAAGTTGACCGCGATGAGTAACACATCGCGATCTTTGAATTCTTTCGCGACCCGCTCGACCTGGGGCATCGCCTGAAGGCATGGACCGCACCAGGTGGCCCAGAAATCGAGGACGATGATGTGACCCTTCTGCTCACTCAACTTGAAGGGCTTGCCATCGAGCAGATCGAGCTTGAAGTCGGGGGCGGGCTTGCCGACAAGCGGGGACTCGGTTCCGGCGACACGACCACCAGGTGTGGAGGCTCCATCGACCGACACCGTTTTCGGGTCCGGGGCCTTCTTCAGCTTCCATAGTTGTTGATACGCGAGTTGTTCGACCGACTTTCCAATCGCGTCGCCGATCAGGATCTGGTCAACTTCTCCCAGGCCGACCTTACAGTCGCCGAGGACGTCACTGATGCCTTCTAAGGTTCGCTCGGAGACCTGTTTGGCCATGAAGGTCGCCCGAATACCATCGCTCTTGACGGCTTGTACCTTCGTCTGAGTGTGATCGGTTTTCGGAGCGATCTTCATTGTGGGGTCGAGTTGCTCGGGGTGGAGCCAGATGATTCTTGAGACTCGGTCACGGGGAACATCCTTGACCTCAAGCCGGACCTCCAGCTTCAAGGTCTTATCGTCCAGCCCAACGAGACGCCCTCGAAGGTAATCGCCGTTTCGAGAACGGATCATATGTGTGGGAGGGTTTTCGCGCTGCATGCGTGGTAATGTCAACAGACGATCGCGTTTTGAAGCGTCAAGTTGCACTTGCGTTGTTAATGCATTCGCAAGTTCAATAGCTTTCACTTTCTCATGGGGTACGAACGTGCTTGAGGAGAGTTCGGTCGTGAACCAAACTCCGTTCTCGTCGATCTTCGTGACTTCGCAGGGGATGACATCACCATCAATGAGATAGATCGCGCGACGAACCGGCTTCGTTGGCAGCGGGGGAGCATTGGGTGTTCCCCCTGTGAAGCCGTTGAGAACACGTTGGACAAGCGGCAGAGGGGCCACTGGCATCGGCCGATTCGTGGTCAAGGGCTTGGCTAGCTTCGGCGCGGTTTCGTGGTAGATCACTCGTCCGGAGACACCCTGACGAAGCGCGCTCGAGGTCGAACTTCCAAGAGGTTGCCATTTCAAGCAGCTTGAACCTGGTGTCTCTTGTCCATCAACGAGCCTCCCACGCATGTTCGTACGGTCGAGTTCCAGAGTTCCGGTGAGATCGACAACGAGCTCCGTTGGGTTCTCCTCATGGAGAAAGTCCAACGAGCGGAGTCCATCCTGTGTGAGACGCATTTCGCCACCAAAACCTGGGACATTCAGTACCAACTGACCCTGTTCCACCTTGGAGAGCGAACCGCTGATGCGGGTACCATCGTGATAAAAAACTCGCAAAACGCGCGTTGGACCGATCGGCATGCGGTCTAGGGTCACACCGGAGACTCGGGCGGCGGCAATCTCAGTGGTCGAGGTTCCCTGATGGATTAGGAACGAGTTGATTTTGGGCTCATAACGAACACTCACGCCATCGATCGTTGATCCATCGGTCAAGAGAATCCGATCTTGACCACGCTGCGATGTGACTGTCAATGCCCCATTCCAACGACTGATCCGAAGCCGCTCGAGACGAATATCCCCTTGAAGGTTATCGAGTCGAATTCCCTCGAAGGCCCGCGAGGTCGGGCCGGAAACGGTTAACTTGATTGGGGCCTCTCCATCAGGTGAGAGCACGTAGATACTACCCGCCTCCTGGTCCAGGAGCACTTGCAATTGAAGGCGACCAGGCCCGGGAGGCAGCTTAGCGATCTGGGCGAGATCGGCTTCCTCGTCCAGTTCGCGAGTGACGATCAATTGTCCATCCCAGACCTCGAAGCGAAAGGCTTGTTGCGCATCACCATCGCTATCGACTCCGAGCGCGAGCAGAAAGTTGGGCTTCGCCTTCCATGAGAGTTCGATCTCGACGATCGAGCGAGCTGGAAGCTTCAGGTCACCGATGATCGAAGCCCCTGGCACATCAGAAACCATATGCCCCGACTCATCTCGCCACCCTGGTTTTGTGGGTTGTGTTTTCGTTTCGGGCTTAACCCCACCAGCTCGATTGGCGATCCTGATGGCAGGTCTGAGATTGGTCGCAACAGTTTGAGGGGGCTCTCGCCAGCCTGTCAGCCCATTCGGGCCGAGATAAACGACATTCGAACCGCCGAGCGAGCGAGACATGCCCCGCAGTTGGCTTCTGGCGAATCGGACTTTGCCGAGTCGGAGGGCTTCGATTGTGACCATCTCGTCGGTCATCTCAATTAACGACCCGTAGACCAGATCACCCCCAGCCAGCTCAAATCCATATTCACCCGTCGGGACCGATGCTGTTTTCGCCGCTGGCCAGACGAGGCTCTTGACCGAGATCTGCGCAAACTCAAACGGAGAGGTGAACGCTGGAGATTGAAACTTGAGATTCTTGGGGTCAGTTGAGTCCACCAGTTCGCCAGCGACAGAGCCGCCGTTCGAGAAGTAGAGGACAGGACCCAACGGGGGATCTTCCGCCAGCACACAACTGATGAGAAGTGTGTTAATCAACAGATTCAAGATAACAAGTGCTGGGGTAGTCGTTTTTAGCATTCACGTATCCTATCGTTCATAGATCGGTAGGAACCGATAGTTTAGCGCCAGGGCCAACAGTGACATTGAGGTCGTGATCGCGGGCCCAAACTGGCCGCTAAAGCTACCGTTGGGCAACTGAGCCTGTTTGAGTTGACGCACGAGCAGCTTATTCCATTTCTCCCAGACCTCTAGTTCTCCTTGAAAGAGGGCTTGGGCCTGGTAGTATCGCGCATATTCCGGCCATTGCTGAGCTGGAGTCTCAAGGCGCTGGCGAAGGTAATCAAGCGTCGCCTTATATTCCGGCAGATCCTTGCGCCGGGCTACCGCGTAGACAAGGGTTGCAATCGAAATCCGGGCGATCGACTCATCGAACCCGCCGATGCCGGCGTACGCAACCTGGCCGGACGGAGAGGTCATCTGTTTGTAGTAGGTGATCGCCCGATCGATCGCCTCGTCGGGGACTTCGATTCCAGCGTTCCTCGCGGCAAGCAACCCGACCATGATCGAACCACTCACCGATGTGTCGGCGTCGGTCGAATTCGGGGAATATCGCCAGGCACCCAGTGAATTCTTCTTCTGTGATGCAAGCGCGGCCCCGACCGCCAGCTCAAGAGCTTGACCGATCGAGCGCTGTTTCTCCTTCGATTTTTCGGGCCAAAGGCTTCTTTCATCGACCGCGCCATAGGCTTCCGCGAGTCCGAGCATGCCAAAACCATGATGATACATGCTATTACCCAGGTAACCTGTTATTGCATCCTGAGAGGAGATAATATTGCGTAAGGATTTTCGGATATGATTGCTATAGATCCCGTAATTCGGGTCCTCGCCCGACGCCAGAAATGACATCAAGGCAAGGCCGGTGACCCCTGGTCCCTGCATGCCTCCTTCGGTCCAGTCACCGTTTTCGCTCTGAGTTGTTGCGAGAAACTGGAGTCCCCGGTCGTACATCTCACGCACGTCACGGGGGACAACTTCACCGACCCGGACTGCGCTTGGCTGGGCCAGCACCTGAAGACCTGACAATGAGAATGAGACCAGGGCTACGAGAAAGCCACTCAAGAGATTTCGACGTACCATCATGGAGTCAGCTCCTTATCTTCGGCAAACACCTTGGTGGGAAGTTCTTTGGGCCCCTTCCAGTTCTTGGGATTCTTGGGCTGAATACCTTCAGGGATCACACCCATGCTGAAAAGAACCGGTTCCATATTCAAAGCGCTTTTGAACTGTCTCGTAAGTAATTCCCATTGCACATCATCAAACAACGGTTTGAGCTTCTCTTCCGGAAGTCGAGCAGCCTGGTAGAGGATCACATAAGTATCGTATTGACCAAACCGACGTGGCGGATGAGTCTCGTTGACCAAGATGTCGATAAATTGGTGACGTTGCTTGGAGGTGAGACCGATGCCTTTGTCGAGGTTAGCGACTTCCCATTCGACCTTCACCTGATAGCGAAACCGCTGTCGCTCGTGAACCGCTTTCTCATATTTCACGAATCGCTGCGGATCGAGCGTATGCTTGACCGATTTATAAAGAAGTGAGTCCTCACCGAAGATACCGGCTTTGAGACGGTTCTGGATGAGTTGAAGATCCTGAAAAATCTCATTTATGTTATTTTGATCATGTTTAAGTTCGTCAAACTTTCGTTTTCGGATCGCAAGTTGGTCAAAAAAACGTTCCAGATCACCCAGACCCGCGAGCTGAAGCTTTTTCTTCTGATCGGTGGAGAGCGAGCAGGCTCGGTCGATGCGATCAACCTCCAGGGAAAGCAGGGTTTGAAATCGATCGCGGAGTCCCGACTCGTTCCTTGAAACCATGTTCCCCAAGTCATTCCCTAGGGCCCACGAATAGAAGTTCGAGTCGTCAATCGCAGCATTATTTCCCGGTTGAGCCAGAACAACTCCTTCCTCGACATCATCAGGAAACTGGCCATAAACTGAGTTTGTAGACATGCAAACAATTGCAAATAATACCACGATTAGTGGTCGTGTTGGCCGTTGTAATTCTTTCGCCATCGTGGTCGTCCTTCACGGTGAAACGGCGCTGTTATTTGGTCTTTGCGGGAGGAGCCTTTTCTTTTTCCTTCTCTTTCTCTGCTGTCGCCTGGGCCCTTTCCGACGCGATCGCCTTCCGGGCCTCAACCAACTCCGGATATTCCAACTTCTCCTCGGCAAGTTGTTGACCATTCATGCCGAAGTTCCCCCAAACCATCCCATGATTCCGCTGACCTTGGGTCCAGACTTTCTTTTGATTGCTATTGAGAAAGGGGAGGATTGCTTGGTCGGGGGCCGCAGGGAGGTAATCATCGCCGTATTGGAGGAATGATTGCGAGAGTGACCACGCATCCTGAAATTTTACTTTCATCTCGCGTGTGATTGATTCGCGTTGGTCACCCGAGAGCACAAGATCACGGTCGATTTTCGTGACAATCGCGTGGATTGTCATGAGATTGAAATCGTCCTCACGCTTCTTGATCTCCGCGACGTACTTTTCAGACTGAATCGCGGGCAAATGTTGGCTCACCGCCTTGGCCAAACCGGCGACAATCAATTTGCCAGGGTCGGCTTGAGCCTCCTGTCCGTTCCAACCACCGTTCATCATCTTGGCTTGCATCTCTGCGCACTTGGTCGCAGCGTCCATGAGGGCCAACTCTCCTTCGCGGGCGATCGCCTGCCGTTGAGTCGGATCGAGTTCGCAAACCTCACGAACGAGACGGTACTCGGCCAACAAGCAAGGCCTTTGCTGCTGTGCCATCTCCTGAATTTGACCCTCAGTGACGGGGCCCGGGGCCGCGCGTCTCCCCAGTTGAATTGCTTTGACCATCACCGCAGCCTTCGCCGGAACAGCCTCTTCCTTCTTGACTTCTACCTTCTTGACGTCTTCCTGCTTCTTAGGGAGTTGTTTGACCTCGACCTTCACGGCCACAGGAGGAACCTGAGCGAGTCCCAGGGACGATATGGCGAGTGGGCATGCCAATGCAACCATGATCATCAGGCTGAATCGTCGTCGCATTGGGTCCACTCCTGGCTCGCTCAGGTTTCCAGAGATAAGAATCCTCTCAACGTCCCGAAGGCTTGCGTTCGATCCGGTTGAAGTATTCATCGAGACCAGCCCGGAACTCCTCAGGGAGGCCGGGGCCGGTGTTTCCCGTCGCCTGAGAGATACCGTGATCTTCACGTACTTCTTTTTCGTTAAGTCCCTTGCCGAGCAGTGCCAGCGCCGAGTCAGTGGTTGTTCCGCCGCCACCACCGCCGGGGTTCGAGCCACCGCCGCCACCCCCCTTGGGATTGATTCGGCGAGACTTGAGCAATAATTCGATGGCTTCGGTCTCGACCGCGATTGCTGGTGAGCCGGTTTCCGGGCGAGCGAGAATCGCGGTCGCCTCGGTCATCACTTCGCTGACCTGCCCGAGTAGTTTGAGCTCGAGCCCAAAATTGGACTCAGCCTCGGGGAGTTCCAGGATCCGCAGGATGACTTTCTGGGTCCGCTCGCTGAGAACTTTCTGAGTCTCGGAAAGCTGATTCGCCTCGAGCTGGTGCTCCTGCGATTTGAGTGCGGGACGAGCCTGTTCGGCAACCCGCGTTTCTTCGCGGAGGCTTACTTCACCCTCAAGGATCTGAAGGACTTCCAGCACGATCGACGGGGGCAAACTCCCTCGCGACTTGGAACCCGGGCATGATCCATTGCACGCTGGATCGACAAGGTCTTCCGCCCAGCGGTCGAGTGAATCCGACCAGAACTCGCATTGGGCGATCGACACCCCATTTTCTTTCTTCACATCGTCCGAGAGCAGCCTCAAGCTTCCAATTACATCCTGCTTTCGCATCTCGTCAAGGACATTCTTAAATTGCATGAACTGACGACGCTCAAAGTAGGCTTGCATGTCATCCATGATCACGGAGACGGTTTGAGAAGCACCCGCTTCCTGTTCGGCCATCTCGGCCAGCTTCTTGGATTGAGGCTTGGCAACCTGATTCGTCGCGACTCCAAAACTGTCATTGACCTGATCGTTGATCCGGCCGGCGATAGTATATTGGAGCCGAGATGCGGCCTTCAGACGCTTGACGAGGGTGCTCCCTTCAAGGTTGGCAAGCACCCTGTTGAGTTCCTCGGAGATCTTCTCGAATTCGGCGAGCAAGTCCTGCTGTTGGACGACGGCATCATCGACGATTTCTGGAGCGGGATCGGTCGGCTTGCTCTTCGCTCCGGGACCGATCACGGTTGTCTGCGCCAAAGTCAATCGGGGTGATTTCGGAGCACTCTTTGGGGCCGTCCCCAGATCCTTATTGGCCGGTTGCTGCGATGATTCGACGTCGGCGACCTGGGGAATCGATGTCGGAGGTTTGTTCGCTACGGTGCTCGGTTCGGTCTTTTGACCGGCTCCGGTCGCTCGCGAAAGTCCGGCCTTGGCACCCTTGTTTCCGGTGGGGTTGGCCGATGCGACCTGAGCTTGGGAGGCTTGCTTCAAGAGGTCCGCAACCGAAGGCATCCGGTTACCGGAGATGTCCTTCAAGATCTGGAGCATCTCTGCCCACCGTTCGAGATGGCCGACCCCGATCTCTGGGTTTCGGCTGGCCTGTTTGACCAGATCTTCACCCGAGACGACCAGCGATGAGAGCCGGTTTCCATTGGCACGCTCGGCGGCCGCCTGGCTTTCGAGCTTGCGACGGGTTTCGGGCCGGTCGAGTTCCTCGGAACCGAGGGCTCGGAGCTGTTTATTGGTTTCGAAGAGTTGCATCTCTCGGTCACGAACTTCGAGCGAGAGCCGATGCCACTTGCTCAACTGTTCCGTCAACCAGATCGCGTGCTGTTCGGCATTGAGGACATAAAACGTGTAAGTCGGTGAATAAATCCGAGGTCTGCCGGGGAGATAGTCCTCCGCGTAGACCCGGACGCCGATCGGCTGAGGTTCGATCCCGAGCGACTTGGCTGAGAACGTTCCTGTGACTTCGAGGTCGTCCTTCTCAGCTCCTCCAGCGGCGAGGACCCGTTCGCCCTTGGCCGGATTCTTGATCATCGGGTCATCGATCCCCTGCCACTGCAGGCCGATCTGTTTCACGCCGAAATCGTCCTGAGCCCGGATCTTGAACGTGAGCAGTTCCGTGTCGAGGATGACCTTCTGGCGAGGAAGATCCTCGGTTGATAGTGATGGGGCCTCATCGTCCCGGGAGTTGATCGCCAGTTGGAACGGCTCCTTGCCGGCGAGCCCGTAGAGGTCCTCCCAGCGGAACTCGATCGTCCGTTTCCCTTCAACATTTGCAGGAGGACTGATCATTGTGGCCCCCCGGGGAGGCTGCGATTGACCGTCGACATTGGCAGCGAGGAGGTCGCGGCTGGCGGTCGCGGCGAAGCTGGCCTTGCTCCCCTTGACCAGGGTCACGGCACCACCTCGCACATCTTTATGAATCGTCGCTGGCCGTTCGAGATAGGCCGGGAGGGTGACATCGGTGACGACCGAGGTCAGCTCGGGCCGAAGCGTCGGTTCGAGACGGACTTGCTGAATGGCATCACCAATCTTGAGATAAATCGACACCGGCTCGATCTGCGGAGGAAGTTCGAAAGTGTACCGGCCATCAACGAGGCTTGCTTCCAACGGAGGCTGAGAACCAAGCTGAATTCTGCCGCGCGAGGGCTTCCAGACTGATGCCGAATCCAGGTTGGCCGTGATCTGGACGGGCTCGCCATGCGCGACAACCAGATGGTCAGGCAAAGGACTCACAACCGCAAAGGTGTAACGTGCGACGTTCGACCAGGGAAGAAGCAGGCGTACCCAGGTATTCGATGTTGCCTTGGGACTGAAGAGGCAGAGGGCAACCACCGCCGCAACCGGCAGGGCCGCAAGCATTCCCCAGAACCGATGACGAGGGTTGGGGAGCGCTTCCACGAAGTTGCGCTTCTTCGACTCATCCGCAACCTGGAGGATCGCAGCCTCGCAGAGATCTCGCGAACGATCTTGCTCCGAATCGCTTCGGACAAGCTCAATCACGCCAAGAAGTTGATCGCCGAGGTTGGGAAGCGTCCGACCCAAGAGATGAGCGAGCTGATCCAGTCGTCTGGTCGAGTAGACCCAGCGGTAAAGAGAAAACGGCAGGCTGAGGAATCCCAGAGTACAAAAGCCGAAAAGGGCGGTCCGTGCCCACCAGGGTGAGTCCCAGACCCGATCCAGTCCGAACAGCGTGAGAAAGCTGAGCACAATCACAAAGGTTGCGAGAAAGACAGCCTCGATCGTCTTGGCCGACCAAACCTGCCGACGGAAGTTCAGGAGTTGCTTTCGCAGTGACTCAGGGAGTTGCAGGGGTTCCCGGCTCTGGATCACGCTCATGGTCACCTCTCGTACAGGTTACCGCGGGTTCCGACGTCTGTCTTAGGTAGGATCATACTAAACCAACGGCCTTGCGACCTACCCAAAAAACTCCGAGAAGGACCACAATAGCGGCCGCGAGCGCGGGATTGCTCCAGAACTGGAGCCGGCGGACCGAAGGGGGAGGATCGGGGAGTTGGGCAAGTTTTGTGATCACCTCTTCAATTCGATCGGCTGAGACCATCTGCCCTTTGGTCACTCTCGAGAGTTCTTCGAGGACTTCCGGTCGCGCAGGACGACCGATTCGCTCTGTGGCGATCCCCTGGACAAAGAAGGATGCGTCGAGGGTGGCATTGGTCTGTTTGCAGATGAGAGTAATCGTATGCTTGCCAGGCTCCGTGGGCTGATATCTGCCGGTGAAGACCCCCCACTCATCCCCTGCGGAGGCGAATCGAACGACCTCGGTTTTCCCCGATGGCTCGATGATCCGGGCGGTCACATCACCGTTGTGAAGGGGTTCCCCCCCCGGTTCGACCACGTTGGCGTGCAAGGTCAGAGTTTGGTTCATCTGAGGTTGGTCAGGAACGTAATAGAGACGCATTGTCTCGCCCTTGGCCATGTTGCGTTGATAGGCCATCCAGCGCACGACTTGTCCCCAAAACCGATAATGATATTTGTCCTCAACTCCCTTCCGCCACCGCCATGCCCCGTCGGTTCCCATGAAGAGAACCTTGCCCGCGCCAAAGGTCCGCGTGACCAAGAGGGGCAGACGTCCGAATTCGTTGGTGGCATCCTTGTGAACGCAGAGAACCTCGGCTCCTGCCTTGGCCCGGAGTACTGAGGCGTACCACTGAAAGCCGGGCAAGCCTTCCCAAACCTCGGCGTTATCGTCGGTCGTGTCGGCAAGCTTGGTCAGGAGACTCCGCCGTCCGGTTTCCGTCAGTTCAAAGTGACTTGGTGTCCGCGATCCCCACCCGCCAGGCTGATTGGGGTCGAGGGCCACAGGGCAAAGGTCGGCCAGGTCGGTCTCAAGAAGCGTGAACTGCCTTCCTTGTGGACCAGGCATGAACACGAGTCCGCTGGCCTGTTGTTCAACCAGTCCTTTGAGGAGACGACACTGTTCAATTGTCAGTTGGCCGTCCTCGATTCCCACATCACCGAGGAAGACGACATCATATTTGGACAGTTCATCAAGACCTTCCGGAAATCGCTTGATGTAGTCTTTGTTCCCACCACCGACTTTACTCAGACCGGGGTGAAAAAGCAGGCAGGAGACATCGACACCCGGATCGCGTGAGAGGGCGTTTCGCAGGTAGCGGTATTCCCATCGGGGAGCGGATTCAATCACGAGAACCTTGAGCTTCTCCTCGCGGATCGCGATCGGTGCCGTGAGTTGGTTGTTGTCGGTCAAAGCTTCGTCGGCATGCTTAGGGATGCTCAAGCTGACTGTGAACTCGCCCGTCGACTTCGGCTTCCACACGAGTGAATCACTCGTTCGTCCCATGGGGGCAATGCGAACCTCGCGGATGATCTCATCACCGTCCGAAGTCTTGAAAGTGACGCTGGTCGAGTATTCCCGAGGCAGCGAACTTTCGATGGTGAACGGGATTCGCACCGACTTGCCTGCCACCCCAAACGTGGGCGCATCCAGGCTGAGCAACTCGATATCGGGCAATCGCGAAGAGCTGCCGACCGCCACGCTATAGATCGGGAGCCCCTTCACACGTAGCATCGTCGCGGCCTGAACGGGGGGTGGGCCTTCATTCCAATCACCGTCGGATGCGAAGACGATTGCTCGGGCGTTCTTTACGGTTTCGGGGACCCGAGCCAGTGGCTCATAAAGGTCACTCCCGCGGCCTTTTGAACCCGTCCCGAAGGGCTGGATCAGGATGTCCATCCGCTCCTTGAGCTTGACCCAGGTCTCAGGATCGACCAGCTTGGCAATCGACTCGCGCCGTGATTTCGCTTGCAGCGAAGGTTCGTCTGACTTGCTCAGCACATCCTGAGTCTCCATGCTGGGCGAGTCGTCGTACAGGACCACGACGGTGGGCTTCTCCGTGGGCTTGAATTCCTCAATCCATTCCGGCTGATTGAGCAGAATGGCCGCAACGCACACAAGCGAGACTCTCAGACATTCCAGAATGACGATGCTCTTGCGGTAACCGCTTCTTTGAATGGCCAAGAAACCGAGGAACGCTGCAAAAATGACCAGAACGATTGAGATGCCAAGTGACCAGGTGGTCCAGAGAAATGTCAGTGATTGAGTCACACTCATGCAATACCCCTTATCGATTGTGTCGGTTTGGGCAAGCAAAGCGCGGCTTCCACCACCATTGCGATCATCATGAACGTCAGGAAAAGACGCCAGACCTCCTGCACCAATGAGCTAAAATTCCCGGCCTGCTCATCGACTCGAGCGAAGTCGAGTCCACGAAAGAGGCCCGCGACTTTATCGTCTGGTAGGACGGCGGGGGTATCCTCGGGTACCGACCGGTTGACCGCCAGCAAACGATCGCCTGCGGAATAGATACCGCCATGATATAAGTAGTCGGTGGAGATCACGTCTTCGTCTCCAGAGACACGTTGCCAGGTACTGGGGGTTTCTCCAGATGCCTCACCGGCGATCAGTTGTCGGGTGGCGTTCAAGGCCTCGGCCCCCAACGCAAGAGCCCGTTGGATCATCACATAAAGAACCACTCCATTCACAGCCAACGACGAATCGCTGGTCGCGGGGGTTGTCGTGCAGAAGTAGGCCCCTCCCCTCGCTGTCGTGACTCGGACGAGCAACGGGATGTTCCCTTTCAGTGTCGCAAGTGGGGTGAATTCCCCTTTAAGCCCCATTGAGCGGCGGATCTGGAGCTGGCCCACCGGCAGAGCTGCGCCACTTTGTGTGTTGGCTAGCAGGTCTTGATCACCCCGCCAGTTCTCAATGGGGATATCCTGAGGCGACTCGAGCCAGTCCGTCCATTCCACATTGAAAAGCTTGGCCTCATTATTCGACCGGGTCGGGAAGGCAATAAATTGGCCACCACGCTCGACAAAGGCTTCAATGAGTCGTGCGTGCTCGGAATCGGGTAAAGGTGCCTGCCAGAATAGAATCGAGAGCGATTCCCAATCAATTCCTGCAAGCTGTTCGGGAGGAAGAATCTCCACCGATGAGATCAGCGAAGGGTCGGGATTGACCTCGGCAGCGAGTTGCAGCGACTGCGCGACTTGCGGGTCTTCGGCAACGATCACCGTTTTTCGAGCAGGGGGCGCGGAGAATGCGAACCAGAATTCATTATCCCCGAGGTTGGCATCAGCCGGAATCGAGACCTTTCCCCAACCGGAATCATGCCCACGTTCGATGGGAATTCGATGCCCTTTGAGTTCAAATTGGGCTCCCGTCATTTCGACCGTCAACTCTGAGCGGGCCCCTTCGATCACAAATTGGACCGGGAATGAGAGTTTCCCTTGATCTCCACCCCGCTCGCGATTGATCCTGAGCGAAACGAGAAGTTCAGCCGCGTCACCGGTTTTTTGACGCCGAACGTCGGTGACGCGAACGGAGAGATTCTCGGGTGCTGGCTCAGGATAGGCGAGGAGATGAAATCGTACTCGTTGCGTCAGGGCGAGAAATGCCTCACGCAAACTGGTCCAGCGACCGCCCTCCGCATTCCAATCATTCTCACGAAGGTCCGAGCAAATCCAGACTTCAGTACGCCCTGTTTTGTTACTCTTCATATAGTCGAGAGCGGTCTGGAGCAAACCGGGGATGTCGCTTGAGGCGCTCGTTGGCCCCACCGAAGAGGCGCTGAGGAGAGCGTCGACGGTGGTGAGTTCTCGAGGTGCTGAGGTCGCACTATCGATCAAAACCCAACGCGCGGAGCCCAGGGTCTTGAGGGTCTCGGCGACCTGGCGGAAACCGGATTCAAGTTTCGTCCCCCCTGCCCCGCTCGCGCCCTGCAACATGCTCGGCGACCGGTCCAGAATCAAGATCGTGGTGTCCGCTCGCCCTCCTGCGGTTAGGCCGAGTAGACCACCGGCGAGTGGTCGACAGACCGCGAAGATCAACCCAGCAATGGCAACCATGCGCATCGCCATGATCAAGTATTGCCTGATCCTGGCATAGCCACGCGACATCCGATTGGCGGCCAGAATGAACATCATCGCCCCCCAGCGCACGGTCTGGTACCGACGCTGGTTGATCAGGTGAATGATGATCGGCAGGGCGACTAACGGCAGAGCGGCCAAGAACGCTGGCTGGAGGAAGTTCATCGAACCCCCTTCGAACGAGTCCGACCAATCAAAAAGCGGGTGAGCACTTGTTCAAAGCTTTCATCAATCGAGACCCGGTGATAATCGACAGCGGACTCGTGAACGATCGCGATTATGGCATCTAGGTAGGAATGGATAGCTTTATGATACCGTTCGGCAATTTCACTTGGATCTGCGAACACGGCAGCCCCTCCCTCAAGGTCAAGGAAGCGCGTCGGTCGGCGGAACTGAAAGCCAAGCTCTTGAGGGTCCAGCAGATGAAAAACGGCCACGTCGTGCTTCCGAAATCGAAGGTGCTGAAAACTGCTGCGGAGGATTTCTGGTTCCACGAAGAGGTCGGATAAGATGATGATCAACGCCCGCTGACGGATCGTTTCGGCAAGTTCGTGGAGCACACTGGCGAGCTGGGTCTCACCCTTGGGTTTTGCCTGTTCGAGCAGGTCGAAAAGAGCCATCAAATGGGCAGGATTTCGCTTGGGAGGGATGTTGCTGACAACTCCGTTTGCCACACACGAGAGCCCGACCGCGTCGCCTTGCTGGAGGGCCATCTGGGCAAGAGTGCCCGAAATCTTGCGGGCATACTCGATCTTCGAGACCCCTGTCGAGCCGAAATCCATCGACCCGCTCGTATCGAGTACCAAGCAACACCGAAGGTTCGTATCTGCCTCGAACTCTTTGATGTAGAAGCGGTCTGAGCGACCGTAGGCGCGCCAGTCCAAGCGTCTCAGATCGTCCCCCGGGACATATTTGCGATACTCGGCGAACTCGACAGATGAGCCCCGGTGCGGGCTCGCGTGCCGACCCGACACATTGCCCTGCATCGGTCTTCGCGCGAGGAGGGGAAATCCCGCGAGCCGAGAGATTACGCCCAGGTCGAGAAAGCTTCTGGCTTTGCGGTCCGGGAACATCGAAGTGACTTCCTTGAGTTCAGGTTCCGGGCCTGGGTCGAACTCGGTATGAGCAAGTCTTGTTGCGTCTTATCGCTCAGCCATCGTCTCTTCGATCAGCCGACGAACGATCTGCTTGGCGTCGAGCCCCTCGGCCTGAGCGGCGAACGTAGTGATAATCCGGTGGTTCAACACCGGCGCGGCCACTTCCTGGATATCTTCGAGACGCACCATGTAACTTCCGAGTAGAGCAGCGCGGGCTTTCGCGCCCAAAATCAGATACTGGACCGCTCGCGGACCTGCCCCCCAGGAGACTAGAGGCTTCAACCAAGCCGGAGCCGTCGCTCCTCCCGGACGGGTCTTTCTCACCAGGCGAGCCGCATAAGTGTAAATATGATCCGGTACAGGGACTCTGCGAACCAGATGCTGAAACTGAATCACTTCCGCAGGTGTTAGCAGATGATTGAGCGTTGGTAGCGTGTCGCCGGTCGTTGTTCGGGCGATGAGAACTTCCTCGGCCTCGGAAGGATAGTCAAGCTCGATCAAGAACATGAATCGGTCAAGTTGCGCCTCGGGGAGTGGATAGGTTCCCTCTTGTTCCACGGGGTTTTGAGTTGCGAGGACCAGGAAGGGAGCTACAAGCCTGAACGTCTTGCCGAGCACGGTGACATTCTGTTCTTGCATCGCTTCGAGCATGGCGGCCTGAGTCTTGGCCGGTGCGCGGTTGATCTCGTCGGCAAGCACAATATTCGCGAAGACCGGGCCATGAATGAACTGGAACTCGCGCCGACCTGATTCGCCATCTTGCAAGATGTCAGTGCCGGTGATGTCCATCGGCATCAGGTCAGGTGTGAACTGGATGCGGCTAAATTTGAGCGACATCGTCTCGGCGAGCTTGCTCACCAGGAGAGTCTTCGCCAGCCCTGGTACCCCCATTAAAAGACCATGCCCACGGGCAAAGAGGCAGATCGCCAGGCGCTCGATCACCGCATTCTGGCCGACAATCACCTTGGCGAGTTCCTGCCTTAGCCGGGCATAGGCTGAACGAAGCTGATCGATCGCCTCAACGTCGTTATCACTGAGTGGCAGATGCTCGGTGGTGGGCTCAACAGCTTGCGGCATCAGTCTCGGTTCCTTCTCAGCACCAGGATGGCGAGGCATAAGATTCGCGAATCAAACACTTCTGAGGCATGTGCATGACGTAAATAGATCGGCGAAGCAATGGGCAGACTCACGATGTGATCCCTATTGACTGTCACACTGAGGGAATGAGACATACCTCCATCCTCTCTCATTTGTCCGACTGGCCATGTAACACTATCCGGGTGCAAACCAACACGCAAGCGAGCACTCACTTTCAGGGTGAAGACTTGGTGTTGGGCGGGGTCGGCGATTTGTTTTGTACTCTATCGGGCTGAACAACTGTGAATGGCCGCGAATCTGAAAGCTCGGTTCAACCGCCATCGGATCGATCTGAATTTTACGAGGTTAGCCCTCTCATCTCGATTTCAGATACGATATGATCGTTTTCAGCCAAGCTGAATATCAATCGCGTGGCTGAGGAGAATTCACACCTATACCGAGCCGTTGGTTCGATCGAGGTGCGTGAGTCCCGGCAGAGGCGTAACGACTTCATCTACCAAGGAACACCATCAATGTCGCTGAATCCCGACTCAAAACTGGAGCGTGAGCGCCTCCTTGGTGAAGTCCGCGCGGAGATTGAACGAGACCGATTGAGCGGGCGAAGGATCGATTCCGCCGACCTGATCCGCCGGTATCCTGACCTGAACCCCGAACTCGCGGATCTGTTGAGTGCGAACCCGTCGGGTGAAACCCTTTGGGTAGATCGCAGCTCGATCGCAGCGATCTCCACAGGGGCGACCGTCGCCTCGGACCCAGCCGCTCCCCGTCTCGCTGGCGATGCGGGACACGGAATGACGGCGGGTTTCATCATCGGTGAAGAGGCTACCGAGGTCGATTACCCGACAGTTGCCACGGGTTTCTCGCAAGGTCAAGGACCAACCCTCCCCTTCTTTGGCGGGGTCGACGACCCATCCGCCGCCACTGTCGAGGCCACGGTTCGCGAATCCAAGCCTGCCTCACAGAACGGGTCGAGGCCCCTCGCGCCCGGTCAGAGAATCCGCTACATCGGTGATTACGAGATCCTGAGCATCCTCGGTAAGGGGGGCATGGGGATCGTATACAAGGCTCGACAAGTGAGCCTGAATCGGAACGTTGCACTCAAATTAATTAAGAATATTGAGTTTGCCTCGCCCGAACAGCTTAGCCGGTTTCAGCTCGAGGCGGAGGCGGTTGCCACTCTCGATCATCCTGGGATCATCCCAGTCTACGAGGTGGGTAGCTTTGAGGACCAACGCTATTTCAGCATGAAGATGATCGAGGGGGATGGCCTTGAGAAGCGGCTCGCTCACCTCTCGAAACATCCACGAGATGCGGCCAAAATCGTCGCTGCAGTTGCCGATGCGATTCACCACGCCCATCAACGCGGAATTCTCCATCGCGATCTCAAGCCCGCGAACATCCTGATCGACAGCGACGGTCAACCACATGTGACCGACTTCGGGCTCGCCAAAAAGATTGAAGGCGACGACGGACTCACCGTAACGGGTGCAATTATGGGCACTCCTGCCTATATGGCTCCAGAACAGGCTCTTGGACGCACGAAACAGATCACGACAACCACGGATGTTTATGGCATTGGAGCGATTCTCTACGCGGTCCTCACAAACCATGCTCCCTTTGGCGGGGACTCGGTTCTCGAGACACTCGAGCATGTTCGGCAAGACCTCCCTGAAGCTCCAACGCGGCGAAACGTTCAGCTTCCACGGGATCTGGAAGTCATCTGTTTGAAATGCCTCGAGAAAGAACCCAAACGACGGTATCAATCCGCTGCGGAAGTTTCGGCCGACCTAAACCGCTGGCTGAATCACGAACCGATCCTGGCTCGACCGGTCAGCACCGCAACCCGCGTCCTCCTCTGGTGCCAGCGAAATCCCGCGTTGGCGACCCTGGCAGCGTCACTCGTGCTCGCGACGACGCTTGGGTTGGCAGGCGTCACCTATCAGTGGCGAGAGGCTCTCTACCAGCGATCCCTCGCTGTCGAATCGAGGGATCTGGCCATGCGCGAAGCAAAAGCGGCACGCGCCGCCGAGGTTGTTGCCAAAACCGCTCGTGCTCAGGCGGAGTTCGAAGAGAAAGCGGCACGAGCCGCCGAGGAGGTCGCTAAAACCGCTCGCAAGCAAGCCGAGAGGAACGCGATCCTGGCAAGTACCCAGGCGATCCAGTCGATGGGGGCTGTTCAGGATCTGATTTCACAGGTCAGAGATAACTTGCGCGAGCCAAATCTTTATGAGTTGAAAACCAAGTTGCTCGACTCCGCGCTGAAGCGTATCGATGGTGTTGCCGACGGCTATGATAAATCCACAAGTAAAGAGGCGACAACGATTGTCGCCATGTCGCAACTGGTGGGCGTTTATAAGGAACTCGGTCAGACCGAGAAGGCTTTCGAGCTGCTCGAGAAGGTTGTCGCACTCTGCCGAGAACGCATTATCATCAAAGAGCGAAGCGACGGATCACGGAGAAATCTGGCGCTCAATCTTCGTGAACTGGGCGTCTTGGCCCAGGAGTATCGTCGCGACCTCAAGGAGGCGCTCGGTCATTACGAGGAGTCCCTTGCCATCTGGGAGGATGTTCAAGCAGATCCACGTGCCCCGCAAGAAGGTGACCTCCTGACCCCGCGCAGCCTCGTACTCGCGAACCTGGCCGAAAGCAATAATGTGATCGGCGTCTTTAACTTCCGCGTGGGAGACATCGCCAAGGCACGCGAATACTACCAGAAGGCAACCAACCTCTATCGCAAGCTCGTCAATGAAGAGCCAGAGCTGCCGACCCTGGACTACACTCGGGCTTATAGCACTTCGCTCGCGACATTGGCGGAGGTCGCTTTCCGGACGGGAGACGCTGCGGCAGCGACCGAGTCCTATAACCTGGCCGTGGATCGCCGTGAGGAGAATGCCAAGAAACTGCCCAAGGCGTCACAACTTCAAGTCGACCTCGGTGGGATCTACTTCCTCAGAGGCTGGTTCTGGCTTCGAACCGGTAAGCTCGATCTCGCGCATGAGGATCTCAAACGATCGTTGAAGCTTCGCGAGGAACTCGCCAGTAGTGACCCACGAAATGTGGTCAAACAGCGCGATCTCAGCGTGGTCCTCTACATGATAGGTATACTCAACGATCGCGAAAAGAAGCAGGAAGCCGCAGCCGAGTCCTTCAAGGCAGCGCTGGCGGTCCGTCGCAAACTTGTCGAGATCAGTCCTGAGAACGACAGTCGCCAACTTGAGCTCATGGTGGCTCTTGCACGGCTGGGAGAGGTTAACGACGCAGCCAAGATCGCCGACCGGATCGCCGCCGGCCCGAACGTCGATAACGAGATGCGATACGACCTCGCTCGAACCTATGCCATGTGCTCGAAAGCTTCTGAAGGCGAGAAAGCCGAAGCGTTCGCACTCAAGTCGGTGGATACGATTCGCACTGCGATCCGTGAGGGATACAAGGATCGCATCTCGATCAACGTCGAGGCGGACCTTGATTCCATTCGGGACCGAGGAGACTTCAAAACCCTTATGACCGACCTTCCCATACCGAAGTAAAACTTGGGAGAGGTCCTCAATGCCAGAAACGTACCTGGCGCTCCTTCGCGGTATCAATGTCGGTGGAAAGAATCAGATCTTGATGAAGGATCTCATCGAGATCTTCATTGAGGCTGGGTGCGTGAACGTTCGAACTTACATCCAGAGTGGCAATGTCCTCTTCCAGACTCCCGAGAGTTTTTCATCGCAGCATCCTAATTTGATCACCTCATTGATCGAAGCACGTTTTGGATATCGGGTCCCAATTGTGATTCGTACGTTGGAGCAGATCCGCGAGGTTCTCGCCACCAACCCATTTCTTCAGAACGGTGCCCCTTTAGAATCGCTCCACGTCGTGTTCCTCAAAGATCTCCCCACTGCCCTCCATGCTCAAAATCTCGACCCTGAGCGATCCCCTCCAGACGTTTTCGAGCTTCGCGGCCAGGAGATCTTTATGCTGCTTCCCAACGGGGCTGCCGATTCGAAGCTCACGAACGCCTACTTCGATTCAAAGCTCAAAACGGTGAGCACAGGTCGAAACTGGCGAACGGTCAATAAGCTCTACGACTTGATGCAGTCGTAACACTCCGCGAGCTTGGGAGCTGGTGAAGTCTACGGTTGGACCTTCTTGGCATCGAGATCGCCAAGAAGTTGAAGAATGGCCGATGTGATTTTGGAAGCCGCGTCGACTTCGAGATAACTCGACCTGGCTCGCCAGGTTTCGTAACCCCCGAGGGCATGCTGCTCTTTGGTCGGCAGGTATCCGTTGTAGCCGTTGGCCAACTCGATGGTGAAGGCAGGCTTGATCCGACTTCGAGCCTTGATCTCGAGGCCAATCTCCACGAAGACTTCGCAGGGGATCGCGGCGATCCCAAGCTGGCCAACTCGGAGAGCCTGAAGAGTGACCGGCACGGTGTCCGGCGACTTGTTCAAGAATACGGTTTCGCGTGCATAAACCTGATCCATACCCACCAACGGCTTGCCCTGCGTGGCTGCCAAAATACCGTCGGCTCGCGTGACTTCGTCGGGCGAAGGCTTCCTAACACCGAGTTCGATCTCGACTGTTTTCGCATCAAGAGTGACGTGATCGTGGTACGTGAGCGACTGAACAACCCGCGCCACTTCGGCCGAGAGATCCTCGGCCACCCGGCCAATCTGTTGGTAGGGTGCCGATGCTGGTTGAGGCGTGCGAAAGTTAATATTGTTGATGTCACCACTTGTTCCATTTGCCATCGCGGCGACGAAGGGCGGGGCGATTTGTTCGACACCCAGGCGTTCCCGCAATCGATTGGCAAAGACCCCATAATAATCGGCGGAGACGTGGCCCCCCCCTACTCCACCAACGTAATGGAGCCCATAGGCCGAAAGGACGGCAACCGGTCGGCCCGTGGTTGCTGACTGAACTGCGATGACGCCAATCTCGGGATCAATCGGGCCTGCCGGTTCGATTAGATCGGGGCTTCCTGGGGGTGGGTTCATCTGAACCTGATCGCTCTTTCGACCGAACGGATCGGCGGGAATGGTCCCTGGCTTCTTCTTCCAACGACGGTTGAAGACTTGATCGGAATTCTTACCCATCCCCCAGCCAATCTTCGCGGGCGCAAGATTCAGAACTGCTCGCTCCACCGAATCGGCGATCCTGAGAGCCAGAAAGCGGAGATATTGTTCATCCGGCTCGCTCTGGAAAACTGAGCCCGCAGTTGCGGCTGAATGCGTGTGGGTGGCTGAAATCACAACGTGATCGGCGGGGATCTGCGATCGTTCCTGAATCCGTGCTTTGGCAGCCTTGATCACCTCTCGCTCGATCATACAGCTATCGACAACCACAAACGCAAGACGAGTCCGACCGTCATCGAGCACAATCGCACGCGCATGGAGCTCGTCATGAATCGACTTCGCCGGGTTATCAGACATACCACCGTTCATGGACATACCGAGCCAAGGCGTGACATTACTCGTCGCGGCACCAGCCTGGAACTTCAGCGCTTCAAGCGGGTTTCCCCAAGCAGCAACGGGGTTTGTCGAACACAATATCGCGATGAACATCCATGCGGTTGCCCGCTGATGAATCCTTCTGACCCTGTCCTGCTGTAATGATCTCATGGGTAGCAACCTCGAAGTGGATAATCCTGGATCATGTCACTGCGGTCGAGACTTACTTCAGCAGCGGCTGTCTCGGTCGCTTCGAATCGGTTGCATCCGATCCGCACGTTGGGAGCAGGGGACTCAATCGTTGTGCCATTAACGTAGCCGACTTGCTTCGCCCTGGACATGTAGCTCCCAGGGGACGACCCGCTTTCGAACCGCCAGATTGGTCCCAGACTCGGGATTTGTCCTTCGCGCGGCCAACTCAAGAGAGAATCTCAGAAGGGGATTCCGACGAGTACCAGTGCCTGATTGATGATCAGGAGTCAGGGAGTCTGCAATTTGCAGACGGGCTTCGCGGAGAGCCCTGATCGGCCCGCCTGCAAATTGCAGGCGGGCTGATCGGCACACGCGAGCGTGATTCGTTCACGCAGCCTGATCGGCCTGGGAATGGGCTTCGAGCCGATCGGCGATCTCACGCAAATCTGCGACCAGATCTTCCATCGAATGCTTGGCTGTGGCTTGAACTGTCAGGCGAACTCCACGACTCCCTTTGAAACGTTGCTCGGCTGGCATCCTCGCTCTGGTTTTGGCCTTTCCGCCCGCCTGAGCCGACCGCGTCCGGCGTCTCGTCACCTCGGCAACGGTGGCCTTGTGATCGAGCCCATCACTGACCACTCGCTCGGCGACCTCACGCTGGTCGTCGGCGATATTCAATTTGGTAAGTTCGTACGCGGCGGTCGCTTTGATCTCGCCTGAATCGACCCGCGCGGCGACATCCTCGGGTAGTTTGAGCAAAGCAAGACAGCGATAGACACCAGTTGGCTCAACGTTCAGGGTCTCGGCAAGTTGCTGAGCGGTCCAGTGATTGAGATCCATCAGCCGACGGAAGGCTCGGGCCTGTTCCACCGGCTGAAGGTCGGCTCGCACCGCGTTCTCGACGACTTGCTCGGCGAGAACATCGGCCTCGCTCATCGCCCGGTCCACGAACTCGACTCTGATCCGTTCGAGTCCGGCCAAACGGCAGGCGCGAAGCCGACGTTCGCCGACAAGGACAATCCAGGTCGCGCGGGTTTCATCGAACCGAACACGGATCGGCGCGAGCTGACCGTAGCGTTTGATGCTCTCAGCCAGCCGCGCCAGATCTGCCGAATCGAACTCGCTTCGAGCCTGGGATTCGGCGGCAATAGAATCGACCGGCAACTCTGCAAACTGGCGAGCCCGAACGGCGTTCGCATAACGATCGGGCAGGGGGGCGTCGCCCAAAGTGGCAGGTTCGCCAACCCTGGGAGCAACCGCCCCGTTGATGTTCGCACCATAACGTTGCAAGAGGGATGATGTCTTGCTCATGCTGCCTCCTGTCCGCGTCCACGGAGTTTGGCCACTCGATCAAGAATCTCGCCTGAAACCGCGTCGATTGCTTTTGCGGCAGCACTTTTTGGCTTCCAGAAAGCGAGCGGCTGGCGAGCAACCACGCATTCCTTGAAGGCCACGTTGTACGGGATCGCGTTCGACAGAACGAGGTCGCCGTAGGCGTCACGCATCGATTTGGTGAACGCCTCGTGGATCGACAATCGGGGCTGATACATCGTCAACACGACGCCGGCCCAGACCAGCCTGGGATTCTTCGACCAACGAACGCGCTCAAGGAATCGGGCGGCATGGACCAACTCTTGAACCGCGAGTGCCTCAGGAGGTGTCGGCGTGATGGCGACATCAGCAGCGACCGCCGGCAACCATGCCAGGGTTTCGAGCGAAGGGGGTGTATCGCAGAGGATGGCGTCGTAATGGCGCCGGGCATCCACCAATGCATCCCGGAGCGTATCCTGCAACGGCCCGGTCTTTTCCGGTTCAGGGAAGTTGAAGCGGGCCAGGGCGTTCGAGCCCGGAACGAGGTCGACACCGGGAATACCGGTCGGCTGAGCAAGCGATTGCACGGTCCCGAAGTAATCGTCAGAAATTAGCGAGACGATCGAACGAGCCACCGGAAGGCTATCCGTCGACTCGGGGGAGAGGCAAATCTGAGTGATCGACGCCTGGGGATCAAGATCGACCAGCAGGACGCGTAAGCCACGCTTCGCCATCGAACCGGCCACGTTGTAGAGCAGTGTCGAGCGACCAACACCCCCCTTGCGCTGACACGCGGTCAGGACAAATCCATCCATGACTTTTCCATCCTCCTGATGAAGAGAACTCCAGGTCTGTATACCAAGCTTTATCGGCCAGCTTGGAGCACGTCTGCAATTTGCAGACAGGTCGGGAGCTATTCCCCATTTCACTCACCAAAATTAGTGTAGCCCCCAACTCGTTGGGGCCTTATGCGAACACGCTGTTAAACAATAGCTTTACAAACGACAAGCGCGAGGCCGTCATGATGCCCATGCGGGGAAGGCGGTGGAATAGTTGCGATGGAATCACCCGTCGGGAGACTCTTAAGGCCGGAGCGTTAGCCTTGGCAGGGGGGTTGACCCTCCCCGCCTCTTGGGGAAAGCTCGGTCTCTCAAACGGAACGGGGTGTAAATTCTTGAAAGCCGCCGCCCGTATCGAACTCGTTGATACCTTGCTAATCCTCCGTTGATGCGTCATGATCTAGCTAGACAGTCTAGCTATCCGAAAGGTATCCTCATGACTTGGAATCTTGCCGAAGCAAAGAATCGACTCACGGAGGTCGTGAACCTGGCACTCTCCGAGGGCCCGCAGACCATCACGAGACGGAGCGATACCGTCATCGTCATCTCGGCCGAGAAATACGCCGAGCTCATCGGACAGAAACCAGACTTCAAAGAGTTCCTCTTCCAAGGGGTGGGTTTGGACGAGCTTGATTTGACTCGCGACCAGAGCCCAAGCCGGGATGTCTCGCTATGAGGGCTCTACTCGACACCTGCATCCTCACCGAGGTCGGCAAGGAAGATGGGGACCCGTCAGTGAAATCCGCAGTTGCAGAAATCGCAACTGTGAACCTCTACCTGAGCGTCCTTACCGTCGGTGAGATTTCCAAAGGCGTTGCACTTCTTGCAGCCGGTCGGAAAAAGACCTCGCTCACCACGTGGCTTGCCCGGGTTCAAGACCACTATGCCGACCGGATTCTGTCGATTGATGTCGAGACCGCTCGGATTTGGGGCGAGATGACGGCACATGCACAGAAAAAGGGCATCATTATCCCAGGCACCGATGGACTCTTGGCCGCGACCGCCTTGCGGCATGGCCTTCACGTCATCACCCGCAACACTCGACACTTCGCGGCCAGCGGGGCACTCGTCATCGACCCATGGCAGAATTCGTGAATCGGGCCTGCCAGGAATCTCGGCGATTCCTGTCCCGCAGGGTTCGAGGGATCGGTCGGCTAATCCCTACCTCACGCCCACGATGAGTGGGGGAGGACCGATTCGAGCCTCAATCGAAAGTCCTGACGCGAGGAATAATCTTGCTCCAGGCATCCCATTGCAGCGAATGTTAGTACAATCTTCTGTGGAGTGACGCCGCGTAAGAGCCCCATTGACTCTACTCGCGAAATCAGCACCTTTGAATCATAAGCAACCCAAGAGTAGTGGGCAGAGCAGCCCCAGCGAGCAGACGGAATCGGGCCTCGGCATTGGCCCGAAGGTCCGTTCTGGCTCGGGTCGCGCGCAATTGACCATCGTCGAACATGCACTCTGCCCATTGGTTGCCGGCCCCTCACACTCCGGGCTGATCAAACATCGAAGTGAATTCCACTATCAAGATCAGAACCGCCACCAAAAGACAGCGGTAGCCGAGGTGACGGCACTCGACGGCCTCTCGCCCAACGATGAGTTCTTTCTTTGGGGATTGCTCCACCTTACCCTCCGTCAACCTGAGCCTTTGATCGATTTCTACGCCACCCCAATCTATTGCTTGACCGAACTCGGTGTCGTTGAGAGATCGATCCGTGGTGGAAAATCGTACGAGACGTTCCGGGGGGCACTCGCCCGGCTTGCGGGTGTTACATACACAAGTGAGCACTTTTACGATCCAGTGCGAGGCGAGCATCGATCGGTTCGGTTCGGATTCTTGAGTTACAGCCTCCCTCCCAAAGGATCGCGACGAGCCTGGCGAATTGCTTGGGACCCGATTTTTTTTGAGTTCTGTCGCGCGATCGGTGGCGGGCTCATTTTTGACCTTGAGACCTATCGTAAACTCGACTTCGCCAGTCGCCGACTCTATTTGTTGCTCAAGAAGATCTTCTGGCGGCAATCGCAATCGCCGGCTTTCGACCTTCATCATCTCGGTGTTAACATCTTGGGATTTGCACCGACTCTTGATGTCCGTGACCTCAAAGTCAAGATCACACGAGTCGCCAATGCCCTTGAGAGTGAAGGTATTATCACCTTTGGTGGCTCGGGAAAGGCCCACTTCGAAAAGCGCGCGGTTGGTTGCTATACCATTCGCTTCCAAAAAGGACTGAATTTCGATGCGCGCTCACCAGGCAAGTCCACTCAACCCGCTGAACAACTTGAAGCATCACCATTGTACGAGCCCCTGCGGGTTATCGGCCTCGACAACGCGGCTATCGAACGAGTGATACGTACTTATAAGTGCCATCAAATTCAGGAGTGGGCCGATATTACCTTGGCTGCCATTGAGCGAAAGGGACAGGGGTTCTTCAAAGTTGGACCTCAAGCATACTTTATTGATAACCTCGGAAAGGCTGCCGCAGGACAACGAAGCGCTCCAGATTGGTGGCTGGAATTCCGCAAGGAGGAAGAACGTCAGGAACGCGTTGCTCAGAGGATCGTTGGAGCGAAACATGAACCTCAAACTTCAGGTTCCGAGGTAGATTCTACAGAAGAGGATCGTGCCTTCGAACGATACCTTCAAGGCGAGGGAAAGGCCTCACTCATCGAGATGATTGAAGGATTGACCCGCCAGTACTCGATGACTGGAAAGAACCCACGCGAGATTTCGTTGCTGGCCTTCGCCACTGCTCGGACACATCTTCGCAATCGCTTCCGCGTTGAGCATCCTTCAAGCACAGTGGAAGGCCCTCAAACGCTTGGTGAATTGATGAAGAAGCTTAAGCTTCGCTAAAGCCCTCTTGGTTCTCTGTTCTGTCTGAATCTGCGCACTGGATCAATAACCAATTTCTCCTTTGGTTATTAATCAGATCTTTGATCAAGAGAATTTGGCGCTCGGTGAGAAAGGCTCAGAAAGCCCTCAAATACAAGAGTCTGGCCGTCATAAATCGCAACAAAAACGCGACGTCAGGTCCACGAATTTGCCCCAAAACGCGACGCCAGGTCCACGACCAACGCCAATAAACGCGACGTCAGGTCCACGTTGAGTCTGGCCCGAATTGCGACGCCAGGTCCACGGGTCCTTAACCTTGAACACGCACGCCGGGCGACGCTCTAAACGCACCTTACGCATGCTGTGGAGCGTACAGGATGCCGCTTGCCAGATTGTTAGCTTTGACTACGCTCTATATAGAGCGTAAAGGGCGTAAGCAGATTTTGGCTCGCGCAGAGGTTTGTCGTAAGCGATAGGTATCGGATTGCCAGGGGAGGCTTCGATTGCAGGCAAAGCATCGGAATCACCACATCCGGGCCGAGCGAGATCCCAGCACTTGACGTCCGTATCGCGTGATCTCCGCCGAGATCTCGACGGAAGAGCCCCGGTCAATCTTGGCCGGATTTTTCGCGTCTCATCGGCCTGAGACATCTTGTTCGGTAAGTGTCTTGATATGCGTGAGTACGCGATCGTGAATACGATGAATGATCGGGTCCGACCAGAGTCTCCAGTACGAGGCCGGCCAGAGCCCGTGCTGGTACAAGGTGCTCCCTCTCAGTAGGGTCTTCCCGCCCGGCAGCGGAGTCAGAAGGAATTGACCTCGCTTCGACACGAGGAAGCCGTCGAGATGCGGTGGGTGAATCTCGAACAGAGGATTCCATTCTCTCATTGGAGCGGGGTTGGTCGTCACCGCAAACCGAAGCAGGCGCGGCTCGTCCCAGACCTCGATTGGCTCGACGAACGCTCCGGTGGAGAACTCACAGTGCCGCACAGCGCCCACGCCCGTCCCCTCGATCCGAGCCCGGATCGGGTAGGCCAACCCCGCGCGGAACAACCAGTCGGTCGGCGGATCAAGCTCAGAGAAACTGACAACGTTGGGCCAGACTTTTTCGGGTGAGGCGTCGACAACGACAGAGGTTTCGCAGGTGAAGAGTAATGGCTCGGGCGTTGTCAAATGTTCGGCACCCACCATCGTCGGCAGTAAGGCGAACAGCACGAGCGTGACTTTTCCGAGATCGGGAGGTTTTTGGGGTCCAAGCTCCACGATGAGGTACCCAACCATCGAGCCGAGCATCACGATCGGTAAGCTCAGTGGGAGCATCATGATCATGCAGATCAATCCTTCAAAAGCGGTTGCGACCATCAGAACGAGCGCCACGAGAAGCCAAAGCATGCCGATCCCGAGGCACTGCCCGAACGTAACCGCTCTGCCGGAGCCATAGATCACGACAGAGAGCATCGGCAGTACGAACGGAAGCCCGAGGAACAGGCTCCAACCGTAGTCTTGCAGGACGTGTGTACCGACGTAAACGACCGCAACGGCGACCGGCAAGGGGATCAGAATCGCCCAGATCGCCCGCTTGTATGCGAGACGTGGCCGAGTGGTCAGAACCGCTGATTTTGTAAACTCGGGCACGTCGATGATGTCGCTCAACGAGCCATGAATCTGACTTATCCGACCTGGCATGAAACTCAGAACGATGAAAAAGACAATGTTGATGGGCATGGGTGCGAAGAAGAAAGCGACCAGCCAGAGCGGCCAGCCTGCGTCGCGAAGCCGGCGGGTTGTCAACACCAGACCGATCACGAGAAACGGCAGGGCCAGCGTCAGCATGGTCGCATAAAAAATCTGATCATCACGGTCGAGTGAGAACAGGCCACCGATCTCGCCCGTGAGTGCATAACTCAAGGGTGACCATGGCCGGAAGAACACCCGCGTCGCCAAAACACGGTCGAGGCCTTGCTTGACCACTGTGAGCAAGAACCCGATCGTGAAGTAACTTCGAGGCGAGGTCGTTCCCCCGAAAAGTAATTGGCTCCATCGTGGCTCGGACATGGACGTGCCCCTCACAAGGTCGAGATATTTCTACACCTTGATGGCTACGATCGAGTTTCTTGTCCCAATCCTAGTGCCCAAAGGCAAGCTTGCCGTTGCGTTCTCGGGCGAGGTCATCAACGTAGATCGAGAGCTTCATGCGTGAGATAACCCCTGCGCTTGAGCGAGGAGTTGGGATCGGTGGAATTGGGGTCGTCATCTTCGGCGTTGTGCTTCCAGGTACGATCGGTCCGTAGATGACGGAGACTGTGGGGTAGGGGGTCTGGAGTGCGTTGAACAATGATGTGTCGAGTCGCTTGGGAGAGAGCCGAACTCCGGGTTGCAGCGAGGCTCCCATCACGTCGTCAACGGGCAGGTGTTCATCTCCCAGGCCGAGCACATGGCCAAACTCGTGTTCGATGACCGTGAGCAGATCGATGCCCGTCGGTTTGGTTCCCGACTGGAACGAGCGATCGCTTTGGGGTGTCGGGTCGATGAACCAGCCTCGCCCTGCGGCGTTGGTATCGATCCAGATGGTCTGGCCAAGCTGGAGTCCGAGTAAGTCACCCGAGAGATCGGCGATTTGAACATCAACTTGCGAAAGGAGTGTCAAGCCGGCGACATTGAGCCCAGCGAGCCTCCAGCGGTTGATCGCCTCTAGGGCGAGTGGGGCGAGGGCTGGGTAGTTCAAGACGCTAGATGTGTCGTTTGTCGATACCGATGCTGCGACCAAGAGCGGTTGGCCGCCCCCTCTTTGAGTCAGTTGTGGAGGGAGTCCGCTGTTGCTGGAGACTTGAACCGTCAGAGATCTCTCATCATAAGCACCGAAGTTATCAGTAACACGAACCTTAAAGAGATAGGAAATCGGACTCTGACCTGCAATCGGACCTTGATTTGTGGCGGGTGTCCAGGTGAAGGCCCCGCTCGCCGGTACGATCGCTGTGCCAATGGGGCCACCGATCAGACTGAAGCTGAGAGTCCGCAAGGGCAAGTCGGGATCGGTCGCCGTGGCTGTGAATTTCAAGAGGTTGCCGACCGTCACGCTCTGATTCGCAATCGCCCCGAGAGTGGGCGGGATTTGGGTCGTAACGATCGTGATCGGCTTCTGATCTGAGAGGTTAGGTGTACCGTTATCGGTCACGCGAACACTGAAAGGATACGTCCCCGGCGATTGTGCTGGTGTTGGTGTCCACGTAAATTTACCTGTCGATGGGTTGATCGAAGCGCCAACAGGGGCACCGACCAGACTAAAGGTGAGGGCATTGACCGGAATGTCGGGGTCGGTGGCGGTCGCGGTGAAGGTGTAGGGGGTGTTCTCGGCGATGGTGACTGAGGGAGGAACGTTCGCGAGAGTCGGTGCCTGGTTCGCCTTCAGCACGTTGATGCTGATTGATTTCTCGTTGTAGAGAACTGGCGTACCGTTGTCGGTCACGCGGACCCGGAAGAGGTAGATGCGAGGACCTTGCGTTTGGGTCGGTGTCCAAGTGAACTTGCCGGTCGTTGGGTTGATCGTGGCTCCTGCGGGTGCTGCGAGCAGGCTGAAGGTGAGGATATTCACCGGAATGTCAGGGTCGGTCGCGGTCGCGGTAAAGCTATAAGGGACCAGCGCGGGGATCAGCACGGATGCGGGGACGTTGGCGATGGTGGGGGCGAGATTGACCTCGGTCACGGCGATATTGATCGACTTTTGGTCAAAGAGGGCTGGTGTGCCATTGTCGGTCACTCGGACCGAGAAGCTATAGGTCCCTGGACCTTGGACCTCGGTCGGCGTCCACGAAAATAGACCTGTCGATGGGTTGATCGCTGCGCCGATCGGTGCGTTGATCAGACTGTAAGTGAGGGACTGGGCCGGAATGTCGGGGTCGGTCGCAGTCGCGGTGAAGACATAAGCGGCGATCTCGGGGATCGTCACGGACGTGGGTACGTTCGCAAGAACCGGTGAGTGGTTACCGACAAGGACGTTGACCGCAATCGAGGCTCCGCCGCTAACTCCGTCATCATTCTGGATGGTTACGATGACGGAATATGTCCCAGCGGACGTGAATGTGTGGTTCAAGCTGAACGAGCTCAACGAGTTGAGCCGGGGTAGGGTTGTGGTCGCACCGTCACCATAGTTGACGTTCACATCCCAGTACGAGGAACCGGATGGGTCGCTGAAGGAGACAGTCGACCGCAATGGCGTTATCGTCGTCGTAGTGACCTGGTTCGGATTCGGATTGACGACAATGACATAGCCGGTCCCCCCGCTTGGGCCGTTGACGAGCAGATCGTGACCGGGTCCGCCGATCAGAGTGTCGAGTCCGGTCGCGCCGATGAGTGTGTCGTCTCCTGCGCGTCCGTTCAAGTAATCGGGCTTGGGGTTCGTGACCGCAGTAGAATAACGATAAATGAACAAATCGTAGCCACCAGTGTCTGTTCCGGTCTTGGTCGCAAGAAAGTCATTTAAAAGCTTCTGGCTGAAATTAGGGTTCAGTGGATTCAGCAGGCTGGTTAGATTGTTGGGATTGAGAGGGCTTGCGGAGCTCGTCGGATCGAAGACCGGGTCGGTTGCAGGCCGCGAAAAGCTATCAACCTGGATGTAATAAGTTCCATCGGCGGGCAGAATCAAGTCATAAAGTACTGCATCCGTGCCCTCGAACTGATCGTCGTTAACGGCGATTCCGCCGTAGTAGGGGACGAGGTTCCCGGAGGCATCGTAGACCCGGAGAATCGCATCGATCGTGTCAAGTCCCGCGAGCCGAGCAAGCCCTTGGGAATCAACCTCGACGTTGATGAGATCCCCTTTTCGACCGGTGAACGCGTAGAAATCCTGCTCATTCCGCCCGGTCGCCGGGTTAAGCCTCAAGTTCCCCGCGATCGCCGCCGCCCCGACCTGGAACGACATTCCCAATTCTCGCCCGGCAAGCGTGGTGTTGGGGACGATCAGTTGGCTCAGGACTAATGGCTGCGCAGTGGCAATCGTCCCGTGGACGGCCTGTTGTTCGTTGCTGATGGAACCATGGTCGGCGAACGCAAGCTTGATCGCTTCACGAGGTCCGAAGTAGAGATCTCGTGTGTCGTTGAACCGGTCGGAACCAACGGTCGCAGGGGAACTGATCAAATGATCAAATGTCTCATACGCAGCGTTGGGTCCGGTAAAACCAGGGTTCGACTTGTCGGACCCTGGAGGGGTGTGCACGCCGAGCCCGATTGGTCCGAAGGCATCGGAGTGACGTACACCCATGAGATGTGCGAGTTCATGTGCAGCGATTTTGGTCGACAGGACGACAAAGTTAGTCGATGTCGCATCCGGCTGATCGCCGCCGCCGACCAAGCCGTTGATCTGGATTGAAGAGTATCCCCCAAGATTTGTGTTCCCAAAGTCAACCTCACTGGACTCGCCCCCGGGCCGATTGAACGAAGGGGTTCGATTGAAGTATTCGGTCGCGTACTGTCCGGATTGCGCCAATGAGACAGGAATGTCTGAGAGTCTCTGAGTAAAGAATACGTTGAACCACGGGTGTGCAGTGTCCGGGCCGTGGAAATCGTTCTCGATCCGGGCCTGAATCGCATCGCGTTCGACTTGCGTATATTGATGTTCAGCCGAGTCGGTGTAGGTGTTGAAGTCGAGATAGACCCACTGGAGCCGGCTGGATACTGTCCCTTGGGACTGGAGGAGCAGCCGGCTGTCAGCGATTGGTGCCCCGATCAGCGTATTCGGTCGGTCGTTGCCGTAGATTGTGTCGGACAAGGCTGTGCCGATCACATTCTCGATCCCGTTCGAGTCGGTCAAGGTCAGCGTCAGTCCACCACCGAGCGGTTGGGGTGTCGTTAGGGCAAGGTCGAGAACCAAGGGGGCGGCTGTGAAACCAGAGAAATCTAAAGTATCGACACTTGTGTCGGTGGCACCAGTGAAAGTCTCGGCGATCGTAACCGATGCGATGGGTGAACCGATGAATGCATATGTATCATTCCCAATGCCGCCTGCGAGTAGGATGAGACCCCCCGCAGAGTTATTCATCATTGCCAGGTCGTTCCCCGCGCCCCCGTCGAACGAGATTGCAGTCGCCGATCCTTGCAAAATGAAGACGTCGTCACCATTCCCACCATTGAAGATCCAGGACGAGTTTGATCCACCCGTGCCTGCCGCGATCAAGGTGTCAGAGCCATCACCACCATTGAAGAGGATTGAACTGAGGCTTGTGCCGCTGTTCTCCAAGGTGTCGGAACCGGCACCGCCAGTGAACACAATTGAGCCGATCGTGTTGCCCGAGCTGGTAAGCGAGTCGGAGCCGCTGCCTCCGTCGAATTGGATCGAAGCTATACCCGAACCGCTATTGACAACCCCGTCGGCCCCATCGTTCCCGAGAAAGACGATCGTTCCGACATAGTTACCAGTGTTGGTCAGTGAGTCGTTGCCGGCACCACCGATGAAGCGGATTGACGCGACGTAGTTACCGGAGTTGATCAACGTGTTGTTGTCTACAGCTCCATTGGTATCGTCGCCATTGAACACGATTGTTCCGACATTGTTTCCGGAGTTGATCAGCGAGTCGGCCCCATCATCGCCGTTGAAGACGATACCACTGACTCCCACCCCTGTGTTGACAAACTGGTCGTTACCCGAATCACCGTTGAAAGTCAGGCCGATGACGTTGGCGGCTAGGTTCCAGAATGTGTCATTATCCGCTCCGCCGTTGAATGTGAGGTTTCCGGCAACGGCGTCGAGGTTTACAAGCGTGTCCGCCCCGGCATCGCCATTGAAGGTGATCCCGGAGACTGACCCTGCTGAGCTGCGGATGACCAACGAGTCGTTATCCGCCCCGCCATTGAAGATGACGTTGGTACTTGGGCCGGCAAGCACCAGGCTGTCCACTCCGCTGTCGCCGTTAAAGACCAGATTTGAGGCAGTTCCCGTTGATGTCAACGTATCGTTGTCGGACCCACCATTGAAGATCACTCCCGAGAGTGAGCCAGTGTTGATGAACGAATCCGCCCCTGAGTCTCCTCTGAACGTGATCGATCCCGTGAGTATGCCACCAGGCAGAGTCTGGATCGTGCCGTTCAGCGTTCCACTATTTAGGAACTGGTCATTACCGGCACCAGCACCGAACGCGACATTCGAAAGTTGTCCTGTACTAGCGTTATAGAGTGTGTCGGTATCAGCACCACCATTAAAGATCACATCGAACACGATACCGGTGTTCACAAGAACATTAGCTCCCGTATCGCCGTTGAACGTGAGGGTGCCGAGGATTCCACCATTGTTCTGGAGGTAATCGCTATCGGATCCTCCGTTCACGATCACGTTCCCCAGACCTAGTCCATCATTGCGGAGGACATTGGCACCCCGGTCGCCATTGAACGTGATCGACGCAATAGTATTTCCTGTGTTGAGGAATGCATCGACATCAGCCCCTCCGTTGAAGAGGATGGATCCAACGCCATCGCCAGTGTTGATGAGTGTATTGGCCCCTGAGTCGCCGTTGAAAGTAATCGTGCCGACATTCGCGGCTCGGTTCAGCAAGGTGTCGTTGTCCGCCCCACCGATAAACACAATCGAGCTGACGCCTACTCCGGTATTCAGGAAGTAGTTTGCCCCAGCGTCCCCGTTGAAGGTGATAATGCCGACGTTCGTGCCGGTGTTGATGAATGAGTCGGCATCGGCTCCGCCAGTGAAAACGATTGAACTGACCGCGCTGCCGTCATTGACCAGAACATTGGCACCGTTGTCACCTTGAAATGTGATTGAGGCGATGTTCGACCCTTGGTTGAGGAACTGGTCGACATCGGCTCCGCCATTGAAGAGGATACCACCTAGGTTTGAAGACGTATTGATTAGCGTATTTGCACCATTGTCTCCGTTGAACGTCAGTAGCCCCGTGACGACTCCTTGATTTCTGAGCTGGTCGCTATCGGCTCCACCGATGAAAGTCAGCGCACCGACCAAGCCCAGATTGATCAGCGTGTTCGCTCCAGAGTCCCCGTTGAAAGTCATTGTAACGGTAACGATTCCGCTTGCAAGATTGACGAGGGTGTCGTTATCGGCCCCGCCGTTAAAGATCAGGTTGGTGAGCTCGCCACCGTTGATGAGTGAGTCCGCGCCGCTATCGCCGTTGAAGGTGAGCAGTCCCGTGACGAGGCCCCCCGTGGAGTTCGTCAGGGTGTCGCCATCAGCCCCACCAAGGAACGTCACATTCGCAAGCGTTCCACTATTGACGAGCGAATTCGCCCCCTGGTCGCCGTTAAACACCAGTGTTCCGGTGATCGATGCGCCGAGGGTGTTGACGAAGCTATCGTTATCGGCACCGCCTTGGAACGTCACATCCAAGAGGCTTCCACTGTTGATGAGCGAGTTCGCCCCCTGGTCGCCATTGAAGACGAGAGTTCCCAGGATGGTCGCACCAATTGTATTTATGAAGGTATCGTTATCTGAGCCACCATTGAACGTGACATTGGTCAATGTGCCTGTATTTGTGAGCGAATCCGCGCCTGCGTCTCCATTGAACGTCAGAAGCCCCGAGATTGAAGAGCCCACGGTGTTGACGAATTGATCGTTATCGGCCCCACCGTTGAAAGTGATATTGGCGAGTGCCCCACTATTTTGGAGCAAGTCCGCCCCGGTGTCGCCATTAAATGTGAGAAGGCCGGAGATACTCGCGTTGACAAGGTTGCTGAATGTATCGTTGTCGGCGCCGCCACTAAACGTGACATTATCAAGGGTGCCGGCGTTGATGAGTGAGTCTGATCCCGCATCGCCATTGAACACGACCGAGCTGATGATCGAATTAAAACTATTGAGAAATGCGTCGTTATCTGCGCCCCCGTTGAACACTACTGCGGCGAGTGTTCCGCTATTGATGAATGTGTCAGATCCATCATCTCCGTTGAAAGTGATCAGATTCGCGACAGTTGCGCCAAGAGCATTGGTAAAGCTATCGTTATCCGCACCCCCACTAAACATCACCGTGGCGAGTGTTCCAGTGTTGATGAGTGAGTCGGCCCCTGTATCGCCATTGAAGACAAAGGTTCCCGAAATGAGCGCGTTGTTCGTGAAGGTATCGTTGTCAGCCCCGCCGTTGAAGGCGATGGCTGCGATCCCCCCGTTGTTCACTAGCGAGTCTGCGCCGATATCGCCATTAAAATTGAGCGTACCCAGGACCAGGTTGTTGTTCGTGAAGGAGTCGTTATCGGCCCCGCCGTTGAACGTAAGTCCTGTAACGACTGCATTGTTGATCAGCGAGTCGCCGCCTGCATCACCATTGAAGGTAACATTACTGACCCCAAGGCCCGACGTGGTGAGCGTGTCGCTGTCGGCCCCGCCGTCGATAAAGACGTTGCTGACCCCACTGATCTTGAGTTGGTCAGCGCCGGCACCACCATAGATCGAGCTATTGTTGGCGGCTGACAGCGTATCATCATAAGAGCTACCGTCGAGTTCGTTGAAGTGACCGGTCCCCAGGTCGTTTGCGGACACGTAGTGCAACGCCGTGATCGGCTGGACGTTCTGCGCTTGGCCACTCGACTGACTAAGGTCAAAAGTCACTCCGAAGTTTGCCTCACTGAAGTCCAGGGAGTTCTCGCCGCTCCCATCAACAACGGTTAGTACACTGTTTGGTATGAGTATATAATGGTCATTGCCAGCCATGCCGTAGCCGGTGTCGTCACCTTGGGCCAGCTTGAGAGAGTCGTTTCCAGAGCCACCAATCAACGTGTCCTTACCTGATCCACCGTCAAGGATGACAGGAATGGTTAAAGCGTTTGTCATCACGGGTTGGCCGTCGGTCCCGAGAATGAAGTGACCTGAACCATCGAGTGTTAGCTTCCCTGCCGCGATGGTGTCGTTACCTCCGAGGCCGAAGACGATGACCGATGATACGCCCGGACCTGGGTTGGGGATTTCGTAAAAGTCCGACTCCTGAGTCAAAGTTGTCACGACCGAAGTGGATGTTCCGACCCCTGTGTCCTTGTCTCTCACCGTGAGCGTGACAACGTAGGACGACAGGCTGAGGGTCATTGCGATGGTAAATGACTGGCCTGTTGCCGTGGTTGTGTAGTTTTGAGAGTTCGTGAGGGTCCAAGAATAGGTGAGCAGGGGCAGGTCGATTGGGCTGGGGTCAGTGGCCAAGGCGATAAGGGTGATATTACCCGCGCTGTCTGATCCGCCGGACAGAATCCGAACCGAAGGTGCGACATTCGCCACAACAAGCCCGAGACTTGTGGTGCCGGCTCCAAGGTCGTTGTCGGTCACCGTGGCCTGAATTGTGGTCAAGGCGACGGGTGTACCGGTGATTTGATTATCGAGATATCGGTGGGTTGCGCTGAAAGTCCGCGACTGACTATTCACGGTGGCTGGGGAAGTGGTGCCATCCCCCCACGCGATCGAGACGGTATGTCGGTCGATTTGCCCAAGGTCGGCGTAACTCCCCGTCAGTGTAACTTCATCATTCTCGTTGATCTGTCCAACCGCGCCCGGGAATGCGGTAAGCCCAAGTGGCGAGCCATCAGATCTTGTGAGATTCAGAGCGTTCACGGTGGGGCTGGCGTTATTGATCGTGACATTGGTTGTTGAAGTCAGAGCAGGGCCCCCCGGCTGAGTGGGGTCAGCGACGGTGACAATGACGTGATAACTGCCGTGTGGCTGTCCAGTTGGATTGTCCAGATAAGTATGAGTCACGCCTGAAAATGACGTCACACCCATCGGCAGTGTCACCACGGTTTGGGTTGTGCCATCACCCCAATCGACGCTCACAACATGGGGGTCGAGTGTCCCTGGATCCGTGAACGAGCCACCAAGGTTGAAGACTGCCCCCTCGGTTCCGATAGCCCCGACGCTGTTGAGTAATAGGTCTGAGGCTGGAACGTCGGTCACTGTGACGAGTGTGGTTGCAAAAACCGGTCGAAACGACTCATGGTTATCGGTAACACTGACCTGGACGTCATATCCGATCGTAGGGGCTGACGGATTATTGAGAAAACCGTGGGAAGCATTGAACGTTGTCTGTCCTGGTGCCAGCGAGAGCAAGGAAGGACTCGAGCCGTCTCCCCAATTGACGAGAACTTGATGGGTGTCGAGCGAGCCCGGATCATCGAATGAACCGAGTAAGGTGAATATGGTGTTTTCAGTGATTGATTGCGACTGGGGTGAGATCACTAAATTGGAAGGCAAGACGTTGTTGACTGTCACATAAAATAGTCCATAAGTTGAATTGCCGACACCATTCGAGGTGTCGGTAATACGGACTTGGACAGCGAACGGGCTTGACTGAGAGTTATCATGACCAGAATAGAGATAGGTGTGGTTGGTTGAGAAGGTCTGGGCCGCCTCATTGACAGCGGCGTTGGTAACCTCGCCATCTCCCCAGATCACTTGGACGGTATGGCTATCGCCGAGGCTCGCATCGGAGAACCTGCCCGAGAGGCTGACCGATTGATTCTGATCAATCGTGGTCGGTGTCAAAAAGATATCATTGTTGTCGATCTTGGGCGGTGCACCGACCACTGTCACCGTCTGGGAATCGTATCCAGTGATACCGGAGTCGTCTCTCACGGCGACCGTGACGGTGAACACGCCCATATGCGTGTAGACGTGACTAAGATTGAATGTGGCGGTGGCGGTCGGTGAGTAGTTGTCACCTGCCGAGGTGAATGTGATCGGGTTGATCGTCAATGGAACATAAACGGGGGGTTGGCCGGTCGGTTGATCTCCGTAACTGACGCGGGCGGTCCAGCTTGTGGAATCGAGGTCGGTGAATGAGCCCTGGGTCGAAAAGGTCGATCCCTCGGTGATCGTGGCGTTCTGACCGGCATCGACCACCGGGGCACCGAAGACGGTACCGGCGTCGGCCGTGATATTCCCGGCGAACTCAGAGACCGACCCGACACCAACCGCAGTGATCACCGCTCCCTCAGTGACGGAGGAGGGG
>JANXSX010000197.1 GCA_025356475.1 Isosphaeraceae bacterium | reverse complement strand
CGCAAAGGCATCAATCCAAAGGTTTTCGAGGCCCTCTCCACAGTTGCGGGAGGCGAGCCCCTGCCGGTCAGGTGGGACCATTAGCCCATTGGGGTGGCTGGAACCTCAAGTTCGATGGTGCGTTCCCAAGCGGTTGTCAATGCCCAGGTGGTTCGGAATTTTGGGAACCGCTCCCAAGATGGCGGCCTTGCGGGGCGGAGAGGTCGTAACCGAACGGGGGAGTCTGCCAGTGGGGGCACTCGGTGGAAAAACGCCACATGGATTTTCTGGGCGAGACGTCGACCCGTGCGTTATAGTCAGGTATCGCCAGGTCGGGCCTCGCTGCCCGACGTTCGGTTAGCACCGCGTGATTTAGGACCTTGCCGCACAACAGCGGAGCGACTCGACCCTCCTGCGGCTCAGGAGGACATCAACGGGCGTCAGTCCGGTTGTTACGCACCCGAGCCCGTTTCCCTTCATCCGGCCCCGGTCGCGTGGGGGGAGGCGGGTGGCTTCCTGTCGGTCGTTTGCCTCGATACAACTGGGATGGGAACGGAGTCCCGTGGATGTCCGATCAGTCGCTTCGACTAGGTTTGCTCACTCTGGGAATGGGTTTGCTCCCAAGCCTTGTGGCGATCTGGTGCGTCCCCGACTTCGTGCCCCAGGATGGACCAGCCCACCTTTACAATGCGGTAATCCTCGCTAGGTCGGTGGAAGCCAATTCCCCATACGCCTCAGCGTTTGTGGTCAACTTCCAGCCTCTGCCGAACTGGGCTGGACATCTAATCCTTTGGGGTCTGCTCAAAATCCTCTCGCCGTGGGGGGCTGACCGTGTCGTATTCTCCCTCACACTGGTGGCCCTCTCAGCGTCGATCGTCTGGCTAAGGTATCAAGTCGCTGGTTCGCAAGCTCTTGCCGTTACGTCGGTTGTGGCTATCATTCTCGGCCTCAATGTAACCTGGCTACTCGGATTCAGTAGTTTCCTGTTGGGGGCCGCCCTCTTCCCAATCACGCTGGGGTACTGGTGGGGGGGACGAAACGAGTTCGGGCCGTGGCGGGCACTTGGGCTCGGACTCCTGATGATTCTAGGCTATGCAAGCCACCTGGTGAGTCTTGGTCTGACATTAGTCGGAGTCCTCATCCTAGCCTGTTTCACTCCTGGTCCGAATCGGTATCGAACCGGGATTTGGACGGCGGCAGGCTTGGCCCCGATCGTCCCGCTGCTTGGGATTTACAAGTGGATCTCCAACCAAGGAGGCCCTCTCCACCCTGAGTGGCAGTACCTCTTCAACCCGTTCTCGATCTCAGCTTGGATCAATCAACTCGGCTGGGTCGACCCGATCTCGCTGGCGAGTAAGGTCGTGGTTCCCTTTGTGGCCGAGCCTTCAAACGCTTACGCGTTGATCACTCCGGTCGCCTGGTTTGTGCTCGGGATGACCTTGATGGGGGTCGACACCTTTAAGAGCGGCAAGAGCCTTGTTGAACTTCGAGGCTGGCTGATTTTATCGGCTGTCCTGATTTTAGGAGGACTTCTCGGTCCCGATAGCCTGGGGCCAAGTCACGGCCATTACTTACCGCAACGCATTCTCTTGCTAGGGCTGGTGGCGATCACTCCTTGCTTGGGGGTCGGTGGGCCGTCGTGGACTCGTTCGATTGGTATAGGCGCGATTGGTGTCGCTCTGATCATGCAAACGCTATTCGTCTGGGAGTATGCCCTCGCCTCCCAACAGACGGTGGGCGCGATCCGGCAAGTTGCCAATGCGGTCGGCCACGACCAACGAATCGCCTCGATCCTGGTCGATATCCGGGGAAGGTCGCGAGCCAACCCCCTGCTCCACGCCGATAACCTGCTTGGCATCGGCACAGGCAACATCATCTGGAACAACTACGAAACAAACCACTATTACTTCCCCGTCCAGTTTCGTGCAGGGCTCGATCGACCCCCTGCCCTGGAGCTCGAACAGATTACCAAGCTCGACTCCAGCCCAAGCGAGCGAGCCCATCGTTGGGAACGGATTCTGGCCCAATATCACCAGTCGATCGATATCCTTGTGATGTGGGGGACCGAGCCCCAAATTGATGCGATCAACGATCGTTGGTTCGAAACCAGCTTTATCAATGGACCTGTGCGCGTTCTCAGACATCGGCGGGAGATGGAAGCGGTCAAAGCCAAGTAGGCAGTTCGTCACCACACTGGCCCACAAACGACTGGTCGTCGAGGATGGCCGAAAAACTGGGCTCGGTATGCCCTTCGTCTGATTCCCGCTGTGGCTTCCTGGATTCCCTAGTTGACGTCTCCGACAAAAATCAGATTTCCTAATATTTCATTGTAAACTCATTGATTTTCACAAGTTGTGGTGATATTGATCTTGACTCGTATTTGGATGTGTTGTATACTTGAGCATCATCCATAGTAGGAGTTGCGTCCAGAATGGAATCCTTGTGTTTTCAGGAGCGCCGCGAAGTCGGTGATGTCCTTCTCGGCGTAGTGCAGCTCGCGCTCGGCCAGCCCACGTTTTTGGTAGACGTTCACTCCCACCACGAGAGCCAGCTTCTTGGGCGGCTCTGGGAAGTTCGCGTATCCGTTGGCGGAATACGCCGCGATTGCCGTGACGAGCACCGCAAAGTGGTTCCGCAATGTGATTCGCATGGGAGCTTCTCGTTGGGAAGAAATTCCAAGAAACGTCCGCATAATATTAAAG
>JANXSX010000039.1 GCA_025356475.1 Isosphaeraceae bacterium | reverse complement strand
AAGTTGTGCTTGACCGCGAACTCAATTGGTTCTCCGACGACCTTGTCCCCGCCAAGAGGCCTGAACGGTTGCCGGTTGTGCTCAGTCGCGAGGAGATTCGCTCGGTGTTTGTCCACCTAGACGGTGTCCACCGGCTGGCCGCTTCTTTGATGTATGGCTCAGGACTTCGGCTCATGGAGACCTTGCGTCTGCGCATCAAAGATGTGGACTTCGGCCAGAACCATCTGCTGATTCGCGAAGGCAAGGGCGACAAGGACCGCGTGACCGTGCTGCCGACCACGTTAGCCGATTCCTTGCGGATTCAGATTGCCGAGGTCCGGGCCATCCACGCTCGTGACCTGGCCGAGGGGTTCGGGCGGGTTTATCTGCCTCATGCTTTGGCGGCGAAGTATCCAGAAGCTGAGCGTGCGATCGGCTGGCAATACCTCTTTCCCGCACAACGCCGCGCCGCCGATCCACGTTCAGGTGTGGTCCGCCGCCATCACCTTGCCGAGAGCGCCATCCAGAAGATGGTTAAGGGGGCGATCCGTCGCGCTGGGATCGTTAAGCCCGCGAGTTGCCATACCTTGCGCCACAGCTTCGCCACGCACTTGCTGGAGAACGGCTCAGACATCCGCACGGTTCAAGAACTGCTGGGCCATGCCGACGTTCGGACGACCATGATTTACACGCACGTCTTGCAACGCGGGCCGATGGGCGTGAGGAGTCCGGCGGACGTGCTTTGAGGTTCGGGGGGAGAATAAAGGGGACATCATCGAATGGCATGAACTTCAGCCACATCCTTCTTGTCCAGCAAGCGTTTACGGAGTACAGATCAGGGCTCTGTCATCAAGGGGAACTGCTTCAGGTGACGCTTGATCACTCGTGACTCAATGCGGTTGGGAGGGACGCTTAAGTTCATGGCATTCGGCTTATGCCCCTTCGACCACCTCGCCGAAGAAGGCTTCTGCCTCTTTGACGACGGTGTTCAGTGTCGCCTCGGCGGCATCCTCGGGGATGCCGATCAGGAACCGGGCGAGGTCAAGCTTCTTGTGTTCGAACTCGGTGACGTGGCGGTCGGCGACGGCTCGACGGATCAGGAGCAAGAACTCGTCGACCATCACCTTGTCGATATGATCTTCGGGCAAGTTCAATGCTCGGGCATCGGCCATCAGGGCAGGCCACTCGGCTTCCGTGGTGGGCAAGCCGTCAAGGACGCGTTTCACTCCTTTCTGCCATTGAGACTTGTCGAATTCGCTAGCGTGTACTGGCGAGGAATCTTCAGGGAGGGGTTCCGTGCTCAGACCCCAGGCGGCAGCGACCTTCGGGTCGAGCGAAGTCGCGTCGTCACCGGTGATTGCCTTCCGAAGCGCATTCAAAAATCCCATGGCAGTGGTTCCTGAGAAGAATCGTCCAAAGTCATTGAGCCGTTGTTGGCTTGGTAGACGCTGGTGTACCTGCGGTCGCAGCCTTGGCGCGGAAGTAGTCGAAGCACTCGCGAGCGATATCGGCACAGAGCCGATTGCCCGCGTTCTCGGGCGACCAGCGCTGGTCGCCATTCTGTTTCGTCATCACACAGAGAGCGAACGGACCAGCCGAAGGATCGTAGATGATGCCAGCCGCCGTTCGAGCGTCGTTGACACTCCCAGTCTTGAACGCAAGCTTGATCCCAGCCGGTAAGAACCTGGGGAACTTGTCGGCATCATCGCAGGTCTTCAAATGTTCGATCATCGCTTCGCTCGCCTTGGCGCTGACAAGTTCCTTCTTGTTCAAAAGCTCGCAGAGCTTGATCATCTCACCGGCGGTGGTGCTCCCCAGGCCAAATTCCTTGGACCGTTCGGGGAAGACCGAGGTGTCTCTGCGAAAGACCTTTGAGTGGAGCTTGGTGTTCGGATAGCCCATCTTCTCCATGGTTTCTGCGGTCGATTTCAAGCCGATCTGATCGACGACCAGGTTCGTCGCGGTATTGTCGGAATAGGTGATCATCAACCGGATCGCGTCTCGCACCGAGAGGGTGACCCCATCGGAGAAGTGCTGGGTCAGCACCCCCGAGCCTTGGACCTTATCCTCTTTCGTGAGGGAAATCATCTTCGTGAGGTCGAGCTTCCCTTCTTCGGCCTGGCGATAGGCCTCAACCATCACGGGAAACTTGATCAGGCTGGCGGTGGGCATTGGCACATCGGCGTGATAGAGCCAGGTCTCTCCGGTGACCAGGTGTTTGACTGCGACCGCAACCTCCCCTTTGTGACCGTTGACGAGCGGTATGAGCTTCGACTCCAAGGTAGGCTCGGCGGCGATGGCCGAGGAGGCGATGCTCAAGGTCATGACGAGTCCTGCGAGTCGGTTCATCGTGGCAGCTCTCGAGGATGGGAAGGATTCCGGCTTGACCCTGATGATTGTGCCAGGTCGGTCAGCGGTCGCCAAACGGAATCTGCCCAGGAGGAACTTGGTTGACGACTTGACCTATCGCCCGGACGTGGCCATGGTGGACGTTATCCCCTGGGATGCGACGCGACGTGATGGAGAACTCGCCGATGCGCTTCTGGATTGCGATCGTTGTGTTGATGCTCAGTCTCGGTGCCGACTCACCCCACGACACGGCCCGTCGGCAATTTGACGGCGACAAGTTCGGTCTCATGTTCCACTGGGGGATTTATTCGCTCGTGGGCAAGGGGGAATCGATGATGGAGACAGACTCCGTCCCGATCGCCCACTACGCCAAGCTCGCCGGCCAGTTTAACCCTAGCCGGTTCGATGCGGAAGCTTGGGTCAAGGCGGCCAAAGGGGCAGGGGCCCGCTATGTCGTGTTCACCGCCAAGAGTCACGACGGCTTCTGTATGTTCGACTCGAAGCTGACGACCTTCGACGTGGTCGACGCGACCCCTTATGCCAAGGATACCCTGAAAGCCCTGGCCGACGCTTGCCATCGAGCGGGCCTGCGATTGGTGGTCTATTACTCCTTGCTCGACTGGCACCACCCGGACTATTTCCCCCTTGGCGAGACGGGGAAGGGGGCAAGCCGACCCGAAGCTGGTGAGTGGTCGAATTACGTCGCCTACTACCAAGGCCAGATCCGTGAGCTATGTACCGGTTACGGACCGTTGGCCGGCCTGTGGCTCGATGGGATGACAGACCGACCCAACGCGTCGTGGTCTCTTGATGCGACGTACAAGATGATCCACGAGTTGCAACCGCAAGCTTTGATCGGTAACAACCACCACCGGACCTTGAACCCTGGCGAGGATTTCCGGATCTTCGAACAAGAGACCTCCGCTCGAAGCCCAACTGACGACTCGCTCCAAGAGACTGTAGTCTCGCTCAACAAATCGTGGGGCTATACCACTCGGGACCAGACGTACAAATCGTCTGACGCCTTGATTCGACTGCTAGTGACTACAGCCGCCAAGGGTTCAAACCTACTGATCAATGTCGGGGTCAAGCCCGACGGCAGCTTACCTGCTGAGGCGGTCGAGCGATTCACCTCGTTGGGCCAATGGATGGAAGCCAACGGCGAGTCTGTCCGAGGTACCCGACCAGGAGCCATCCTGCCACAACCTTGGGGATATTCCCTCACAAAGGCGGATACCATTTACCTTCATGTGCTCAATTCTGCCGATTCTGTCATCATCCCCGCGAAGTATGCGGACTGCGACATTCGCCTCCTCGGGGGGACGGACCGCTTGACATTGACGGTCAACGCCCAGGGGGTCAAAATTGAACGACCCTCTCAACCCAAGCCCGCTGTGGACACGATCATCGTGATCCGACCGATGTCCGACTCGATCAAGCCCGCAGGGAACCGACCTTGAACCAGCCTACAGCTCGCGGCTTCGATCCCGTCAGCGCGTTGATGGCCTGTGTGACCACGGTGGTGCTTTGTGCGGTTGCCTGGCACGCGTTCGGGCCGACTCCGCCCCCTCCGCCACCGAGTGTCGGGATGAGCGCTCCGGCACTTCGCTTGCGTGATCGCTCAACGAATGAGCCGCAATTCTGGATGGCTCCGCGGGGCCGGATCACCTGGCTGAGCTTCGTCCGCCTCAACCACAAGCAAGGGGCGGCCGATCTGGCGACGCTCGACCGATGCTGGCGGAAGTTCCAAGCTCGCGAGTCGTTCTCGGCCTTGGCGATTGTCTGCGATGACGGCGCGATTCCCGAAGCGCTCGAATTACCGATCGCGTTGGCGAGCGAAGTCACGCGCCAGACATTCATGAGGTCCGGGCAGGAAGTCCAGATGCTCCACTACCTGATCGATCAAGAAGGCAAGATCGTCGCCATCGCACGAGGCACAGGTGCGACTCTTGATCGCTTGATCACGTTAACAGAAGAACGCTTGAAATTCCTGGAACCTGTCGATCGGACAAGGTTCGCAGCAGAGATTGGCGAGGATCCGAGGTCCATTGGAGGGAACTCGGCACAACTTCCCTCTCAAATCTCAATAGCCTCAAGCTGATCACGAATCGCCCGAGCGGCACGACGGGGGAACTCCGCCTGGACGACTCCTGCGCTGACGGCGACGCGAGTTGCTCCGGAAGCGATCACTTCATCAACGGTACTTGTGTTGATTCCACCGATTGCGAACCAGGGAATATTGGTCAGTTCGGACGCTTCGCTGACGAGTTGGAGGCCGGCGAAATCGTCGAAGCTCTTGGTGGTGCTGGGGAAGACGGGTCCCACCCCGAGGTAGCTCGCTCCATCAAGGACCGCGCGTTCGATCTGTGCTCGGTTATGGGTGGAAACGCCGACCAACACCGATGGCCCCACGATTCGTCGGGCATCTCGCACCGAGATATCGTCCTGGCCGAGGTGGACACCATCAGCGCGGGAGAGAAGGGCCATATCCACGCGATCATTGACGATGAATTTGGCTTTCGCCTGGGCAGTGAGGATCCGGACCTCGCGCGCACGCCGGAGCCATTCTCGATCGTCAATGTTCTTCTCGCGAAGTTGGATCACCTGCGCACCCCCTTGGAGGGCTTCTCCAACGACCCAGGTCAGGTCTCCCAAGGTCGCCAAGCCTCCGACCAGTACCATCAATCTCGCGTCGCCGAGAAGCCGGTTGGAAGCGATGGCGGTTAACACAAGTTTTTCAAGTGTGTAGACATCATAACGCAAGACTTCGAATCGACCGGAGAGCCAGACATTGATGAGCTTTCCGTACTCTTCAAGCGAACGGAGCGCTTCGGCAGTTCGTTTGAAGTTGGCGGTGACGACCGCTCGGGGGTTCTCACGTGCCTGTTCATTGGCGGTCATGATATGGGTGCCGACATCTCCGGTCGTGTCTCGTGCAGCGATCAAGAATGCCGGGTCGAGCCCGGCGAGAGCATCGGCCAATCGGTGGCGAACCAGCTTAAGCCGTCGGGTCAGACCCGGATCGTTTAGGGCAAACCGAACGTAATCTTCAACGACCCGGAGGCCCTCGCGAGCACGATTGGCCGAGGCGTCCATGATCCGACCGAGGTCGGCCCCTTGTCCTGGTTCGCTCAGATCCAGGGGGGTAAAGTCGCTCGCGAGTGGGATCGGCGAGTGCTCCGATGAGGGAGCATTGCCAAGCTTTTCGGCCAAGATGTCGGGATCGATCCCCGCGTTGGAGAGCAACTCCATCACAGTCTCGCCGCCTCTGGTCGCGAGTCCCGCGAGCAGGTGCTCCGTACCGACCTCCTGACCGCGATCAAAGGCCTTGGCCTGGAGGGTCGCCTCTGCGAACACGGCGCGGGTTTCTTCCGACGAAGGGAGGCCAATCTCATCCGGTTCCGCTTCGATTTCTTCCGGGTCGATGACCTCGAATCCCAGCGAATCGAGCAAGGAATCGGGATCCAGTCCGAACTCGGTGAGCCAGGTTGAGGCGCGGCTTTCGGGCTCATCCGCGAGCGCAGCAAGCAGGTCTACAGGCTCGACAACAGTGGCACCACGCCGCCGGGCTCGAACCTCGGCTCGTTGGATCGCCCGCGACGCGCCTGCGGTGTAACTCTCACGCATTCCGGACACTCCACAATCTTCGAGAACACCACGGTCCGGTCCTCAGAGCGGCGAGGCTTCATGGTTGGCTCATGTCGGGATCGGAGACTCGCTCAAAACGCCGCCCCGTCCTTCCCGACTTACCAAAACAGAATGGGCGAAACGATTGGGGACAGGCACAGGGCAGTACACCCCAGAACCTGTCCCCATTGCCCGGCCCATCGTGTCAATGAAACGAACCTGGTCAGCTCAACCCTTGGCCTGGCAGTACCGGCGCTCGACTTCGGGCCAATTCACGATGTTCCAGAATGCGGCGATGTAGTCCGGTCGGCGATTCTGGTAGTGGAGGTAGTAGGCATGCTCCCAGACATCAAGACCGAGGATGGGGGTGGTTCCCTCCATGATCGGGCTGTCCTGATTGGGGGTCGAGGTGACGGCAAGTTTGCCATCCTTGCCGACGACGAGCCAGGCCCAACCTGACCCGAACCGGGTGGTTGCCGCCTTGCCGAACGCTTCCTTGAAAGGGGCGAAGCCACCGAGTTCGGCAGTGATCGCCGCGCCGACCTTACCGGTCGGTTCGCCACCGGCCTTGGGGGCAATGACCTGCCAGAACAGACTATGATTTGCGTGCCCACCCCCATTGTTGCGCACTGCGGTGCGAATGGCCTCGGGGACAGCATCAAGGTTGGAGATCAAGGCTTCGATCGTCTTACCCTGCTGGTCAGGGTGATCTTTCAGGGCGTTGTTCAAGTTCGTGATGTACGCTTGGTGATGCTTGTCGTGATGGATTTCCATCGTTTTGGCGTCGATGGTCGGTTCCAAGGCGGCGAAGTCGTACGGCAGGGGAGGCAAGGTGTAATCGGCCACGGGACGTTGCTCCTGCGAACTTGGGAGAGTCTGTGCGAAGTTGCCAGGACTCGTATCGTTCAACCACCGAGAAATGCAGCAATTACGAAGCCAAACCCTCGGTGTCACCGATTGAGTAAGCTACCACAAGAGCATACAGAGGTTCAAACCTTTCCTTGAGATCTCGATCCGTTGTTTTCTCGGTCGTAGATTGAGAACATGTCTCAATTACCAACAAACTTTTATAAATACTAAGAACGTGGAGATGAGATTCAGCCCCCACGTTTTGCGAGGGGGCTGAATGGTTTGTCCTGTCGATGCGGGGCAGAAGCGCTTGGTCGAGTACGCCTATTTGTGTCCTGCTCGTTTCAACGCAGTCCTCGACCAGTGGTTCTCCGGATTTGCGAGCTGTCTCGCCTTCTTGGGTGTCACGGACCTGCTCAGTTTGGTCTGAGTTTGCGTCGTGATGTTCAGGGTGTAGTTCGTGACGGGAGCTCCGTTCATGGAGTCAACAGCCACATAAAGCCTCACGCCGGCGCGACTCACCTTGACCGCAGCACCATTTCGACCTTGAGTCACGAGACGCCCTTGGCTGTCAAAAATCTGGACTGCCAGCCCATAAGCCGTCGCCTGGTAAGTCCCCGCCTTGCCGGTCGTCACCGCGAAAAACGCCACGTCTGTTCCGTAAGGTAAACTCAGCGGGCCGACGGTCACCTTCGTAGAGGTCGTGCCGAGGTTGGTCGCGTTGGCAAACGAGTTGTTGCCAACGTGAGGGACCGCCGGAGGGGTTTCTTGGGGAGGTGGTTGAGTGGGAGGAAGCTGCGGAGGGGGAGTCGACCCAGGGAAACTGAACTTGAGCGAGTAGCCGCCGACTGCAAAAACGTCGCTCGTCGCGCCCGTGACAGCGACCAAGTACCGCTTACCCGCAGTAACCCCGGAGGCTTGGGCAGTGACCGTGTCGCCCCAGTCGTTGGGGTTCGCGTTGCTGCTCAGTTCGTTCCCCTGAGGGTCGTAGAGCGTGATCTTCGGGCTGAGCGAACTCACGCCCGAGGCCACGGCTTGGACCTGAATCGAGGCTCCATCGGCGTTCGCAGGGGCGACGACCGTGAAATACTCCGTGTCGCCGATGGTCGAGAGGCTCAACCCACGCAGAGTGCCTGAGCTTGATGCGTCGAGCCCGCCCGTCAGGTCGATCGAACTTCCGAAGTTCGAACCCTGGCCGATCGCGTGGTAGGCGTCGGGAGTCCTTGCTCCATAGAGAGTTTGGATGCCAGCGATGTCATCGGCGGTGAGCCCCAAGCGATAGCCACCATAGTCGGCATACATCACTGGGCCGGGATTGTGGGAGTGGTCCAGACCTAATGAGTGACCCGTCTCATGCAGAACCACGCTGTAGAGGTCGTACTTGCCGGGGACGTCGCCGATCGACCAGTGCATCTCGGTGTTGATGGTCACGTCGCCAGCGGCAGTGACACCATTCGGAGGCGGAAAGTAGGTCTGCGCCAACGTCGTTGAGGTCAGGAGGTTGATCGCTCCGAATCGGATATCACCAAACCGAGAATCACCTTGAGCGTAGCCGCCGGTATCCTCGGTATAGAGGCCATCACCCACCCGGACGACGTTGATATTGGAAATGGACGCCCAGGTTTGGAGGGCTCGAGCCAGGTCACGTTGCCAGATGCTGGTGTTGGTCACTCCGTTCAGGAAGCTGGAAATGACGTTAGGTGTTCCAACCCAAGATGCGCCATCAGAGGCAATACTGTAAGTGATGCGAGAGGGGTCGGCCCACTTAGTGCCATAGAGGGTAAAATCAGCCATCAAGGCGCGGCCTTCCAGCGACTCACAGATCGGCCGCCAGGGCCGACGAGGAAGCCGCCCCGGGCCGCGAGGCGTCGGGGTCAACGGCATAATTCAATCGCTCCGCCACAATCCGGGTGATGATCAGGTTGAGAGGCGCGTACAGCGAGCGCCAGCCCCTGGCTGGGGCGCTCGTAACCGTCAAACTCCTCCGTGATCGACCCAGGGACGCGACGTAGACGTCGTGGCCACAAAGCCGTGTCGATAACCCATAACCACATGGGTTCCGCAAGTTTTGCGGCTTGAGATGAACGCCCTCGTCCGGCGAACAACTAGACTTTAACCTATTTTTGGTCGCGGCGACGGTTTTTTCAAAATGAGAGACAATTCCGCGAGATCCCTCCCCTTAGGCTCGACAATCTCTCCCGGCACAACCCTCAGGGGTTCACCAAGTTGACGCCAGGTGGCCGCATTTGCCAGATGATCCCTTCGGCGAGCGACTCTTGCGGCCAGTCAGGCCCCGGACTATCCTCGTTGAACGTTTGCTGAACATCTTCTGGTCGAGTCGACTCAATTTCGGGGGCGATGGTTATGAGGTCGCGCGCGGTCCCGCCTAACTTAGCCTTCCTCGAATTCATCAAGGCTCAAGTCCCTCACGTCACAGCACCCGCGACCCTTTCCGGCTGGGACAATCGCCTGGAAAGGGTCGCCGATGGCCTCAAGGAATCAATGGGACGGATGCCGGAGGTGGACGCGCCCCTCGACCCGGAAATCCTGGGAATCATCCAGCGCGACGGCTATGTGATCGAGCGACTCACCTTTCAAAGCCGCCCAGGGGTGCGGGTGACCGCCAATCTCTATCGCCCTGACCCCATTCGGGAGCGGAAGCTCCCGGGAGTCCTCCATGTTCATGGTCACTGGGCCTGGGCACGGATGGACGAACACGTCCAGCAACGCTGCCTGGGGCTGGTCAAGCTCGGCTACGTCTGCCTCGCGGTTGATGCGTTTGGTGCGGGTGAGCGTGCAATCGAACCTGCATCGGGGACCTATCATGGGGCCTTCACGGGGGCGAGCCTCTGGCCTTGCGGCTTAACATTGCTAGGTCTCCAGGTTTACGACAACCGTCGAGCGGTGGATTATCTCGCCTCCCGTCCCGAAGTCGACGCACGTTCCTTGGGGATCACCGGAGCCTCAGGGGGTGGAAACCAGTCGCTCTACTCGGGGGCAACCGACACCCGGCTCAAGGCCGTTGTCCCGGTCTGCGGGATCGGGAGCCTTGAGTCTTATTTGGGCGCGGCTTGCTGTGTCTGCGAGGTTCTGCCTGGAGCCCTTCGCTACACGACAACCGGCGACCTCCTGGCGATGATGGCTCCCCGTGGTCTCTTGATCATCAGCGCGTCCAAAGATGCTCCCCAGTTCAGTGCCGGTGAAGCGAAAAAAAGTATGACCTATGCTCACGAGCGATACCGGCTCCTGGGCGTTGCCGAGAAAATCCGCCAAACGGTGATCGACTCGGGCCACGACTATAACCAGCCGATGCGTGAGGCCATGTACGGCTGGATGAACCGTTGGCTCAAAGACGAGGGGGACGGTACACCCGTGCCCGAACCTCAATACCAAACTGAAGATGTGGCGACTCTCCGCTGTTACCCAGATGGTGCGTCTCGTCCTAAAACGATTGTGACAATCCCCGAGTTCGTGCGGTCGGAGGCACGAGCGCGTCTCCAAGAGCTTCCTCCCTCGCCCGATCATGTCCAGCGTTGGGAGGCGGATTCGCGCTACCGGCGTTCGTTACTTCAGGACCAGATCCTCGGGGGCTTTCCCAAACGGGTTCCCCTGGACGTGACAGGTTTCGCATCAAGCAACGCGTTCGCGGTCCCCAAGGGAAGCGAACCGATTGAGATCACGACAGAAACGGGCCTGCGACTCAGGGGACTCCTTTCCGAGCCAGACCCAAAGGTGAAGCCCAAGGGAGTGCAGATCCTTTTGATGCCTTCGGGGCTGGCGGGCCTCGGCGACGAGCTTGGTCAGATTCTCTCGAAGGGTCATCGCGTTCTGGTTGCCGAGCTTCGAGCGACTGGGTTTGGCAAACCGGAGACCTCGCCGATTCATAAAGTCGTCGATCATACCGAGGCGGAGTGGAGTCTCTGGATCGGTCGACCGCTTCTAGGTCAGTGGGTGTGGGATGTGATGCGTTGGCTTGACACTTTGGAGGAGCGTGGTCGAGCCGGGCCTTATACCGTAAGAGGTTACGGGCCGTTTGGCGCGGTGGCACTCATCACGGCGGCCTTGGATTCCCGACTTGCGAGTGTCCAAACGGTTCAGGCCCCCACGAGTTTTCAGGATTATGGCGCAACCAGCGGGATGGGTGGACTTGCCCCTGGGATTCTTCGCGTGGGAGATATCCCCCAACTCGCAGCATTGGTCGCCCCTCGTCCACTCGAGATCCTCGAAGCGGTCGAGTCGGAAGGAACACCAGTGACTGAGACCAAATTGAAATCGATCTTCGCTCCCACCCAGGCGATTTATGACCTCTTGGGCGTTGGCGACCGACTTCGATTGGGACCTGGACACTCGTGAGGTCGTCTCGTTCGAATGTTGGGGAATCGTGGGACAGACTCGTACCCCTTGTCGCCGATAGAGTATTGGGACGATCCGGCGGGAAAGCCTGCTTGATTGCCCACGATCTGCGTCGATAATGTTAGATTACATATTCCTCCGCCGGTCAGAGCGTGCCCAGCCTCGATTTCTCCGCAAGTGTTGGGCTGGATTCGCTCGAACCTCTTAGATCCCTTAGGGACTTGTCGCATGTCGACCTCGCCCGAAGTCAAACCGGCGTCAAGTACCGGGGTTCAGCCGATCTTGGTCATTCCTCAGGAAGGATCCAAGAACCCTTTATGGTTACTGACGCTGGGGGTTGCCGGCTTGGTCCTGGGTGGAGGGTTCCTTGCCTGGAACAAAGGTCTGCACGCCGACCAATTCTTCAAGCCAACAGTTGATCGCCTGGCATACCTGACGATCGATCGAGGCGAGATCGCCGTGTTTATCAACGAGTCGGGCTCACTCGACACGGGGATCGATCCGCCCATCAAGTGCCAGGTCGAAGCCTTGTTAGGCACGGTAGGCGGGGCAGCCATGGGTGGCGTTGGCGGCGGGGGTGGTGGAGGCGTTGGTGGCGGAGGTGGTGGCGCTGGAGGTAATCGGCGTGGTGGTGCTGGTGGGATGGCAAAGGGCGGCGGAGGAGCAGCGGGCGGTGGTGGTATGACTAAGACCAAGGCTGGCGGTCGCGGAAAAGTTTCGGCGAAGGGTAAGTCCTCAGCGGCCAACGCCAACGCTGGAGGTGCCAGCGCTGCTAGTGCCAAAGGCGCAGCGGGTGGTGGAGCTGCGGCAGCGGCGAGTGGTGATGGCACGGCAGTCGCCACCAAGAAACCGTCGATACGCAGCTTCTCGTATCAAGTTGCACCTCATAATCCGCTCCGGGGCGCGAGTCAGGCGGCAATGACGAATGCCCAGACGGCTGGCGGTGGTCGCGGAGGGATGAGCGGCGGAGGCGCTGGTGGAGGCGGCGGTCGAGGTGGTCGCGGAGGCGGCGGTGGCGGGATGGGTGGCGACGAAAAATCAGGTTCTACACGCATCATTAGGATTGTGGATGAAGGAACCCGAGTCAAGGGTGGCGAGATTGTCTGCGAACTCGACTCTTCCGCGTTCCGCGACGAATTGGCCGCACAAGAAATCAAAGTCGCCCAGGCGCGTGCTTGGTTGGAGCAGTCCAAGACGTTGGTCGAAGTGAATGGAATTACCCAGGCCGAGTATCGCGATGGAATCTATCCCCAAGACCTTGGCTTGATCCGCCAGTACATCATGAGCTGCGAACTCGAAGCAGATCGGGCGCAAAAAACCTCGGTTTGGTCCCGCGAAATGCGTGATGCCAAGCTCAGGACCACGCTCCAATACGAGTCCGACGTCGCAACCCTCGACTCCGCTGAACTCAACCTCAGAGGGGCTGAGCGGATGTACGAGCGACTCGAAAAATACACGCACAACCGACTGATCAAGACCCTCGAATCCAAACTTGAAGCCAGCCGGGCGGATATGTTCGCTCAAGAACTCGCCGTCCAGCGCGAGGAGGATCGGCTCAAGCGACTCAACCGCATGGTCGATTTCTGCACGATTCGTGCCCCTCGTGATGGGGTCGTGGTTTACTACGTTCAGTCGAACGGTTGGGGCCGCAACGAAGCTCGCATCCAAGAAGGGGTTACTGTTCGTGAAGGGCAACCGATCTTCACCCTGCCGGACCCCAAGAATCTGCGAGTGAAGGCCAAGATCAACGAATCGCGAATCTCGTTCGTCGAGAGCGGTATGCCCGTCACGATCAAGATCGATGCCTTCCCCGATCGTCCGCTCACCGGCAAGGTTGCCGAGATCGTGCCGATCCCGACCCCCGGTGGCGGTCCAATGTCCGACACGAAGGCCTATTCAGCCGTTGTTACGATTGAGAATGGATTCGACGAGCTTCGACCTGGTCTTTCCGCCGAGGTCATGATGCACGTCAAGTCCCATGAGGATGTGGTTCGCATCCCCGTGGAGGCAGTCCGTTGGGTTGGCATGAAGACCTACGCTGCAATCACTCCAGATCGAGGCATTACCTGGTCGTGGCAGCCCCTGAAGCTCGGGCTCGTCAATGAAAACTATGCGGAGGTCCTGAAAGGGCTCAAGTCGGGCGACAACGTCATCGCGGTTCCCGACAAGTTTACCAACCCCAAAGAGTCGAACCCGTTAGTCCCGACCGCCCCCGCGACCGTTGAGGCCGACTGAACAGGAACCTACGAGCCGATCAATACGGCTCACTTCTCAACCGCCAAAGCCGCTTCAACTTCCTTGAACAGGACTTCCGAGTCGGGCATCTCGCCCGGCTCGAACCTGGCGATCACCTCACCCTTGCGATTCACCAGGAACTTGGCAAAGTTCCAGGTGACTTCGCCCCCAAATTTCGGGTTGGTCTCTTTGGCGGTCAAATAGACATAAAGCGGATGAATCCCTTCCCCCTTGACGATCGTCTTGGCGAAAAGGGGAAACGTCACATGATACTGGAACTGGCAGAAGGCCTTGATCTCGGCCTCAGTTCCCGGCTCTTGTCGACCGAAGTCGTTCGAGGGGAAGGCCAGGACCTGAAAGCCCTTCACCTTAAATTTCTGGTGGAGAGCTTCAAGCGTCTCGTATTGTGACGTATAGTCACACTGGCTGGCAGTGTTAACGATCAGCAGGACATCGCCTTTGTACTTTTTAAGCGAGATCTCCTCGCCATCAATGGTCTTCACTTGATGCTCAAGAACCGTTGCAGGTTTCTTGATCGGATCGCTCGCGTACGCTAAGGTCGCGACAACCAAGGCAAAACTCAAGCAAGACAAAATTGCAGAGACGGACTTACGGGAGGCGATTCGGCGGGGCACGGCGAGGTCCTGAACGAACTGGGGGACCAGCGCGCGTTGTGGGAAACGCTCTGGACACGTTGTGATGCAGGTGGGCCTCTTCCTGAGAAGTTCTATCATGACATGGTTTTGTTTGGGAGATCAAGACCAGACCGGGATCGTTTCATACTCATTTGCGGACGGGTTGGTGGGCCTGACGGTCGTGAGTCTATCTCGAGCGGTGCCGCTTGCACGAGCATTGCAAAGTCCGTCCCTCCTCCCACGGAACGCCGCCAAAATAACCTCCCTCTTTTTGAGCCGATCTGCTCACGAGACTCGTTCCCACGGTCCTCCGTGGGAACGAGTTTTGGTGCATGATTCGTAAGGCAGAGTCATTCGTGAATGGGCGAGAAATCGGGAAGTTGTTTCGTCAGCATTCCTATGGCATCTGAGCAGTAGGAGCAGGCCACCATTGAGCCGACCTTGACCGATTTGTCAGAATCCTTAAAGTACAGACGCCGTAGAGAGAATCCTTTGCGGCGGCTGTTCGTTATGAGGAGACCCTGCCGATGGATCGGCTCGCTCGAAGATCTGTCGCCCTCTTGGGCGTGACAATCCTGGCCCTGACAACCGGCTGCAAGAGCACAAAGCCGGAAGTGCCGTCAGGGCGTGGCTATACCAACGAGGGTAAGCAGATTCCGCCCGTCGGATTTAGCACGGATCCACAGATCCCCGCCGGTGCGATGGCGACGACCCCTCAACCCGGTACTTCGATGTACGGTAAAGGACGACCGTCGACCGCCATGCAGAACTACGGGACACCGACCGACAACACCTATGGTCCCCCCGGTAGCAGCAATAAAGGGAAGTTCGGAGATCCCTCAGTGACACCCGCGAGTGGTCCTTCTGACCTCGGCGGGATGTCCAGGACGCCGCCCGACCTCGGCGATGTCCCGCCGCCTCTGGATCGAGTCCAGATGTCGGAGAAGGCCATCGCAGGATCGGCACCTCCCTCTCCCTTCTGAGTGCTTGCCAACGATCACAAAAAAGGCTGAACCCCCGATCGGAGGGTCCAGCCTTTAGTTGATATTCCCGGATCCACTCGGCGTGATTAACGCTGTGGCTGGCTCTGGTACTGGGTGGGGACCACCGGTGCCTTATGGGTGAACCGGATCACCTCGCCCTTCTTGTAGAGCCCACGGGTGAAGACGTGGTGAGCCAATTGGATGTGCGAGTACTTCGCACCCCAAAGGCTATTGGCGGAAGTCAGTGCGGTATGGAGACGACCGGTTCCGGTCAGACGAGCTCTCCATCCGACCGCCGGCTTGAACTGCTGCAAGGCCACCGTTTGCGGGATCGCCTTGTAGTTGAGCCGTGACAACGCTTGGAGGGTCGGCACGAGGCGACCGCCATAGGGGGGCAATGCTGAGAACGCGGCCGGGTTCGAGCCCGCGACACCCGTTGATCCGGCTGTCGTACCTCCGCCACCACCGTTATTGGAGTTGCTCCCGGTCACACTGACCGTCGCGGTCCCGGTCCAGCGCACGTTGGGGTTCGTGCCGCTGTTGAACGTTCGGCCACTCACCGTAATTGAACTCGTACCGTTGGGCAGGTTCAAGTTGCCGCGCGGAGTGATCGTGATGATTGCATCCGTGATCCCGTCACCATTCTCATCGATCGGGTCAGCGCGGATGGTCGCGGTTGGATACGCGACGCCATTGATCACAACCGTGGCCGGGTTAATCTGGGTTGCCGGTCGGAAGGCCGGAGTGATCGTGTTGTTGCTGTAGACGAAGATATCGAGACTGGTGGGCGTCGTGGCATTGATCGAGAACGGCGGCTTGGCGCTGCCGACACCGATGAATGTTGATATCGCGGTGCTGATCGGAAGCTGCAACGGGATGAACCTACCTTGGAGGGCAAAGACAGTTCCGGCTGTCAAGTTCGAAGTAGTCAGCCCATAACCGGGTGCGCCGATCACGAAGTCACCAATCGCATCGTTATCGATGGTCCGGCTCGCCCCGGTGGGAACGAGGCGACTCGCGACCGCAGAGCCAAAGAAGCCACCTCCGCCAGCGGAACCACTGGCATTGATCCGGGTGGCAGCAATGGGCTGGCTCTCAGACGCAGTCAGGGAATATGGACCCTGAAGGTCTGGATTACCGGGGATCAGGTAGGCGGCTCCATCACCGTTATTAAAGCCGGGAGCACCGACCAAGATCGGGTTCGGCTGACCCGGAGTAATCCTGCCAACCAGCCCAACCGAGTAGCCGACGACGTCGCCGAAGTTGGCTCCAGTGAACGTGGCAAAGGCCAGGGTCGAGGGCAGGTTGTCGAGGTCGAACTGACCCGAAAGGTGTCCAGAGACGATGGACTTACCGAAAATCAGGGTCGCCTTGCCAGCGTTAAGCGAGGCACCGGGCGAACCGATGAGGATGTCGCTCAGGCCGTCGGCATTGAAGTCCCCTGCCGAGGAGACCGAAAAGCCAGCCTGTCCGCTCACACTCGATCCCTGGAAATAGACACCGGGAACGACGACGTTGGTCCCGGTCGCGACGCCGATCCGACCGGCGTTCACATAGTTCACCGTGTTGGTGACCGTTGCGAACGCAGGCAAGGTGGGCGAACCATAGACCAGGTAGGCAGCCCCTTGAGCGAGCCCCTGACCGACCGACCCGATCAAGAAGTCGGCGATCGGTGAGTTGCCGGTAGTTCTTGCGCCGTCGATGTTTCCAGCGGCCGACAGCGACGAACCGAACCGGGCATTGGGGTTCTCGCCCGCGAAAATTACGCCGGTGGTCGTGTTGCTGGTGGCACCAACCGTGGTCAGGTCAACGGTCCTGGTGGTCGGCGTGCGGAGGGTCGCACCGGAAACAACATAGACAGCGCCCGAGTTGGCCTGATTACCGATCGACGCCCCAGGCGCACCGATAGCAATATCTGGAATCCCATCGGTAATCACGTCGCCGACACCAGCGACCGAAGCACCCGTTTGCCAGTTGCTCGAGTTACTTCCCGAGTTGACAAAGGTCACGACATTGATACCCGAAGGAGGGTTATCCAGGTCGATGGTTGAGCTCGTGGTGCTCGCCACGACCAGCGACGTGGTGCCATAAACGAGGTAGGCACGACCCGTTCCAGGGTTGAGACCGTTGGCGTCGGTGGCCCCGGGGGCTCCGATCATGAAGCTGTTGAAGCCGGTCCCTGCGATGTCCCCGACGGCAGTGACCGAAGCGCCCAGGAGACTGTTCGCACTTTTGCTAGCCGTGAAGGTCAACCCAGCGAAGGTAAAACCTGCGCTTCCGTTCAGAGGGTTTGTCTGCGTGGCAGAGTTCAATGTCGTTGCATCGAGGGTTCCGGTCCGCTGTTGCTGGACGAGATTCCCCCAATCGACATTGCCTGCCGTCACAGACAGTGATCCGAAGACCAGGAAGGCTTTGGCGTTGGCTCCGTTGCCCAGGGCAATGCCGGTATTGCCGGTACCCGAGCGAACCACCGTTGGTGCTCCGACGAGAAAATCGTCGTAACCGTCGCCGTTGACATCGCCGAGATCGGCCACCGAGTAACCGATGCCACTTGCCACCGTGCTGCCGGCGAGTTGCACCCCGTAAGGCGCGGTGGGCGTGTTGGCCAGGTCGATGGCCATCAAGAGACGGCCTTCGAGGCCTTCGGTTTTCGGTTGAAAACCAGCCCGTCGCTTGGCTTGGCCGCCAGGCGTTTGCGGATCGCGATTACCCCAGAGCATCGGAGACTCCCTCCTCACAAGCCACCCAAGTCGTGTCGCGACCAAGTGACGAGCTTTGCCTCGCCCACTCGATCGTCCCTCGGAACGGGCCCGGCTCGCTCCGTTTGGAGCCGGTCGTGCCCGGCGCGTCCCCGCCGCCGCCGAGGGAAGTCTTCGTCGCTATGCTTTTCGACCTAAAGATGGGCTTGACTCCATCGAAAGGGGAAATCCTGCCAAAACGGTCTTCGCTGAATTCCGACTCTTCGGTTCAACCCGCAAATCCCTTGCGACCGATACCAAAACCATGCCATGGTCGCCGAGCCCGGCGATGACGGCCCGCCGATCGCGCCGAACCGTCGCGCGGGCTGATCCTAGGCCGGCTCCCATCCGTCACGGAGGTCTTTCGCATGTCCGGTACCCCACCCGCCTTGACGCCTCTGAGCGGGCGATTTCGTCCGACCCCTCGCGTTACAGCGCAAGCTGTGGTGCTTCTTCTCGTTGCGATGACTGGTTGCGGTCGTGAGTTCTTTCGGGAATGGGCCGACCAGGACGTGTCGGAAGCGGTTTTCGAGAAGAGTCGCGACCCGCGCAATCGCCTCGATATGTTCTCGACGGAGCCGCCGTCGCTCTCGCGACATGTCGACCCCTATGACAAGGATCGCCCGCCCGCCCCGCCCGACGACTATGCGGCCCAGGCACTTTCCCCAGTTCCTCAGTGGCCCGAGCACCGGCTAGTGACCCCTGTTGAAGGGACCGGTTACCTGGATATGCTGGAGTTCTGGAAGAGCCAGACTCCCGAGACTCCCCGCCAGCCTGCAAACGCGCCGGTGCCTCCTCCTGCGAGTGCGCCCTCGCCCTTCACGCCAGACGGGAATTCAGGGACGGGTCCCCAGACATTGTCGCCTCCTTCCAATAGTGCAGTCGTGCCAGTGGTTGCGAAGGTCTTTGGGGTCGGTGAAGCACGTGACACTCGGCTGACACGTGCCGCCCACCAGGAAACCAAGATTCCCCCACCCGCCCCAGGTACCCGCGTCAAGACGGCTGCGAAGCCTTCAAACATTGACCGGCAAGTGGTGCGGACCCAGGGACCTGTCACGCCGTCGATTCCACCGCCAAACCCTCCCCAAGTACCGCCGGCATCCCCTGATGGGACGAATCTCCAAATTAACCCCCCCGATGGACTGAGGAGCCCCCGAGTCCCCCTTGATCCTAACCCGATCAATGAGGATCTCTCCCGACCGCCCGTCGGTCGGACACGGTCGCCTGAGTTCGACCTCGGTCAGCCCATGGGGGATCTCAGAAATCAGAGTGACCTCGCACGACTTGCCGAAGAGGCCAATGAATTGATCGCGATGCTGATCCCGGATGACCTGGTGTACAACGAGGCTGAGGCTGCCGGCCTCCCGCCTAACTCACGCCCATACCGGATCACCCTCGAACAGTCGTTCGCTCTCGGGCTTATTAACAGCCGTGCATATCAGTTCCAGCTCGAAACAATCTACATCAACGCTCTCGCCGTCACGCTCCAAAGGTTCGCCTTCCAGCCGCAGTTTGTCGCGGGTATTAGCCCCAGGACTACGCCCGCCAACAACATCGGCCTGCCGGTCAACCCCGCGAATAGCTTCCTCTACCGTACTCGCGAGACCGGCAATCAAGTCTCACAGTTGACCTTGGGGCAGGTGGCCGGTGTCGGCAAGGTATTAGGAACCGGTGGTCAAATCCTTGGTGCCTTCGCGGCACAGACCGTCTTCAACTTGAATAGCAGTACGCCCAGTCAACCGACCGTGCAGGGCTTCCTCCCGCTCACCTTCGTCCAGCCGTTTCTGCGAGGCGGCGGTCGCGCTGTCACGCTCGAGCTCCTGACCCAGGCGGAACGTACCCTACTGTACACGGTCCGCACCTTCGCTCGGTTCCGCCAGGAGTTTATCGCGAACATCTTGGTCGGGACGCCAGTTACGGCTCCAGGCGTAGTTGATCCCTCGATCGGCTACCTGACAGTTGCCCAGAACTTGCAGGATGTCGAGATCGATATCCGCAACCTTCGGACCTTTGAAATCTACTTGCGGGTCTATAGCGAACTATCGAAGGGTGATTCCTCGGGGCTCACTCAGCTCCAGGTCGACCAATTCGACAATAGCGTTCAGTCGGCTCGAATTACGCTGGCGAGCGACTTGTTGATCTACCGCAACACACTCGACCAATATAAGCAGCAGCTTGGCCTGCCGCCCGATGTGCCGATCGTCCTCGCCCGTGGACCATTCGATGCCTTCTCAAAGGTCTATGATGAGATTGAGCGATGGTCGAAGCGCATCGATCGTAAGCTTGAGGAACTCCCCGAGATCATTGAAAAGGGTCTGCCCGAGCTTGAAGATCTGGTGATCGACGGACGGTCCGTTCTGGGCATCGTTAGCGCAGGGGAGGAGGATTCGAGTAAGCTAGAGGAGTTGTTACTGGCAGCCGAACGCCTGGCGATGGAAAATCGCCTGGATCTAATGAACGCTCGTGCCCAACTCTACGACTCCTGGAGGCAGATTCGGGTCACGGCCAACGCCTTGAAGGGATTCTTCAATGTGACGGTCACGAACCAGATGGTGACCCCACCCACCACGAGTAACCCATTTGGATTCGTCGATCAGGCCAAACAGTTCAACGCGGTGATCAACGCCGAGCTTCCCTTGGTCAGAGTTGCGGAGCGGAACGCATTCAAGACCGCTCTGATCAACTACCAGCGTCAGCGACGTGCCCTGCAAAACACCGAAGACAACATTAAGTATCAGGTTCGCCAGGAAGTCCGGAGCATGCAGACCCAGTACCGGAACTACAAGACCCAACAGCGTAACCTCGTGCTGAACATTCGTCAGCGTGACCAGTCGCTCTTGCAGGTCTCTGCACCTCCGGGAGCAGGTGGCGGTGCCGGCGGTCAGGGCCAAGCCAACCAGGCTGCGATTCAGGTACAAAACGTCCGCGGCTCTCAGGGCGGCGTGGTCGCAACCGAAGTCAATCTCACGAATCTGTGGTTGCAGTTCCAAATTCAACGCATCACGCTTTACCGCGACCTCGGCATCCTGCCTTACGACGAATGGGAGGCCTTCTATGAACTTTTCCCTGCAAAATCAGCCGGCACCGGGGGAGCAAGCTCCCCAGACACCGGCGTTCGACCTGCCGGACCGGTCGAGCCCATCGTCACACCGCCGGGGATCGCCCGCTAGAGCGTTCCTCCTGCTAACCTTCATGGCCATTGCTGCAGGCGTCGTGGTGCTGGTCGTCAGCCCCGACGCTCGCAAGCCACTCACCAGCCGGCTGTTCGCATCCACGACCTCGGATGTCATTACGTACGAGGTCAAGTCGGGCAAACTGCCCGTCACCGTGGTCGAGCGCGGTGGCCTCGAAAGCTCGAAGAACGAAGACGTTTATAGCCAGGTCGAAGGACAGACCACGATCATCTCTATCAAGCCCGAAGGCTCGAAAGTCGGCAAAGGTGATCTGGTCTGCGAACTTGATAGCGCCACGCTTCGCGACAATCGGACCACCCAGGAAATCACCACCCAAAGCGCAGAAGCCCTCTTCAAACAAGCCAAGCTGACCCGCGAAGTCACGCAGGTCGCCGTGATCGAATATCGAGAAGGTACCTATAAGCAAGAGTACGAAAACATCAAGTCGGAAATCGAGCTGGCCAAGGCCAACCTCACCCGCGCCGAACAGCGCTACGATTACTCGGTCGAAATGGCCGCCAAGAAGTATATCCCCGAGACCCAGAAGATTTCCGACCGGTTCACACTCCAGCAGTGCAAGTTCAACCTTGAACAGTCCCAGACCAAACTCCACGTCCTTGAGACCTACACCAAAGGTAAGACGATCAAGGAACTCGAAGCTGACGTTGAGAAGGCGATCTCCGACGAGAAGTCCAAAGAATCGACCTGGAAGCTCGAGACGCAGAAGCTCGACAAATACATCCGCCAGATCGACCAATGCAAGATGTTCGCTCCGGGTGATGGACTGATCGTCTATGCGAACGACCCCAACCGGTTCGGTGGCGGCAACTCGGTACAGATTGAAGAAGGGGCCTCGGTTCGCGAGCGACAGAAAATCTTCAGCCTCCCCGATATCAGTCACATGCGGGTGAATACCAAGGTTCATGAGTCGATGGTCGACCGAGTCGTCCCTGGCCAGCGGGCCTTGATTCGGGTCGATGCGTTCCCTGGTGAAGTCATGACGGGCAAGGTCGACAGCGTTGCCCCTCTTCCCGACCCTAACAGCTTCTTCTCCTCCGATATCAAGGTCTATAGCACCTTTATCTCAATTGATAATGGCTCAACGTCGCTGCGGCCAGGCATGACCGCCCAGGTCGAGATCCTCGTGACCGAACTCGAGAACGTCATGGCCGTTCCCGTCCAAGCGATCTTGCCCGACAAGGGGAAAGATTATGTCTTCGTCAAGATGGCCGACGGCACCTATGACCGACATGAAGTCGAACTGGGCACGACCAACGATAAACTGATCGAACTCAAGAAGGGGGTCAAGGTCGGCGAGATGGTCGCCCTTGCTCCCGAGACTCTGCTGAACGAGTCGGAACGCCAAGCCCTCAAGTCCTCCAAAGAAGCCACTAAGAAAGACTTCGGCGGCGACACCCCCAAGAAAGAGGGTGAGGGTGCCGAAGCCAAACCCAAGGCTAAGGGTAAGGCTGAGGACGCCGCCAAAGGTGCAGACACCAAGGGCGCGACAGATGCCGAAGGTAAGCCCAAAGCCAAGGGCAAGCGGGCCGGTGGCGCTGGTGGTGGGCTAAACCCCGCCATGTTCCAAAAACTCGGCAGTCTCAGCGAGGACGAACGCGCCCAACTCCGCACCGGCTCAGACGAGGAACGGAAGGGACTCCTCAAGAAGGCTGGCCTAACCGACGCCGAGATCGAGCAAATGGCACAGATGCGAGCCCAAATGGGTGCCGGCGGCGGTCCTGGTGGCGGCGGAGGACCTCCAGGTGGTGGGCGACCGGGCGGCGGTGGACCCGGAGGGCCGAATCCATGATCGTTCACCCTTCACAGCCAATCGTCAAAATCGTTGACATTCGTAAAACGTATGTCATGGGACATGGATCCTCCGGCGGCCTCTTCAGCCGCCGGAAGGGCCCCGATCAGCGCGTAATCGTTCACGCGCTGAAAGGAGTGTCGGTCGATTTCTACCCGGGCGAGTACGTCGCGATTATGGGGGCCTCGGGATCGGGTAAGAGCACCATGCTCAACCTGCTCGGATGCCTCGATCGACCGTCGAGCGGCTCCTACTTCCTCGGAGGGCGCGATGTCGCTCGGCTCTCCGACGACGAACTCTCCGACGTGCGAAGCCGATACATTGGCTTCATCTTCCAGTCCTATAACCTCGTCCAGCAGTATACGGTCACCGAGAACATTCAAATTCCCCTGACCTATCAGGGGCGCGGTGATATCTCGGCTGAACAGCAAGAGCGGACCGCCAAGCTTGCGGGAATGGTTGGCCTTGGTGATCGACTCGACCACCGGCCCAACCAACTCTCTGGAGGTCAGCAACAACGGGTCGCCATCGCTCGATCGCTGATCAATGACCCGTATATCATCCTCGCCGACGAAGCGACCGGCAACCTTGACACCACGACAAGTCATGAAATTATGATGATGCTCGGTCGGCTCAACGACGCGGGCAAAACCATCATCATGGTTACCCATGAAGATGATATCGCCGAGCACTCAAAGCGGATCATCCGAATGCGAGACGGCCAGATCATCAGTGATGGACCCAGCCAACGAATGCTCGTGGCGCAAAGTGAAGGAAACCTGGCGACCGTCGGTTGAGGCAGGCGTCCTGTCTTGGAAAAGGGATATCGCCCTTCCCCAGGACAGCGGATCTTCTAGAGAGCGAACGGAAGCTTGTTCCAGAGTCGTTTGCCTGACCCGATTCGCCCTCGCAACGGGCGGATCAGGGCAGGGCATCCCGAGAATCCAACCGGTGCATCTCTCAGCCTTGTCATCTTACGGAATATCTGATTTTGGAGATTCGCTGCCATGGGACGCATCTGGCGTAGCTTGAAAATGGGCATGAAGAGCTTGCTGCTCCACAAGCTCCGCTCGGGTTTGACGGTGTTGGGGATCATCTTCGGGGTGGCGTCGGTCATCTCGATGCTCGCAGTCGCTGAAGGCTCGAGCCGCGACGCCCAGGAGCGTATCGCCGCCCTTGGTGCGACGAACATCATCTACCGATCCGTCAAGCCGAGCGACGAAGCCCAGGCCACCGGCGGTCGACCCGCTCGCGTGCTCAACTTCGGGCTCAAGTACGATGACTTCGACAAGATCATGGCGACCGTACCAACCATCAAGAAAGCACTCCCAATCCGCGAGATCCGCAAACAGATTCGCTACTTGAACCGCTTCCTTGATGGTCGCGTTGTGGGTACTACCGCAGAGTACGACGACTTCAACCGGCTGGAAATCGCCCGCGGTCGATTCCTCTCGCAGAGCGATAACGAGAAGTACCAAAACTACGCAGTGCTCGCCCACGAAACGGCCAGGACCCTCTTTCCGTTCGAAGATCCTGTTGGCAAATCCGTCAAGCTAGGCGCGGATTATTACACAGTCATCGGCGTAACCAAAGAACGGGCCAGCTCCGCCGGGATCGGCGGTAGTCTTGCTGCACAGGACTTCAACAAAGATGTTTACATACCGCTGAACACATGCAAGCTTCGCTTTGGTGAGCGGACCATCGACTCCCGATCCGGTTCACAGTCGGTCGAGGAGACCCAACTGAGCCAGATCACCTTTCAAGTCGCTAGCACAGATATGGTTCGGCCCACGGCCCCGATCATTGAAGCAGCCGTCAGACCCAACCACCCGCGCAAAGATGTTGAGATGACGGTTCCTTACGAACTCTTGCTCGAAGCTCAGCGGACCGCCCGTCAGTTCGCGATCATCCTTGGCACGATCGCGGCGATCTCACTGATCGTCGGTGGGATCGGGATCATGAATATCATGCTCGCCACCGTGACTGAGCGGACCCGCGAAATCGGCATCCGACGCGCACTCGGCGCGAAGCGAAAAGACATCATTCAACAATTCTTGATCGAGACGGTCGTGCTCTCAGGCGTCGGTGGAATCCTAGGCGTGTTCGTGGGCTTCGCCGTGCCGTTCCTGATCGTCCTTGCTCTGCCTGAGCAGAAGGCAATCGTGACCGGAGCCTCAGTTGCGATGGCATTCTTTATCTCAGTCCTGATTGGAATTGCGGCCGGAATCTATCCTGCAATGCGAGCCGCCAAGATGGACCCGATCGATGCACTTCGGCATGAGTAATGCTGGAGTCTGGTTGGCCTTGCATTGATGCGATTTGGCGACTAGGCTACTTATTGACGTTGCACCGCGATGTCGGGTGAGTTTCCACCCGACATCGCGGTGCTCGCTTCCTAGAACGCTTGTGCAAACTGGAACGCCACACACCGACCGACCCGACTCGTCGCCCTGAAAACTCAGGCTCGCGACCTGTCGCTCGATCGTGCTCCGGCGCACTCCGACTGAACTGGGGAGCATCAAGGGATGACCATCGACCGGATCCCGATGTCGAAAGAAGGCTATGAGAAACTCAAAGCCCAACTCGACAAGATGAAGAACGATGACATGCCCCGCATCGCCGAGGCTATCGCTCAGGCCCGCGGCGAAGGGGATCTCTCTGAAAACGCCGAATACGATGCCCAGATGGAAGCGCAAGGGATGCTTCAAGCTCGAATCAACGAGCTTCAAGACAAGCTTGCCCGGGCCATGATCGTCGACCGAACCAACTTGCCGACCGACCGTGTTGTGTTCGGTTCCAAGGTCAAGGTCCTCGACCTCGATATGCACGACGAGGAAGACTTTATCCTTGTCGGACCCGGTGAAGAAGACTACGACCAGAATAAGATTCTGCTCTCAAGCCCGATCGGTCAGGGCCTCGTTGGCAAGCGGATCGGCGACATTGTCGAGGTGCCGATCCCCAAGGGAACCCTCAAGCTCAAGGTGATCGCGATCGGCGCGGAATGAGGTCGCGAACTCCCTGGCCAGATCAGAAATCGATGGCCGGCCAGCGTTCTGGGAGTGGGGCTATCACCACCAGCGGAGTTCGCAGAATCGGGTGTTCCACCTCGAGCTGACGGGCGTGGAGGGCGATCTCCCCATGAGCCCACGCCAGCGTTGACCCATAGGCGACATCGCCCAAAATGGGGCCAATGTGGCTGGCCGCCTGGGCTCGAAGTTGGTGCGTGCGCCCGGTTTGGGGGGCGAGAATCACAAGCAGCGTCTTTTCAGGAAGCCCTCGACACGTCCGAATGACCTGCGCCTCGGTAATTGCCTGCTTCGTATCAGGTAACCCCGATCCGACACACCTGGCAACCCCATCGCTTCCAACCGGGCTAAGCCAATCGTCCCAGCGGGCCCAGGATGTGGTTGGAACGTGGCTCTCAACAAGCGACCAGTAGGTCTTTTTCACAACCCTTTGCGCAAATTGATCGGCCAGTCTGCGCGCGGCCTTCGGCGTCTTCGCCCACAAGACAACACCCGAAACAGGCCGATCCAGCCGATGAACCGTCGCGAGATACACCGACCTCCCTGGTTCTCCCCGAGAAAGATGGCCACGCACCTCATCCTCAAGAGTCAATTCACCCCCAACGACCCCCTGGGTAAGTAAGCCGGAAGGCTTGGCAACGCACAAACAATGGAGATCCTCGAAGAGAATTTGCAGCGACATCTGGGACTTGGCTCGAAAGTGAATAACGTAGTAAACAAATCATACTTTTTTCTGTAAACGTTATCATTTATAGGCAAAATACGTTATTTTACAAATGCGAAATCGCCGATTCGATTTCTCCCAGAGGCTGCATCCTTGATTTCGCGAGATTTTAACAACAATAACTCGACCCGAAAATGCTTGGCAGTTTTAGCGCAGCCGTTATTTTACAGTAACAGATCAACTTGGCAGAGTCTTGCGTTGACCGTCGAGTTCGCTGCTCCTGGGTTGCCGTTACTTTATCATTGAGGACAAAACACGCTCTGTTCGACGTCTCGTCGAGAACGAATAGAAGCCCGACAGGGGTTTGCACCGCTGCCGGGCTTCTCGATTAACTTGCGTTCAGTTGCGAAGTTGCTTTAACGCTTCTTCGTTGCGGGCTTACTTCCAGGCATCGGACTTCCAAACTCTTCTTCGTTGATCTTGGTGTCGAACTTCTTGATCGCTTCTTGTTGCTCGGCGTCGGGAGCCTTGATCTTGGTGACATCGACTGGACCACTGTCAGATTGGGAACAGCCGATCAAACCAAGAAGACCAACGCACAGGAGTGACCTCAACCTCAAACGCATCTTCAATACCCTCTGAGTAACATTTGCGTCTTGTCAATATTCGTCGGCACTCAGCACTTCGCCATCGTCAATGCAGGCCAACTTGCGGAAGGCTGAGGCGTTGACCGTGAATTTGACGAATCGCACCGAACCATCACCCAGGACCATGTTGGCACCACCAGGATGAGATGAGCCGAACATACGTCGCCAGAGTGTGCCGCCCGAGTCCGGCGATGCCGGTGTCAAGCAAACGCCACTCTTGGCCGGCGCAGTCGCATCGGGGAGCGGTACGAAGTGCCAGCGAATATTGTCCTCATCCCAGCCCGAGTTCTGCCAACGTTCGTTGTCTCCACCATCTGTCGAGTGACGCGACGGGGGAAGACATTTCTCTCCAGCAACGATCGAGTTCGAGGTGCCGTCGGTAAAGTCAGCAAGACGACGCTTGGCACCACGACCCGGGTGGACGATCGCACCTTTTCGACCGCTGGTATTTCCCCAGTCGATCGGATTTCGCTCGTTGGTGATCGGGACAGAACCGTTGGGGGGCGGGGGTACAAAGGTACTGCCACCCGTCAGGCTGCCATTGCCACCATTATTGATGCATTCGTAGATTTCACCTTGAAGATATCCGGCACAGCCTGCATAGTCATTCCGACTGAAACGGACCGGCACCCCTGCAACACTCGTGTCGTAAGCGATGAGGCCACGACGGGATGGACAGTAATAGCTTGCAATCACCGCTTGGGCGACCACATCTTCATTCGCATTATTGACCGCCGGTGATCCGCTGACACCGCCATTCCAGATCGGAGGCGCGGTGAAATTCGTGATGTTGTAGAGAACCGTCTGCTCAATGTAGGGGAGAATTTTGAAGAACTGGTTCCACCCGTCGGCGTTCGCTGCGCGACAACAGGTCGAGACACCTTCGTAATCGACACCAATTCGTTCGTCGTACTGGTAACCGTTCGGGGCAGGGGCCCCTGTTGCGGTCACGGCCTGGGGATGGCCGTCGTGAGGGCCTTGGGGAAAGTGGTTGTAGGTGCTTTCGAAGTTCATGAAACCAAGACCAATCTGCTTCAAATTGTTGACACATTGGGCGCGGCGGGCGGCCTCTCTCGCGGCTTGTACGGCCGGCAGCAGCAACGCAATAAGCACGGCGATGATCGCGATCACAACAAGTAATTCGATGAGCGTAAAACCCGATCGACGGGTTTCAAGCCGAGTGCGGTCAAGCACGGAAAACTCCTCAAGGTGGAACCGAACCAAGAACTCCATCTAGCCACACCATTTAGCATAAGGAAACATTATGTTTGCTTTATGAAGGCTTGGAAAATTATGGGAAAAGATCTTGTCGCGTTATGATCGCAGCAAGATTCCCGAAACATAAATAAACGATGAAGATTGTTTCGGTGGCAGGTCGTTTTGACCATACTATGGATCCGTAGCGGTTACGCACGAATCGGCTCCGATCCTCAAGAGAGACCCCAATGACGACACGAATCATCGTGGTTGCGATCTTCGCCACGCTCGGCACCCCGGCCCTTACATCCGCTCAGATCGTTGACAGTCCCCAGTATTTAAGCTGGGCCAAAGCGGGCAAAGGGGCTTCGGTCACCTTGCAGTCCACCACTGTGATGGGAGATGACCCGACCCCAATCACGAGTACGATGGTTTATAAACTCCGAGAGCTCAACCCCGACAAAGCGATCATCGATATGGTCACGACTACGGACCAAACTGGGAAAACCGTTACGAATTCACCTCAGGAATTTACAATCAGGCGCGCATTTCCACTCCTGCCTGGCATCAAGAAAGAAGATATCGGTCGACCGAACGATGCTCTCGAAAAGGGAGACGAAACTCTGAAGTTGGCAGGCAAAGAGTTCAAGGCTCAGTGGTACACCTTCAAAGGCAGGACCGATGCCGGACCCTCAACCACTCGGACCTGGATGTCTGACGATGTCCCTGGCATGCTTCTCAAATCGGTGACCACCGTGCCGAAGGTCAAGGCCGTCATTACGCTCGAACTCATTGAGTTCAAAACACCTTGAGCGCAAATTCCAGCAATCGTTCATGCAACCTCTTGAATTCTTGTTTATTCATATCTTGGCGATTTAATTACGACGCCGATCCCTTCAGTATCAGGTTGTTAGTCCGGATTTCAGCGTTTATATTCGTGAGTCTCGTACGAAACCTCTCTGAGTGATTCTCTCCTTTACAATCCTGAGGATTTTCGTCATGAAATGGTTTCTTCTAGCTTTGGTCGTTTGCTTGCCCACCTGCGCTCGCTCGGATGAGATCGCTGATCGACTCTCCAGCTATCTCGACTCCCTCGCGAAAAGTAGCGATTTCACTGGTTCCGTCCTGGTTGCAAAGGACGGCAAGGTTCTGCTCGCGAAGGGCTACGGTCTGGCGAATGCCGAGCATGAGATTGCAAACTCTCCCGAGACCAAGTTTCGTCTTGGCTCGATCACAAAGCAATTTACGGCCACAGCGATCTTAATCCTGCAAGATCAAGGCAAACTTGCTGTAGAAGACCTCATCAGTAAGTATTTGGTGGACACCCCGAAGGCATGGGAGAAGGTCACAATTCACCACTTGCTCACCCATACCTCTGGGATCCATAGCTACACCGAGGACCCTGTGTATGGCTTGTCGATGTCAAAATCGGAGACAGTCTACTCGATGATCTCCCGGTTTAAGGACAAGCCTCTCGACTTCGAGCCGGGGTCGAAATTCCACTACAGCAATTCGGGTTACTTTCTCCTGGGTGCAATCATCGACAAGGCGTCGGGAAAATCGTACGAGAAGTTTCTCAAGCAGTCGATCTTTGAACCTCTCGACATGAAAGATACTGGCTACGATCGTTACGCGACGGTCCTCGCGAAGCGTGCATCAGGCTATGAACGTCGTGGCGACGCACTCGTCAATGCTTCGTATCTTGACATGAATCAGCCTTATGCAGCCGGTTCGCTCTATTCGACAGTGGGCGACATGTTCAAGTGGGACCAAGCACTCAAAGCGGGCAAGCCCCTCTCGAAGGAGGGCATGACCGCAATGTTCAAGCCCTTCAAGGATAACTACGCCTATGGCTGGATGGTCGACGAACGGAATGGACATTCTCGAGTGGGGCACGGCGGAGGTATTAACGGGTTTGTGACCGACTTCGTCCGATTCCCTGCAGACGATGTCTGTTTGGTTGTCCTCTGCAACGTTCTGCCGGCAAACCCTGGCCAGGTGACAAGCGACCTCGCGGCGATCGTATTCGGCGAGACCATTACCCCGCCCAAGACCCGCATCATCGCCAAAGTCGATCCCAAACTCTACGACGACTACGTTGGCAAATACCAGATCGCGCCAACGTTCGCCCTAACTGTAACTCGGGATGGGGACAAGCTAATCACCCAGGCTACAGGACAAGGGAAACTTGAGATTTTCCCCGAGTCGGAGACCGAATTCTTCCTCAAAGTGATCGACGCGCAGCTCACGTTTGTGAAAGACGATGGCAAAGTAACTCACGTGATTTTGCATCAGAACGGACGAGATACAAAAGGAACTCGTGTGCAAGAATAGTTCGGAGTAGGGGTAGACGCTGGGACTACCCCACTTCTCCGCCACCTCAAATGATCTTCGACAACCGATTCGCCAACCGTTCCAAGGCTGGGCTCCTGTCCATCTTATCGAGATGGACATTGAGCAAGCTGAAGCTCGCGGTGTTGGCGATCGCCTCGTTCAATGCGGCGTCGAGTTCCCCTTCGGTTCGGACCTCCCAGCCCTTGCCGTCGCCAAGAACCTCGGGAATCTTGTGGAATTGCCACTCGTGGATATCGTTGAACGATCCTTCCAGAAGGAACCTCTCGGTGGTATAGCCATGATTATTCATGACAATCACAATCGGGTTGAGCTTCTGACGGGCGATCGTCGAGAGTTCCATACCCGTCATCTGGAACGCTCCATCGCCCACAATCACGAGCATACGGGACTCGCGGTTCGCGACTCCGGCCCCCACGGCAGCGGGGACGGCGAATCCCATTGATGTGTAATAGGCCGGACTGATGAATTCAGTACGCCGACTCATGTTCAAATCTACCGAGCCAAAGAGACTATCGCCAATATCGGCAATCACCGTCATGGACTGATCCAGGAGCTTGTTCAACCGAGCAAAGAGCCGGGCTGAGGTCATCGGGGCGTCAGGAACCGCAACCCACGCTGCAAACTGGGAATCCGGACGCTTGGGAATAGGCGGAGGGTTGACCTTGATCCCCTTCGCGGCTAACCCTCGCAAGAAATCGTCGAGACGGACGTTGCGGTAATGGTGATGGCGGATACGGAGGTCTTCGCTGGTAGCGTCAATGCACTTCGAAGGGTCGAGCTTCGCCGTGAAGATCCCCAGGTTAATATCCGTCAGAAAGCAACCCGCCATCAGGAGGCAGTCCGACTCCTCAACGTACTGGGTCACCTCATCGCGGCCCATCGCTCCTTCGTAGATCCCAACGAAGAGGGGGTGATTCTCAGGGATGACGCTCTTGCCAAGAATCGTCGTCGCGATTGGCAAGCCGGCAGATTCGGCCAGGTGAAGTAGGTCGTCTTGGAGTCCAAAGCGATGGACCTCGACATCGGCCAAGATCATCGGTCGCTTGGCAGAACGGAGGAGGTGCGAAGCTTCTTCGATCGATTCGCGGAGGGCATCGGGATCGCTCGGTGGGAGGCCTGCCGGGGGCCGGTGGGGGTGGACTTGCTGGGCCAGGACCATATCGCGAGGGACTTCCAGGTAAACCGGTCGCTTGTAGCGCATGGCTGCTTCGAGAACCCGGTCAATTTCCTTGAAGGCCGTGAGGGGATCGTCCAGCACAGCCGAGGCAACCGTGATCTTCTCGAAGACCTCGAATTGGGTGGAAAAATCGCGTACCTTGTGATGCAACAAGGGGTTATGGTCTCGCTCCGACATGCCGGGCGAGCCTGTCAGGACGACCACCGGGCTCTTTTCGGCATAGGCACCGGCGACGCTGTTACAGGTTGAGAGCCCCCCGACACAGTAAGTGACGCAGACGCAGCCCAGACCATGCACTCGGGCGTAGGCATCGGCGGCGAAACCGGCGGAGTCCTCCCGGGTCATACCGATCAGCTCGATCGGACTCGCTTCGAGCATCTTATAGAGCCCGAGCACGTAGTCGCCTGGGATTCCGAAGATGTGGGCCACGCCCAGGGCGTGAAGGCGATCGATCAGATACTTGCCGATGGTCGTGGCTTCGGGCGCTGTGTCGTGATTGCGCGAGGGAACAGCAGGGGCCACGGTTGCCATGGGAACGATCTCCCGAACGAAGTGTCAAACTCGACATGATCAGAGCAGGAGGAGATCGCCCCCCCTTATGAGGCATTATACGACCCCTCCCGCCTGTCGTCCCTCCCCCGAACTTGATCAAACGAGAAAATTTGACTTGAGGACCGCTCGCCTCCGTACGATAAATTGGGTAGGCTAAGTAGATTCGGGATCTAGTTTACCTAAACTGCGCATCCACCCTGCCTTGCTCAGCCCTCCGGAGGGAGTGTTCTTATGTCCGTGGCGACGGCGATGTCGGCGACAGAGGCCAAGCGAGCAACGTTTACCGAGCCCGCGCTCCGGGCGGAGATTGCTCGTCTACGCGAGGTGGATAATGTGACCAACCTGGGCTGGTTGGGTCTTGAATACGCAACTCTAGCCTTGGTGATCGGCCTGACGATCGGCTTTGCCGAGTTCCGTTCGGGCTGGGGATTCGCCTGGGCCTGGAATCTGCCTGTCTTTGCGGTGGCGATCGCCGTGGTCGGCGGTGTTCAACATCGCCTGGCCGGTCTTGGACATGAGGCGTCGCACTATAGCCTCTTAAAGAACAAGTTTGCGAACGACCTGGTGGGCGATCTCTTTTGCATGATGCCCATTTTATCAAATGTTCACTTTTACCGTCTCTTCCACATGGCGCATCATCAGTACACGAATGATCCCCATCAGGACCCCGACCTGATCAATCTGGGGAAGGGGAAGCGCGTTGATCAGTTTCCCATGACCCGACAGAAGTTTATTTCTCAGGTCTACTTCGTATTCGTTACCGCTCCGGTCACGTTCACGCGTTACCAGTTTGAGTACTTTTATGTCAATGTGCTCGGCAAGGGGAGCAACGTCTACATGAAGCGGGTGCCCAATGGCGATGCCCATTATGCGCTGCCTCGGCTGGGCACTTCGCTCGGGTTCCTCTATGTGATCAGCTTCGTCGTCGCCCAGTTCTATCTCACACAAACGGGTCGTTCGGCGTGGTTGATTCCCTTGGGGATTGCCGGGGTTACGGTGTCCGGTTTGGTGATCTGGCTCTTGCCCGACTGGGCGATCTTCCGTTCGCCGTTCCGCCAGCCCTATTCCGAGCGGGTCGCCGGCCTGATGCGGCTTGCCTTCTATACGGTGCTGTTCACCGTTCTAGGCCTCTTGCGAATCGAAACCGCAGGACGAAGCGCAGTCTATTACAACTTGCTCTGGTCTCTACCCATCATGACAACATTTCCTTTTTATATGCTACTAAGAGACACGTATCAGCATACAAACGCGGATGACGGTCGACTCACAAACACGCGGGTCTTTTATTGCGACCCTTTCACCCGTTGGGCGGTGTTCGTGTATGGCCAGGACATGCATGTCCCGCACCACTTGTTCCCGGCTGTGCCGCATTACCGACTCCCCAAGCTGCACAAGATCCTCAAGCGATGGAATGAGCAGTACGCCGATCAGGTTGTCGAATGCCATGGAACGTTTGCCAACGATGTCGGCCACCCGACAATCCTGGACGTGATGACAACCCAGCGCGCGACTGGCTGATTCCCACAGAGATCGTGGTCATCGCATCGACCGAGAACGCCACTGACGCGAGTGGCGTTCCCGGGGGAGCGATCGACTTATTCCGGCAAGGGTTTCCCCTTCGTCTCGGGCGCGAAGGGCAGGGCGAAGATTCCGATCAGAAAGACAGAACACATCGTCAAGCAGGCGTAACGTAGTGAGAGGATCTCACCGTACCCGCCGAAGACCTGCTTCGTTAAGTATCCCAGGGTCAGCGGACCGAAGGCCGCGAGGTATCGACCCACGTTATAACAGAACGATGTCCCCGTACTTCTGAGCCGAGTCGGGAACAGCTCGGGGAAGTAGATTGAGAAACCACCAAACAGAGTCATCTGGCAGAATCCCATGATTGGGATCATTACAAAAATATGCCAGAACTCGTTGATGTACCAGAAAGTGAACGCCGTCGAAACCATCGCGAGTATATAGCCGATCAGGAACGAGGGCCGTCGACCGATTATCCCGGTCACCCGCGTGAATGCGAGCACGCCCCAGAACCCGCCAAAGTTCTGTAGTAGCGAGATGATCCCGGTCCAGAACGTGAGCTTACCTGCGAGTTCGGGCCCGCCGGTGATCCCTTGGGTTGCAAAACTTTTGGTCATGATTGGGCGAAGGACATCGAAGCTAAAGAAGCCGATGCCCCAGAGACCGACGACTCCGGAAAAGCCCATGAGCATACCAACAATCGTATTCCGCCTTCGTTCGGGGGTACCAAAGAGGTCGGAAATTGAGCCGGCCTTCGCGGTGGCACCGGCGACTTGACCTCCGGGTCCATCGGCGACAGCGGCCTTCCAGCGTTCGGGCTCCTTCAATCGTCGGCGGATCACTATCGCGAGCAGGGCGGGGGCCATGCCGATCACGAACATGATTCGCCAGGCACTATTGATCGATTCGGATCGTTCGAGCTCGCCCAAGATCATCGCAATCACGGCGGCCATCATATTGCCGAACGCCGAGAGAGCTTGTAAGAGTCCGAGCGCGTAAGGCCGTGCGCGATTGGGCATGACCTCCGCCACGAGTGCCACCCCGACAGCGAACTCGCCACCGACCCCCAAACCGGTCAAGAAGCGGTAGAACGAGAAGTCCCAAATACCAATCGACAGGGCGGATAACCCGGTAAACATTGAGTAAAGCACGATTGTTAACATCATTGTCTTGGCGCGACCGATCTTGTCGCCAAGTACACCAAAGACCAGGCCACCGCTGGCCCAGCCGATCATGAAGATCATCGTTGCTACGCCGGAATACCAGGTCACATCCTCGGGCAATGGGGCCACACCCCCTGCGCCCGATTTCAAGAGTTCAGTGATTGCTGGTCGTCGGGCAAGGTTAAAGAGTTGTTGATCCATCGTGTCGAACAGCCAGCCGAGTGAGGCTACGACTAAGACGAACCAGTGGTAGCGGGTCAGGTCTTTGTACCAGGGCCCAGTCTCAGACACGACCCCGTTCGGGGGCGCTGAGGGCAAATCGAAATGCATCGAGAGTATCTCCAGGAGAACGGTCGCAGGAGCCCGATCAGACCAGCGCGGACGCCTCACTGCAACCCTTCAGGGCGAAAACCGCAGGGCTGATCTGAAACGAACCTCGCGGTATGATTTCTCTATGACACGAATTCACCTCATTTTGGTTGTCGTTGGCCAGGTACTTCTTCTCGTAATCGCGATGGTCGCTCTTCACGCAGGCTGGCTACCCCGTGGTGTACCCGGCGAGTGGGAATGGGCAAGGCTCCCGGAAGGTGCGGCCGTTTCGATCCTTGACTTGGGACTCGCCGGTATAGGGATCTTGCTCTACGCCGGATTCGTAGCGGTGGGGATGAAGTCGTTAGGTCAACGCGCAGGAAAGCAGCGCGAAACGCTCTGGCTGATCGGCTTGGGTCTCTGTGCCATCGGCGTCCAGTTCACAGTAATGGCGGGAGCACCCTATGGGTACGGGCTCACGAAGTGGGCGTTCGCTCTCTATCAGCCGGGTTCGAGTGGGTATTACACGGTCGCTCGCAAGCAAATCACCAATTTGCCGGACTTCCTCTCAGCGTACCCCGACTGGATTAAGACCCAGGACGCCTTGCACATTGGCACGCACCCACCAGGTCTCTTCGTGACCTCAGCGATTGCCCTCAAAACGATGGAATCGCATCCTGAGCTGGCGAAATCGGTCGTGACGAGCCTGCCCGAGTCGGTGGCCGGGGGATTCCGCGAACTGAGCCGAAAAGATCCCTTACCCGCCGCAGATCAGGCGTCGATGGCGCTGACAGGGTTGGCGATTCTGATGTTGTGCGCCCTGACCGTCGTGCCTCTCTACATCTTAGGTCGATCGACCTTGCCCCCTGCGACGGCGTGGGGTGCGGCTTCGCTCTGGCCGCTCGTCCCCTCGGCAATCCTCTTTCAGCCTGCGGCGGACACCGCATTTCCTTTCCTCGCTACGATCGCGATCGCCTTGGCGGCCCGGTCAGGCACACGAGGGTCGTTGATCCTGGCGGGGGTTGCGGGAGCGGTCCTCGGCCTGGGTCTGTTCTTCACGCTCGCCTATTTGCCGGTGGGGCTGGTCGTGGCAGTGATTTTGTTCGGCCAGGAGGGCTGGCGGAATCGAATCGCGAGCATCGCAGCCACAGGTGTCGGCTTTGTGGGGTTCACACTGCTCTCGGGATTGCTCATGAAAGCGAATCCACTTGCGATCTGGTGGACAAATCAAGCGAATCATGCGCGGTTCTATGTTGAGTATCCCAAGAGCTATCTCGCCTGGGTCGTTGCCAATCCGATCGAGACGGCGATTGGGATCGGGTTGCCCTCGACCCTCTTGGGAATCGTAGGATGGGCGACGGCGCGCACCTCAATTTCACGCTCGACATGGGCGGCCTTTGGGGTCCTGATGCTGCTCAACTTCAGTGGTCGGAACCTGAGCGAGGTTGCTCGGCTCTGGCTGCCGCTGTTCCCTCCACTTCTCCTCGCTTCCGGCGCGGGAGTGGTCCGCCTGGGCGGGCCATGGATGTTGTTCTGCACGGTGGGCCTGGTCGGGCTAGAGACCCTGATCCTTCAGACTCTGATCCAAGTGGTCTATCCGTTTTAGGGATCGACGACGCGAGAGGTGGGTTCGAGCCCTCCCAACGAACAGGCTGATATAGACACGGGCGTTCCCCGGTCAAGAATCAATCGGGTCAGCATCCTCGTGTAAATTGACTTGACGAAGCTTCCAGGGCTCCGCACACTAGAATGAGACGACCCGCTTTGCTTTGCTCTCTCAGGATGGGAAGACGCGCCATGAGTGCACTACGGATTCTCTCGGTCGGTCAGTGTAGCTTTGACCACGGCTCGATCTCACGTCACCTCCAGAAGCACTTCGGTGCCATGACGATCAAGGCCGACTCCCACGAGAAGGCGCTGGCTGAACTCCATGCCAATCCGGTCGACCTCGTGCTGGTCAATCGAGTCACCGATGAAGATGGATCTCTTGGCGTCGAGCTGATCCGCCTCATCAAGTCGGATTCCACCCTCGCTGATGTGCCTGTGATGCTGGTGAGTAACTATCCCGAAGCTCAGCAAGCCGCGATGAATCTCGGGGCTCTCAAAGGCTTTGGAAAATCGGACATCCGAGGGTCCCAGCCCCTCGTGGCGCTCGAGCAGGCGATTCTCCAGCCCCGATGAATCTCGACAAGACCGGCGGTCATTCGGGATTCAGACGTCGAGATACTCCTCGGTTTCGAGACTCTTGAGATAATCAAGGGCCTCGTCAATCGTCCCTACGACCGCACCCGCAACACGACCGGCCAGATCAACCTCTCGGAGCGCCAACAAGTCATCAAGCCACTCGGGTGACTCGATCGGTGGTGTCGGTGGCTTTGTGGAGTTCTCGCCCATTGTCCTGTGGTGTGCGACCAACCAGAGAGTGCGTTCTGTGACGGAACCCCTGAGAGCATCGATCGATGCGGCGAGACTGTCGGTCGGGGTAATCGCCCTGCCGACTTCGTGCAGGAGTGCGGCTAGTAGGAACTCTTCGTCGTAAGGACGAAGGTCGCGGGCTCGGTCGAAGACTTGGAGGCTATGGTAAAGCGCATCCCCCTCGGGATGGGTCATCGGATTCAGTTTGACCGCTTCCAATGGTGCGAGACGGAGCTTGTAGAGGATGAAGCGATCGACATGGTCGGCCATGCGTTCGATCGGCTCGTCATCATCAGGCTGAGGCTGCTCGTCGTCGCCAGGCTCAGTCTCCTCGGCTTGGATCAGTTCGAGGACTTGCTCGCGGACCTCGCTATCGGAGGGCAAGTCACCCGGACGGACCTTGTGACCAAGAACAGCCGCAGCCCGTCGTTTGGCGGCGTAGTAATCGGCCTCGCTGGCGTCGCGCAGGTGCGTTTCACCTGGTTCGGGAGCGATCTGATCGAACATCCTTCGCGCAGCCTCGACGGCAATCTGATGGCGAAGGCGGGCACTCGGGCCTCGGGTCGGTTGATAACGCTTCTTGAATTGGTCGTGCATGTTATCGATCGTCGCAGACGACATCGGTCATGGTCAAGACCGCGCCTGCCTGAGCGAAGCTGGTCAGAACCTTCGGCTCGGCTTCACGATCGATCGCCCAGATCGCGTCAACGACGAGAGCAACCCGCAGCCCACGCTCAAGGAACCCCCGGACCGCACAGCCCACACAGTAATCAGTCGCGACTCCATAGACGACGAATGTCGGGTCGTTCTGAGCGTAGCTCGCGACAATCTCACTGGCATCGACTCGGCTGAAGAGGTCGTAACTGACCTTCTCCACAGTCAAATGGGCGGGCGGGGGAGCCAAAAGCCGGTCCGAGATCGTAAGCACCCGAGAACCAGGCCAAGCGGTCTCGACGATCCGCTGCTGACCTGACGTCCCGATCAAACAGTGCGGTGGGAAGGTGTCAAATTCAGGATCATCCTCAGCGTGCGCACAGGCTGTGGCGAGAACTGGAATGGCTCGCGATCGTGCGAAAATGGTCAGCCTGGCGAGCTGTCTTAGGATCGTCCCACTGCCGGGGATGAACAGGGATCCACCCGGTTCCAGAAAGTCGCGCTGGGTGTCGACATCGACGAAGACGAGAGGTCCAGCGAGCATGACGGAGCATCCGGAAGCGGGACGGGTCTGAAGAACCACTTTGCCCCATCATCCGCCCCGAGGGCAAAGTGAGCAAGCCCGACGGTGAGTCGGGCTTGCTCGAATCCCTCTAAATTTAACCTATGATCAGTAGCTATCAGAGCTGATCACTTCGCCACCGGCACGAGTTCCGAGAGCCCACCAGGTGCGCTGGTTGACCGTGTCTTTAATGAATTTGACCGATCCATCGGCCATCGTCGTGTTGACTCCGCCTGGGTGGTAACCGTCGGCGTTGCTCAGGACAGCTCGTGACGATGCGTTCAGGCCGCAGTGGGTCCAGGTATCGTTATACGCGTTGGGTGTCACGACGGTATTGAACATCGCCATAGCCATGCTTCCGTGAGCCCAATTCTCACCACGCTGGAGGTCGATATAACCAGTTCCGGTCGAGTTCCACGCGGTTGAGCACTGCTGAATGACTCGGGCGACGGCGTTGGGGTTGCTCGCGGCATCGAAGACCATGTCCGAGAGGGAGATACCGACGCCCTGAAGTCCAATCAACCTGCCGCGTGGGGAGAGGTTCTGACTGCCGACCGCAGCCTCAGCGAACGCGATCGTATTCGACGTCCCGTCGGTGCAGCTATTGATCCCGTAAGAGGCCTGCCATGTGAACAGGCCATTGCTCGGCATGTTAATCGAAAGGACGTTGAGGTTTGCCCAAGGGGCCTGGTTGCCGAGCAAACCCCAGGTCATCGTGGTGCCAACGCAGGCGTAATAGTTGGTGGTGTTGGTGGTGTCATTGTGGTCGGGTTTCCCCGCCCTCGGATCGGACGGGCAGATAAACGCCTTGATCTGTGCATTCGTCCCCGTCTGGTTGATCAAGTAACAGAGAACGGTGGTGGAGTCTTCGCAACCCCAGTTGAAGTTAATCGCGTTGTAGACCTGGGTCTGCTCGATGAAGGGAAGCATTTGTGCCAAGGCGCTCATGTTTTGCTTGGTACTGTAGGTGAGCGGATCGGTCCAAGCACCACTGCTGCAACCCATTGGGAAAACGTTATGGACTGAGTGGTAGTTGTGCAGGCCCAGGCCGATTTGCTTCAGGTTGTTGACGCACTGGATCCGGCGAGCAGCCTCACGAGCCGCTTGAACCGCAGGCAATAGCAAGGCGATTAAAACCGCGATGATGGCGATCACGACCAGTAGCTCGATCAACGTAAAACCACGACGACGCATCGGAGCCTCCCCCTGTGTGACAGGGACAACGAATGAAGATGAGGGACCGCAGGAGACGTGCGACAACCCGACCCGCCCGACCCAGCGGTGTGAATTTCGTGTTGTTGACATCGAGGACAGCGAGAGATGTGTGGACAATAGAAGCCTATCACAGGGCCTGATCTTGCCGCAAGACCCTCGAAATTCTGTTTTCGATCTGCCCCGAAGTTTTCGTCGGTACGAAGCTTAAAAACCTCATCCAGACTCTTGGGGTTGAAGGTAGGGACCATCAGTTCGTTTTTGCGTGATGATAACCTGTGCCACGTCGTCGAGAGTCGCTGGGCCAAACTCGACCTGAACCTCAAAGCCAACGGCCGCCAAGACTTCCGGAAAGTCCTGGCCGATCTCGGTGAACACAGGATAACCCACATTACCTCCCGGATGATGAATCAAGGCCACGAGTGGCTCAATCCGCCCATCGTGAATGGTGGCCCGAGCGAAAGTCCAAGGCACGTCTGGCCTCCACGGAATCGTGAAGATGTGCCGACCCCCTGGGATCAGGATCCGGTGAATTTCGGCAAGAGCCTTATTCAGGTCTGGGACGTGCTCCAAGGTTTCTGAGGTCAGAACGAGGTCAAACGAGTCGTTTGGGTAGGTAAGCTTAGTTAGGTCCTCATGACGGACCTGGGAACTCTCACGATCCTGGTATTCTGAGTAACGATGGTGAGGGTGGCTGGTTAGGAGTAGGGTCAGGCCGGTGATCCCGTTGATCTCGGCGATCCGAAGGCCCTGAACCTCGGGGGCGTGGACCCACTCGGCGATCGACCGTGACGGACCAGCGGGGTAGAGGTTCAGCATGACCTCGGCGAGTCGTCGGACCCGAAGGGAGGCCCCGCAACTGATGCATTCCAGCGATTCCTTGCGAGTGAACGCCGCGACGAGTCGGTCAGGTATCTCCCAACGGCGGAGGAGTTCTCGGGCGAGGACGTCCCGCCGCAGGATCAAGAGGGAGACCCGTCCGCAGACGGTACAACGGGCCAGCCGCCCCCGACAGAGGGCCTCGACAACCCGGCCCGCCCACCTTGCCGAGTGGACCAGAGCGTTATAGGTAGGGAGTAGCCGCCGCTTCCAATCCTGGTGGGTTGCCATCGTCTGTTGACCTTTCGCATCGCCTTGACCCTTGGGACTGAGCGAACTAACATAGCGGGTGGGCCGACCGGTGGGAAAGTCTCGCCCAAAGATCCACGGCCTCAACGACATTGGACGGCGACGATGGCCTATAGTACGACGGTTACCCGGCACAAAACGCGTGAAGTCGCTGTGGGGGATCATGTGGTCGGCGGTGAGAACCCGATCTGGGTCCAGTCGATGACCACGACCAACACCTTCGACGTGGCCGAGACGATCGCCCAGATTCATCGCCTCGAAGAAGCCGGCTGCGAGATCATCCGGGTCACCATTCCCAAGAAAGAGGATGTCGAAGCCTGTAAGCTGATCCGCGATCAGATCAATATCCCTTTGATTGCCGACATCCATTATGACTATCGGATGGCTCTCGCCTGCCTCGACGCTGTGACATCCAGCGGGAAGCGGGCGCTCGACAAGATTCGGATCAATCCGGGCAATATCGGCAGCACAGAACGCTTCAAAGAGATTGTCCGCAAGGCCAAAGATAAAGGCGTGCCGATGCGAATCGGCGTCAATTCGGGGAGTCTCGAAGAAGACCTGATCGTGAAGTACGGCTTCCCTTGTCCTGAAGCGATGGTCGAGAGCGCACTTCGGCATATCGAGACCGCTGAGAAGCTCGGCTATCACGACATGATTATTAGCCTTAAGGCAAGCCACGTTCCGACGGCCCTTGAGTGTTACACCCTGTACGCATCCAAGGCCGACTACCCAACCCATGTGGGAATCACGGAGGCTGGCTCTCGCGAGTACGGCACCCTCAAGAGCGCTGCAGGGATTGGTGCGATCGTTCTAAGGGGTATTGGCGACACGATTCGCGTCTCGTTGCTGGGGGACCCTGTCCCTGAGATCGCGGTCGGGTTCGACATCCTTCGCGCCTGCGATCGACGCGTCAATCGCCCCGAGATCGTTGCATGCCCGACGTGCGGACGGCTCGACATTGACCTGGAGCGGATCGTCGCCGAGGTCGAAGCCAAGATGGCTCACCTGAAAGATCCACTTCGGATCAGCATCCTGGGCTGCCTGGTCAACGGCTTCGGTGAGGCCAAGGAAGCCGACCTCGGCATCGCGGCAGGCGCGGGCAAGGGGGTCATCTTCAAGCGAGGTGTCCCGATCCGCAACGTCCTGGAAGCCGATATGGTCGAGGCCCTGCTCGAAGAGGTCGGGCGATTCGCCGAAGAGACCCCGGCCCTCGAATCCTATCAAGCCAAACAGAAGGCTAAGGCAGGGAACGCTCTGCACGTCCTCAACTGAACAAGCCGGGGCAAGAGAGGGGTATTCCATCCCCTCTCACCCCGACCTTCCATCACGGTCGTAGGCCGACTGAGACATATTTGGTTTCGAGATAGGCTTGGAGGCCTTCCATACCAAGCTCGCGCCCGAGCCCCGACTCTTTCATGCCACCGAACGGACATTGTGGGGTCGCTGGGACAGGATCGTTGAGGCCGATGATGCCGGCTTCAAGCCCCTCGGCCATCCGGGTGGCGACCGTCAAGTCGTTCGTAAAGACGTACGCAGCCAATCCATAGGGAGTGGCGTTCGCCTTGGCGATCACCTCGTCGAGGTTGGCGAAGTCGAGAATCGGCATCACTGGGGCGAACGGCTCCTCGGTCATGATCCGCATTGAGCCATCCACATGGCGGATCACGGTCGGCTCGTAGAAGAATCCCTTGTCGAAGCGAGTAGATCGATTGCCGCCCGTCAGGATCTCGGCCCCGTGGCTGCGCGCATCCTCGATCAGACCGGTCGTCTTGTCGAGTGCACGTCCTTCGATCATGGGCCCGAGCTGGACTCCATCATCAAGGCCGCTTCCCATCTTGAGTTTCTTGGTCAATTCGACAGCGGCCTCGGTGAAATCCTTGATGATCGACTCATGGACATAGAACCGTGACGGTGCAATGCAGACCTGTCCATTATTGCGAAACTTGCCGATCACCGCCGCCTGAGCGACCTGGTTGACGTCGGCGTCGGGGAAGACGATTAACGGAGCATGACCGCCCAGTTCCAGACTGAGTCGCTTGACCTGATCCGCCGAACGGCGAATCAACTCTTTGCCGACCTTGGTACTCCCCGTAAAGCTGATCTTTCGGACAGCCGCATGCTCGAAAAGGGCATCGGCGAACGGAATCGCCTCGCAAATGACCAGGTTGGCGACCCCCAGAGGGATGCCGGCATCGGCCAGACACTCAAAGATTCCGATCATCGTAAGGGGAGTCTGCTCGGCCGGTCGGCTCACCACGGTACAACCCACCGCCAAAGCCGGAGCGATCTTGCGGCTCACGAGAGCGGCTGGGAAGTTCCAAGGGGTGATCGTACCCACGACACCGATCGGGTGGTTGATCGCATAATGCCGTTTGAGGCTGTTCGAGGGAGGGATGATCCGCCCGTAGGCGCGTTTCCCTTCTTCGGCGAACCACTCGAAGGTGTCGGCGGTATGCAGGATCTCGGCCTTGCCTTCGGCCAGAGGCTTACCCTGTTCCATGGTCAAGGTGCGTGCCAGGGTGTCGGCCCGCTGTCGCATCAGGTCCGCAGTCCCTTTGAGGATCTTGGCCCGGTCGTATGCGGTGAGGGCTCGCCACGCGGGGAATGCCTTGGCGGCAGCCTCGATCGCGCGGTCGGCCTCGGCTCGGCCACCGAATGCGACAACCTTGATCGTTGTCTCGTCGGCGGGGTTGATCACGGGAATCGTGCCACCACGATCGGCCTCAACCCAGCCGCCACCAATGTACATCCGGCCAAAATCACTTGTCGACGTAGCCATGAATCGAAGCTCCGGCCATTTCTGGTCCCACCGAACCTTATTCGGTGCAGTTCAACGAGTTCAGTCTAACAACCGGCCCCGCCAGATGCCACGAGGAGCCTGCACGAGCTCGACTCCCCAAGCAACTCCGGGCCTCTTTTCACTACGATTCGCACAAAACCTTCAAGCCGCATATCCCCTTCGACCGATCCCTTCACTACTCCACTTTGAATCTGCACCCTTGGTATATCGCGAATTCGTGTCTCATTCCCCAAGGACTGGGGTCGTACTGATATGGATGTCTCCCGAAATTGCCGATCGATTGCCCAACGGTTGTTTGTTCCGTTGGTCGTAGTCGCTGTCATCACTGTGGGGACGACACCCGCGCGTGCTTCTCGGATTCACCATCTGAATTCTGCGCAGCAACAAGCGCAACTGCTGCAAATCCAGACCTTTCTGGACGGTGGGCAAGCGGTCTGGTCAACGACCCCGCCTCCCATTTTCCCCAAAAGTCTGCTTCTCCAAGCCGCAACCCAGATCGTCGCCGGGAATGAGCCGACAATCGCCCAGTACTTGCGCTGGCGGCAGAGCTTGAACCCCACCCGGTTCAATCACTACCACCCCTTTCTTGGTCAAATCCTCAATAATGACGTTAATACTCCGACGTTCAACGTCAAGTTACCAACGCCATCTGTGACCCCGGCCAGTCCTGGAAAGACCCCATCCGTGACCCCGGCCAAGGTCGTGAGTGGCCAAGGTGTGACTCCATCCAGAGTCCCTGAGCCCTCGACTTCGCTAATCGCAGTCGCCTTGGTAGGCGTGTTTGCCTGGAACAAGCGGCGAATGATGGTCAGGTAAGTCCCGATTAGAGCGGCACGTCTTCTCGACAGGGCCGACGTTGGCTTAGGATAATGCGAACGGATGGAACGCCCGAGGTGTCGGCCTAGTAATGAGGCCTGCCACTTCCGGGCGTTGCGCTGTTGAACACGGGAACGTCTGTCAGATCAGGAACTTTGAGCGATGCGCGACCCAGCGGTCTTCTACATCACCACGGCGATCGACTACCCCAATAGCCGACCGCATATCGGCACGGCCTTCGAGAAGATCGGGGCCGATGTCCAGGCTCGCTTTCAGCGCATGGAAGGTCGCTCGGTCCATTTCCTGATGGGCAATGACGAGAACACCATCAAGGTTTCCCAGCGCGCTGAGGAACTTGGTGTTGAGCCCCAAGCGTATGTCGACGACATGGCCCGCCAGTTCCAGGATGTCTGGAAGGCGCTCGAAATCTCCAACGACGACTTCATCCAGACCAGTCAGGAACGACACCATCTGGGCTGCCGCAAGTTTATCCAGGCCGTCTACGACGCCGGTCATATCGACAAACGAGCGTATACAGGCTTGTATTGTACCGGCTGTGAGGCGTTCAAGACCGACAAAGAGATCGCCGACGGAAAGTGCCCGAATCACCCGAACCTGGCGCTCAAAGAGATCGCCGAAGAGAACTACTTCTTCCGACTTACCGACTTCTCCGACCGCCTGCTGGCTCACTACGAAGCCAACCCAGACTTTATCCAGCCCGAGAGCCGGCGGAACGAGATCATCAGCCTGGTGAAAGAAGGGTTGTACGACGTCTCCATCAGTCGCAAGGGCTTCACCTGGGGTATTCGCGTTCCGTTCGATGACGATCAGACTATCTACGTGTGGTTCGATGCCTTACTCAATTATATCACCGCCATTGGCTATGGCACGGATGAAGAACGCTTCAACCGACTATGGCCCGCCGATGTTCATGTGATTGGCAAAGATATTACCCGATTCCATTGCGCACTCTGGCCGGCAATGCTCATGGCGGCCGGGCTGCCGCTACCTAAGCGGATTTTTGGACACGGCTTTGTTTATAACAAGGGTGCCAAAATCTCCAAGTCCGCAGGGACGGCGATCGACCCCATGGAGGTCTTCCGGATTCACGGCGCTGATCCATTTCGATACTACTTTATGAAAGAGTGTCCGTTTGGTGGGGATGGTAACTATTCCGACGAGCGGTTTGCCGAGGTTTATAATGCCGACTTCGCGAATAATCTAGGCAATCTCTACAGCCGAACGCTCTCGATGTGTGTCCGCTACTTTGGCGGAACGCTCGAAGGCGCAGGGTCGATCGATCCGACGGCGTGGAGGTCGGGGCTCGACCTCGATCGTCTGGTGGCGGAGCTTCGTACCTTGATCGGTAATTTCTCCTATAGCGCGGCGTTGCTGAAGATCTGGCTCGAAATCCTCGATTGCTTCAACCGCTACATCCAATCGACCGAACCCTTCAAGCTGATCAAGACCGATCCCGAGGCCACCAAGGTCGTGCTCGTCAACTTGGCCGAAGCGATGCGGGTCGTGGCGATCTTGATCAAGCCATTCCTGCCTTCCACTGCGGAAACGTTTTACCGTTCGTTCAACTTTGGCGACGCCCGCGCTTGGTCCGATGTCGGATATGCCGACATCCCCAATCGCCCAACAATCGCGAACTTGACGGTGACCGCCCCACTCAAGGATGGCAAGCCAACCCCGCTCTTTCCCAAGATCGAGCTCAACCCTACGGCAGTGGACGTTTAACGTTCCGGTAATCCTCAGGGGACCTCAGATCGAAAGTAGCCCCGATCGCGAAATCGTGCGTGTCCGGTTCGACAAGCACGATTTCACGACATAGGGTCACCAAGAGATGACTCGTTGCAACGTCATGTTGCTTGGCCCAACGAAGAGGACTCAACGGATGAACGCACCTCAAGAACTCGCGGTGACATTGTCGAAGGCCCTCTACCGACACCTGATCGCCGAGTCCCTTCGGCTGGATGTCTCGATCGAGCTCTTGGTCGCGTCCATGGTCTGCGACACCATGCAGAAGGCTGACACCGAGCTAGCGACGACGAAAGCGGTCGCAGCCTGACCTCGACCGGTTTCATGCCAGGGTGACAACTCAGTCGGAGTCTCGGTAGGATTGCCCGAAAGGGAGAACTACCGATGACCGCTCTGGCAGAGACGATCGACTCGAAATCCAGCGCCCAGGATTCCGCGAGCTTGCGGATTGTGTTGACCACACTGGGCTCACTGGGGGACCTGCACCCCTATATCGCGGTCGCCCTTGAATTGAAGGCGCTCGGTCATCGACCAGCGATCGTGAGCTCACCGTTCTATCGCGAGAAGGTCGAAGCTTTGGAGATCGATTTCTTCCCGATGCGGCCCGAATTCACGCCGCCGGAAGAGAATCGCGAGATGATCGAGAAGTTAATGCACCCCCGGAAGGGTCCGGAACATGTGATCCGTGGCTGGGCCATGCCAAGCTTTCGCGATGCGTATGCCGATATCGATGCCAGCGCCCCTGGCGCGGATTTACTGGTCGCCCACCCACTGACCTTTGGAACCAGGATCGTCGCCGAGCATCGTGGGATTCCCTGGGCCTCGTCGGTCCTCGCGCCGCTCAGTTTTATGTCGGCTTATGATCCCCCCGTCCTTCCCGTCCGAGGATCGATCACTTTGAGCAGGCTCGGCCCGAGCTTCATGAAAGCAGCACTCGGCATGGCGGCGTGGAGCGTCGCACACTGGACGAACCCTGTCCACCAACTTCGGGCCGAGCTGGGGTTGCCTCGCAGCGCGAACCCTTTGTTCCGTGGCCAGCATTCGCCGGAGCTGGTCCTGGCGATCTACAGCGAGGTCCTCGGGGCACCTCAACCGGATTGGCCTGCGAATACCGAAGTGACAGGCTTTGCATTCTATGACAAGCATAAAGTGAATCAACTCAGCCAAGAACTCTCAGCCTTCCTGGATGCAGGGCCGCCACCGATCGTCTTTACGCTCGGCTCATCCGCTGTGATCAATCCAGGCACGTTCTACGCCGAGAGTGCCAAGGCTGCGGAGCAACTTGGTCGTCGCGCTGTCTTGCTCGTCGGTCCAGAGATCCTCAAGAATCAACCAATCGAGCTCCCCGAAGGGGTCGTGGCGTTCGATTATGCACCGTATTCGGAGTTGTTCTCGCGTGCTGCCGCGATCGTCCACCAAGGAGGTGCGGGCACGACCGGTCAGGCGTTGCGCTCCGGTCGACCGACCTTGGTCGTTCCTTTCGCTCACGACCAGCCCGACAACGCCGAGCGGGTTCGTCGGATTGGTGTGTCACGTACGATCGCCCGACACCGATATACAGCCGCCCGGGCCACCGCAGAACTCAGGACCTTGCTAACGGTCCCGAGTTATACCGCAAAGGCTTCTGAGGTCGGTCTCAAGGTCCAAGCGGAACGAGGAGCAGAGAGGGCCGCCCTCGCCCTGGTCGCCTTGGCTTCCCGGAAAAAGAATGCAATCGGTCCTACAGCGTTCTAGCCTCCCGAAAGGGTCAGACGTTGAAGCCTTTGACATCGCCCAGGGTGTTCTTGCTCGGGTTTGGCAAGCCCTCCCTGGATTCCAGGGAGACCTGCCATTAGGATGGCGACTTGCGGCAATCATGCCGAACAGGGTCCTATCTCGCGAGGCCAAGAATCCGATGAAGAAGTCTCTCCTTGTCCTGATCGTTCTCTCCGCGAACGCCTTTGGCCAGAGTGCGATCGAGCCAGCCCCCCGCGAAGGGAACTGGCTCACGACGCACGAGAAGTTCCTCGAACGAGCTAAGAAGGGAGACATCGACCTCCTATTCCTGGGCGATTCGATTACCCAAGGATGGGGAGGAAGTGGCAAGGCGGTTTGGGAGCGTTACTACGCCCCGCGCAAGGTGGCCAACTTCGGTATCGGTGGTGACCGCACCCAACATGTGCTCTGGCGGCTCGACAACGGTGAGATCGATGACATCAAGCCCAAGGTCATCGTCCTAATGATCGGCACGAACAACTCGAACTCGAACTCCGCTGAAGAAATCATTGAAGGGGTCACCGCGATCGTCAAGAAGCTGAACAGCAAGCTTCCTGAAAGCAAGGTCCTCTTGCTGGCAGTCTTCCCGCGCGGTGAGAAGCCATCGCCAGTGCGTGAGAAGCTCAAGGCGGTGAATGATCAGATTTCAAAGCTGGATGACGGTGGCAAACAGGTGAAGTATCTGGACATTGGTGACAAGTTCCTGGCGGCTGAAGGAATTCTGCCCAAGGACCTCATGCCCGACTTCCTCCACCTTAGCCCCCTCGGCTACCGAATCTGGGCCGACTCGATCGAGCCGACCCTCTGGTCGATGCTCGATGAACCCGCGAAGTAATCCTCATTCATAAGGCAATTGAACGCGCGGGAGCTTGCTCCCGCGCTCTCGATCCGTCCCGCCACCCTGCCAGGTGATGCCTCCACGCACGGCCGAGCATCGACAACTCCTGGCGGAATTTGCCATGCCGTCGCCAGGCGACTGGGAAGGTCAACAGACCCGGCACCATCACCGTACCGACTGCCAGCAAGTATCCCAGGCGCACCCATCGCAAGGGTCCTTGGGTGTGCTTCGATAAGACAAAGGCATAATTATAAGCGGAGTTGTCCAGTTTGACAGTCAAGTCGCCACCTCGACCAGCTACGTATGCGGTGTTGGTGGGATAATGCTCGACCACGTTGGCGAAGTCGCAGAGGACGCGGAAGCCTCGCGATTTCACTTGCAGGCATGCGTCCATCTCGAACATCTGCCAATAGCGTTTCATGCGGATCTCGAACTGGTCGAAGGCCGATCGCCGGAGACTCATGTTGTAGCCGACGAGATGGTCGACGTCGCGTGGTGATCGAGAACGCCACTCGGGGATATGGTCGTAGAGATTGCCTCGTGCCCGGCCATACCACATGAGCTTGCCCACGGGCTCGACGGCGCGTTCGGGCAATCGCGATCCATCGGGCCTAATGTTGATCGCAGGTCCTCCGACCGCTCCGACCGTCGGGTCGGCATAATGGCCGAGATGGCGCGCGACCCAGTCGACAGGGGCGACCACATCATCATCCATCAGGAGGATGATCTCGCCGATCGCGTGACTCAAAGCCAGGTTCTCAGCGGGTACGACGCCGGCCTCGGGATGATGTAGGATCCGAAGTCGGCAAGGGAAGTCAGCCACGAATCGCTCGGCGACCTCGCACGTGACGGTATCGTCTCCCTGCCAGACAACGATCACCTCGTCGGGTAGCGTTTCCTGGTTTGCAAGGCTGCCCAAGCCAGCCGCGAGGTGGTCAGGTCTTCGAAAGCTTGGAATCAAAACACTTGAGGTCGGGGCAGACATAGATGTTGCACTAGGGCGAGTCGCGGCGAGTTTGAAATCCCAGTCTACTCGATCGCGTTCGCCAGGGGAGAGATTTTGCTGGCGAATCGTCGTGGTATGGCGTATGTTTAACAACTCCTTTGAGGCGCTCTCATGCTCATTGCCACCTTCGGACTCTCCCTGCTGACGCTCAGCCTGACTGGTGCCGATCCGGTAGACTACGTCCGCGATGTCAAGCCGATACTGGCCAGGCACTGTAACGTCTGCCACGGCCCATCCAAACCGAGGGCGGGCTTGCGGCTTGACACCGCTGCCGCCGCCATCCGGGGTGAGAGTATCGTCCCCGGACATGCCGATGAAAGTTCGCTGATCGACGCCGTGCTCGGCATCAATGGTATCGAGCGGATGCCATTGAATCGCCCCCCCCTCTCGAACGATGAGATCGCAGCCCTACGTCGATGGATTGATGCCGGTGCAGTTGCCCCCAAGGACGAAACTCCTGACCCCGCACCGCCCCACTGGGCGTTCATTTCACCCGCGCACGTTGAGCCTCCTGCGATCGAGAACCAAGGATGGGTTCGTAATCCGATCGATGCGTTTGTACTCAAGAGGTTAGAGCGGGAGGTAATCCGACCGTCTCCTGTGGCGGATCGTGTCACTCTGCTCCGCCGCGTCAGTCTCGATCTGATTGGTCTGCCGCCGACACCAGCGGAGATTGATGCGTATCTGGCCGACGGCTCCGTCGATCCGTACGAGAAGGCGGTTGATCGACTTCTGGCGAGCCCTCACTACGGCGAGCGGTGGGCGCGTCCCTGGCTCGACTTGGCGCGATATGCCGATTCGAATGGTTATAGCATTGATGCCCCACGCTCGATCTGGCCGTACCGCGACTGGGTCATCAACGCGCTGAACCGCGACCTCCCGTACAGCGATTTCGTGATCGACCAGCTCGCGGGCGACCTCCGTCCTGACGCGACCAGAGACCAAAAAGTCGCAACCGGCTTCCATCGCAACACGCCGATCAATCAAGAAGGGGGCATTGATGTCGAGCAGTTTCGAGTTGAGTCGATCATCGACCGAGTGAACACCACGGCGACCTCATTTCTGGGATTGACGCTCGCCTGTGCCCAATGCCACGACCATAAATATGATCCCTTGACCCAAGTGGATTACTATCGACTCTTCGCGATTCTTAACACTTGCGATGAGCCCGAAGCCCCGCTGGCCACCGCCGATGTGATTGCCAAACGCGACGCGATCCAGAACGAGATTGAGAGCTACCTGACCAAGATCTGGACGGCAGATCCCACCTTAGCCGAGCGTCAAAAAGCCTGGGAAGATGAGCTCGACATGGTCGGTCGGCAGAAACAGTCGCAGGAGGTCCGAACTTCGTTTGACGTTGTGTTTGATAAGCGGACGGAAGCTCAGCAACGCACCGTCTTTGCGGCGTTCATCGACCAAACTCCCTCGGTGAAGGTCCATCGCGACCATGTGGCCAAGCTCAAGAAGTCGATGCCCAAGGTCGTCACTTCTTTGGTACTTCGTGAACAGAAGAAGCCGCGAGTGAGTCACCGCCTGGTCGCTGGAGACTTCACCCGGCTGGGTGAGGTGGTGAGGCCCGGTGTCCCGGCTGTTCTTCCCCCGATTGACGCCCAGACACCCAGTCGCCTTGATTTTGCGCGATGGCTTGTCGATGGTCGCAACCCACTCACCGCTCGGGTGGCGGTGAACCGGGCCTGGCAGTCGTTCTTCGGTCGAGGTTTGGTCGAAACCGAGAGCGATTTCGGTACCCAGGGGGCACCTCCAAGTCACCCCGAACTGCTCGACTGGCTGGCGCTCAAATTTCAGGAGACGGGCTGGAGTCAGAAGCAACTTCACCGCTTGATCGTCTGTTCCTCCACCTATCGGCAATCCTCCAAAACCCGATCCGACCTGGCGACGATCGACCCCAATAATCGGTTGCTTGCCAGACAGACACGATTGCGACTCGATGCGGAAGTTGTCCGCGACGCGGGCCTGGTCGCTTCAGGACTTCTGAACCCCAAGATCGGCGGGCCAAGTGTCTTCCCTCCTCAACCCGATGGTGTGATGGCTCTCGGTCAGATGCGTCGTGACTGGACTGCCGATCTCGGGCCGGATCGATACCGCCGTGGGCTCTACACGTATGTGTGGAGAGCGACGCCACACCCCGGCCTAACCGTTTTTGATGCTCCCGAGCCAACGCGATCCTGTTCCCGCCGTCCTCGATCGATCACCCCGCTCCAAGCGCTGACACTCTTGAATGATCAAGCGTTTCATGAGTTTGCGACAGCCCTAGGTGCCTCGCTCCTGACGGAATCCGCCAGCGATCGCGATCGAATCGATTCCGCTTTCCGTCGAGCACTGGCGAGGCACCCTAGCGAGGTCGAGTCGGCTCGTTTGGAGAGTCTCTTGCACACAGTCCAGCGGTCGGCTGACGAGGCGATCTCGTGGGGTTTGATGTCGCGAGTTCTCTTGAATCTCGATGAGTTCATTACCCGGGAGTAGCGACGAAAGGCTGCGATGATCGATCCTCTTCTGCACCAAACGCGTCGACATTTCTTTGCTCGTTGCGGCGTTGGCCTTGGCCAGATGGCTCTGGCTTCGCTCATGAGCGAGGGACGCGCTTCAGCGGATTCACCCCATTCTCAAGGGTTTCATCACACCCCCAAAGCCAAGAATGTCATCTACCTGTTCATGGCGGGTGGTCCCAGCCAACTTGACCTCTTCGACCACAAGCCAGAACTGATTGCGCGTGACGGCCAGCCGATTCCCGAGTCGTTCACAGCAGGGCGGCGGTTCGCCTTCATGGATACCTTTTCGAAGGAACGTCCCAAGCTGCTCGCCTCGTCCCGCAAGTTCCAACGTCATGGCCAATCTGGAGCTTGGGTCTCGGAGTGTTTGCCCCATACCGCATCCATCGCCGACGAACTTACCTTTGTGAAGTCTGTTGCAACCGACGCAATCAATCATGCGCCCGCCAAGCTGTTTCTCAACACGGGTAGCACCCAGTTCGGCCGCCCCAGCATGGGGGCGTGGGTGACTTATGGGATCGGCAGTGAGTCACGCGAGCTTCCCGGTTTCGTCGTGCTTCAGTCGGGCCCGCGCGGCCCTCGGGGAGGGTCGGTGCTCTGGGGAAGTGGCTTCCTACCCAGCAATTATCAGGGCGTGCCGCTCCGAAATGGTCCAGACCCCATCCTGAATCTCAAAGCTCCCAAAGATGTTTCCGCCGACGAGCAAAGGCTCTCGCTCGACGCGATCCGGGACCTGAACCTGGCAAGGCTGGCAGAGACTGGCGACCCTGAGATCAGTTCACGAATCGCCTCGTACGAGATGGCGTTCCGCATGCAGTCGAGTGCCCCGGAACTGGTTGATCTCGCGGGTGAATCGGCGGAGACACTGGCCCTTTATGGGGCGGTTCCGGGTAAGCCTTCGTTCGCCAATAACTGTCTGCTCGCCCGACGAATGGTCGAGCGTGGCGTCCGCTTCATTCAACTCTATCACGCCGACTGGGATCATCACGGTGGCACCGGACAGGATCTGGGACCGAGCCTGGATCAAGTCTGTCGGGATGTTGACCAACCCTGCGCCGCCCTGATTACCGATCTCAAGAGGCGCGGACTCCTCGATGACACGTTGGTGATCTGGGGAGGGGAGTTTGGTCGCACGCCGATGGGTGAACGTCGGGAATCGACGGGGCGTAACCACCACATTGACGCCTCAACAATGTGGATGGCTGGCGGTGGCATCAAGCCAGGTCTTACTTTGGGGAGGACCGACGAGTTCGGCTTTTCGCCCATAGAGGATCGCGTTCATGTTCACGATATACAAGCAACGATTTTGCATCTCTTAGGTATAAATCATCTAAAACTGACGTATCGATTCCAAGGGCGTGACTTTCGATTGACCGATGTTGGTGGTATCGTTGTGACCAAGCTGCTCGCCTGATCCACATTCACACCCAGTGAGGGCCGCCATGTTCGTCAGCTCGATCGTATTCTTGGCCTTGTTTATGATCACGCCCGAGACTCGTCACGAGTACGAGGTCGTCCTCATTCGGACGAGTTCCGATGCCGCTGCCCAAGTTCGGCTCGCCCTTTGGTGCGAGCTGCATGGACTTGACGCCGAACGAAAGACCCACCTGGAACTTGCTCTCAAAGCGGATCCCACCCACACGACTGCGCGAGGTCTGCTCGGCCTGGTCGAGGATGGGGGACGGTTGGCACGTCCACGCGAGATCACCGAACGCGTTCAGGCAGACCCGACCCTGACTCATCTCTTGGCCCAGTACGAGACTCGTCGTGACGCTACCCCCGACACCGCCGCAGGACATTGGAATCTGGCCAATTGGTGTGATTCCGTAGGCTTGAAAGCCGAGGCGGTCGGTCACTATTCCGCAGTAACCCGGATCGATCCCAACCACGCGAAAGCCTGGGCGAAACTCGGATGTGAACATTACGGCAATCGCTGGCTGACACGGACTCAAATCGCACACGAAACGATCGAAGCCGAGGCCCAGCGCACGGCTGATGCGACATGGACTGCTCGGCTTGCTACCTGGAAACGCTGGCTCCGCGACGACGAACACCGTCAAGAATCGCTCCAGCAACTTGGGAAGGTCCGCGACCCGAGGGCAGTTCCCGCGATCACTCGCACCTTTCTCAAAGGCACCTCCTGGGAGCAGTCACACGCGGTGTCGATGCTCGCGGCGATCGATGCCCCGGAAGCCGCCAAGGCCCTGGTCGGGCTGGCAGTGTCCGGGCGGACCACACGCGTTCGACGCGACGCCACCGAGGGTCTCCTTCGCCACGATCCCAGCCATTTCGTCGACGATCTGATCGCCCGATTCCGCGACCCCATCAAGTATAAGTCGGCCAAAGAAGTCGGACCATCAAGCCCGGGCGTCTTGCTCGTGGATCGACCGACCATGGTCGAACGCCGGATCTATGAGCCGCCAGCCGTTCAAGTCGGTGCTCTGACGGCGGTTGCCGGACCCAATCAGGTCATCGTCCGGCGCTCGAATCAGCCTGCGATCGATCAGGAAACGCGCAGAACTGTAGCAGCCACCGAGACTCAACTCGAAGGTGATGTGGCCAAGCTCGTCCAACATAATGCCGCGATCAACGCCAATAACCAAGAGATTGATCGGGTCCTTGCACAGGTCACCGGCCGCCAATTTGGCCCGAACCGGATCACTTGGGCTGCCTGGTGGGTCAATCAGAAGGGGGAGTCGTACAAGTTAACCTCGTACTCCTCGGCAAAACCCGTGGTTGTAAACAACGTGGCCATTCTCTACGTACCTCCGGTCATTGCTCCCGCGTTCACTTTGATCAATCTGAATGTACCAGCCCGAAGTCATCACAGTTGCTTTGCGGCAGGGACCCCCGTCTTGACCCTTCGGGGGATGCGGTTGATCGAGACAATCGAAGTCGGCGATCTTGTACTTTCTCAAGATGTGACCACAGGTATGCTCGGCTACGAGCCGGTCGTGGCTTCTTTGAAGAATCCACCAGCCCCGACATTGCGGCTGGAACTTGACCGAGGCGAGTCGATCATCACGACAGGCATTCACCGCTTCTGGAGCCCAGGTATCGGTTGGCGGATGGCCCGTGAGCTGAAGGTGGGAGACCGGGTCCGGACCCTTGATGGCTCGTCACGTCTTATGGCGATCGAGCCGCAGTCGGTTCGTCCTGTGTTCAACCTCGAAGTGGCTCACCAGGCCAGCTTCTTCGTCGGTCGTCACGCCGTTCTCGTCCATGATCATTCGACCGTCTCCCCGGTGTCACAGCCGTTTGATGCGGTCACGGACTGATTCGATATTTGTGGTGAGATCTTGATTCTAGAAATCTCCTGATATCAGGACGTCTCAGGCATAGGATCCTGTTTGGAATCGGCATAGAGAGGGACGCTCGATCTGGAGACTGTCGCGTAGAAGGCCAGTCCAACCACGAAGATCAAGATGCTGATCAACTGGGAGATTGTCATTCCAAGAAAAAAGGCTGGTTCATCATTGCGGAGATATTCGATCAAGAATCGAGTGATCGGATAGGTGAGCATCAGCAAGCCAAAGACCTGCCCATCGCGTCGACGAAGTGGGTAGTAGGCTGTCAGTAAGAGGCATAGGACCAAGCCATCGATGGTTGAGTAAAGCTGGGTGGGATGGAGGGGAAGTGAGGTCAGGTCTGAGGCTGAAATCAGACCCCGATTGAGCTCTGCCCTCCAGGGAGCACTCTCTGCAGGGAATCGCACTGCCCAAGGCAGGTTGCACGGATCGCCCCAACAGCAACCATTTAAGAAGCAGCCGACGCGTCCAATCGCAACTCCAATTGCGAGCGAAGGACCCATCACATCCATCATCGGCTTCAACGGGAATTTATAGCGTGACCAGTACCAGAAGAAGGCCAGGGTCCCCCCGAGAATCCCTCCGTAGAGGACAATTCCCCCTTCCCAGATCTTGAAGATATCAGCGAACGACCGAACCCCTGTTCCCCAGTATTGGATGACATAGAACAGTCGGGCACCGAGTAATCCGCCGACCAATGCCCAGAGCGAGAGGTCATAGATAACCTCGGGATCGAGCTTCTCACGGCGGGCCCGCCACGCAGCCAGATTGACGGCTGAGAGCATGGCGATGACGAGCATGACCCCGTAGCCGAACAAGGGGATTTGCTTGCCGAAGATCGGGATCGTGAAGAGAATCTGACGCATCCGACGGGCTCGCCAAGAGTTCGGGCCCGCCTAGCGACTCCCCACCGCGGGGTAATCGATGCGGGTCGTGATCCGGTTTCGCAGGTCAAGTTCCACGACCTGCGGTACGTGATCGTTCAGCTCGTGCGGTTCCAAGAGAGCGAAGGCCATCACGATTAATCGGTCGCCGACGGCACCCAGACGAGCCATCGCCCCGTTCAGCTCGATCTGTCCCTCGCCGGGGGTACCGGGCAACACATAAGTCTCTGCCCTTAGACCAGTCGCGATATTACTGACCACGATCGATTCATAGGGAAGCAGCCCGACAGATTCCATCAACAGGGGGTCGATAGTGAGGCTGCCGTGGTAATGCAAGTCTGCCCGCGTAACCGTCGCCAAATGGAGCTTGCTTTTGAGGAACTTGAGCTGCATCGATCGATTATCCTGGCAACGTCATATTGTCGATCAATCGGGTCGGGCCGACTTGCACGGCCAGGAGCGCTACCGATCCAGAGCCGGGACGGAGTTGATCAAGCGGCTCCAAGGTCGCGGCGTCGGCAACGTCGGCATAATCAACCTGGGCCAACGGCTCTGATTCTATCGTTGCCTGCAAAATCTGTCGAACCCGATCGGCAGACCGCTCGCCCCGATCGACGGCCTGAACCGCAGCTCTGAGCGATCGAGACAAAACCGTTGCCGCTTGCCGTTCCTCGGCATTCAAGTATCGGTTCCGGCTCGACATCGCCAACCCATCGGGTTCCCGGACGGTCTGAACCCCTCGGATTTCGAGTGGTAAGTTGAAGTCTGTAGCCATCTTACGGATCACGAGCAGTTGTTGATAATCCTTCGTCCCGAAGTGGGCAAGGTCCGGCCCGACGATCGAGAACAGCTTCAGGACGACGGTCGCAACCCCCTGGAAGTGGCCTGGTCGGCTCGCCCCTTCGAGCAATGTCGTCAACTTGGGGACGCCGACGAAGCACATGGCCTCGCGCTCGTCGGGGTAGATGGCCTCAACCTCGGGATGGAAGATCAGGTCGGCACCGGACGCTTCGCAAAGGAGGGCATCGGCCTCAAGCGTCCTGGGGTACCGGCTAAAATCTTCCTTGGGCCCAAACTGGGTTGGATTCACGAAGATGGAGACCACGACGAAGCCGGAATCTCGCTTGCATTGGCGGATCAGTTCACCGTGCCCTAGGTGGAGGGCCCCCATCGTGGGCACCAAGCCAATCACCTTTCCCTGGGACTTGGCTTCGGTGACACGTCGGCGAACATCCGCGATCGATGAGGCAATCGGTAGCATGGAACGACCTTCGCAACGCTCAGGATTTCAGGCGATGGGGGCAGCCCGGGTTATTGAGGCAATTGTCGGCGATGAGAAGATCGTTGAGAATCTCGCCATTGAGGATGGTCTTGGCGACGATTCTGGGCACATCCTCCACAGTGACCCTACCGTACCAGATCCCCTGGGGATAGATCACCACCGTCGGCCCGTGTTCGCACTGTTCGAGGCACCCGGCATGGTTCGCACGCGCGAGCGGCCCGAGTCCGACTCGCTTCAGCTCGATTTTGAAGGCTTCCCGCAGTGTTTGACCCCCCTCGGGGTCGCAGCACCCGCGCGGGTGGTCGAGCTTGCGGACATTGCCGCAGACAAAGATCTGGTGCGTGAATGCGGGCATATGTGAGAGTACCTTGACTCTGTCGGGGGTAAGGGAAGATCCGATTGATCCAAAGGGGCAGGGGGCCAATCCACTGGGAGTTCGTTGCAAATCGGAGCCCGCTGGTACGGTTCTTGCGGCGACCATTAGCATCTCGACCATTTGTGATCGTATCATGGAGTGGGTCGTGCCTTTCGCGGTACTCTGATTCGTCGGAACGAGACTTGACCGTGAATCCCCCCATCGATCCCGTTCCTGGAGACGGTCGAGGTGGCGTCGCCATCTCATCCAGCGACACTCAGCGCGAACGAACTGGGGGGCTACTCGATCGATCGGCCCAGCCATTTCTCGAAGTCGATTTCGAAGGGCGTCTGACAGGGTTCAACCGGGCCTTCGAGGCACTCACAGGTTACTCTTCGGATGAACTCAGTCAACTGACGATCGATGATATCTCACCCCTCAAGTGGCGTGACCAAGCGTATGAAGCTCTCGTTCGGGTCCGCGAGACGGGGCATGCGACCCGGTATCAAAAAGAATACATCCGTAAGGATGGCTCGGTTGTACCCGTCGAGGTCGCTGTTGACCTTGATCGAGATGATCACGGTCACCCTCGGGGATTCTTTGCGTTCGTCACCGAGATCAGCGAACGGGTGCGGATCGAGAATGCGCTCCGTGAAAGTGAAGATCGGTTCCGGCGGCTCTATGACGAAGCCCCGTTCGGGTACCACGAAATCGACTGCGACGGGCGAATCGTCAACATCAACCGGACCGAATGCGACCTGCTGGGATACCCGCGTAACGAGATGCTCGGTCGTGAGATCTTCGACTTCGTGGCCCCCAGCCAGCGGGAAGATGCACGCCAGGCGGTCCGCGAGAAGTTCGCAGGCCTTCGGCCACTCCGCGTCTTCGAGCGAGCTTTCATCCATCGCGATGGCCACGAGATCCCGCTCAGCATTCATGAGCGGTTCCGAGTGAATCATGCGAACGCCGTGGTCGGCATCCGCAGTACCGTCCAAGACCTCACCGAACGCAAAGCGGCTCAAGATGCGCTCGTCGCCAGTGAGGAACGCTACCGCCGACTGACCGAAGGCTGCCTCGACCCGATCGTCGTGGCGGACGGCGAGGGAATCATCACCCTTTTCAACACCGCCGCCGAGACGACGTTCGGTTACCGCTCGGACGAAATTCTGGGCAAAGACCTGATGACCTTGATCCCGAACGGTCTCGATCTCGAAGGGGTGATTGGCCACACGATCGAGATGACTGGACAGAAGAAGTCGGGGGAACCGTTTCCGATTGAAGTCTCGCTCTCGGCGGTCCTGGTCGGTGGTTCCGGTCAGCTTGTGGCCGCGTTCCGTGACCAGACCGAGCGCCAGAGGATGCGTGCGATGCTCGCCCAGTCGGAGAAGCTCGCCTCAATAGGGTTACTGAGCGCAGGGGTGGCCCACGAGATTAACAATCCGCTTGCGTATGTCGCCAATAACTTGGCCGTTCTGGAACGCGACCTGGCGGGCATATTCGCTCTTCTTGATGCGTACAAGGCCGGTGAGGTGACGCTCGCGACCCACAACCCGACGCTGCATCAACAGGTCCAGGATCTCACCGCCGAGCTCGATTGGGAGTACGTCCGCCCCAACTTGCCCAGGATGCTCGATCGGACTCGTGAGGGAGTTCGCCGCGTTGCCAACATCGTGGGTAACTTGAGAAGCCTGGCAAGGACGGCTCCCCCCAAGATGGAGCCCGCATCCGTCGCCGACTTGCTCGCCTCCGCGCTCGAGATGTCTCAGGGGAGGCTCAAGCACAGTAATATTCAGGTTGAACAGCGGCACGAGCCGACCCCGAAGTTCCCCTGTGTCGCTGCCCAGATGGGCCAGGTCCTGCTAAATCTGCTTGTGAACGCAATCCAGGCGATCGAAGAGGCCCAGCCCGCCGAGGGGGGCAAAATCACGATCGAATCGCGCCGGGTGGGGGGTGAGATCGTCCTGTCGATCGGCGATAATGGCAAAGGTATCGACGCGTCGGAGCTACCTCGCCTCTTCGACCCGTTCTATACGACCAAGCCGGTCGGTGAAGGGACAGGCCTGGGACTGTCGATCAGCCACGGGATCGTCACCGGTCACGGTGGTCGTATCGACGTCGAGAGTCGCCCCGGTGCAGGGACGCGGTTCATCGTTCAGCTTCCGCTCAAGCCCAGGTCGCCCGAAGTGAAGGGAGCAGAATGACCCCGATCCATAAGCATTGCCTGCTGGTCGTCGATGACGAACCCGATGTCTGCGACTCGGTCCATGACCTGCTTCGCCGTGAGTTCCGTGTCCTCAAAGCGCACGACGCGAACGAGGGTTATCGGATCATGCAAGAAGAAGAGATTCATATCATTATGACCGATCAGCGCATGCCCAAAATTAGTGGCGTTGAGCTCCTGGAACGGGTGAAGCTCAAAAATCCTCTCGCTGTGCGGATGCTGTTCACCGGCTATGCCGACCTCGAGTCCATCATCGCCGCAATCAATCAGGGCCATGTCTATCAGTTCGTCAAGAAACCGTGGCAACCTGAAGATCTGATTGCCGCAGTTCGGCTCGCCGCCGATGAGTACGACCGACTGATCTCCAGCGAAGAACTGAGCCGGACCCTCCAACGCGAGATTACCGGGCTTGAGAGCAGGGTCGTTGTTCTGGAAGCGGAGGTAAGACGACTCGGTGGAGTCGTATCCCCTGGGGACGCCGTCTGATGCCGGTTCCGCAACGCCACAACCTACTTGTGATCGACGACGAGCCCGACGTGCTCGAGTCAGTCCGTCATCTCTTCCACCGGACCTATCGGGTCCTGACCGCCGAAGGGGGGGAAGCCGCCCTGGCGATCCTCCGCAGTGAGGATGTTCACCTGATCCTCTGCGACCAGCGAATGCCGGGCATGACCGGCGACGCAGTGCTTGCCCAGGCTCGCCAGCTTCAGCCCGATGCCGTTCGTATCCTCTTTACCGGCTATGCCGACCTCCAGGCGGTCATTCGTGCGGTCAATCTCGGGCACATCTTTCGCTATGTGAATAAGCCCTGGGACCCGGACGAATTGACCGGAATTCTTCAACAAGCAACCGATTACCACGACCTCCGATCGGATCGCCACCGCTTGATTCGAGACTTGCAAGCGACAAATGCCGAACTGACATACGCCAACGAAGCACTCGTGGAAGCAGCCCAACTCAAGCAGGCCTTTCTCGAGGTCGCAAGCCACGAGTTCAACACGCCGATTACCCTGGTTCTCGGCCTCTCCGAACTCCTGAGGCTGACCGCGAGCCAGCCGGGGGAGGCTGAGACGCAGATTCTCAACCAGATCTGTGGCGCGGCCGGTCAACTCGCCCGGCTCGTGGGAAATACCCTGACGCTCCTGCATGCCGACGACTTCCGGAAGGCCCTTCGTGTCTCCCCGGTCGATCTCGAAAGGTTGATTGGGGAAACGGTCGAACGGATCACCCCCTTCGTTCGAGCTCGCGGGCTCCAACTCAAGCTGGAGATCGCTGGGGATCTGGGCAGTTTCGACGTTGATGCCGACAAGATCGCCGCGTGTCTGGTCAACCTGCTCTCAAACGCCATCAAGTTCACGATCGATGGGGGAGAACTGACCCTCTCGGCTCGGTTGACCAGTCCCGACTCGGTGAGGCTCGCCGTAATCGATCACGGGATCGGTCTTGATCCCAAGGCTCTGGAGCACCTGTTCGAGCCGTTATTCACAGAATACGACCCCAAATGTCACTCCTCGGGCGAGTACGGGTTCGGCAAACGAGGGCTTGGGGTCGGCCTGGCGATCGTCAAGCAGTTCGTCGAAATGCACGGGGGGACCGTCGGAGTCCAAAGTCAACTTGGGCGAGGTACTGAGGTGACAATCGAACTCCCTCGACATCAGGCGCTGCCCTTGAGACCCTGAACGCGTAAGATGGTAAGAGAGGACGCGAGGGTAATGCCACGGCGAGGTGGCATTGTCCAACTATCCCTGACTCTACTCTCCACGCGTCCACCCCAAACCTTCGAGCGGAAGGACCAGGGATGCCCCCCACCGCGCTGATTGTCGAGGATGAGCCTGTCGCTAACTCCCTACTAGCTCGGCTTGTCCAGCTTAAGGGATATCAGACCGAATCGGCCTTCACCGGCGGCGAAGCGCTCGCGAAGATCCGGGTCCGTGCTCCCGATATCGTCTTTCTCGACCTCATGCTGCCCGATATCGACGGTTTCCAGGTCTGCCGCACCCTCAAGGCTGCACCTGAGACGAGCCTGGTGCCTGTTGTGTTTGTCACGGCAGGACTTGCGGCTGAGAAACGCCGTCAGGGTTATAAGGCGGGGGCGGATGACTATATCCCCAAACCTTACCACCCCCAGCAGATTTACGAGACGATGCTCGACATCGGTGCCTGGCGAAAGTCCGCCGGCGCGGATGCTCCCCATGGCCAGTTCCCGATCGACCTTGATGATGAAGATGGCCTCGACCGCAACCTTTCTCGATTGCAAAACCTCCTTGTGGCTCGGACTTCGCTGGATCTCCAGGCCATCCAACGCGTTGTACAAGCCCCCCGGAGTTTCCTCAAAGAGTTCCGGGCCTTCAGCATTGCGCTCCACTCGCGTCAGCCTGCCTCTGTGGAATACCAGGTCGAGTCCGATCACCTGGTGATGACGTTGCATGATCAAACCGGCTGGATGACCACAGGGTTGCTCGACCTGGAAGGCATCCGGTACTTTGTCTTGAATCCCGAGATCTTTGACGAGCGAACCGAGTCAACCGACGGTCGTTCCCTCATTCTCACTAAGCGATTTGCTCCGTGAAACAAAGCGAGATCCCTTCGAGAGCCGACAAGGCGACCGTCCTGGCCTTTCTGACCTGGGGTCTCCCTGCCGGTGAGTCGACCTGGGACCTGTTTAGTCCCGAGCTCCGAGCCCGATTGTCAAACGCTTGGTCACACTGGTCGGCTCGCTCGACGGATCGCGAACTCGCCCATGACCTGCTCTACACGGAGCATGCCGGTGAGGTCGAACCGGACCTCCTCCGTCGGGTTCATGTCTCCTGGTGGGTGCGGGCACTCAAAGAGGAGTCGCCCGCCGTTCAGCGAGCCGTGGTTCGAACAATCGAATCGCGGAGACTTCAAGCGACGGTCGCCCAGGGGTTGAACCTCGACTTGGGCGATCTGGAATGCGACTTCGGCAGCCCCTCTCGCGACTTCGGTGGAGCCCTCGACCTCTGGACCGAGCGGTTCGTGGCGGGCTTACCTCGACCTAGTGACGACCCGCCCGTCATTACAATTCTCTCCGCGCTCAAGCTGCGCAGGCTTTACCGGATCATCCAAGCGACAGGTGAGATCAAGCGGTCCGTCGTTCACGACGAAGATTCTCAAAACCCGGCGGACCGTCGATTCCTCAAGGTGGCGGAGCCGGATCTGGCCGCCCATCCCGGTCGCGATCGTCGCTCGACCGCCCGGCTCGGCTTGGTGACCGTTGGGCGATTGCTGACTATGGTTGAGCCTTACCGAGTCCGCTGGGCGCTTCAGCATTTGCCCTACACGATCGCCAATGTGATCCGTGCCGAAATCGAGTGGATGAACCCTCTCCCCTCAGCTTGGCTGCGAGGTGAACGGAAAGTGCTCGACCGGGCGATCGAACAGGCAGGAGGCCGCTCGTGAGTCAGAACTCCCACCCGTTTGATCAATTACCGAGGATCGACGCACTCCAAGTCGGGCTCTTGTCGCGGCTCGACAAGCTTCAGGTCGAAGGGTTGCTAGCGCGTTTGATCGAGCTGCCGGAGGATCAAATCGTCCTGAAGCTTGGCCCACCAGAGATCCTCCATAGGGCGTCTGGGATCAACCGATCGAGTGTCTCCGCCCAGCTTCTCTGGACTCGGCGATCGACCCGGCTTGGCCTTGGGATCGAGACCGCCTTGGCTCACGCATTCGTGGATGCGGCACTGGGATACACCCGACTCGAACCACTGACCCGGCGTCAAGTGACTCCGGTGGAGTGGGGGATTCTTACCGCGATGCTCGCAAAGTTGATCGCAGGTTTGGGCACACAGGGTCCGACCGACCTATTGATCGACCGCTTGGGTCCGGATTCGTTCGATCCGACCGACTTGGGCGAGATCATCACAATCCGCTGGCCAGTCCAGGTCGGTGATCAGCTCGGCTCGCTGCGGCTCTGGCTGCCCGAGTCCGTGGTCCTTGAGATTCTGGCCAACCCGCCCGAACTTGGTGTTTGCGAGCTTGATCAAGAGACGCGAAAAGCACGATATGCGGATCTAGGAACGCTTTGGCGAGCGGAAGTCGGGACTTCGACCTTCCCTCGCGGGCTCGCCCGACTTCGGGTTGGCGGAGTTGCACCGATCGACGGTTCTCCGCTCGGCGGGACTCCCACGAGCCCGACCGGCCCCATACGTTTGACCCTTACCGACCGCGAAGGCCGATTGACAATCCTTGCCGAGCCCGCCCCACGCTCGGGGGGCGGTCGCCTGATCATCACAGACATCCCTCGTCGCCAAGTCGTACCTCGGGAGCCCCTGGCCGTGAATCCCTCCAGTTCCCCATCGCCCAACGAAGCCCCGCCAAGCACCCCTGCGGACGTACCGGTTACCCTGGTCGTCGAGCTTGGCCGGGTGAACATGCCCCTTCGCCGACTCGCCGACTTAAAGACCGGCGATGTTGTCGAACTCGGTCGACACGCACGCGAGCCCGTCGAGCTAACCTCAAACGGGCGACTCGTCGCACGCGGTGAGCTTGTTCAGATCGATACCGAACTCGGTGTCCGAATTACCAGCGTGTTTCTCTGAAATTGGTGGGCGCAATAACCCCTTGGTCGCGTGTGTTGAATTCCGAATTGTCAAAGAGCGGGACAGTTTAACGAATCAACACTGGCGAGGAGACTCGCCTTCGTCGCTCACCGGTGGGTCGACCGGCGCGCTGATCGGCTCGGAGACCACGGGGCGAAATGGTTTGAAAGTGGTCTT
>JANXSX010000182.1 GCA_025356475.1 Isosphaeraceae bacterium | reverse complement strand
CTGAAGGGGAAGGCGATCGACCTCGATAAGAAGCCGCCGACGAATCTGGTCTTCCTGATCGACGTGTCTGGAAGTATGCAGACGCCCGACAAGCTCCCGCTCCTGAAGGCGGCCTTCCCGCTTCTTGTCGAAAAGCTCGGTGAGAACGATCGGGTCGCGATCGTCGTCTACGCCGGTCGGGAGGGTCTCCTCTTGCAATCGACGTCCTGCGATCACAAGCGTGAGATCCTTTCTTCCTTAGAGAACCTGCAAGCGGGTGGCTCGACGAATGGTGCGGCCGGGATCAAGCTCGCCTATGAAGTCGCGATTGCGAACTTCATCAAGGGAGGGATCAACCGGGTGATCCTCGCCACAGATGGTGACTTCAACGTGGGTGTTACCAGCGATGCCGAATTGACGACCTTGATTGAGAAGCAGCGTGAGTCGGGTGTCTTTCTGAGTGTCCTTGGCTTTGGCCAGGGGAATCTCAAGGATGCCAAGATGGAGGCTCTCGCCGACAAGGGGAACGGTAATTATCACTACATTGATCGTTTCAAGGAGGCCCAGAAGGTACTCGTCGAGGAGATGGGGGGAACCTTGATCACGATCGCCAAAGACGTGAAGATCCAGGTTGACTTTAATCCTGGCAAAGTGGGCGCGTTCCGACTGGTCGGCTATGAGAACCGGATCATGGCCCATCAACACTTCGCCGACGATACGAAGGATGCCGGCGAGATTGGGGCAGGGCACAGCGTGGTTGCCTTTTATGAGTTGATCCCCGCGAACAAGTTGGACGGTGATGCTCTCGTGGCCGAGAGCTCTCGGTATACCCAGGCCAAACAAGTCGGGCCGAGCGATGAGTTGATGACCGTCAAACTGCGTTACAAACAGCCCGACGGTGACAAGTCGTCGTTGATCGAACGCCCCATCAAGGACACCGGCAAGTCGTACGCCGACGCCGGCAACGAATTCAAGTTCGCCGCCTCGGTCGCATCGTTCGGCATGTTGCTTCGCGACTCCCCCTCGAAAGGGAGTCTCAACTACGGTGCGGTCCTTGAACTCGCCCAGTCCGCCATTGGCAACGACCCGAGCGGATACCGCAAGGAGTTTGTTGAGCTGGTCAAGAAGGCACAGAGCCTTCAACGCTGATACTCAGTGAACCTAAATTTGAGCCCCCGATGTCGATCGTTCAACGATCGGCATCGGGGGCTTTTTCGCGTATCTGGCTGGGCACTCGAAGTATCGGGACGATGAGAAATTTCTGAGCCTCGCAGCCTGCATTCCTACGGACAAGCTCAGGATCGAGAAGCTCCTACAATCCTGTTCCTACAGCAGGATCGTCGGGATACCGAGGATCACGACCAGCCACCAGAGCCCCCCTGCGTCTTCCAGCTTGGAGAGGAGCCAGAACACCAACCAGACCACCAGGAACCCCACAAAGGTCTTAAGAATTAAGCCCCACCACGACGCGCCAAGAACCAGTAGGTACGAGTCGAGGACGAACGACCCCAGGCCGTACAGCACCGCCATGAAGAGGGGCCTCTCCGACAATTCCGCACTCGCCGCGATTCCTCGAACGAGTGAGATATAAAACAACAGCTTGAAGATGATCAGCACTGCGGTGCCTCAGATTCGGATTTGACCGTCTCCGTAGACGACCCATTTGGTCGTCGTCAATTCACGTAACCCACAAGGACCACGCGCATGATATTTGTCGGTAGAGATACCGATCTCCGCACCCAGGCCGAGCTCACCGCCATCGTTGAATCGTGTGCTAGCGTTCACGATCACTGCGGAGCTATCCACACTCGCCACAAACTTTCTAGCGGAGGAAAGCTCACTTGTCACAATGACTTCGGTATGCCCAGAACTATGTCTGGCAATATGCTCAATTGCCGAATCAAGCGAGTCCACTACACCGACCGCTAGGATCTTGTCGAGGAATTCGGTATCCCAGTCCTTTGGTTGCAACGGCTCCATCTCAGGAACCAGAACCCGGCTTTGTTCATCGCCGCGAAGCTCAACACCGAGTCCTCGGAGCATTGCGGCAGCCTTGGGCAAGAACCGACTGGCAGCGTAAGAATGGACGAGTAACGTCTCAGCGGCGTTACAGACTCCGGGCCGCTGGACTTTGGAGTTAATGATGATATCGATGGCCATGGCTTCGTCGGCGCTGGCATCGACATAGACGTGGCAATTGCCGGTGTAGTGCTTCAATACGGGCATCGTGGCGTCGGCGACAACGCGACGGATCAGGCTCTCGCCGCCACGTGGGATCGCGAGATCGATGAATTGGGGAAGGGCGAGAAGATACCCAACAGCCGCTCGATCGGTCGTGGCGACAAGCTGGACTGCATGCGGGGGCAGACCACAGCCTTCAAGCTCATCGGCAAGGACACGATAGAGGGCGAGGTTCGAATGCAGGGCTTCTTTCCCACCCCTGAGGATCGCGGCATTACCACTCTTGACGCATAAGGCAGCCGCATCAACGGTGACGTTCGGTCGGCTCTCGTAAATCATGAAGATCACGCCCAAGGGGACGCGAATCTGACTGACGTCGAGCCCGTTAGGCCGTTTGCTCGCGGCGATGACTTCCCCCACGGGATCAGGCAGCCCGGCGACGTCGACCAAACTCCTGGCGATATCAGCGAGCCGCTTGGGAGTTAACGTGAGACGATCAATCGCCGCAGGATTGAGACCAAACGACGGGGCGGCAGCAACGTCCTTGGCGTTCTCGGCGAGGATTTCGGCAGACCGATCCATCAACGATACAGATGCCTTCATCAGCCAGTCATTCTTGACCGAACCGGGCGCGAGAGCCAGCTTGCGTGAAGCGGCTTTGGCCCGTTCGGCGATGGCATGGCACTCGGTCGCAAGATCGGTCACGTCGGCTAGCTGACTCATCATCACCACCACCACCACCATCAAAAAGAGTAGAGATCAATAGATGTCGTCTTGTGTCGGATCACTTTGGAACGCCTGCCAGATCCGCAAGGCATCGCGCATCGGGCCGACGTCGTGGACCCTGACGATCGAAGCCCCACGCTCGACTGTCAGCAAAGACGACACGACCGAGGCGGTTACACGTTCGGATCGAGCCCGACCGGTGAGCGTCCCCAATAGACCTTTTCGTGAGATCCCCATCAAGACCGGCAGGCCAAGGCGCGTGAAATGTTCGGTGTTTCGGAGTAGTTCAAGATTATGCGTGAGGGTCTTGCCGAACCCGATCCCAGGGTCGATCGCGATCGAGTCGCGAGCGATGCCGAGCGAAACGGCATAATCCGCACGAGCTGCGAGATAAGAAAGGACTTCGCTCGTGACGTCACGATATTGCGGGTCCAACTGCATGGTCTGCGGAGTTCCGGCCATGTGCATCAACACAACCCCGGCCTGAAACTGCGACACGACACGGGCCATCTCTGGATCGCCAAGCGCCGTGATATCGTTGACGAGATCAGCACCTTCGGCGAGTGCCTGACGCGCAACTTCCGGCTTGGTCGTGTCGATCGAAACGGGGATATCACTCCGTTCTCGAAGCCGTTTCACAACAGGGATTACCCGTCTGAGCTCTTCTTCGAGCGGAACGGAGTCGGCCCCAGGCCGGGAGGACTCGCCACCAAGGTCGAGGATGTCAGCCCCGGCGGCGATCAATTCGAGTGCATTTCGAAACGCGTCGTCATGCGAGAAGGAGCGTCCCCCGTCCGAAAAGCTATCGGGGGTAATGTTGACGATCCCCATGATGATGGGTCGATCTTCGACAAGCACCCGTCCACGGGCGATCCAGCGTGGGTGTTGAAATTCCATGGCAAGATCTTACCACGGTTGTTCCATCATGCCGACGATTTGCATCGCGAGCTTGTCGCAAACACGCTGGAATGCGAGCTGAGAAGTCTCGCCAAGTTCAGGATTGAAGTAGTAAAGCTCCGAGACCATCGCAGGGAGTTCGGCCTTCTTCTTATCGGCTTCCTCGCCGGTGAGCCGGTTATCTTGCCACTTGACCATCACGTTCATCTGAGCTGTCAACTGACGAGGTAGGTTGAAGGGATTCTCGACCACCGTATTCTTGTCAGCAAAGTTCACCTCGCCGAACAAGATGGTGTCGGCATCCTGCTCGCGTCCGACAACTTTGAACGGGGTCCGGCGCTCGATTTCATCGATCACCGACTTGGTCAGCATCAGATTAATATCACGACGAAACGTGACCGACTTAAAGATCGGTACATATACCGTCTTTACGGTATTGTCATACGGGGGACGGATCGAGTATCCGCACCCCGTTGCCAGCAACGGGACACCGAGGCAGAACAAGAACGAGCGGCGTGTGGTCGTGAACATGGCCTTGATCCTCCCTGACGTAAAGACTGGATGCCTGGACCACGATCAGCCCATTCCGCCCATGCCGCCCATTCCACCGAGGTTGCTCATCGGATTGGCGGCTCCTCCCCCGGCAGCGCTGTAGGGGTCATTCGCCCCTGGCTGGGTCATGATCTTGGAGGGAAGGCTCTTGGACCGAGGCATCTTAGCCAGCGCCGCTAGTTCCACTTTCGCCTTAGCGGCGAAGGGGCTCTTGGGCCAGCGACGGACGATCTTTCCGTAGTAGAATTCGGCAGAAGGAACCTTGCGGATGCTTCGGTAGTACTCGGCGATCGTGAACGTCCGCTCGGCATCTTGGGCATTCACCAGGTCGAGCTTATGGAGCAACTCTTCGTCGGCTTCGGGCTTATCCGGAAACGTGGACATGGTTTGGGTGACGAGTTCACGGGCCTGCTCCAGCCCACCGCCATCATATTGCGGCCCGAGGTAACCCTTCATCCGCATCTCGATGGCGGCGTGTTGGGCTTCCTGGAGATATTCGCTCTTAGGATGGTCGACGGTGACTTGATCGTAGTAGATTGCCGCCGTCTCGTAGTCGGCCTTGGCTTCAAAGTGGCGGGCAATCTTCATGACGGCGTCATCAGACAAGGGGCCGAGCGGGTCGTTCTTGCGGACGTGTTCCAGGGCCTGAACGGCGCTACTGGATGTGTCGACCAGTGGCAGCTTGCCCGTAAAGTGATCAGTCCAGCTTGTCTTTTGGATCTTGTCGTCGGTCTTTTCCTGCCCTTCAACCTTCGTTCTCGACTTCAGTTGGGCCGGTTCGATCGCGACGAGCCAGGCTTGAGCGATATCGTACTCGCGACCAACTACTTTCTCCAAGAAGAGAGTACCTGGGTAGTCGGTCACGAGCCGTTCGAAGGCGTCGTGGGCACCGACGAAGTTGCCACGTTGGTAGCGAGATTCCGCCAGGTAATACTGGGCTTTCTCGCCCCAGGGTGTGTCTTTGCGCTTCTTGGCCATGGCCTTGAACAAGGGTTCGGCCTTGACGAAGTCGCCTTGCTGGAACAGTTTTTCAGCCGAGGCGAACTCGGCCTCGGCGACAGGGTCAGCCTTGAACTTGGGGGCCTCCCAGCCGTCTCGACCGAGTACCAGTCCAACCGGTTTGTCGGCGGTCGAGGGAGCGCTCGCTTTGGGGGTGAGCCATCGAGCCATCAGGCTTCGATCGTCTCCCATTTCCTTGGGGGTGACCGTTTTGGCCATCCCGCTATCCTTTGCCATCCGCCATCGTTCGACGGGGTTTGCACATCCGTGAAGGGCCAGAGAGGCGAGGCCAATCAGGGCGATCGTCCGGGCATTCTTGATCGTCATGATCGGTTCAGGCTCCGAGGAAGGCCAAGAGCTTGGGACGGTGGCCGAGCAAGTGGCTCAGGACCGCGCCCAGAGTTGAGCGGACAGGGCCGAGCCGGGTGGGATCAAGCTCTCGCCAGGAAGAGCCTGGATTCGCCAAGGCTCGGATCGCTTCGAGCGTATCCCAAGATAGGGTCGCCACGTGTGGCACCCCGGATCGGCACGAGGGGCAGAGAACCCCTCCCGTAGCGAGTCCGAACCCGACCGTCCCGGGGTCGCCCCCGTTTTCGATCAGCAGGCCACAACTTGAGCAATCGTCCAGTGACGGCATAAGACCGAGTTCCCTCAGGCACGCCAACTCGAACCGGAAGACCCGTCGCGAGCGGAGGACGGGATCCTCCAAGTGGCGTAAAGACACGACAGCCGCGTCGAACAGTCTCGGATGCGGGTCGTGGAGGTCGGTCAAATCCGCCAGCAACTCAGCTACGTAGTAGCCGGCGTAGAGAGCCGTCAGATCACGGCGCAGACAGAGGAAGCGTTCGATAGACGTGGCCTCGGTTACGAGGTCAAGTGCATCAGACGCCTTGTGCAGCAGCACGATATCGGAAACGCCAACCAGGTCAAGACCACCTTGCATCGGCGACTTCAGCCGCCGAGCCCCTTTCGCCAGCGCAGAGACCTTGCCGAGCTCCCTCGTGAACAACGTCACGACTAGACTCGACTCGAAGATTTCGACCTGACGGAGCACAATACTCGGCGTCCGGACAACGGCCATGGGGTGCCTCCGACAGTCACGATGAACCGGTTGTCGTCGGGCTTACCGGTTGCATATCGAGCCGCAAGCGGCGGATCGAGTGATCGACCACCTCGACCACCGTGAACTCAACGCCGTTGGCGAGAAAGGTCACTCCCTGTTCAGGCAAGCGTCCGAGGTGCGTGAACGCATACCCACCCACCGTTTGGAAATCACCATCAGTCGGCAGGTCGAGGTCAAGGCGTTCGTTGAGGTCTTCCAAAGTGATCGAGGCGTCCAACTCATAGATCGAGCCCCCAATGGAAACCAGGGGATCATCAGGAGTTGGAATGTCATGCTCGTCGTCGATCGTACCAACGAGTTCCTCAAGCAGATCTTCAAGGGTCACGAGCCCGGCAACCCCACCATATTCATCAAGCACGATCGCAATCTGGATTCGTCGCGCCCGAAGTTCTTCAAGGAGCGAGGTCGCCTCCATCGAGTCGGGCACGCAATAGGGTGCTCTCGCCAGCGATCGGGGCTCCAAATTCTCAACCTGTTCGATGATGCCCGCGAACAAGTCTTTAGCATAAAGGATGCCAACAATGTCGTCTCGATTTTCACCGAAGAGAGGAATTCGGCTCCTCCCAGTCCCTTGAAAAACCTTTGCGGCCTCAGTTGGACTGACAGTGGCTGGCAATGCGACGATGGACGAGCGTGGGGTCATGATCTCGGAGACATCGCGTCGAGAGAGTTCAACCACGCGTTCAAGCATCAAGCGGGTCGGCTCGGGGAGGTCGGCTTCGACTTCTTCCTCATCCTCGTCGTTGGAATGGATCTCCACTTCTACACTGGTTGGGCGTCGTGTGGTTTCTTGTTCGCTCCCAAGTTGAGCCACCAAGCGTTCAAGCAAGGTCGAGACCAAGGTCAGGGGAAACGCCAGGGCCCGAAGTGGTCGAGCAATCGGCCAAAGACCATAGATGACCCGCTCGGCGAAGACACGACCGATCACTCCAGCGAAGAGGTGGCCAATGGATGTGAATGCCACGGCGCTTAGAACCAGTAGCTCAATTGCTAGATCCCAGTCGCGCTGCGCGGCACCAACGCCCAAAAAAATGGCCAGAAGTGCGACAGTGAACACCGAGAGGAGCCCTGCAGCTTGTTCGGTATCCTCATCGTAACGTGCGATCTGATCTGCGCGAGCGGCGTGTGCATGCGACTCGCACACTTCCTCCAGGCGACTCCTGGAATAAGTACGTAAGGCCTGGCCCAGTGCGACCGATGCCCAGTGCAAGATCAGGCATAAGCCTGTGGCGACCAGTCCGATATCTCGACTCAAACCGCCCACGACGTGCTCTCCCGCAAGGTTCGCTCAACGAGATCAAACGGGTTTCTAATTCCTATCAAAGCTAAAGCACTTGTCTCTTCCGCACGCATCTCCAACTCATCCGTCTCGCTCAGGTCGTCGAACCCGCACAAGTGAAGCAGGCCATGAACGAGATAGAGCGCCAGTTCATCCTTGGGATCGACTCCGATCATCCACGCGGTCGCCGCAGCCATTTCCGCCGAGACGATGAGTTCACCCTGCATACGTTCTTCATCACTTTCGGAGATCAAGAAGCTGATCACATCTGTTGGCCAGTCATGATTGAGATGACGCCGATTGATCGACCGAATCGCCGCATCGTCGACGATCGCGACTGAGATGGTGGCTGATTCAATTCCGTGACTGAGAAGCGTGTTGACGATCATCGTCCGGATCCAGATATGGTCGCAGAGCACGTGCGATTGTGTATCGCTAATTTCGACGAGAAAAGGCTCAGAATCGTGTGGAATGAGGCTCATAAAGGCGATTGGTGGACTTTGTCCACGACCCAATGGAGTAAAGCAATTGGTAAGAGAGAACGGGCGTCGGCTCAGGCGGTCCGTTGTTCAGGATACTTCACCCGAGCGTGGTAAATCGCGATCAGACTCTTGATCAGGCTCTCACGGATCTCGCCGATCTCACGAAGAGTCAGGCTACACTCATCGAACTGACCGTCGTGAAGGCGTTTATCAATCATGTCGGTGACGAGCCCTTCAATCCGCGCAGGTGTTGGCTCGGAGAGGGTCCTGCTGGCAGACTCGACGGCGTCTGCGACCATCAAAATCGCTGCCTCTTTGGTCTGAGGTTTTGGACCTGGATATCGAAACGAACCCTCTTGAACCTCGCCACCGAGTCCATTTTGTTGGTGTCGTTTCGTGGCTTCCCGGTAGAAATACTCGACCAAGGTGGTCCCGTGATGCTGTTCGATCAGGTCAATGATTGGTTCGGGAAGGTGATGTTGCCGACCGAGGTCGACCCCATCCTTCACGTGACCGATAATGATCAAGGTACTCATTGCTGGGGCGAGGTTCGCGTGGCGGTTTGTCCCACCCACCTGATTCTCGACAAAGTAGTGGGGCTTGAGCATCTTGCCGATATCATGAAAATAGGCACCAATCCGAACCAATAAGGCGTTCGCCCCAATCCGTTCGGCTGCCGACTGAGCGATAGCCCCGACAGTTATTGAATGATTGTGCGTACCAGGTGCGCGTCGGACGAGTTCCTGGAGGAGTGGGTGGGTCACATCACCTAACTCCAGGAGGCTGATTCCAGTCACGATCCCGAATGATGTCTCAACGAAAGGAAGACTCCCGCCCAGGAAGAAACCCGAGAGTAATCCCCAACCGGCGCGCCAGAGGCTGTCTTCCGCAACCAGAGCCAATGGCTGATTCTGGAACAGGCCCGTCGCAATCGTGAGTAAGAAATAGCCGAGAGCGGCCGTAGCCCCCACCTTAATCAGCTTGGTACGGGTCCGAACCTCATTCAACGTTAAAACTCCGGCGGCGGTCCCACCCATCATGACGACAAACTGACCGATATCCGCACCTAACGCAAGTGTTGTCATCAGGCAGAGCGCAAACGTGACCATAAGTGCGAACTGCGGGTTATAGGCAACCGCGAGAACCATAGCCGTGATCGCGATCGGGACCAACTCCGCATCCCAAGGCTGGAGCGCCAGGAGTCTCACGAGCCCCAGCGTCAAACAGCAGAGTCCGCAAATGGCTGCAATTCTCCCGAAGTCGACCGCAATTTCGGGCTCATTGCGACCAACGTAATATCCGATCAGAGCGTAAAGCGCGATTGCCAGAACAATGACCGAGGCGAGTCGTCGTAACCGCGCACCAACCGTTTGTAGCTCGGTGGCGCGATCGTGTTCCTGGCGTAGGAGCAGAAGTTCCTGTTGTCCTAACTCCTGGTCTTGATCGACCATGAGGTCGCCCTTGACGAACGGTTCGTACACATCCTTCACCGAGTTCCGGGCGATCTCACGGCGGCGACTTGTTAGGATCGGGTCGAACGAGAGGGTGGGCGTCCTCGCCAGTTTCTCACCGACCAGCCCGAAAACCACCTGGCCGAGCCGAGGTGAGACGAACGGGGCGATGAACTCGGCGGCGACAGGCCCCTCTGGCTTGGAGATCCGCTCAGGAACCGCTCTTTCGCGTGTGATGTTGTGTGCTTGATTTTCCGGTTGGTCCAGGTCTCGGACCGAGAGCGACAGACTGGTCGACTCGGCAGGCGGAAGGGTATCGGGTCCGAGCACACCATCGCGAAGGATCGGTTGAAAGGCTTGGGTAATCTGACGGGAGAGATCCTCGCGACGTTCTGGGGTGTCGGTCGCAGTTTTGAGGTCGTCGAAGATCGGTGAGGTAAGTCCCCAGCTCTCGCGGAGAGTGACCGGCAAGGAGTCGAGCGACTCTGCTTTGGCGACGGCGTTGATCAAATCGTCGAGCCGAGCGGCCAGATCCTGCATCCGCTCCGGTTTATTGATCATTGACGGGGCAACCTCATCGGCGGTCTTCTGCCGCTGGTAGGTTGTGCGCGTCGAGTCCTTACGGAGGAATCCGTCAACACTGACACGGATCTGCCGCTCTGGACGCTGGTGCAATCGGTACGGGAAGGGAGGGCCCCCTCCGTGGATCAGCGCGGCAGTCGCGAGGATCGCGATCGCAACAACACCCAGACGCGCCCAGCGATTTCGCTGTCGAGCCTGGCGTTCGTGTTGAATCGCGATCGGATTTGAGGGCCGGAGAATGGCCCGGAGGTACTTAGGCCGACGTTTACCAAAGCTCATCTGAGGAAATCATCCCCACGGGCGCGGTCAACCAGCTTAGGGCCGGTCCCGCGCGGGAGTGTGTCGCGCCGACTTCGGCGCGACTTCGCGGCCAGATTGGCCACGTCCGCCTTACTCCGAGGCGGGGGGGGCGACTCGCTCGGCGATAGCCGACGTGTCGGTAGGTGACGTGATCGGATGCGCCGCCGAGCCGGACGGTCGAGGCGCTTCTGTCATTTCGTAGGCGTCCACAATCGCTTGGACAAGAGGGTGCCTGACAATGTCGGACCGGTCAAGGGCCACGATCCCTAACCCCGTAATTCCCGAGAGCCGATCGACGGCATCCGCAAGCCCACTCGTCGTGGCCGGCGGAAGATCGACCTGCGTTACGTCGCCAGTCACAACGATCCTGGAGTTTTGTCCCATTCTCGTCAAGAACATCTTCATCTGAGGAACAGTCGCGTTCTGTCCTTCGTCAAGGATGATAAACGCATCATTCAAGGTTCGGCCTCGCATGTACGCCAAAGGAGCGATCTCGATGAGGTCGTTCCCCATGTAACGGCGAATCTGGTCGTAGTCCATCAGGTCGTGCAAGGCATCGAGCAGCGGTCTGAGATAGGGATTGATCTTGGCTTCCAGGTCTCCCGGAAGAAATCCGAGATGTTCACCCGCCTCGACTGCCGGTCGAACTAGGATAATCTTCTTGATCGTTCCGCGACGCAGGTGAGCCACCGCGTTCGCAACAGCCAGGTAAGTCTTACCAGTTCCTGCCGGTCCAATACAAAAAACAAGTTCGAACTCTCGGAGTGCCCGTAAGTAGCGAGCCTGTCCATCTGTCCTGGCGCGGACAGATCGGCCTCCTTCCCGGATCTCTGCGGTATCGGGCCGATCCGGGTCCGCAATCTGAAGGGCATCCTCGATCGCCTGGCTGACCTCGCCGGCAAGGATCGCCTTTTTTCGCTTGTAGATCGCCCGCAACGTCTCAAAAACATTCTTTGCAAGCTCGACACGATCCGCTTCGCCCTCTAAGCGAATCTCACCGTGCCGTGCCAAGACCTTGACACCCAACGCGTCACGGACTTGACGGAGATATTGATCACGGTTGCCGAAGAGTGAGAGTTCCTCGTCGTGCCCGTCCAAGTTGATCGTCGCGTCCGACATGCCCTACCTTTCGCCGACCGATGAGGATGTCCTACTTCTCAATGAGAAGGATTGCAGACTCCTACTCTCGACTCGGAAATCTTATTTTGAGCATGGTCTCCCAAAAAGACAACGGCATCGGGGGAATGTGTTCAAAAAACGATCAATCCACCTTCGGGCTCAGGCAGCGTACGCGAGGGCGCGGATTCGTCAAAATAGGTAAGCCGTCACGGAATCGCTCCTTCGTCACAACCCCGAGTCGAAAACCGTAAACTTCGTCCAGTGTTGCCCCCTCAAGTGAGTTGCTATAATCAGTGTCGTTGGGGTCCCATAAACTTGCGGAGCGTTGACGACACTTCGATGAAGATAGCAAAGCTTGCCTTGGAAGACGGGACCGTCCTGACCGGTCGTTCCTTTGGTGCCGATTTGGAAACCGATGGTGAAGTTGTTTTCAACACGAGTATGACCGGTTACCAGGAGATTTTGACGGACCCGTCGTACCATGGTCAGATCGTGGCCATGACCTACCCGCAAATTGGGAACTATGGGATCAACCCGGACGATGCCGAGAGCCGGAAGCCCTGGGTTCGCGGTTTCGTGGTCCGAGAAGCAAGCAGGATTTCAAGCAACCATCGTTCCACCTGCTCGTTACACGACTACCTCAAAGAGCATGGAATCCCTGGAATTGAGGGAATCGATACTCGTCAGTTGGTTCGCCTGACAAGAGTCCGAGGTGCTCTTAAAGGCGTGCTTTCCAGCGTTGATCTCGACGATGCTCGGCTCGTGGAGCGAGCCAAAGCCTCTCCGGGCTTGGTAGGACGCGACTTGACCCGGGAGGTCATGCCTGCCGACAAAGCGAGCTGGATACCCGGTCTACATCGTGAGTTTCTCTACCCACAAGTCGAGCTAGCCCCACCCGAAACGGATGCCCCACATGTGGTTGCGCTCGATTTTGGGATGAAGTGGAACATCCCCCGTCACCTGATCGAGCAGGGCTTTCGAGTGACGGTTCTGCCTGGTCGCGCTTCCTCGCAAGAAATTCTTGAGCACGAACCGAACGGGATCTTCGTCTCGAACGGACCAGGCGACCCGGAGCCGCTCGCTGCCGCGACCTCGACGCTCCAAACCTTGTTGAAGACGGCGGCGGAGTCGCGAGGCATTCCGATTTTCGGCATCTGCCTGGGCCACCAACTCCTTGGTCAAGCCTTCGGGGCCAAGACCTTCAAGTTGAAGTTTGGCCATCGCGGAGCGAATCACCCTGTGCGTGATGAACGCTCCGGTAAAGTTGAAATCACCACTCAGAATCATGGGTTCGCTGTCGATCCCTCGACCTTACCCGACGACGTTCAGGCCAGTCACGTGAACCTGAACGATGGTACTTTGGAGGGGCTCCGACACCGCCGGCTCCCCGTGATGAGTGTCCAGTACCATCCTGAAGCCTCAGCAGGGCCGCATGATAGCCAGTATCTCTTTCAAGAGTTTCGCGACTTGATCGCGATGTCATAGGTTGACTGGGGGGAGACGCCGCCCATCTCCGATTGGTGCGGTCCCCTTTACTTGACGCCGCAAAGTAAGCGGATTACCCTTTATCTTTCGCAATTGGCTCACCCGAGTTAGCGGCTGAGCCCAGTTCCAGGAGTCATCGAGCCGTGCCATCGACTTGCGTCGTGGGCCTTCAGTGGGGCGACGAGGCGAAGGGGAAGATCGTCGACCTGCTTTGCGACCGGCACGACGCCGTTGTCCGCTACCAGGGTGGGGCAAACGCGGGACACACCGTGGTTGTCGACGGGACTACCTATAAGCTCTCGCTGATCCCTACAGGAATCCTCCGCCCCGGCATTACCGCTGTCATCGGCAATGGAGTCGTGATCCATCCGCCGGCTTTGCTTGCGGAAGTCGAGCGGCTCTCAGGCCAGGGGGTCGACTTCAAAGGGCGTCTGCTCATCAGTGACCGAGCCCATGTCATTCTCCCGTACCATCTTGCGGAAGAACGCCTGACCGAAGAATCCTCGTCGACCGCCGACCATTTGGGCACAACCCGACGCGGGATTGGTCCTTGCTATAAGGATAAAGTCGGTCGAGTCCATGGAGTTCGTGTCGGCGACCTCTACCATCCCGAGCGTTTTCGGTCTCATGTCGCCCGGATTGTCGAGTATAAGAATCGACTGCTCACGGCCATGCTTCCCGACTACACGCCCCTTGATGGTCCGACCGTCGCTGACGAGTATCTAGGCTACGGCGAGAAGCTCCGGGACTACGTGGCCGATACCACCGCCTGGCTCCATCATGCGATCGAATCCGGGAAAAGTCTGATGTTCGAGGGGGCTCAAGGGTCACTTCTCGACGTCGATCATGGTAGTTACCCCTACGTGACCAGCTCGAATTCGAGCGCAGCCGGAATCGCGGCTGGATCGGGGGTACCGACTCGGCACATTAATCGTTGGATTGGAATCGTCAAAGCCTACTGCACTCGGGTCGGCGGCGGCCCGTTCCCAACCGAGCAAGATAATCCGGTCGGCGAGCGGATCCGCCAGGTTGGCCGCGAGTATGGAACGGTGACAGGTCGGCCTCGACGGTGCGGTTGGTTCGATGCCGTGGCGACCCGCCATGGTGCCCGTGTGAGTGGGGCGACCGAGGTCGCAGTAATGTTGCTCGACGTTCTCAGTGGGCACGAGTCGATCCAAGTTGCGGTCGCCTATGAAGATAAGCATGGCAAACGTGTGACCGACTTCCCTGCTGACCTGGATGATCTCGCCGAATGCCGACCGGTCTACAAGACTCTTCCCGGCTGGAGCGAAGATCTGACCAAGGCTCGGTCTTGGAACGAGTTACCCGCGACGGCCAAGTCTTACATTGAGTTCCTGGCCACGGAGCTGAAAGTTCCGGTCTCGATTGTTTCGGTCGGTCCTGACCGTCGCCAGACGATTCACGTCACTTGATTTCCGTCCTGAGTCGGTCCGCAATTTCTCGCGAGAGGCCTCGCGCATGATGATCACTCCCGAAGGAATCGCCCGAATCGAGCCCCTGGGGCTTACTGCTGATCGGCTGCCCCGTCACATCGCAATCATCATGGATGGCAATGGTCGCTGGGCCAAGAATCGGGGCTTGCCCCGGATTGTGGGCCACCGCCGAGGCATCCAGAGTGTCCGTGCGGTGGTCGAGGAAGGCTGCCGGCTCGGGCTCGACCAGTTGACCCTCTACTGCCTCTCGGTTGAGAATTGGAAACGACCGCCTCGTGAACTGACATTCCTCCTGAGGTTGCTTCGACACTTTCTGGTTGTCGAACGCAACGAGCTGATGGATCAAAACGTCCGGCTCGCCATGATCGGTCGTCGGGAAGGGCTTCCGGTTGATGTGCTCAAGGAATTCGACCGGACCAAGGCCGCGACCGAATCTAACACGGGGATGACCCTTTGCTTGGCGGTCAACTATGGTGGTAGGACCGAGATTGCCGACGCGGCACGACGGATTGCCGAGGATGTTCGATCTGGGGTTCTCAAACCCGAGCAGGTCGACGAGCCGATGTTCGCGTCGTATCTTTCGACCGCCGGAATGCTCGACCCCGACCTGATGATCCGAACGGCGGGCGAGATGCGTGTGAGCAACTATTTGCTCTGGCAGATCTCATATTCTGAGCTGTTCGTCACAGAAACCTTGTGGCCCGACTTCCGAGGCGACGACCTCCTTGCGGCGTGTGTGGCCTACGCCCGCCGTGAACGAAAATTTGGCGGATTGCCTGCGACCGCCTCTTCTCCCGGCGGTGGCTTGTAGTCGCGGTGACTCTCGGTACATTGTCCTCTTTCCGATCCTTCCGATGAGAGCCGCGAATGCTCAGTTACAGGCTCGCGACCGGTTTCTCACTGGTCGCTGCGGTTTTAGCCGTGCTCTGGATCGACGAGTGGTTTGCCCCTTGGTACCCACTCTGGGCGATTGCATCCTCTGTCGCCTTGGTCATGGCCGCCCGTGAAATGGTTGGACTGATGACGGCATCGGTGGGGAGGCCCTCCGCCAGTACGGTCATCGCCGGAACCCTGGTGGTGGGTTTGGCCAACTGGTGGCCTCACGTGATCGCGATCGCCAACGGCATGCCGATGGGCGAGCCGAACGCCCTCTCATACGATCCCATGGCACCTGTGAACGCGTTAGCCTGGCCCCTCTGGGCATTCGTCGCGGTCCTGATGGCGACGTTTTTGAGTCAGAGTCTCCAATTCGCCAAACCCGGCAACGCAATGACGACGATCGCATCGACGATCTTGGCGATCGCTTATGTCGGGTTGCTCGGCAGTTTCATGATTCAGCACCGATGGCTCGACGGTTCGCATCATGGTGTCATTCCCCTGATGATTTTGGTCGCGACCGCGAAAGGGTCCGACACCGGCGCGTATACGGTGGGCCGACTCTTCGGCAAGCATAAGTTGTGGCCTGTCCTTAGCCCCAGTAAGACGGTTGAAGGAGCTCTTGGTGGGTTGATCTTCGCAGTGATCGCGGCCGCGCTTGTCGTCGGTTTCGCTCGAATGGCCCTGCACACGGCCGTTCTCTCGTGGAAAGAAACGATCGGCTACGGGATAGTCGTTGGCACTGCTGCTCAGCTTGGCGACCTCATGGAGTCGATGATCAAACGTGACGGCGAGGTTAAAGATGCCGATACGATCATACCAGGTTTCGGCGGACTGCTCGACATCCTCGACTCGCTCTTGTTCGCAGGGCCAGTTGGCTACGGCTACTGGCTACTCTTTGGCATCTAACGCCGGGATCAGACAATCCAATCGCCCAGATGCGATCGCCGGTCGAGTGCGCACGCTCCGAGCGGAATCACGTTGAGTCCCATCGCCAGCAGGGATAGTAGACAGAACCAGCCAGGATCGTTCGAAGTCAAGCACAAGTCAGCGCCCAGAGTCGTGAGCTTTGTGAAGTCCAGCAAGGCGATGGTCGGTGCCGCCCAGGTCACGCCGATCGATGCGACGAGGATCGGGTAAGCGAACGGTCTGGTCCTGGTAGCGGACCTGCTCGACAACCAAGGGATGCTCGCTAAAGCGACCGTCAGAACCAAAAAAAACGTAGTCCCAAGATCCGGCGAGAATCGGCTGAGCCAGGCTGTCCACTCGGTCGGCAAGCGTGTTGACTGAACCAGACCGAAGAGATCGCCAACGAACTGGCTAAGCAGTACAACCGCGACCCCGATCGCCAGTGGCGGAATCATTGGACGTCTCACGGGGGGTATCTTGCCATGAGTTCGACCCAGCAGCCGACTCGTTGCAATTACCGAGACAAGGCCGATCACGGTACCGAAAACGATTCGCTGTGTGAGGCCGAATCGGAGCATGTCGATAAGTTCTTGAGCCCTCCAACCAATGTGAATAACACGGTCGCAAAGGAGTGCGATCGCCGTGAGTGAGAGGATCGACCACATCGAGATCACGATCATGAGCGGTAGGGCAAAGATCGCTCTGAGCGACCGATGGGGCTTACGTCGTGCGCGTTTGTTAAGGAGTACCTGGTCACAGCCAGGCCGAAAGACAATCAAATGCACAATGGTACAGACAAGAATCATACCCAGGGAGATTGTCGCGACGCGAGGGAGGCCACCAACACGTTGCATGGAAGCAAGAGTTTCCCAGGCGAGCGTCCGTTTCAGCCCAAGGACAATAGGTGGGCCTGGATCGAAGATGACCAAGCTGAAGACCATCGACGCGGCTTGAGCCGTTGCAGGTCGGATCGTCGGCCAGACCAGCTCACGCCAGCGAGTCCATGGACCGAGACCGAGCGAACGGGCCAGTTCCACAGAGTCGTTGTCAATGCGCGCCAGCCGTGAACTCGCGGACGCCGCGACCAAGGCCGATCCCCATATCGATGCCGCCATCAACCAGATCAACCAAGGTGTCAAATCCACGAGACCTCCACCCAGGTCGGTGATGATCCATGGTGTGAAGAGGTTTGAGACCCTCCAAGCCCCAGCCGAGATTGCTGGTGGGATCGCCAGCGGGAGGATCGTCAGTACGACCAAGATTGGCCGACCCCAATACGAACGACTCTGAGTGCTGATTGCGATCGCCACACCCAGAATCAGCGAACACGCGGCGGCCAGTGCCGCCACCAACAGGCTTCCCCAAACACAGGTCCACAGAAGGGGGTCAAAGCAGGTCAACGCCAGCGGAAAGAGTGTGAGTCGAAGCGATTGATCCGCACCTCGGTCAGTGATCGAGCCCGCCAGCAAGGCGAGCACAACCGATAAGAACAAGATACGTACAGGTGTTTCTCTCAAACGGTGGTTCATGCGAGCAGGCGCTCACCCATTTGGGGCCGAGTTCCTAGGACAATGATGAACTCGGGGAGGATGGAGACAGAGAGGCTCTGCCCTTCGCGAAGCCCCCCCGACTGGCTCTGAAGTGCGAGAGCCAGCAGTGGCCAGTCGGCAGGTCCTCGGAGGTGGATCTGGCGTACTTCGCCCAGAAACACTTGGCGCTCGACCGTCGCTGGAAATCGGTTTGCACCCATCGGGACATGAGCCCCTATCGCGAGTGCTTCAGGTCGAATCGCCAGCGTCACGGGCGAGCCGGCCGCAAGCATTCCCAGGTTCGCCTGCGTGATCAATCGCCCGATTGGAGTACGAACGACGATCTCGCCACGACCACCAGGGCCTTCGACCTGGCCTTGAATTAGGTTGACATCACCTAGAAAACGGGCGACGAGCGCATTACCGGGATGATTGTAGAGATCAAGCGGTGTTCCCACCTGGATGATCCGGCCAAGGTCGAGGACCGCCATCCGCTCGGCCATCGCCAAAGCGTCGCGCGGATTCGCGCTCAAGACGAGGGTGGTGACGCGGTCCTCACTCAACACCCGTCGCAGATCTTCACGGAACTCGTCACGACTCGGGCCGTCAAGTTTTCCAAGCGGATCGTCGAGAATCAGCAGATTTGGGTCGATCACCAGGGCACGCGCGAATGCGCACCGACGTTGCTGGGCTTGTGATAATCGTTCCGGGCGATGGTCTGCATGGCTCTCGATTTTCATCGATCCTAGTGCCTGCTCGACCTTTTCGCGACGCTCTTTGCGCCCGAACCCACGCCCCTTGAGTCCTAGCTCGACATTGTCGGCGACGGTGAGGTGCGGCCAAAGGCCATCCTCAGCCAACATCAAGCCCACTTTACGAGCGAATGGTGCATCACTGTTGATCAGTTTGCCATCAAAGAAGATCTCGCCATCGTCGAGTGGCAGGAGACCAGCAATCATCCGAGCGAGCACCGTTTTGCCCGCCCCTGAGGGGCCTACAATGTGCAGGACCTCGCCGGATCGCAGGTCGAGCGGGACATCGAGATCAACGACCGCAATTCCATCGAATCGCTTGACCAGCTTGATCACGCTGACGGTGCTCATGGGCTTTCACCTTGCGCCACAAGTCGCGCCACCCGTCGATAACGCTGGCGTGCCCAGTTGGTCCACTCCACCCGCAACCAGGCGCGGAAGCGTGGTTCATGGATGAGCTTTCCACCCGCAACTCCTGCCAGTTCTTTAAGGAGTGTCGGGTCAATTGGGCGAGGCTCGCCCCCCCAGCTTGCGAGCAGCCAGTGGCGAGACTCGAGGTCCGGGGCCAGTTCTGTTGCGAGGGTCGTGACCAAGTCGTGAGTTGATTCGTTGGCGTGGAGTTTGTTGATCGAAGCAGGAGGCCAGGGGGGTGGCTCAACCAACCATCGTCTGGCCGTCTCGTGGGGATTGTCCTGCAATACCCGTTCAGCAGCCCGAAGTTCCGGGCGAGCTTGTTCTAACGTAGAATCAAGCAGGTCAGAGAGCAGACTCATCCAGGAATTGTCTCCCGGTGGGCCCGTATTCTGGCCTGGCCCAAACTCCTCACGGATGTCGTCGAGCAACGAGATTGCCAAACCCTTTTGGGGACCGTCACTCAGGTACGCACCCCACCGCGCCGAGCCCTCGATCGCCCCGGCATGGCTCACCAGAGATTCATAGGTCGTGGCCCACTCAAGATTCTTATCGAGATTGGCTGTAAGGAAGCAAGCTTGCTCAAGTGTGAGCGATTTCAGAAGCCAGAGATCACAACCGGCAGGGCCTTGTGCAGGAGAAGACCATGGGGCAAGAGTCACCCAACGCAACTGATAACCACCGCTTGCGGCCATCGCCTCGACTTTACGTTGGTCCTGGAGATCCCAGTTCGTACAAATCGTGAGATGAGGACTCGTAGGGGCGCAACCGCTCATGAGTAAAGCAAGTATAAGCATGAACATGACTGTAGAATTGCACAAGGAAGGTCGCGTTCTGTCGGAAGGTGGGGATGGCCTCGATTCGTGGCCATCCCCAAGGAATATCCTGGTTCGCGGAACTCGGACCGTTCTCACAAACATTGATCACCCGCCAGGTCGCGGAGCCAAAGTGACTTTGAGTGTGACTTCCGCATCGCCTCGCTTCACAACCACATCGACGACATCACCAGGCTTGTAGTTGCCGAGCTGTTCGGTGTACTCATAGATGGTCCCGATGGTCTTGTCACCGAACTTGATGATCACATCATTTGCTTTCAGACCTGCTTTCTCAGCGGGACTACCATCGCGAACACCGGTGAGCTTGACTCCCTTGTCGGAATCATCGTAGCTGGGGATCGAGCCGAAATAGACTGAGACCGCAGCCCGGCCAGGGTCGGCTGAAGCCTTCCCCTCTTTCGGCACAGGTTTGGTGAAGGAAGGTCGTTCCGGCCGACGAATCAGGTCGAGCAGCAGGATCTCGCCAAGGTCGGCAATTCGCGACATCCCTACAAAGTTGATCAAGTGGGTATCGTCACTAGGTCGATGATAATCCTTGTGAGTTCCGGTGAACGCAAAGAGTACAGGGATGTTCTTTTGATAGAACGATTGATGATCACTTCCACCAATTCCATCGCTGATCCCCGCAACCTGTTTGATCTTGAAGCCGGCTGAGGTCCCGAGTGCCTCGGCGAGAGCTCCAAACGTGGGGCTCGACCCGGTTCCGAAGATCGTCAACTCACCCTCGTCGTTCAACCGACCGACCATGTCAAAGTTGAACATCATCACTGTTTTATCGAGAGAGTAGAGGGGATTGTCGCAGTAATGCTGCGAGCCGAGCAGGCCCCGCTCCTCGCCTGAGAAGGCCATGAAGACCACACGACGGGGGAGGGGATCCGTTCGGCGAGCGAGCCTTCTGGCCATTTCAAGAACCATCGAAGTTCCCGAGGCGTTATCATCCGCACCGTTGTGGATGTCACGCGACAAGAAGGCCAGCGAGCCCGACATCAGCCCACCCCTACCCAGGTGGTCGTAATGGCCACCGATGACGATGGTCTCGTCGGCCAAGGGGCCGCTCCCTTCCAGGACCCCGATGACATTCTTCGTCGTCTGTTGCTCGCGTTTGACTTCAACCGTTGTTGAGAGTTTCAGCCCTTCGAGATCCTTCGAGTGAGGCTTTCCATCCGTGTCGATCTCGGCTTCGAGTTCGGCAAGTTTGGCGGCACCGGCGACATCAAGCAACGAGTCCGCGAAAGCCCGGCTGATGGAAACAAATGGCAACTTGGAATTCTGTTCATTGCCAGCGATTGTGAATCCGAGCGGAACGTCTTTCTGGCCCTTCACGGTGGCTGCATCGTTCACAATCAAGACTGCGGCAGCTCCGTGGGAGAACGCATTAGTGATCTTATGTCGAAATGCCCCGAACCGATTCAGGTTCCGACCTGAGAACTTGGAATCCTTATTCGCCTGCTGGGGAGTCTTGCGGATCAGCAGAACGGCCTTACCCTTGACATCGAGACCTGCATAGTCGTCGTAGTCGAGTTTGGTCTCGTCATCCTTGGCTGTAATTCCGTAGCCAACAAAGACGACTGGGAGGTCCTTCAAATCACCGCTGGAACCGATCGCCAGTGGGGTGAAGTCGGACTTGGGTTCCGCCTTCAGGTTCCGATCTTTCGAACCTGCAACGCTCAAGGTGGGGTTGTCCCCTAGCTTGGCAGGTCCGGGGAGTTGGAACTGTTGAAAAAAGCCCTCAGCACCGGCGGCCGGCTTGAGGCCGATTTCCTTGAAGGTCGTCGCAATATAGTCGGCGGCCGCTTCGATGCCTGCGGTGCCGGGGCCACGCCCATCACGAGCATCGTCGGCCAGATAGCTAACATCGGCTTTGAGCCGATTCCCGCTCGCGTTCAAGACAACCGGAGAATTCTCGGCTGCGACCGAGGCCGCGCTCATTACGAGGATGAATCCGAGTGGACGGAGAAGTCTTCTCGGGTCGGAGGTCATCATGGATGCAGGTCCTTGGTCAAGCACGTTCCAATCTCAATATTAAAATTGTCCCGGTTCGAATCGTATGCGTCAAGCGACCGACCGAGAAGGCCAGAGCCCTTGGGCTCAGAACGAACTGGCTCCACTTACAATGATATGGTGCGTCTCCTCCGTGACCGGCCTTATCATGCCTCGAAATCATGGGTAGCCCCCAGATCCAGCTCGGGCGAGTTCGCGATTTTGAGGGCTCCCTGGTCGTGCCCCTCTCAGGGCGGTAAGATGACCTCTGACAAGTTTAAGAGCCCCTGTCGGCTGGAGGCCATCCGATGAGTCGGAATCATCGAACACTCGTCTTTGCTGGGCTTTGCGTCCTTTTCGGTTTAGGAGATACCTTGGTCTTGGCCCAGGTCGCCGACTCGGCAATCAAGGACCGGGTTGCCCAGCTTGTGGATCGACTCTCCGCGCCCAAAGTCGAAGCCCAAGACGCGGCGGAGAAGGCTTTGATCGAGATGGGGGCTAAGGCTCTCCCCCACCTTCCCGAGAAGCTGCAAGGGCCCCAGTCCGAGCGGCTCGACAGGGTCCGTAAAGCCCTGGCTGAGGCTGCGGAGACAACAAATACTGGGGCCTCGAAGATCACGTTGATCGGCAAAGGGATCCGCTTATCGGAAGCGCTTCAGCAGCTCCAGTCGCAGTCTGGAAACCGAATCACCGACATGCGTGAGAGCCTGGGTGTCGATGTCACGAACCCTGCGCTCGACCTGGACTTTAAGGACATAACCTTCTTCGAGGCGATCGATAAACTTGCCGAGCAAGCAGGCTTGAGCGTGACCGCATTCACCGGCGACGGGTCGTTGGGGCTCATGCCACTCGACATGCCCTTGATGCCGAAAGAGAGTGGCTATGTAATCCACACAGGACCGTTCCGTGTGACCCTCAAGCAGATTGAGACGGTGCGAGATTTTGCGACCGGCACATCTTCCTCGAATATCCAAGCGGAATTTGCCTGGGAACCTCGGTTGCGACCGATGCTCCTCCAGCTCAAGCCTGACTTGATGGAGATCGTCGACGATCGGGGCAAGAAAGTCGAACCCGACGTGATGGGCGAGTCGAGTGACGCCGCGTTGCGTCCTGAGAACCCTGCGATCGAGCTCAACCTGAACCTTAAGGCACCCGATCGCGCGGCGGCGAAGCTTGCCAAGCTCAAAATTAAGGGAGATCTCTCGATCCCCGCAGGATTGAAAATCTTCAAATTCCCGAGCTTGAGTAAGAAAGATGTCACGATCAAGCAAGGTGATATCAGCGTCACTCTGGGATCCGCAGATGTCGATGAAGAGACCTGGAAGGTCAATGTCTCGATCGCCATGCCGGGCAATGGTCCAGCCTTCGAGAGCTATCGGCAGGGGCTGTTCAACAACCGAATCTGGCTCCAGAAAGCCGATGGATCGCGGTTCGAGCATAATGGCGGGTTTTCAAATACCGCGAGCGATGGCGGAAAGCTCAGTTTCGAATACTTGTTCGTCGAAGCGCCCGGCAAGATTTCCGACTACGGTTTAGTCTACGAAACTCCCAGCAAGGTCATCGTTATTCCAGTTGAATTCGAGTTCAAAGATATTCCGCTGCCTTGATCAAGAGGCCGAGGAGTTCGCCTTCGTCGGCCTTGATGAACTCTCTTTGAACTTGGTCCGGTCGAGCCCATACTTCTGAAGCTTCTGGGTCACGCTTCGTCGTGAGAGCCCGCTGTGCTGGGCGCATCTGGCCACGTTTCCCTTGTATTTCCCAAGTAACTGGGTCAGATAATCGCGCTCCACTTGCGCGATCAACTCTTCCGTAAGTTCGGGGAGCCGCTTGTCGATTTTGATGAGTGGAACGGACTCGTCGGGCTTGGCCTCACGGGGTGCGATCGCAGCGGGAAGGTGGTGGCGGTGGATGATCGAACCATCGGTCATCGCGACTGCGGCTTTGATCGCATTCTCTAACTCACGAACATTGCCCGGCCATTGGTGCGAGATGAGAGCCTGCATCGCCTCATGATCGAGCTCGTTCACCATGGGGAGGCTCTTGGTCGAAAACCGTTCCAAGAAGTGGGTTGCGAGCAGGGGGATGTCCTCAGGCCGATCGCGCAGAGGGGGCAGGCTGATTCGCAGCACATTCAGGCGGTAGAAGAGGTCGGAACGAAACCGACCCGCCTTGACCTCGTCTTCAAGACGTTTGTTGCTGGCAGCTAAGAAACGGACGTTTACATGGATCGTCTCGCTGGACCCCACACGCTGGAATGTCCCGCTATCAAGAACCCGTAACAAGCGAATCTGCATCGCCGCTGAGATGTCGCCGATCTCATCAAGGAACAACGTCCCATTGTGGGCCATTTCAAACCGTCCCTTGCGTCGCGTCTCGGCCCCAGTGAACGCCCCTCGCTCGTGGCCGAAGAGCTCTGTCTCGAGAAGCGAATCGTTGAGTGAGGCGCAATTCAACGCGACGAAAGGAGCAGTCGCCGAGAGGCGATTATCGGCGGAATGGATCGCGCGTGCCACCAGTTCCTTACCAGTCCCCGTTTCGCCATTGATCAGGACTGTCGAACCGAGTGGGGCCACGTTCTGGATCAGGTCAAAGACCTTCCGCATCCAGGGACTCTTCGACACCATTGTTTGGAATCGATAGTGCTCACGCATTTGATGGCGGAGAGATTCAAGTTCATCGACAAGACTTCGGCGATGAAGGATGCGATCCACGACCAGGCACAGGCACTCGGGTTCGCACGGCTTGGTAATGAAATCGTCTGCGCCTGCCTTCATCGCGTCGATCGCGATCTCAGTATCACCGAAACCCGTCTGCATCAGGACCCCGAGCGGGTGCTTCTCGGCTCGGATCGTCGCGAGGAACTCCATGCCAGACAAGCCAGGGAGTCGGAGGTCGGTGATTACGAGCTGGTAGGGGGTGGACCTGACCATGTCCAGGGCGGTCGAGCAATCACCTGCGCAGTCGACCTGATACCCGTGTTTCTCCAGATAGAGCTTGAGCATGGTGCAGATGATCGCGTCGTCATCGACGACAAGAATACGGGCTCGCATGGGAACCCCTCAGACAAGGTGCATGACGTGTGGTCCAATCCGTGGACGGGGAGCACCCCGCCATTGATCCCGGGAGCTGCTGCTCTCGCAATTCCGACTCTACCCCTCTCGTCCTTCGAGGGCAAACCTGGACAAAGGGCTAGTGGTCGATCAGGACTCGAAACTCCGCTTTCGACTTTTTAAGGATCCGAACGATCGTGTCCGTTTTTGGCTTCTTCTGGGCGATCGCCGCGCGGAACTCGGCAAGATTCGTCACCTTCCGGCCCGCCGCGTCGGTGATCAGCATGCCGATCTCGATTCCTCCTTGATCGGCCCGCCCGTCAGGGTCGATCCCTCGCACGAGGACCCCCTGCGCTTTGGGGTCGAGCCCGAACCGCTCCAACAGAGCGGGAGTTGGCTCGACCAGTCTGAGGCCGAGTTCCGGGAATCGAGTTGGCTGGCGGGCGTCGGGCTGGTCGGCTGTCTGGACGAGGACGATCGTGGAGATGAGGAAATACGCCAGGCCTGTCATCGTCGTGGACTCCAGAAAAAAGCGAACCTGAAGAACCGAACGGAAATAAAATCCCGATTTCTCAATCACGCTCGAATCACTTTGCTTTGCGAAGCACGCACCAAAACTCGTTCCCATGCTCCGCCGTGGGAATGCCGACCAGGACGCTCCTGCGTCCTTTTGTTGAGCCATGGAAGCTCTCTTGCACCTGGTTCTGGTCTTATCCGACAAACGACGCACTTGCTTTCGGATCGCAGTCGACGCAGGAGCGTCGCAGACGGCATTCCCACGGCGGACCATGGGAACGAGTTACGAGTCTTGTCAACAGATCGGCTCAAGAAGAGGGAAGTTATCTCCGTCCCGTTCCTCCGCAATTGACTCAGTCTCAGTTCTTGGGGCCATTCTTCTTGCGGAACTCGTTGAACCGAGCTTCCGCAGCCTGCTTCGCGGCGGCTCGTTTCGGGTCGGCTTCTTTGATCTCAACGATGGCAGGGGCGACGAATGGAAGAGCCTGCTTCCGTCGGCCGTCGCTCAGTTTCACGGTCACCGGTTGGCTGGAGGGAATCTGCACTGTGATTACTTTTTTCACCTCTTGAGGAGTCCCCTCGTGGGTAATGATCTCAAGAACGGCTTCCTTGACCGGCTCTTTCGGGTCGTTGAAGATTGCTTCAACTTTGATCAGGTAGTTGCCATTAAAACCACGTGGACACACGTAGATTTCTTCAGTTCGTCGAGGTTCACCATTGGCGAGAAGGGACCCACCAAAGACGGTACGAGGGTAGCCGTAGCGAGCTGTCGCTCCCAGTGGTTCCTCAACGCTCAGGTCCAAGTCGGCCATTCCTTTCCAGGTGAGCCGAACATACAGATCCCTCGCTTCGGCGTTCGGCAAGCGAGCTAGCAGGGCTTCGGCTTCCTCCGACCGGCTTTCTTCTTTGAGAACTTTGACCAAAGTCTCTGCCTGCCGGCGTGCATCGCGACGGACCTTGTCGTCAAAGAGCTTCCCTTTGTCATCCCGACCAGCCCATCCTAAGGAGAGGAGCCGCTCGATAGCATCCCCCATCCGTTTCGGATCTTTGGTCGCTGTGGCGAGGTTGATCTGCATGACATTGGGCTCGCCGCGGTGAGGGAGCAACTCGCAGGCGAGGTCGAGGAGCGGGCCTTCCTCCTCGTAGCGGGCGCGGAGGTGAAGCTTGTCGGCGACGCTTACGAGCTGGGTCGGATCTCGCCCTTTGAGTGCGGCTGTGGCCGCGTAACCCATGTAGGTCTTCGCTTCCTCAGCACGCGTTTTCACGAGTTCCGGCTTCGTGCCTTCGGCAGCACTATTGGTCTCGATCACGACCGAGAGCAATTCGTACATCCATGCCTCAGCATTGGCAGGACGATAAATCAAGTAAGCACGTAATGCTGCCTCAATATCGAGCAACTTGTTCGCAGTCTGGAGTGTCGAGATCGTTCCAAAGAGTTCGGTGGAGGAAAAGTCTTTTTCGCGAAAGAAATCGGCCCAGAACTTGGTTGGATTTGGAGGGGCCACGGTCGTTTTAGCGACCGGCTTGGTGGGCTTGACCATCTTGAGCTCGTCATCGAGCGGGGACGACTTCTTGGTCTTCGAAACCGAACCGGGACCGGGTGCGTTATTCGCATCCCGATCCCGATCACCTGTTTTACCTAACTGGCCTGACTTGACATCAGTTAGTTGCTTTTTTTTTCCGCGTAGCTGGATGCAGGGTCCTGAACGGGCATGGACATCATGCCGCCCATTCCACCCATACCGCCGCCACCCATACCACCACCACCCATACCACCACCACCCATGCCGCCACCACCCATGCCGCCACCGCCCATACCGCCACCACCCATACCACCACCACCCATACCACCACCACCGCCACCACCCATGAGGGAGAGCGGAATCATGGCGAGGTCAGCGACTGGATAAACACGGATTTCGGTGGCCAGATTTTCCGAATCCTTGTTGTCGATCTTGAGGATTCCATCTTTGACGGTGTAGACCAGGCCAACCTGATCGAGGATCAGCTTGAGGGCCGTCTTGAGCGGGATGTTCTCGAGGTCGATCTTGACCGGGGAGGTCTCGGTACGGTCTGCTTCCTGGAGCCCAACCGGGTCAAGATAGTACTGAATCCCTGCGTAGTTGGCTTCGCTCGTGGCCGACTTGATGTACTTGAGAACCTCGTCGAGCGGGGTTTCGCTGGGATACTGAATCGTAATCGGCTCTTCGAGCTTCTGGTAAACCTTACGGGTCGGCTCGTCACGGGTCACCAAGCTCACAGGACGACCGAACCGTTCCGACCGTCGTTCCCAACGTCGGAGCAACTCTGCTGTGATCGGAGGATATTCGTAAGTGATCGTGTCAGGGAAGGGAACTGCGGCTCGTTCCACGTCCTGCAAAGTCGCCATGAACCGATTTTCTTTCAGCTCCTCGTAAGCGAGGGACTGGGTCAGGTAACCGGTGCTCGCGGCTACATACATCCCGACGCGAGGAGCCATTGCGTTAGGCTCAAGACCACGTGCTTGGCGGGCCATTTCGCGGGCTTCGACGAACGGCAGGGTCGTCAACGCGATGTTGCCGGTACCGCCAAGGGAGAGGACCCGGAAGCGCCCTTCGAGCATCAGGTTATCGAACTGACGCATGATCGAGTCAACCGTGGCATGACGCGCCTGGAGGGCGTTCAGGCTGCGGTTGCGCTGGACTTCGCCAGCTTCGCGACGAAGCCGATCGGCTCGTTCGTCGTCGATCCGCTCTTCCTGATTGATGGTTGAGAGGTATTGGGTATCAACCTGATTCAGGAGGGCTCTCTTGGCAGATGTGGAGAGGCTCTGTTCCGCGTTGATCACGGAGCGAGTCAGGCGGAGAATATCCTTGGCCTGGGCCGTATCGCCCAGTTTAAGCGCGGTGCGGGCATCCAGCATACGGTTGCTAACATCAGAGGTCATCTGCTGCTGGCGAGCACGCTCAAGATCTGCAGCCCCTTCGAGAGTGGCTTCCGAGGGTTTGGCAGGTGCGTTCGTTGCGGGCCCATCGGCGGGGTCCTGCATGGCAACCCGGGTGATTCCGCCGCCACGTAGGGCCCGGCGTGCTTCTGCGTTGCTGGGGTCGATGGAGAGCGACTTCTTGTAGAAGTCAGCGGCTTCACCGAGCCGACCCTGGTCAACAGCCTGGCGACCGAGGTCATTGAGCTGTTCGGTCAGGCTTGGGGATGGCGAGTCGGCGGCCAGTGCCACAGCGGCGGACAGCACAAAGCCACCCAACGCCATTGGCCCAACGCTGTATCTGCGTCGCGTGATCGGGATCATTGAGGGATCTCCAGTGGAAGGCGACCGGTGGATCGCCGGCACGGGCATTCGACCCAGTTTGTGTATATTAACAGCGGGAGCGGCGAATGGGCAAGACGGCGATCCCTCACCAGGCCCGACCGAACAGCGCGGTTCCTGCGCACTGAAGTTGAGGATACCACACGGAATTCGCAAATCCCTACAGAGTGGGTCCCAACCTGGAACAGTCGAGGCTCGAAATTGACAACCACCGTGGACTGACCTAGATCACTGGCAGGTGCTGAGGACGGGTGAGACGCCCTAGGGGCAGAAGTCTCCCGAATGTTCCCAAGCGACCGGAGACGCGAGGCCTATGTCCAACAAAGAAGAGACGACACCTGTCCCGAAAAAATTCGATCATGACGCTTATCCCGAGAATACGTGCTTTTACGATCGCCGGGAGGGCAAAGACCGTCGTGATCTGAAACCCGTCAAAGTGGTCCCGGCGGAGCGAAGGGATAAGCCCGAACGCCGCAAGCGGATTGACCCAACAACCTTCGAGAAGCAGTACACCCCCGATGAAATTGAATTTATGACGGCCATGCAGGCCTTCAAGGTCCGGACCGGTAAGAACTTCCCGTCGTTCGGGGAGGTGATCAAGGTCGCGGTCTCGCTCGGATATCGTCGGGCTGTAGCGATCGGGCCGGATGAGGAGAATGACAGTTACGATCGACCCAAACTTGCAGCAACCGTGTAAAACGTAAACGCTCGGCAGCTTCAGAGGTCATTCGACTCTGGCTTGCCGAGCGTTCCGTTGTTTGGGAGAAAGCTGTCGAAGTTATTCGCGGAGTGAGACCACATTGACCGGTCGGCCTAGCACCCCTACCCATGCGGAGATCGCTTCCTTCGTGAGTCTAACAGCCTGAAGGACTCGCTCAGTCCTTGCGGGCTCGGTCGGGCTGGGGGTGATCTGGTCTGCCTGGCTGGTACTCGATAGTGCGGCTTCCTGGTCCATCGCGAAGACGTCGCTCGGAAGCTCCAGTTCAGGGGCTTCTGCAACCACAGCAATCAACTCGGGATTGATGGCTGCAACGAGGAGTTGCAAGTCCTCTGAGAACCGAGAGGCCATAACTTCGACGATCGCCTCGAACTGGATGTCTTCGGCCAGCGGGATCAGGTCTATGGTCGGTTCGTCGGGAACCTGCGTGACGATCACCAGAGGGGCGGGCCGAGTCTCCTCGGCGAATGCTCGAGAGCCGGTGGGCATCATTGCGTCCCACTGCTGAAGGCCCGCGACCCAGACGGCCCGGCCCTTACGATTCCATTCCTCAAGATCGCGGGCTGTGGGCAGGCTCAAGCCCATACCAGCCACCATGCTTACGAGGAAGAGTCGCAACGCCATCGCCAAGCTCCTCACCAGAAGAATGTATGAAGGGAGAAGTGTCGAATTGCCTTGGGCAATTGGGGTCGGGCATAACGGTCCGGCTCACCTCGACTGTTCCATTGAGATTATCGACCAGTCAATTCAAGGGCTTTAGGCATCTTGGCGAATCTTGGTTATTTGTTTTACAAGGGCAGAGTTTCGGGTTGCTCGAAATGGGGGAGCGTCTAGGATGAGGTCGTGCGACCAAGGCCATGGAGGAGACTCAGTGATGGGAAAGACGGTGTTGGTGACGGGGGCAGGGGGCTTTATTGGGAGCCACCTTGTGGAGCTTTTAGTCCACGAGGGCCACCATGTCCGAGCCTTGGTGCGCTATAATGGAAGGGATGATCGAGGCCAATTGGACCGGCTCCCCACCGAGATTCAACAGGCGGTCGAGGTCCACCGAGGCGACCTGAAAGACTCGGAAGCCGTCCGTAAAGCGATTCAGGGCCAGGAGTTCGTCTTCCACCTCGGCGCTTTGATCGCGATCCCTTACTCCTATATCAATCCCCAGGATGTCGTTCAGACAAATGTCGTGGGGACGGCCCATGTCCTTGATGCCTGCCGAGCTAGTTCCGTTCTGGAACGCGTCGTCCTGACCTCAACCTCGGAGGTATACGGCACTGCGCAGTCGGTCCCGATCCGCGAGTCGCATCCGCTGCGCGGTCAGTCCCCCTACGCTGCAACCAAGATTGGCTCCGACGCGTTGGGCGAGAGTTACTTTCGGGCCTTTGGGCTGCCTGTGTCGATTTTGAGGCCCTTTAACACATTTGGACCGCGACAAAGTGCGCGCGCGATTATCCCGACGATCATTAGCCAGGCGTTAACTCGCTCCAAGATCAAGCTGGGTAGCCTTGATCCCCGTCGTGACCTGACGTACGTCAAGGACACCGCCGCTGGGTTCCTGGCGATTGCATTTTGCGGTCAGGCGCTGGGCAGAACGGTCAATATCGGGCGTGGTGAGGATCTGACGATTGGTGAGCTGGTCGAGAAGATTGGCACCATTCTGGGCAAGTCGATCGAAGTTGAAACCGATGCAGAGCGAGTTCGCCCCGCCGCGAGCGAGGTTGGCCGCCTTCTGGCGGGGACTGAATTGGCCCAGTCGCTCTGGGGCTGGCGTTCGACTTTTAGCCTGGACCAAGGGCTGGCCGAGACCATCGACTGGGTCAGGCAGAATCTCGACCTCTTTCGGGTGGATCAGTACACAACCTGAGCGATTCCTGGCCATATAATCATTGAAGCGGGTGGACAACAATTCGATTGGCCAAGGTGGTGTAAGCCCTCGCACGGCCTCCTCAACCGTTGCCGTCTGATTGCGAATAGCCTGGCTCTCAAGCTACAGTGAGTTTTTCATCCCACCGCACGAGCGTCTGCACCATGAGCATTGACTGGTCCAAACTTGCAGATTTGATCGCTCGCCGAGAGCGATTTGCGGTGACAACCCATGTCCGTCCCGACGGTGATGCTCTCGGCTCCACAGTCGGGATGGTGGGGTATCTTCGCCAGATGGGTAAGGATGCCCGCGCGATCATCCCCAGTCAGACCCCGCCTCGGTATGACTTCCTCGATCCTGACCACACGCTCTTCGAACACTTTGGCACAAAGGTCACGCCCGAGGACCTCGTCGATCGCGATGCGTTGATCATCTTGGACTTGTCGAGTTGGAGCCAGATGGGCGATGTCCAGGACTGGGCGCGTTCGTTCCCTGGCGAGCGTCTGATCATTGACCACCACGTGAGTCAGGATGACATGGGGGCGATCGTTCTCAAGGATACCTCCGCCGAGGCGACAGGTGCGCTCGTCGCCAGGGCCATCAAAGCGCTGGGAGGGACGTTTACCCCTGAGATTGCCACCGGCCTCTTGACCGCGATTCTTATGGATACAGGCTGGTTCCATCATCCCAACACGAAACCCGAGACATTGAGAGTCGCTGCGGAGCTGGTCGAGCATGGCGCTCCTATCGATGGGATCTACCGCAAGCTCTTCGAGCGGAGTACGCTAGGACGAATCAAGCTGATTGGCGAGATTCTCTCGAAGATTGAAACGACCGAGGATGGGAAAATTGCTTACTCGATCGTGACTCGCGAGGACTTCGTTAAAACCGGCTCGATCCCTGCGGATACCGAGGACCTCATCGACTATACGGTCTGTATTGAAGGAGTTGAGGTTGGCGTTTTGCTCATTGAGCAGAACAAAGGAGGGATCAAGTTGAGCCTCCGTTCTCGCAACGGAATCGATTGCTCCGCCTTGGCGGGTCAATTTGGCGGCGGAGGTCACAAAGCTGCGGCTGGTGCCAACTTGCCCGATCCGATGTCCGAGAGCCTTCCTCGCGTCCTTGCCGCAGTGAAATCCGCCCTCAAGCCCTGAGAAACGTTCCAACCCGCCCTCGAATCTCCTCCCCACCGCTCCCGGACTCTCCCACCTAGGGGACAAAACACCGATGACGCGTCGAAAACTGTTCGAGGTGCTTGCGATCGGCCTCGGCAACGTGATGGGCCTGGTCTTGGCCATCCCGGGGATCGCCTATTTCCTGGACCCACTTCGTAAGATGTCCCAAAGCGGAGGCTTCGAGTCACTGGCTCGGCTCGGGCAGTTGCAAGTCGGGGTTCCCCAGTCGTTTGCGGTCATCGCTGCTCGACAGGATGCCTGGGTCAAGTACCCGAAAGAGCCTGTTGGCTCGGTCTGGCTGATCCGCCAGCCGGATGGCTCGCAACCTGCTGTGATCGCGTACACAGCCGAGTGCCCTCACCTCGGCTGTGCCGTGAATCTTGGCAAAGACGGAAAGAGCTTCCTCTGCCCCTGTCACAATAGTGCGTTTAAGTTCGATGGAAAGCCGGTCAACCAGGTTCCCCCCCGTGGCATGGATACTCTGGAAGTGGAATTAACGAAGGACGACGACCCCCAGGTCCTGGTCAAGTTCGACCGATTCCGCACCATGAGCAAGGAGAAGACCCCCCTTGTTTAAGGCACTTTCCCACTGGCTTGATGGTCGCACAGGCTACAAAGCCCTGATCCATGAAGCGCTCGAAGAGCCGATCCCCGGCGGGGCCAAGTGGAAATACGTCTTCGGGTCCGCGCTCAGCTCGACGTTCCTGATCCAGCTTGTGACCGGAATTCTCCTGATGTTCACCTACAGCCCGTCGAGCACGACGGCTTGGGGGAGCGTCTACTACATCAACAATCAGATGACGCTCGGCTGGTTCGTCCGTGGTGTTCACCACTTCGGCTCGCAGGCGATGATTGTTTTACTGGCGCTGCACCTGATCCAAGTTCTGATCGCGGGGGGGTATCGGGCACCTCGCGAGGTGAATTGGTGGTTCGGGATGGGTCTTCTGTTCATCACACTCGGGTTTAGCCTCACTGGGTATCTTCTCCCGTGGGACCAGAAGGGCTACTGGGCAACCAAGGTCGCAACGAACATTGCTGGAGGGACTCCGATCCTCGGGCCCGCGATCCAGAAGCTTGCCCTTGGTGGCTCCGAGTACGGCAACCAGACACTCACCCGATTTTACGGGCTTCACGTCGGGCTCTTGCCGGGCCTGTTGGTGATGACACTTGCGGGACATATCGCTCTGTTCCGCAAGCACGGGGTGACCGCCCCCAAGAATGCCAAAGGCATGGGTCACTTCTGGCCTGAACAGGTCTTGATGGATATCGTCGCCAGCCTAGCTGTCCTTGGTGTTCTCGTTTTCCTGGTTGTTTCCGAACATGGGGCGAACCTCGACGCCCCGGCCGATCCGTCGAGCAGCGACTACCCTGCGCGGCCGGAGTGGTACTTCCTCTCACTTTTTCAGATGCTCAAGCTCTTTCCGGGCGAGCTTGAAGTTGTTGGCACGATCATCATCCCAGGTGCAATTGTCACCATGTTGATGTTGATGCCGCTCTTCGACAAAGTTTTGCCTGGCAAACTTGCTCACTTTCTCGCATGTATGCTTGTTTTCGCGACTGTCGGTGCGGCGGGCTACCTGACCTATGCCGCCATGGATGAGGATGCCAATAACCAAGGTTTTCAACAGGCTCGCGAGAAGGCCGACACGGAACGTCAGCGTGCCATCTTCTTGGCGGGGAGCCCCGAGGCGGGTATCCCACCAGAGGGGTCGGCTTATGTCTTGTTGCGTGACCCTCTCAGCCATGGCAAGTCCGTGCTGACCAAGAAGTGCCTGGGATGCCACTTTTTCGAGGGCAAGGGCCAGCCGATCCAGGGTGACGACGGCAAAGAGGCCACGAGCCCGCAAGTCGCTTCTGACCTGACAGGATTCGGTAGCTATTCCTGGATTCGAGGTCTCCTTGAAAAGCCGAGTGACCCTAAATATTTCGGCAAGGTCGCGGGGGCTGGCGGAATGGCCGGCTGGAAGGCCAAGTCGAAACTGACTTCGGAGGAACTCGACAAGGTCGCTGCGTTTGTGGCGACTTTCGCTCAGATCCCCGACGATGTCACCTCCGACGAGTGGACTGTGGATCCCGTGGTTTTCGCCCATCCTGGGGCCGAGTTGTTCGTCAACGAGTGTGGCAAATGCCATGTCGTGAACGGATTGACCGAAGGGGGAGAGGACTCGCCGAACCTGTTCGGGTGGGGTTCCACGCGCTGGACCAAGCGAATGATCCAGCGCCCGGGTTCGGTCGACCTCTATGGCTATATGGACCCTCACCAACAGATGCCTGGGTTTGCTGGCCAACTGACCGAAAACGACCTCACGACCCTGGTAAAGTTCCTCCAGGGAGACTATCCCAAGGAATAAGTGTGAACTCACTTCTCCCAGGTTGTGTCCCTGGGTGCATCGACTTGGCTCTGAACGGCCCGATGGTGGTGATAGATATCGCCGAGTCGGGCCGAAAGAGCCTCAAGTCGATGCAAGTGAAGGCAAGAAGTGCAATCTGCGAAGTTTCTTGGATCCGAGCGGCTTGAAATTCTTACAAAAGGGCCGACTCGGAATCTCCAGGCTGTGTAAGTTTGGGAACTGAAAGCAACGATTTTCAAAATAGGCAAACCCGAAGTGGAAAAGTACCTTCCCATTCTGAAAAATCCTTACAAATTCCAGGTTTTTGCTTGAGTTGGGGTTGGCCGATCGCTAGACTTCTTTCACGACGCGGATGACCGCTGACATCTCTGACACACCTCGTGACGTTGACTGGTCAAAACGCGTTGATTCGATGGGTTTGGCCCGCGTCCTCTGGATTGAGGAAGGCGGAGCTTCTCTCAGATTGATCCCGGCGAGCTCTCGGCGTTTTTGCTGGGTTCGCTGGACGGCCGCCGGAATGGACCTTTGCCCGACTAACGCTTGGTCATGATGATCAAGTGGGGCAAGCCAGGTTCATCACGGTATACGAACGGATTTCGTGGACGCCGACGCAAGGAGAGCTGCGATGAAAGACCGTCCCCTGATCGGCATTAATGCCGACTATCGAGCTGCTGCTAAGGGTCGCACTCCGCACACCTCGCTTCACAGCGGTTACTACGACTGTCTGTTGGCGGCGGGGGCCATCCCTGTGGTCATTCCTCCGCTGACGAAGGAACTCGACCTACTGCCAATCTTGGAACACCTCGACGGTGTCATGATGACCGGCGGCGACGACCTCGATCCCAAAAAGATGGGACTTGGTTTTCACCCGTCAATTCAGCAGATGCATGAGCGGCGTGAGAATGCGGATCGCATGCTCGCCAAGCTCGTTCAGGACAAACAAATCCCCTTGCTGGCGACCGGCGTCGGCATGCAACTGGTCAACGTCCTTAACGGCGGTGGCTTGTTCCAGCACTTGCCAGAGGATCTGCCCAAAGCTATTCCGCACCGAGACCCACAAGGCGGCCCGCATCGGCACACCGTCGAAATGGAACGCGGCACACGAATGGAAGAGATCTACGGGCCTGGCGAGATCCGGGTCAACAGCTACCACCACCAGGGGATCCGCAAGCTTGCCGCTTGCTTCCGCACTGGAGCCCTCGCCCCCGACGGTTTGATCGAAGCCTACGAAGGCATCGACCCGAACTGGTGGGTTGTCGGAGTTCAGTGGCACCCTGAAAACGAGGGAGCGATTTCGCTCGATACCCAACTCATCGAAGCCTTCGTCGCCGCTGCCGCCGAAGGTGTTCGGGCAATGAAGCCCGTGTCGAAGCCGACACTCGCTCGCGTTGGTTAATGCATTGACGCATGGGTAAGTCTGCACCGAACAAAGGTCGGGGCGTCGGGGCATCCAAGGATCGGATGCTCCGCCGTCCCCGGCCGTATCTTGATTGCATACGAGTAGACAAGAACATGAGTGGGAAGAGAGATATTGTCAATCCTTGAAAAGCTTAGCTTATATTCATGAATCAACGCTCTCGTCACATTCTGACGCATTACTCTGAACTTCAGCTACAAATCAGATTGATTCCAACCTTGGATTTGTATTAAACGACAAATCTCGCTTTCCAATGATTGGAAGGCACTAGAGCGGTTTTCATTCGGATGGCACACGTTTTAAGACAAAGACGTCCTTGATTTCAGCCTGAGAACCTTTTTTCGTGTGCAATGCCGGTGAAAACCGCTCTAAGCTCTCGGAGCGGCGAGGAGTCATCGAGGTGATTGACGACAAGCCGGGCGAGTACACGCGTCTTAAAAGCCTTCAAGCGACGCCCCGTAAGTTCGCTTGCCAGTTCGAGGAGGTCGTTGAGAATTTGCTTGGGAGACGGCTCAGCCTCTAACCCTTTGAGTTTTGGCAAGCTCAAGCCAACTCGTCCATTCGGGTTACCGGCTGCGAGTCGTAAGGCTGTCTCATCAAAAAGTAACCAAGCTTCGGTCATTCGAATTGGGATCACGACAACATGGGGAGGAACCTTAACCGTTCTCTCCCTAAGCGCAGAGATCGCTTTATCGATCTCGTCGCGGCGACTCGCCGGGGTTTGGTTCTCGGCGTCCCGGTGCACAAAGAGCAATTCACAGGGATAGGCATAGAGTGCTTGCTCGATCCGTTCGGCAAGTTTTTTCGGAGGTGTTCTCAGAGACCGGAAATCTGCCCAGCAAGGTAGAAGTGGGTACGAAACACCATTCACCTGGAGCATCCAGGCGAGTATCGTAATTAACGCTGCATCAGACGGTCCGTCGGCTACCAATGTAAACCGGAGCTCTTTCATTCATCTTCACCAAAATGAAGCAGGCGTTGCACATCCTCTCGTTGTGCCACCGGAACCGTCGACTGGGCTGTCACTCCACGAATTCGGGTCTGACCATTTTGCGCTGTCACGACGGATCTTGATTCAACCGGGCTCAGATAGGCAAGGAGTTTTCCAAGGGCAACAACTTCTTCGCTATCGGTAGCCCGCCAGGTATCGGGAAGGCAGGCGAAACTGACCCGACGAAAACCTCGACCAGTCTGAACGGTCTCTTTCAACTGAGCAACAATCAGATCATTCGCACGGACTACGCCAACAACAATTGGTGAATGGGTGTTGATGATAACCTGCCGAAGAGGGTTATCGGTACCGACAGGTAAATCCGTATCGGTTGCGATCTCTTGAATCAAACTTAGCATGGCGGGAACCCGATCTGGATGAATCCCATTTTCCGGCTCTTCGAGACACAGAACTCCTTGAGCTGTCGGATCGCGTTCGATTACCGCGAGCGCCAAGAACCGAAGAGTTCCGTCCGATAAGGCCCGTGCCGGATGCGCGGTTCCATCCTTCCCCCTCGCGAAAACAGATAACAACTCGCGTTGGCGATCAACATCGACTCCGACTTCGCGAACATCATCAATGAGTTCAGTCAGTCGATTTGCGATCTGTGCATACACTTGCGTGTCATCCCGGATCGCGTTGCTGTAGGGTGCGACTCGCCCTCTGGCGAGGTGATAAAGCGTCGAGGCGAGATGCGTGCCGTTGTTTCCTAGTCGAGTCGGTGCCGTGAACTCGTCCGGCTCCCGCAAAGCGGAGGGCTCTAATTGGAGCAGACGCCAAGACTGCATTTCGCGTCGAGCGAGGAGTGCTGTGCGATTCTCAGCGGCATTCGCCGACGAGAGGACGGTCCTCGGCAGGTTCGCTGCCTTCCGGGAGGCCGGCCTGCCCCCCCCACTTTCGTCGCCACGGTCCTGATGGAGTTTAATCTCCACATGATCCGTCCCCTCATATTCTGTCGAGATAAAGGGGACGGTTCTCCGACCATGAATCACAGACTTTTCCCATACAGTTTTATGTGGGAACAGCAGATGCCTTCTAGTTTCACCTATGTTAATATGGACAAGTTCTTCTTTTTTGATTTCTAGACCACCCATTGCAAGTCGGCCCTCATCCGTCCGCAAAGCCAGATCCAAGGAATACCGTAAGAACGTAATACTTGCCTTGGCGAGCTGGCCGAGGTCGTCCTCGCCCTCGTTGGGGACGATCATCTCTGCGACAAATGACATCCGCCCCTCGGAGTGATCCCCTACGCGATGAAATAGACTTGCAACATCGGAGGTTCGGCCCTCACGGACCGATTTTGCCGACTCGATCAAAGATCGATCATCAGCGAGTGCGCTCAGGAACCGGATCGCGTCGAAGAGGTTCGATTTACCAACGCCGTTCGCACCTGCGATGCAAGTGAACGGACCGAATCTGATATCCACGTCGACAAGATTCTTGAATCCATCGACTTTCAGCCGCGTGAGCATGAGTATTCCCGACACTGAGGCGCGAGGTCAAAGGCGTCTTAGTCCTACATAGTAAGCCAATAAGTGGGGAACCGGATAGTGGTCGTAGGAGATCCCCTGACGAGCAATTTGCCGCTTGATTCGTAAGGCAGAGTGATTCGTACGTAGGTGCGTGGGTGAGAAATCGGGGATTTCATTCTCCCCGGTTCCTGAGCACTGAGACGAGGTCTAGAAGTTCGATGTATTACAAACTGCCTCAATTTGCATGAATATAAGTTTATGCGAATTGAGTGTGTCGAGCGACTTTCGTGTTTGATCTTGATCAAGCCACAGGTTCGAGCATTACCAAGCCGGACATGGCGTTGGCGTGCTTGCGCAGGTCTTCGGTGATCCGCATCGAACAGAACTTCGGCCCGCACATGCTACAGAATTGGGCGGTCTTGAAGGCATCCTGCGGGAGGGTCTCGTCGTGCATTCGGCGCGCCGTCTCAGGGTCGAGCGAGAGGCGAAACTGTTCTTCCCAATCGAAGCGGTAGCGGGCTCGGGAGAGGGCGTCGTCGCGGTCTCGGGCACCTGGACGGTGGCGGGCGAGGTCGGCGGCATGGGCGGCGATCTTATAGGCGATGACCCCTTGGCGGACATCTTCGACTTCAGGAAGGCCCAGGTGTTCCTTGGGCGTCACGTAGCAGAGCATGCTGGCCCCGTGCCAGCCGGCGAGCGCGGCACCGATGGCTGAGGTGATGTGATCATAGCCCGGGGCAATGTCGGTCACGAGTGGACCAAGAACGTAGAACGGAGCCTCGTCGCACACAATCGCCTGCTTCTCCATATTCATAGCAATCTGGTCCATCGGCAGGTGGCCGGGCCCTTCGACCATGACCTGAGTCCCCCGTTCTCGACCTCGTCGGGTCAGCTCGCCCAGAGTGTGAAGTTCGGCAAACTGGGCCGCGTCGCTGGCATCGGCAAGACTGCCAGGCCGGAGGCTATCGCCCAGGCTCCAAGTGACGTCGTACTGCTTCATGATGTCGCAGAGATCGTCAAACCGGGTGTAGAGTGGATTCTCCTGGTTATGCGCCATCATCCATTGCGCGATCAGCGATCCTCCTCGGGACACAATTCCCGTGACTCGGTGCGCAGTGAGGGGAATGTAGTCGCGCAGGATTCCCGCGTGGATGGTCATGTAGTCGACCCCCTGACGCGCCTGGTGCTCGACCATGTCGACGAGGTCTTGCGACGAGAGGTCTTCGACCGACTTGACCTTCTGGATCGCCTGATACATCGGGACGGTCCCGATCGGAACCGAGCTGGCGGCAATGATGGCGCGACGGATTGCGTCGATGTTGCCGCCGGTTGAGAGGTCCATGACGGTATCTGCGCCAAGGTCGACCGACATTTTGAGCTTAGCGAGTTCGTTATCGATGTCGGAGGTCACCGCCGAGTTGCCAATGTTGGCATTAATCTTGCAATGGGCGGCGATGCCGATTCCCATTGCTACGAGGCCTTGGCGGAGGTGTTCTTTGTTGGCCGGGATGACCATTCGGCCTCTGGCGACCTCGTCGCGGACGAGGTTGGGCTCAAGTCCCTCGCGTTTGGCGACGATTTCCATTTCAGGGGTGACCTGGCCGCTACGCGCCGATTCGATCTGGGTCATCGGTCAAACTCTCTGGAACGGGGGACGGGACGGTGAGCCTTCCATGGATGGGTTGGCCAACCTGGTCAGGTCGGTTCTCAATCCCAATATCATCGTACCGGCCTAGTCCACAGACGGGCAACCCGACATAGCGGCTGAGCACGAACGCATATTGACAAGTTCACCTGATCCGGACAAGATCTCATTGTCGCCGTATGCCACGGCCAGGTCTTCTTTCCTTGAGGAAGTTCCGCGTGGTCCAGACACTCCCGAAGTCACGATCGATCCGAGTATGGGTGCTCCGTGGGCTCGCCATATTCTTCTCCGTAGCCACGCTGTCCATCGCCTTCCTGAGCTGGTACTTGACTGCGCCGATTGAGAAGTCGTCCGGCCAAACAGCGACGATTGTACCGATTTCGACTTGGTCGATTGCGAGGCGGAAGCCAACCTGGCCGTTAGAGACCCTCCACGGTGACGCTGCCAAGGAACAACTAATTTCGGTTCTTGAGGCCGTCGTAGCCCACCTTGAGACCGTTCCTAGCTACACAGCGACTATGAAGAAGCAGGAGCGGATCGACGATAAATTGCTCCCCGAACAGATTCTGGCGATCAAGGTCCGCAACCATCCGTTCGCGTTTTACGGCAAGTTTGAGGCCCCCAAGAAAGGCAAAGAGGTCGTCTACGCCGAGGGGCATAACGAGAATCACGTGATCGCCCACAATGGCGATTGGACTCGCAGGCTGATCCCTCGGCTAGCCGTTCCTCCCCAGAGCCCGCTGGCTCTCAAGGACAGCCGTCATCCAGTGACGGAGGCGGGGCTCCATTACCTGACCCGCAAACTCTTTGGTTTCCGCAAGCTTGACCTTGAGGATCCGGATGCCGGTAGCATCCTCGATTGGTCGGAAGGGCCTGATGGGCGACTTTGGCCACGGTCGATCCACACGCATCCCCACCCGAGCCCGACTCGACCGTTTGCCCGGATCGAAGTGCTTTATGATCCGGTAACCTTGATCCCACGTCAGGTCATGAACTTTGATTGGCCTGCAAATGGGCAGGGGGGCGACTTGCTGTTAGCAGAACGGTATCTTTATTTGGACCTGGACCTCAATGCCGTTCTGACCGATCGGGATTTCGACCCAGCGAACCCGGATTATGCATTCCATCGATTCTAAGACGGACCTTCGCGAGGTCCGCAGACAAGAGCACCATGACGACCTTCTGGATCGCGGTCGTGCCGGGTGACGGCATCGGCCCTGAAGTCATATCGGCGGCCATCGAGATCCTTGAGGCGGCCTGTGGCCTCACGGGCGGGTTTGCCCTCAAATTTCAGGATGCTCCGGCCGGTGCGGGGACGTACTTGGAACAGGGCGAGGCGCTCCCTGCCTCCACGTTCGAGACCTGTCGGCAGTCTGATGCAATCTTGCTCGGGGCCTGCGGACTTCCGGACGTTCGTTATCCAGACGGAACGGAAATCATTCCCCAGGTGACCCTTCGGATCAAGCTTGACCTCTTTGCGGGGATTCGACCTGCAGCGACGATTCCCGGGATCACCCCTACACTTCATGGGGGACCTCCGATCGATCTGGTGATCGTCCGCGAGAGCACCGAAGGGATCTTTGCCTCACTCGGAGGAGGGGTCGTCCTCCGCGACGAGGTGGCGACCGACATTCAGGTGATCACGCGCAGGGGGACAGAACGAGTCGTCCGGTCGGCGTTTCACCTGGCACGTCGGCGAGCCCGGCCCGAACCTCGCGTCACCTGTGTCGACAAGGCGAACATTCTTCGGTCATTCGCCTTCTTCCGGAAGGTTTTCGATGAGGTCGCCCAGGAGTTCCCCGACGTCGTTGCGGACCACCTCTATGTTGATGCAGCCGCCTTCGAACTCGTCCGTCGACCCAGTCGCTTCGACGTCTTGGTTACCGAGAATTTGCTGGGAGACATTTTATCCGACCTCACCGCCGGTCTGGTGGGAGGAATGGGAGTCGCCCCTTCCGGAGACATCGGTCCGGATCATGCGGTGTTTCAGCCCTGCCATGGCACGGCTCCTGACCTGATTGGCAAGGGGATTGCTAACCCGATCGCCTCGATCCTTTCCGCAGCCATGATGTTGGAATATCTTGCCGATTGCGTAGGCGAGGAAGCCCCTCGCATGGCGGCCCAACGCATTGTTAAGGCTGTCCATCAGGCAATTAAGAGCGGCGAAGCCATCACTCATGACCTGGGTGGATCGGCGTCGACGAGGCAGGCGACCCAGGCCGTTCTGTCGCAATTGAACAGGGTTGAATCTTGAGCCTTACGTTATCCCTGATATCTGGACTGGCTCCCCCAGCAGTGGATTCCTGCCTGGTTTTCTAGCCTTTTCCGACACCAGGGCCCTTTGTTTAGTCCCGCCTAGCCAGCCCAATGAAGGTTGAGGAGCAGATGGCAGGTGGTCAATGTCCCGATCGTCAATCCTGACTTGATCCGAAAAAGCAAAATATCTCGTGAGAATCTCAAACAAAAGCAGATATGGCGACTATAGTGGTGATACCTCTCCAAGGCCACCCGACTCGTCAGTGACCAAGGAGACCGCCAATGCCTGCAACGACCGTGCGATGCACCCGGGAAGGCTGTACTCAGGCCGCGACCTATAAAATCGCCGCACTCTGGAGTGATGGGGCCTTCAGTGAGCTGAAGACCTATGCGTATGCCTGCGCGGACCACCTTGGGGACAACTTTCGTGATGCAGAGCAAAGGCGGCAGGAATATGTGCCAAGTCGGGGTGAAAAGCTCGAAGAGATCGGCATCTATCGCTACGAACAAGGGAAGCGGGACCGCCTCCTCCAGCGCCTCTGGGGTCTCGAAGAAAACTATCGTTCCTAACGTCCGTAGCGAGCCGACCGCTCCGAATCTTTAGCGTGAAGCCTCGCTAGTTCCGATTTTCTTACGATGCCGTAAGGAGCTCGTCAGTGTCTCGTAATCTCGGTTTAGACATCCTGCGAGGAGTCGCAATACTCCTAGTTCTGGGCTCTCACACGCCAACTGCTGGACTTGCGGATACGGGAGTGGTTGAGCCTCTCGCCCATTGGTTCAAGGAGTTTGGTTGGAGTGGGGTCGATCTCTTCTTCGTCTTAAGTGGTTTCTTGATTGGAGGACTCCTCTTTCAAGACATTCGAATGCGAGGAGAATTCGATCTTAAACGCTTTTTGATTCGACGTGGAATGAAAATCTGGCCAAGCTATTACATGCTCCTCTTCGTGACGGTGCTGATGCTGACTATGGGATTTGGCGGGGCGAGATACCGTGCTCCAACCTTGCTCACCAGGTCGATGATTCCGGCGTTTCACCACCTCCAAAACTACTTCAGTCTCAACGACTTGATGATCCACACCTGGAGTCTGGCAGTGGAAGAACATTTTTATGTCTTACTGCCAATCTTCCTTTCATTCGTGCCTTGGATTCGTGACGACAAGCGGCAGGTCTTGGCGATTCCGTTGGTTCCTCTCACGGTTTTCGGACTCGTTGTGGGTTGCAACCTCTTGAGGGTGCAGGCCAGTTCACGTTTGCCGTTTGATACCAGGTATCATCAGTTTCCGACCCATCTTCGAATCGATAGCCTGGCCTTCGGGGTTCTGCTTGCCTATCTTCGAGCCTTTGTCCCGGCGACGTTTGATCGCCTTTGCTCGCATAAAGTTGCTCTACTGATTTTTGGATTGCTCATAATCTTACCTGTAATGTTGGTGACACGCGGTCAGTCCGTGTTCGTTCAGACGGTTGGCTTCACACTCCTTTACGTGGGGTATGGGGCAATCCTACTGGCGATCGTCTCCTGCACTTCACCATTGATGCGATGGTTCAAGTGGATTGGTTCACTGGGAGTGATCAGCTATCCGGTCTACCTCTGGCACGTCGTTCTAGGAGGACTTCCCGTAGAGATGCTCCAAAGGGCGGGTCTGTTCAATGGATTAGGGCCGGAGTTGCGCTGGCTTCTGTCGTTTGGGCTTATGCTCGTTTTTGCAATCACGGCAGGAGCGATCTTGGGGGCCTTGGTCGATCGACCAGTCTTGTTAATCCGCGAGAGGCTTTTTCCGGCTCGGTCTCAGGCTTTGGAGTCGTCTGGTGAAGATCCAGCGATTGGCTTGGAGAATCCGGTCGACACTCTCCCAACGGGGGAACAATCGTTGTAGGATCATTGAGCACTCCTTTCCGACTCGACCAGTTGAACAACATCTGTGGAGGGTCGAATGACCTTTCTCACTCGACATTCGTGGGCTGTGCTGGCCTTGGCAAGCTGTCTTGTCCACCCAACAGGTGTCATGGCAGAAGACGTGATCCGTCTAGAAGTCGATACCGGCGACTCGGATCGTGACAATGTTCCTGTCCGATTCGAGATCAGCCGGGGTTTGATCAGGAGCCCGGAGCTTTTGGAGGCCCTGGGTAAAGGCCCGGTTCGACTCGGTGCGTCGGGGGATGTTTCGGAGATTCAGCTCGATCAGAGAGACAAAGGTCAGGACGCCCCGCTGCGACTGACGTTTATTCTGATGGGTCGCGTTCCGGCACACACGAAGAAGGTGGTGTCGATCGATTGCACTCACGTCAAAGCCGCACTAGCGTCGTGGTCACTGGCCGAACGTGAGCCGGGTGTGTTTGAACTCAAGAATCGTGAGCGAACCGTATTCCGATATAACGCAACTCCGATTAGACACCCCAACTATGGGCCGATCCAGTATCGCGATGCGTACATCCATCCGGCATTCACACCGACAGGCCAATTGATCACAGGCGACTATTCGAAGTTCCACCCCCATCACCGGGGATTCTTCCTGGCGTATGCCCACGCTCAGGTGGGGGACCTTCATCCCGACTTCTGGAACATTCATTCCGGAACAGGAAAGATTTATGCGGAGGGGGTCACTGACCGGTCGGTCGGTCCGGTCGTCGCCAGGTTGACCACGAAGCACCGTTGGGAGGCCAAAGGGGGTAAGCCCGTCCTAAGCGAGTCTTGGGATATCGAGGCCTTCGACATTCCCAACCAACCCTATTGGCTCTTCGACTTAACCTCGACTCAGCAAGCGATCGGCGACCCGGTTGAGGTTCAGCCCTATCACTATGGCGGTATGGCTTACCGAGGCGCTGATCCGTTTGTCGAAGGGGGAATCGACGTCATGACCAGCGACGGTGCGGGTCGAGTTGATCGTGACCAGAAGCTGGCTCGCTGGGTTGACCTGACTGGGCCCGTGACGGAAGGATCTAGCGAGTACGGTGGGGCGATGATTGCCGATCACCCGAGTAACGTGAACCACCCTACCGTTGCGCGGATCCACCCAATCACGTTGCCATTCTTCTCTTACGTCCCGGCTTACAAGACCCCGTTCACGATTACCAAGGAGAGACCGACCGTCTTTCGGTATCGGGTACTGATCCATGATGGTCGGCCCGACCGGGAGCTTGACGAGCGGGTCTGGCGAGACTTTGTCAGTCCCCCCAGGGTGACACTCCTTTCGTTGTGATTGACGTCTGACCAGTCTCGACTTTGACGGTGAAACGGGTTGGTCCGCAGATGCGGGCTAACCCGTTTTGTGTTGGTGGGTCGATAGGCGTGACCCCTACGAACGGACCGACCGGAACAGCCATCGCATCTGGCTGGTCGTTTGTATTTTTCACGATGCGGCTATGGGGTTTACGTCGCAAACGCGTCGATACCACGGTCGGTCAAACTTGCCTCGGACCTTCGGTAGGAACCGTCGGGCGAGGCAGGGTCAGTCTGCGGGATGCGTCGTGGCTGTGTCAACGGCCTCGGACGAATGGATTCGACGTGAGTCGGGCCCAATCGGAGCAGGGGAGGCTCGGTGGCGTGGCGGGGCGAGTGGAAACGCTCTGCCCGACGTCCCAGGAGGTAACAGGAAGTGAAAATCGTCACGACCCGCTTTGGCCTGGTCCAAGCTGATGAGACGGACCTCGTCCGGATCCCAGACGGCTTGATCGGGTTCCGATCGTTCACCCAATTCGTCATGATCCCCGACCCGGTGGTGGTGGGCCTGTCGTGGTTGCAATCTGTAACCGCGCCAGAACTTGCCTTCGCCTTGGTGGCGCCGCCTCTGGCGGTTAGCGACTACAAGGTCGAACTTCGTCCGGGCGACCGGACAGGGCTGGAACTCGACGACGAACGATCGGCGTTGATCTATGTGATCGTCAACCGTGGCGATGGGGGGGGGCTTACCGTCAACCTCCAAGGGCCGTTGGTCATCAATCCGGTTGCTCGGCTCGGCCGTCAACTGGTTCTGACCTCCAGCCGCTACGCGGTACGATTCCCGTTGGAAGCTCAAGCCGCCCCCGTCTATGCCGGTCCGTCGGCGTTGCGGGCAACGGCCTAAGTGTTCGGTTCCAGTTAATGGTTGGTCGCGACCCACCGCGCCGGCCTTGAAGTATCTCGAGCCCCGTCGTGGTAATCCCTGTCCGGGCAACGTGATCACGGACGGTCACGGGTCTCGTAGCGAGGAGGAAGGAGCCCATCGATGCTGGTCTTGTCCCGACACCGCGACGAAAGCATCATCATCGGGGATGACATTGTCATCACCGTGGTGGATATCCGGGGCGATAAGGTCCGATTGGGGATCGCGGCCCCAATCGAGATCAGCGTACACCGTCAAGAAGTGTACGAAGCGATCCAGCGCGAGAACCGCCAGGCAAGCCGACTGGACCCCCAGGACGCTCGCCAGCTTGAAAACCTGAACACACCTCCCCTGCGTCGCGACATTCGTCGCCCGCGGACTGATGAGGTTTGATCAAGTGGACCCGCTGGAAGGATCGAGGGGCCTCGGCCCCACGATCCCCGGAATCTTAATGATCGAATCGACTTCCTGCTAGAACCACCGGACGCCCTGAATGGCTTCGAGCCACTCAGGACGTCCGGTTCTCGTTTCGGAAAGACACATAAGAGTGTCCGGCTAAATCAGGTGCAATCAAACCTTGCCTCAAAATGGGGAAGGCTCAACGATGACCACCTCCGCCGCCGCCACTATGACTCATCCCACCACCGCTGAAACCACCACCCCCACCACGACTCATACCGCCCCCGCCCCCACCACCACTGAAACCAGCGCTCGGATGGCTCATTCCCCCTCCTCCTCCCATATGCTGGGATGGGGAATGACCCTGCATGGGAGATGACTGATGCATCGCCGGAGCGGCATGCTGCATCTGCGACGCCATGTGTTGTTGCTGTTGCATCTGTGATGGCATGTGTTGTTGTTGTTGTTGTTGTTGTTGTTGCTGCACGTGCGAGGCTCTTTGTTGCTGTTGTTGCATTTGTCCAGCATGTTGGGACTGAACGTTGTTGGTGTTCATCCCCCCGCGAGGAGCCCCCTGGGCGTTGAGGCTTCCCTGCTGGGCCATTGTTCGCGAGGCTGCGGTTTTCCCCAGGTTCTGTTGGTGTTGAACGCCCGCGCCCTGGTTTCCAAGGTGGGTGTTTGCACCATGAGAGAGATTCGGGCGTGCCACGGAGTGATTGACGACCGCGTTATTGGTGTGAATCCCTTGAGGATGAGCATTTGTCCCTACCATAGCGTTATTCGCCTGGTGGGCCAAGTTGTGGCTCACAGGGTTGTGCATGCTTCCGGTCGAGCCTGGCATTTTGGCGTGGGTCACATTCGGGTGTCCGCCGATGGCATGGGCGTTCGCAGCGAGTCCACCTCCATGAGCAGCCCGGTTTGATGCTCCTGTCTGGTTCGTCCGAGCAACCAAGGAGTTCTGACCGGCATGGTTGAAGTTATTGATCGTTGTGTTGCGGATGAACGTGTTCCCGTTGCCGTTCACGACCGGACCGTGACGTCCACCAGCACCCGGGTTGAACGGATAGCGAGGGTGTCCCCAACCTCGATTTCCGAAGCCACCTCCCCAATAACCGCCAGCGAAGTAAGGATTCCAGAGGCCGAAACCACCAAAGCCACCATAACCGAAGCCTCCGTAACCGAACCCGCCATAGTAGGGGTAGCCGAATCCAAAGCCGCCGAAGCCACCAAAGAACGGTGAGAACGTGGCGTAATAGGGGTAGCCGAAGCCAATCCCGATTCCCAACCGACGGAACAATCCACCGCCGCCGTAACCTCCATACCCGTAACCGCCGTATCCATAGGAGGATGCGGTCAAGTAGGGGAACCCGATCCCCCCATAGAAGGGATAGCCCAGGTAGCCGGAGTAGAGACCAATGTTCCCGTAGCTCGCGTAGCCGTAGTAACGCCCGGTGGGATCGTAATAGCAGCCTGGATATCCGTCATACAGACTTCCGTAAGGCCGACCGAGCGACCCGTAGAGCAGGTTGTAGCTCTGAGGCGAGACCTGCTGAACTGGGGCGTAGACCAGGTCGCCGGTCGAGTTCTGCGATCCCCCGGTCACCTCGGCGGGAGTGAACAGCGTACCTCGGTCTTCAAGGGTCCTGTCCCAATAACCGTCTTGGAAGACCCAGCCCTCGGGTTGTTTGACCCACTGCGCGGGAACCCATGACCATCCTTCAATGGCTTTGGCCCAATAGCCTGGCTTCCACTTCACCCCATCGCCGTCAGTCGTATAGATCCCTGGTACGTAGAACGACTGGTCGTTGGGGGCATCGCCAGGCTGATCGTCCGGATGTTCGGCGGGGGGGCCAACCTTGCGGAAGTCGATCCGATCAGTCTTGCGATCGGACCAGAACCCGCCAACTCGAGCCCAGCCTTCGCTGTCGCGCTTCCAGTAGCCGTTGACCCAAAATTTGCCAGGAGGTGCCACGCGCCACGTTCCAGTGACCCAGAGGAAATCATTCCGACCGGTATCAAATTCCCAATAGCCGGGAATCCATTGGGCGGAGGCGTCGGGGGCCTCGACGCCCGGTCGTTCGACGATCGGTGCAGGGGGGCCTTTATCGATTTTCTTGGGATCACGGTCCCGAGAAGGCGAGAGGAACGCCTCGTGGAGCGGCCCCTCGATCAGCGGTCTGATCGTACCCGGCGCAGGGGGTGCGGGGGTCTGTGTGCTCAACACCCCGGAAGTTGCTGGTTCAGGCGAAGTCCGGGTTGGACTATTCAGCGAGGGACCGGGAAGTTGTGTGGCCGAGGCTTCTCCGGTCACCGAGGTTACGGCAACCGCGAGCGTCAGTACGAATAGACCAGATTGGGGGCGATACATGACAGTTGACTCCGACACCTTTCCACTCTCTGCGGGGGGCACTTGATTCTACGATCGAAAGTCAAAGGATGACGTAGCAAATCCAAGTCCTTCGGACAGATTCTCTTCAGATTGCAAGGATTACCCAACCAAGACCCCCCAGACACCAGAACCCTGGTGGAGAAAACTCCCAGATCTCCATCTCATTGGAGCTTCACGATTCTTGCTCAACCCCGAAGGCGGTACCAAAGGAGCCCGACCCACTCATGGGCGGCCATCATGAATTCACGGGGAGCCCTGGGCTGAGGAAGGAAGTCCTCGAAGTCGAGATGGTCTCGGGAGAGGAAGTGGCAGGGAGCGGCAATGACCTCAAATCCATGATTGCGAAAGGTCTCAACGGACCGATTCATGTGCGTGGCGCTCGTGACCAGCAAGATTCGATGTTTTCGCAGCGGATCAAGCAGTGCCTTGCATTCTCGGGCGTTCTCGAAGGTGTTTTGAGACCGTGTTTCGAGGATCAGGTCTTCGGAAGAAATCCCGTAATGCTGCAAGTAATCGGCCATAACCCCAGAGACGGGCCGGGTCTTGGTCGGGCCTGCGTCACCGCCAGTCACGACGATCGGAGTGATCCCCGACCTTCGATAGATCTCGACCGCATGAATGCACCGGTGCAGAGTATCGGTGGTCATGACCCCATGTTCATATCCGGGAACATATCGAGCAAACCCGCCCAGAACGACGATGGCGTCGGCCTGGAGGTTTGTCGGGATTTCCTCCACATACGACCGCTCCAGCGTGGCAAGTAAGGCGATACTTGCCACGGGGATGTTGATTGTCGTGATGATGCCAAGCCCAAGCGTTAGCGGAATCAGGACCCAGCGCCGTTCTCGGCGGCGATACCAGAGAACTCCCAAAATGAGCCAGGGAATTAGGAAGGCCAGGGCATAAGGCTGATAGAATGGGCGAAGCATCGGTGACCCCGGAACTTGGTGTCGTTCAGGGACATGATACCGTCTGAAACGAAATCCCGCCGTACGCCTTCAACTCCATCTTTACTTGGGGATGTTCAGGCCTTTTTGAATAACGGCAGAGGGCTGAACCCCGGACCCAGGATGTCACGACTGGGGACTCCCATCCAGTCGTCGAGGATCGACGCATAGACGTTTCGGAAGTCGGTATGGTGTTTGAGGTCGCCGTCGTCGAGATCGTCGAACTTGGGGTGATCACCGACCAGTCCGGGCTTGGCGACAGGACCCATGACGAAGACGGGCGCGGCAGAGCCGTGATCGGTCCCCCTTGATGCGTTCTCTGCGACTCGGCGACCAAACTCGCTGAAGGCCAGGATCGCGACCCGGTCGGCCTGGCCAGCGGTCGTGAGGTCTCTGTGAAAGGCTGAGACCGAGTCGGAGAGTTCGCCCAATAGGTTTTCATGGACCCCAAGCTGGTTGGCGTGGGTGTCGAATCCGTCCAAGGAGGTGTAGTAGATCCGGGTTCCAAAGCCGGCCTTGATCACCTTGGCGATCAGCTCCAGTCGCTTGGCGAGACGGAGCTTGGGATAATCACTTGACTCGCTGGACGATTTGATCATCTCCTCGATTCGCCGACTCGATTCGTAGGCGGCTAGCGAGTTCCTCCTGAGGAATCCGAGCAGGGGATCGTCTCCGGGTCGATCCATCTTGGCGACATCACGGATGGCGTCACGCGAAGTTCGGTTGTCGGCATTGAGCCGATACTGCTCGATATTCTCAAGCGAAGGGACTTCGGTCCGTTTGGTCCGAAGTCCCAAGGGGAGAGAACCTCCTCCGATATGAAGCCCTGGTGCATCCTCGCCTGGCTTGACGATCCGGGCATCAAGAGTCCGTCCCAACCAGCCGGTCTCTAAGGCACCCGTCTCGGTGCGGGCGGTCTCCCAGATCTCCATCGACCGGAAGTGTGATCGGTCTGGGTTGGGGTAGCCAACTCCCTGGATGATCGAGAGCTGGCCCGCTTCGTGAAGCTTTGCCATCCCGGACATCCGAGGGTGGAGCCCGATCTCCTTGGTGACCGTTTGAACTTGAGCGCTACTGATCCGAAGGGCTTGACGATACTTCGAGTAGCCATCGATCCCGTGGGGGATTACGGTATTCAGGCCGTCGTTGCCGCCGATCAGTTGGATCACGACCAGGATCTTGTCGCTCGGCGCCGAGTCGCTTGCTGCCTTCGCAGAGCTGGCGAGAAATCCGGGGATCGTGCCGTCTCCAAAAGCCATCAAAGTGCTCGCGGCGAGAGAGCCCTTCAAGAAGTCGCGACGGTCCGCTCGCATTGTCGAGATACTCCAAGATGTGAGAAGATTGGTCGTTGGCCGGTTATTCAAGAATCCGATATCATCGATATGATTGAGAACTTGGAACCGGACAGGAGAAGCTCATAATGGTTGAAAACGAAACCCAAGCGATAAGTCGCCGGGATAAGTTGATTCTCGCAGTCTTATCCGTATTTATCATGGTCATGAGTGCGGTGACGGTCGGGGCCTGGCACTATTTTCCATTCCCTCTGGCCTTGTTCGTGACGTTAGTGACCTCAATGTCCGTGTTTCTGGTCTGTGGCCTGATGGGAATCGAGTTGATCCTGGCGATGTATCCAATGTGGTTGTTCATCGGTCTGTTCGAAGGCGCAGTTCGTGGCTTCACCTGGTACTCATGGATCGGAGGAGCAGTGGGGCTAGTGCTGGGGATCTTCGTATGCCACATGATCTACCTCTTTCCAATCGCCTTGATCGTGGCACTTGCCTTGCCTCGGATGCCGCCGACCGAGCCCGACTCAACGGTTACGCCAGTTGATATTCCGGAGCCGTGAGGATCAAGGTCACAACCTCCTTGGGGTCCTTTGTCCTTAAAGCCGTCGCTTCGACGCGCTCGACAAGCTTGGGCTCGAACCCATCCTGAACAAGGAGGTCGAGATAGAATCTGGCGAGATCTTTCGGTTCCCTGGCCTGATACATCTTAGCCAGGGCCTCGGGACTGAATCGGCCTGTATCGGCGATCAATCCCAAGGCGGTATTTGTTCGCGCAAGCATTGCAGTTGTGTTGATCCAGGCCGTTCCGCCGTCCCAACCGGCAACACTCGGAGGGGAGTAGAGTGATTGACCCATCTGCTCGCACGCCTGCGCCAGCTTGTCCGTCGATACGGTCGGTCGCAGCACTTCCAGCGAACGCATCATGCCCACGACATATTCGACTGGACTCTTGACCCGCTTGCGGAGAGTCGAACCGTCATAAAAGAGTCGAGACCCGAGCATCATCTGAACCGGGACTTTGATATCGTAATTCGCCCGACGAAACGCGTTGGCGACAGGTGCGAGTAACGCGTCGTTGGGTTCATCAAGGTCGCTGATGAAGAGCTTGTAAAGCTTGCGGACCACAAACAGACCACACGAAGGTTGTTCTAATAAGATCTTGGGGAGATCATCACCTGTGAATGGGCCAGTGTGGCCCAGGATTGTCTTGACCCCATCGTCATGTTGGGCGGGTAAGATGTTAAAACGATTTTTGACCACGAACCAGCCCGTCAAGGCTCGGGCGGCTTCCTGGATATCCTTTTCCGAGTACTGCCCACGCCCGAGCGCGAACAGTTCCATCACTTCTCTCGCATAGTTCTCATTCGGTTTCGCCTTGCGATTCTCGGTCGAGTCGAGCCAGACCAGCATCGCAGGGTCACGACCGATCTCGGTCAGAAGGGTCCGGAAGTCACCGAGCGCATGGGTCCGGAATAGCGCGTTCTGCCGGAGCATTAGGACGGCGTTCTTGACCTTCGTGATCGAAGTCGCGAAGTGATTATGCCAGAACATCGTCATCCGTTCGAGCAACGGATGGGGTGTGAAGATCATTCGATATAGCCAGATGGCTTGCAGGCGAGTGGCCTCGGCATTGCCCCCAAGCTGGGTCGCAAGCCCGTTATGGAGGGTGGCGAACTCGGCGGCCGTTGTGCCATCAGAGCTGGTCGACTCACCGAGAATCAGCCGTTCCAGGCTGGCGTCGGGACCTTCTTTGAGGTCGCGCTGGAGGACAGACCAAGGTGCGGCGAAGCCCGCTCGTCGGTGGAGATGGGCGACCCGGGCGAGGTTCCAAGGCGCGGAATCGTCGGGCTCGTAACGGCTCCAGCACTGCAACGGATCAAGAGCACGCATGGTCATCTCATCAGGAGAGTAAGAAAAGAATGTGATGCGGGAGGATCTTGCTTCTGTCGAGTCATACTGAACGAATCAAGACCCTCACTCAGCCTTCGGCTACCCTCCCCCAAAAGGAAGAGGGAAGTTTGATATGCTTACTTGACGGGGTTCAAGGTGAAGTCGAGTTTCATCTGCCAGCCCGAGTCCCCTTCCTTGACGGTCAGGCGAGCTTTGCCTAGAAAATCCGCAAGCTTGGACAAGGTGTCGATTTCCCCTTCGGAAGCAGGCTTGGCGTTCCCCTTCTCGATCATGTTCTGCATCACCAGTCGGGTACGATTCGTCTGGATGAGAGACGAGAGCTCATGCCCGTCGGCCTCAATGACGAGGGTCTCGTCTGTTGGGACTGTGGGCGATTTGATGGCCTTGACCAGGTCGCGGGCAAGGCTCAGGGTCGAGCTGATCACGAAGTGGTTGCCGACCTGGACCGCCGAGGGAGAGATATTATAACGAGTGTTGACCGGGGTCCCCTCGGGAAGTGCCACCTTGTTCGGCATGAATTTCGCCGTGGCGATGGTCGATCCATCAACCTTCTCGGTTCCGAGTTCCAGCGGTGGGTATTGGTTCTGCGCGGCCCCAAGGTTGGCAAGTCCGACGAAGGTCTGAAAGCCCGCCTTGAGCCGTTGGGCGAACTCGTCGTCCTCTTCTTTGAGTCCGATCACGATTGCGAAGCCAGGGAGCTTGATGTCGGGTGATGGCTTCAAATTGGCGTAATCCTGCTGGGCGACCACCAGCCGCCAGTCGCTCGTGAGGGCGGCCAGGACTCCACTTCCGAAATCCTTGGCCCCGAAGAACTGACCGGCGAAGGTATCGAGACCCGAAAGACTTTGAACATATTCCGTATTGAACAGATCGTTACGAACGTCCCAGATCTTACCGAGGTCACGCCAGAGTGACAGACTGGCGATCGTGCCAGGCGGCCTGAGATTCGCGGATGCGCCCTGACCCTTGGGGGGAACATAGGTTTTGAGCGAGTCCGAGAGGCCTTTCGGTGGGGTTGGCAAGTTCAGCGTTGCCGCCAGCTTCGTGTCTTTCCAGCTCAGTGTTGCACCCAGCCAGGGGGCCTGTTTGAGGGTTTCAATCCAAGAGCCGAACAGCAAGATCTGACCAGCGTCGAGCTTATCGGGGATCGTGAATCGCTTGGGATCGAGCTTGCGAAGCTCATCGAGCTGAACATAGCCCCAAGCGAGCTGATCGGGCTGGGCCTCGGCGGCTTTCTTGCGAGTTTTGAAGTCAGCCTTGTTAATTAAAGTCGCGTCAGATCCATTCTCAACTCGGTCGATCAGGGAGATCAGCCCCCGACTGAGATTGCCGACCAGGAGCCGGTCTCGGTAGATTCCTACCACGATCTGTTCACTCAGTACGTAGCCTTTACCACCACGGTACTGAACTTCCTTGGGTTCGGGTCGCCCATTGTTTTTGGCATCATCTATCGCAAGTTTGAACAACAGGTCAAGGCTTTTCTGCGCAAATGCGGGATCGGAGGGGGTGGCGATCAAGACGACGTTGGGCTTGCCATCAGTCGCATCGATCGCGAGTACCAGGCCCCCACCAGTCAGCTTGCGGAGTGTGTCATCCCAAGTTGTGTCCAATTGCCCGGTAACCATTTCCATCAAACCGTGAAGCGCTTGATATTGCATGGTTTTGACATATTGTTGATAAGCGGGGACCGAGTAGAGATACTTCTGCACCAGATCGCTGCTGATCTGGTCGATTAAACCTTTGGGGTGCTCGACTTCGAGATAGATCAAGGTCTCAGGACTGGACCATGCTGCCCCGGAAACAGGCTGGTCCTCCCCACGAACAGCAGGTGACCCGACGAAAATCGAGATAAGTGCTAAGACTGCCCATTGCCGCATGGTCATCTGTCGGATCTCCGTAGTTGCGCCTCGTCATGATCTGACGGGGACTACCCCTGTACGTTGGCTCTAGTTTCAGTGGAAGGGTCTTCCAGTCCAAACGGAGATGTGAGAAATCGGATGCCCGCGAGTTGCCAGTGACTCCGAAGGGCTGTTGACCTCGCATTGTGAGTAGTCACAAGGTGAGATAGAGTTCCGTAAGCACTACAGGCTCCCCATCCTCCGAGATCATCCATGAAGGCTGAGTTGGTCCCCGAGAACGGTGACGACCCGATACCGATCAATCGTGATATCACGGTTCTTGGGCGTCGGTCGTATTGCGACGTGGTGATCAATCACCCTAGCCTATCGAAGCGGCATGCGGTGCTTGTCAAAACCGATGGCCTCCTGATCATTCGGGACCTGGTCAGCACCAACGGAACCAAGGTCAAGGGCCAGCGGATTCGCTGGGCCGCCTTACTCCCTGACGACAAGATCTCGCTCGGTGCCTACAAGTTCCGGGTCTACCTGGGACCTGACGACTTGCCGACCCCTTCTGAGCGAGCGGCTCGGGGCGAGCGCGGGACACCCATCGTCAAGACCCGAGCTGCGGTTGCAGGCGCGTCAGTCGGCGCTGGGGCGGCGATACTTGCTGCCACGCAACGCCCCCCAATGGTCAAGTTCCCCGAGCCTTCCGACGTGCCCGATGATGCGTTTGTCTCCCTCAAAGATGACGATTCGGACTCGCAGTGGCGGGACGCGATGCACTCGGAGCGACTGAACGATGACGTCTTCGAGCTCCGCGACTCCGACCTGCTCCCCGAGCTTGATTCGTTCGAGGAAGTCATCGATCTCGACTGATACCCTGCGACTCCCGTTTTTGTTCAATGTCGGAAGTGTCGCTGGCCAGTGAAGATCATCGCGAGTCCGTTCTCGTTGCATGCAGTGATGGTTTCCTCATCGCGTTTCGAGCCGCCAGGCTGGATGATCGCGGTGACCCCGGCCCCGACGGCAATGTCCGGGCCGTCTCGGAATGGGAAGAAGGCGTCGGAGGCTAGAACCGCTCCCTTGGCACGGTCACCCGCCTTTTCAACCGCGATCTTCACCGAGTCCAAGCGACTCATTTGACCAGCCCCTGCTCCGAGAAGCTGGCCGCCTTTCGCCAGGACGATCGCGTTCGACTTCACCGACTGGACGATTCTCCAGGCGAATCGCAAGTCCCGAGCTTCGTCGTCGGTGGGCTTCCTGTGTGTAGGGCAGGTCCCCTCGGATACGGGATCGGCCTGAAGGCGATCCCAAGACTGGATCAGCAACCCCCCTTCCACGCGCCGAAGGTCATAGCCGCCGACCTTGGCATTTTCGGGCCCCACCGGCTCATTCAGAGCGAGGAGGCGGACACTGTTCCGCCAGCTTGGCTTGGTCGTTAAGAAGGTGATCGCTTCGGGGGTGAAGCTGGGCGCGATCACCGCTTCGAGGAACCGACCGGCGATCCCCATTCGCTGGGCCGTGGCGAGGTCAACGGGACGATTGAGCCCGACGATCCCTCCAAACGCACTGACCGGGTCACCTTGGTAGGCCCGTTCGAAGGCCTCAGCAATGGTCAGACCCAAGGCCGCCCCGCATGGGTTATTGTGCTTGAGGACGCAAGCGGCCGGTTCAGAGAACTGGCGGATCAACCGGAGCGCGCTATCAAGATCGAGAAGATTATTGTACGAAAGCTCTTTGCCGTGAAGGACTTGTGCGTTGCCGATCGTCGGGGTTTTCGGGCGGTTCTCAACATAGAATGCAGCGTGCTGGTGCGGGTTCTCCCCATACCGTAACGTGCTCTTGAGTGTGAATGGCAGTACGACGGTTGGGCGAAATGGTCCACCCGGCAAGGTCGAACTGAGGTATCCGGCGATCGCCGCGTCGTAGGCGGAGGTATGTGCGAACGCCGCTCGGGCAAGCTCCTGGCGGAACGATAGTGTCGTCCCCTGGTTGGCTGAGAGCTGTTCGAGAAGGGCGGGATACTGGGAAGGGTCGGTGACCACGGCCACATGAGCTTGGTTCTTGGCTGCGCCTCGGATCAGGCTCGGGCCACCGATATCGATGTTCTCGATCGCTTCTTCAAACGCGACACCTGGCTTAGCAATCGTTTGTTCGAACGGGTAGAGGTTGACGATCACGAGGTCGATCGGTTCGATCCCTTGCGCGGCAAGTGCTTCAAGATCACTGGGGACGTCGCGCCTCGCAAGGATTCCACCGTGAATCTTGGGATGCAGAGTCTTGACCCGACCGCCGAGGATCTCAGGCTGACCGGTATAGTCGGCGATCTCGGTTACGGCGAGACCCGCCTTGATCAGTGCGGCATGTGTGCCGCCGCTCGCGAGCAGGGCGACTCCCTGGTTGGCGAGAGCCTGGGCCAACCCGATCAGACCTGTCTTATCCGAGACACTGAGAAGGGCCCGGCATACCGGGACGACGTCGGTCATGATCGACAAACTCCGTGCGACTCAACATTCGAAACGAAAACAGGGGCAGACGAACGATCGTCCACCCCTGCGTATTCTATCGAATCCCTGACAATTCGTCACATTGGAGGTTCTGCACCCGGCGTAGCAGTAGCGGGGGCAGGAACCGCGCTACCTGGATCCGTATAGCCCTCCGGAGGGATAAATCCGAAGCTGGGCTGAGATAGATCACGCAGCGGAGCCGCAGATACTTGGTCGATTTCTCGAAGCGCGATCAGAGAGCCGCTCGGGGTCACGAAGTAGAGCCGATCGTTGGCGCTATTGGTAAGGCTCATTTTAAAGCTTCGAAGGTCGAGGCCTTTGGTCTCACGAGTCGTCCGCCCGTTCTCGAGGATCGTCCCATTCTTACGATCAACGATCACGAGTTCACCCGCCCAGTTAATTCCATAAAGCTTCGACTTGCTGATGGCGATCAACTTGGCGTCGTTCGTTTGCACTGCCCATCGCGCCACACCTGTCCGGTCATCAACAACCGCCAGAATGCCTGCTGTGTTCTGGACGAAGATATCGTCACCCGACACGAGGGCCTCCTGAACGATGGGGGCTCCGCTGGGGTAAGTCCAAACGGCATGTCCAGTGAAGATGTCGATCCCATAGAGATTGTGGTCGACCGACGGGACGAGCAGGGTTCTCACTCCGAAAGAGGACAAAGGAGCGACGATCGCACCCCCGGTCAGGAACCGGAAGTAGGCCCGATTCTTGTCGAGGAGGCTCCCGTAAACTCGACCATCCGCCGAGCCGAGTAGGATCATGCTCGCTGTTGCCAGAGGTCGTGAACGGAACGCACCGCCGTCGGTCGGCCAGACCCAGGCGAGCGCTGGCTCCATCAGCAGCTCGAAGTCTCGAACGTCGGTGGCAACGCCTGGCGGGAAGGCGTCAGGACCGATTTTCACAGCATAACCCTTCGAAACCTTGGACCCGATCGCGGAGACCTGGGTGTGGTAGGCCTTGAGCCGACCATCCTCAAGACCCACCATGACAAGATCTTCGTCGCACGCTGTGGGGCTGGTGGGGGTACCCGCAAGCTCCATCGTCCACAACCGTTCTCCGTTCTGGCGGTCCAGAGCGATCAGTTTCTGGCCGCTCGTCGCGAAGACCGCCCGGCTATTGACCGAGGCGGGCCATGCTTTGCCGATCGGGTCACCGACCTTGACCTGCCAGAGCCGTTGGCCGGTCTCGCCGTTATAGGCGTAGAAATTGTTCTCACTGGTCTGTACGAAGATCATCGTGTCGAGGAGCGCAAACTTGGTCCCCTTGGCCGGCACGGAAGCGAATGGTTGCAGGAAACGGAACGTGCGCGTCTCCCCCTTATAGGTAGAGATCGCACGAACCTCGCCCTTGAGCGGCCCATCTGTGATGAGGAGCTGAAAGTTCCGGTACGCCCCGTCGAGAGGGGAGAGTTCATACCCCCCCCGAAACTGATCAGCGGACGGGTTGACATCGGTGATTGAGTTGCGAACCGTCGAGGACGACGAAGCCATACTCAGGCCAATGACCCGTTCGGTTCCATCAAGGGGGACAACCTGATTCCAGTGCCGCTCCAGCCCCACCCGATTCAGCGCAGAGCGCGTGGGCAGATCCGACTTGCTGAACGGGATCTGAGCCTGGACTGATCCAGAGATCACCAACGTGAGCGCGACCCAAGTCAGCGCGGTGCGAACGGACATGGCCCTATCCTCTCGGCAACCGGCGCGCAAGGCGCCACAAAATGATTCGCGTATATGTCTCTAGCCGACAGTCTACCATCCGTCAAGCTGGGTGGCCTGGGAACTTCAGTCAAATTCGTGGAAGGGTGGGGGAATATCGGTCATGACTTGGGCTGGGTCGTCTTTCGGGAGGTCATCGATCGTGGGAGCAGACGGGACCAACCGAGGTCCCAGACATTTGGGGCAAGCATCTTCCACGCCACGATAAGGCTCCTCACATCGACTACAGAGCCCAACACTCCGTCTCAATGTTGGGAGCGACGCCTTGAGGCTCGCCCCATCCTTCGTGGTTGCAAATTGTTCGGCGACCCGCCCCGCGAGGATAACAACCTCCACTGCGATCCGTCCGGTCTTGATCCTCCGGTGAATTGCCGAGATCAACCACTGCGCAAGGGACCGGTCGAACTCATCAAGGTTCTCGCCCCGACGGACCAGTTCAAGATCCGCCCTGAGTTCGAGAACCCCCGTCGGATCGTTGGCCTCGCGGGCAGCTTGAATCTTTTTCTGAAGGGTCTGGATCGTGAGCCGGCGTTCCTCGGCCACCTCATTCGACTCTTGAGGCTTCCCCGAGTTCTGCTCCAGAGCGGCGGCGATCCGCTCGATGGCGGGGAGAAATCGGGATTCGAACAGGTTGAGCGCACGTTCCGCGAGCTTCGTCCAGGAAAGGACCTCTTCGGATCGGCCATTTTCGGACGGGTATGGCATGGAAGGCGATCCTCGCTCCCTTAAAATGGATCATAAACTAGGTTCAGCCTATTATTCCTCGTACGTCGTCCAACGCCAATCGGTGACCGACCACCATTGAAACTCGCGAGCGCCACCGAAGGTGAGGCTTCCTCGTTTCGCTAATGAGGGTACGCACCAGCCCGTTAGGACGAATGATCCGCCCCACCTCCGCTTCGTAAGCCGTCGATTCAGCGTGCTCTCCGCTCCAGGTACTCCTGATGACGCGCTGCTTTTTGCTGATAACGACGGTAACGACGATTGCCGTGAGGCTTCGACTCCCCCGAGACGACTGGACTCTCCACTTTGATCACTGGTTTACGCGCGACCGGGATTGGGTTCGTTTCGCAGGGGGGAGCCGTCGGCATGACCTCCGAAATCACCTTGATCGGCGCGGCTGGCGGAGCAGAAGTGACGACCGTGGACTTCCCCTTCGCGATGGCTCGCATCGACTTATCGAATCGACGATGGGCGGTCGTCTCGTAGCGCCGGATCAGTTGGAGCGTGGCGTCGTCCTCGGTCCGGAAGCCCTGAACGTGCAGAGCCCGAAGCTTGTCATTCTTCGCGCTTGCGTCGCATTGCAAAGCCTCAAGCTTGGCAATCTCTGCGAGGACGAACGAGCGGGTTGCCACAGGATCGGCGAACGGGGTGTTGACTTGGATCACGACTGTTCGAAGTGTCTTCGACTTGCCCATCAGGTCGAGGGCTCGGTTCGACTCGACATCCGACCATGCCGAATCACCGACTTCCGAGACTGCCAGGAGGAGAACGTTCCACTCAGCGATCAACCAATTTCGGCCTGCGGGGGAGTTCCGCAACTGCAACGCGACCAGTTGCGGATCTCGCTTCAGGGACTTCGCAAGTTTGGCCGCATCGATCATCCGGTTCTTATCCCACTCCCCGTCGGGACTGGCGGCGATCTGCGAAAGTTCCACCCGGCGCTCGATTTCGCGGGTATAGCACTGTTCGATCCGTAGAGAAGCGACGACCGCCTGGTGAAGCTCGAACTCGAGAGCGGGCCCTTGGGGAGCGAGAATCTCCGACCAGTCGGAATACCGCTGCTCTTCGACTGCCTTCAAGTTTTCGGGAACGACGACCATTGAGGTCATCCCATGTTTGAGTGCATTGGCGCGAGAGTTTTCTTTCCCCTCGACTGACTTCGGGCCAGTGCCCTTGGCCGCATTTTGCCGATTGGCATCCATCTGAGCTTGAGTCGTCATCGTTCGGGTCCTTCCCTAAGGGTTACGCAGGTTAATCTGACAACTTCGTCAGACCGTGTACGCAACCTACACTCAGAGATACCACATTTTTGACGACATGCATTGCCTGAGCGGAATTTTTTGCCCAGAGGGTTTGGTCAGTTGGCGAGTGGAGGTTTGGAACGGCATCTTCGTGACCGGAAGGTATGAGCACCGAATGACGAAGGGCGAGATCCGTCCCTTCTTGTTCATGGCTCTGAAGCCGGATAGCATCGGCTCGGACGTGGCGAGATGTCCACGGTCAGCCTTGCCACGCTACGTCTGGTGTCTGTTCCCATTAGAGTGGATACGGACGGTTGTCCAGAGCGATTCGAGGATCCTCAATCGGGAAGTTCATGGAACGATTCACTTCGATTGCTTTACGAAACTGGCGAAACTTCGAGGAAGTCGACGTCGAATTGCAACGACGATCTTTCTTGATCGGTGCCAACGGGTCGGGTAAATCGAACTTCCTGGATGTCTTTCGATTCCTTCGGGATATCGGCCCGGCCGGTGGCGGGTTACAGCAAGCAGTGGAAAGCCGTGGCGGAGTCAGTCTGTTGAGGTGTCTTGAGGCGGGACATAAGCGGAACATCGAACTTCGAGTCTCGCTAGGAGACGATGACGAACGAGATCGTTGGGTTTATGAGTTGCATTTCTCACAAGATCTGCGTCTTAGACCAATCGTCAGCATGGAACGCATCTTTAAGAATAACAAGATGCTCCTAAGTAGACCCGACGACGAGGACGACAATGACCCCGAGCGTCTTTCACAGACGTATCTCGAACAGGTCAATGTGAACAAAGACTTTCGAGCGATTGCCGAATTCTTTGAAACCATTCACTATCTTCATGTTGTACCTCAACTGATTCGGGAGCCGGATCGCTGGGTTTGTAAGCGTAATGATCCCTACGGAGGTGATTTATTAGAACAGATTGCGAGGACGAAAACAGATACTCGCAATTCTCTGTTAAGGAAGATCACAGAGGCCCTCGCAACAGCAGTTCCACAATTACTGGAACTCGGGTTTGTCTCGGACCGCAGTGGAACACCTCACCTGCGGGGCCGGTACTTGAGTAAGAAGCCGAACGGCTCATGGTTGAATCAGAAACAATTCTCGGATGGGACATTACGACTGATAGGTTTGCTCTGGGCGGTTCTTCAGGGTAGGGGTCCACTACTTCTGGAAGAGCCAGAGCTTTCGATCCACCCGGGCGTTGTCCGTTACATTCCTCAGATGTTTGCCAAGGTTCAGAGTCGAACTTCTCGACAGATCCTTGTGAGCACCCATTCCGCTGAGATGCTGCTTGACGAGGGGATCGGGCTCGATGAGGTTTTGCTTCTGCAACCCAGTGCGAAAGGCACGGTCATCAAAACCGCTTCTTCGGATCAAGAAATCACGGATCTCGTTAAGGGGGGTGCGACACTCGCCGAGTCTGTCATGCCGAGGACAGTGCCTCAATATGCATATCAATTATCGCGATTTGGAGATGATGGGCGATGAGGCCTCTGATCAGCATCGCCGTGGAGGGGCCCACCGACGAGGCAGTCGTCCGAAGAATTGCAATTGAGTGTGATCTCCGAATCGGAAGCGTGCATGGACTTCAGGGCAAACCCTACCTCAAAAAAAACATTCTCGCGTTCAATAGTTCTACTGTTTCTGGAAATAATTTGCTATAAGATGATTTGGAGTATCTTCTTCCGTCAAAGAGACCGCTGGGAACGGAGTCAGTGATGGAGCCGAGATTCGACGCCCGATTGCAGGAGATGTTGGCTCAGGCGGAGGTGACCCCCGACCTGATCGATGGGTTCCTCTCGCGTTTGGAGACATTCGTTGCGC
>JANXSX010000223.1 GCA_025356475.1 Isosphaeraceae bacterium | reverse complement strand
CAACTTCGCGTGCGCGGTCGGGGGAGTGTGTTCCGAGTGATTTTGCACAAACTTGCCGGTTGGAACGTGCTGCGAGCTGCGGCTTCGAAGAAGCTCCGCGCGTGGGTCACGGAGCGGGTGGCCAGGACGCTCGGCGCAGGGGTTTCTGGGCAGTTTGGGCAGGTTTTTATTGGTGTATTGAGGCTTCTCGAGGCTCAGAGGAGCGTTTGGCGGGATGTGCGATTGAAAATTGATCAAAGAGTGCTTACGCGATCGGCTTGAGCGGAAAAACGAGGTCGCGAACAATTGGTTTTGTCGCGGACGTCAAGGATAGCCCAACTCCAGTAGTCATCGTATGACCTGGGCGTACGACGCCAACGGTCGCGTCACCACCATGACTGACCCACGCGGCAATAGCTCTACCTACACCTATGACGCCGAAGGTCAGCTCAGCGAAACGACCGATCGCAATAGTCGGCGCGTGAGTTATGCGTACGACCTGCGTGGACGCCAAACCGGCGAAACCTGGGTCAGCGCCTCCCCCGCCGAGACGATTACCTCCAATTACAATGCCGCCGGTGAACTGACCTCGCAAACCGACTCGTTCGCCTTGCTGACCTTTACCTATGACGGCCTCAGCCGCGTCCTGACCGCCTCGACATCGAGCGCGGCGGGACAGCCGTCGGTGACGTTGACCGCGACCTACGACAAGTGGGGCAACCAGGTCAGCCGCGCCGACAACCTTGCGAGTGTCGGCTTATCCACCTACAGCTATGACAATGCCCAGAGGCTGACCACGATCACGCAGTCGTTCGGTGGCACCAGCGGTCCCCAGGTCGTCTTCTCATACGATCTTGGTAACCGACTGACCACGCTGGCGCACACCACCGGCTCAGGCACCATCAATTCCGTCTATGCGTACGACAACGCCAATCGCCTGACGACCCTGACGCACAAGGTCAGTGGCGGCTCGTCGCTGGCGACCTACACCTACGGCTACGACGCCGGCAACCGCACAACCAGCGAGAGCAACGCCGAAGGCGCTGTCACCTATACTTACGACAACACCAATCAACTGACCGGAGCTTCGGGAGCACGCTCGGAGGCGTACACCTACGATGCCAACGGCAACCGGACCATGTCCGGGTACACCACCGACACCAATAATCGGCTGGTCGCGTCGCCCAATACGACGTACACCTATGACGCCGAAGGGAACATGTCGGCCAAGACTGACACTTCTAATGGGAAGGTCACGACGTATGCGTATGATTTCCGCAACCGGCTTACCGGTGTGACGCAGAAATCCTCCGGTGGCACGACCCTAAACCAGGCGACGTACACCTACGATTCACAGAACCGCCGCATCGGCACGAACTTCAATTCGACCCAGACCTGGATCGTCTACGACGGCCAGAACACCTACGCCGACTTCAACAGCGGTGGCACGTTGCAGAATCGCTACTTGTACGGTCCCGCCGTTGATATGCTCCTGGCCCGCACCGATGGATCAGGGACTTCGGCATGGTACCTGACCGACAAGCTCGGGACCGTCCGTGACATCGCCAACACATCCGGCACGGTGATCTTCCATGCGGCCTATGATTCGTATGGGAAGCAGACTTCCACGACTGGTTCGGGTGGGGATCGTTACGGCTACACCGGTCGGGAGTATGATGCGATCACGGGATTGCAGTACAACCGTGCACGGTACTATGATGCGACCGTGGGGAGGTGGACACAGTTGGATCCAATTGGGTTTGATGCTGGCGACTCGAACCTCTATAGATACGTAGACAATTCGCCAATAATATATTCCGATCCCACCGGAGAGACGCTAGGAGTCTCGCTCCTTGCTGTTGGGATTGGTGTGGGTACCGGCGTAATTGGGGGGCTGGCTGGCGAAGGCGTCATACAAACGGGCGTCTGGCTTTCTGGGGGCGGGTTTAACCCCAATTGGGGCCGGGCAGGTTTTATAGGGGGCGTCTCCGGAGGGGCAATGGGGCTCGTGGCCGGTGGAGCAGTCGATCCGGTTGGAGCAATCATGGTGGGAGGCGTCATTCGAACGGGCGTAGCCGGAGCGGCTGGAGGGGTTGGTTCAGCCGTCGCAACTGGGTTATGGGATTGGTGGAACCAGTCGCCACCAAGCCCGAGCACTCCCGAAAGCCAATATCCCGACATTCACGGGAATCCGCCTGATTCTCCAGACTACATTTCACGACCGTCTAACCCTCCAAAATACGATCCTTATTCGACACCCTATGAACCCGGCTATAAGGCACCGCCTTTGTGGTAATATTAACTGACCTAGGTCGATCGCCTCTCGGATGTAGAGGACGTTGACCTCTCGAACGAGATCTTAGCCACTCTCGGCGCGTCGAGAGTGGCTAAGCTATTATTTTCAACGCCTCGGATTACGAGTATTTCGTCAACTGGTACATCACCGCCTACCTGGAAGCGACGATACACGACCCGCTCAGCCTTCAGGGGTTGGTTCAAGTACAATCAATTGTGTAATTATGCATCGCGAGTTGCGACCTAACTCGACTAAGAGGTGGTCATTAAGTTGGCAACTTCAACAAACGATCAGGAATTCTTGAGCAGCCTGTCTAAGCGTTGCAACTCCGGGCCCAGGGTAATGCTCTTCTTAGCAAACTGTACGGAGTTGGTCATGAAGGCTATTTTAACTCCAGGCCGGACTGGCCTTCGATGGATGCATGACTACAATCGCGAACACCAACACACAGAAACATCAACAACTGACTAGAGCCAATATGCCCACATACAAACATGGCAGCATAGGTGAACTATTGTTGGCAACGGCGATTTGTTGTTCTTATTTCGTTCTCCTCTCACCAGCAATGGCCCTCAGATCTCTAGCCCAATCAATTGGATTTATATTGGGTTGGATGATACTACCATCATTAAAAAATAAGCTGTGGATTTTAATGTTAATTTCAATTCTATTATCAATTATGTTCTCCATTCTTTAGGGAGTTGCCCTCCGGAAGGAGAAACGGTCAAAAGGGTCACTGCAAAAATCGCCGCGGAAGCCAAAAAGGCCGGGTCGCCCAGGGAGATTGCTCTCCCCGGGCTCCCACAGATCCGTACGTGCGCGTTAACGCATACGGCTCGTCATGTCATGCAGGCGCTACGCGACGCAACACCGAGTGGATCGCCACCGCTGGCGGGAGCGGATATCGCTCCAGAAAACGGCGGAAGGGATCCCAGGCCATCTCGCCGTCACGACGTTGTCGTGAGAGCCAACGCCTCCAGATGTCGGTCACTTCGTGCCGGAGTCGCGATAAGGCAACCGAGTTGCCCGTGATTCCATAGTAGCCGTAGTGACCCATCAACTTCTGACTCAGTGTGAGGTGCTGCTCCAGTCTCGGGAGGTGACGATTGCATCGACACCACTCCGAAATCGAGTGCAGCCCCCGGCTGAATCGACTCCGCGACGTCCTACGCTTCACCACCCAGTTGCCTCGCAGCGACCTAGACCAGAAGTGCGTGCGAGGCCAAAAGGGGTCGCTGCTAAATATTGGGGAAATATAGGCAGAATAGGCAAGGAGCATCCAGACCCCGTATCGATCGTACGACATGGGTCTACGACGCCAACGGTCGGAAGTTAAAAGGGGTCACTGCTAAATATTGGGGAAATTTAGGCAGAACAGGCAAGGACTATTCAGACCCCGTATCAAACGTACGACCTGGTCTATGACGCCAACGGTCGCGTCACCACCATGACCGACCCACGCGGCAACAGGTCCACCTACAGGTACGATGTCGAAGGTCAACTCACCGAAATGACCGACCGCAATAGCCGACGCGTTACCTACAGCTATGACTTGCGTGGCCGACAGACGGCAGAGACCTGGGTTAGCGCCTCCCCCGCCGAGACCATCACCTCCAACTACAATGCCGCCGGTGAACTGACCTCGCAGACCGACGCGTTTGCCTTGCTGACCTTCACCTATGATGCCTTAGCCGCGTCCTGACAGCCTTCACATCGAGCGCGGCTGGACAGCCGTTGGTGACGTTGACCGTGACCTATAATATGTGGGGCAAACAGGTTAGCTGCGCGGAAGGGGCTGTCACGTATACCTATGACAACACGAATGAATTGACGGAGCTTCGAGGGGCGTGTTCAGAGTTGTACTCCTACGATAAAGTCAACTAGAAGATTAACGCGCTGGTATCCGAGATTATTGACTAGTCTGAATGTCTATCATCAATCGACTTCGCGTGGCTCGCACTGAAACATGACTGAGCATGAGTGGCTTATTCATAAGGATGCTCATTGACCCCTGTCACTACGTCAGATTCTTGCTTGTGTTGATCGCAACAGAACAGACGGCAGACCAGTGGGCGGGTCTCGTGGATGCTGCAGATGCCATTCCCCTCTTCTTCCACATAAAAGACACAGCTTCCAGCGTTACGATTCAGCATCCAATCAGCTTCGTCATCCGGCGGATACTCGCCCGTGCAGTCGTTGCGCATTTTTGTCCCGAGGACTTTGATGAGCGGTTCACGAGCGGCGTCTCTCGCAGTGGCCTCAATAATCAGGTTCTTGCAACAATCCCCACATCGACACGTATTGAGGACCGTTTCATTTTGTTCGATGCAGTGCTGACATTCGTCGGGCTCATGTTCGCCGTCTTCATCGAGATCGTGGCCGTCGAAAGCGTCGGTTTGTTCGATTTGAATAGCGAGAATACATTTACAGTAAAGTATCTGTCGAGTTTTTAGAATCACGACGCCGTT
>JANXSX010000160.1 GCA_025356475.1 Isosphaeraceae bacterium | reverse complement strand
CGCGAAGGGCTGCGCGGCAAGGTCCAGTGCATTTATTTCGACCCGCCCTACGGCATCAAGTTCAACAGCAATTTCCAGTGGAGCACCACCAGCCGCGACGTCAAGGACGGCAACGCCTCGCATATCACCCGCGAGCCCGAGCAGGTCAAGGCCTTCCGCGACACCTGGCGCGACGGAATCCATAGCTATTTGACCTATTTACGCGATCGATTGACCGTCGCCCGCGATCTATTGACCGAATCGGGCTCGATTTTCGTGCAGATTGGGGATGAGAACGTCCACCGTGTTCGGGCGGCGATGGATGAGGTATTCGGAGTACAGAATTTTGTCACCCAGATCTCTTACGCCAAGACGACTTCCGCGACGTCTGAATTACTTCCGAACACCCTTGACTACGTCCTCTGGTATGCAAAGAGCATCGAAACCGTCAAATTCAGGCAAGGCTTCCAAGGGAAAGAAATCGGCGGAGAAGGGGCTTCGAAATACACCAATATCATAAGTGACGATGGGTCACTGCGTGTGATGACTCCCGAAGAGCGGGAAAACCCAGAAGTAATAAAACCAGGCGATCACATCTGCACGTCAAGTGGATTAGCGAGCCAACGACCACCCGGCGATTTTCCTGTTGAATACCGTGGGAACATATATGGGCCAGGAACTGGCTACTGGAAAACTGGCGAAATCGGAATAGAGCGAGCGATATGGGCTGGCCGAGTCCATGTAAGCGGCAGGCAGCTTCGCTATCTCCGTCGGTACGAAGACTTCACAGTTTTCCCAAGAACCAATCTGTGGATAGATATCGGGGGAATTCAGAGCCGAGCCGATCCCAAAGTCTATGTTGTTCAAACCGCGACAGAAGCGATCAAACGCTGCCTCCTTATGGCGTCCGACCCCAGCGACCTGGTGCTCGATCCCACATGCGGCTCGGGCACAACGGCAACCGTCGCCGAGCATTGGGGCCGGCGCTGGATAACAATTGATACATCGCGGGTCGCCCTGGCGTTGGCTCGCGCCCGCATCATGGGAGCGCGGTATCCCTATTACCTGCTTGCCGACTCGAAAGACGGCCAGGCCAAGGAAGCCGATGTCACGCGGACGGCCGTTTCGACCAAGCCCACGCACGGCAACATCCGCCACGGCTTTGTTTACGAACGCGTGCCGCACATCATGCTCAAGTCGATCGCCAACAACTCCGAAATCGACGTGATCTGGACCCAGTGGCAGGCCAAGCTCGAACCGCTTCGCGAGCAACTCAACACTGCGCTAAAGCAGAAGTGGCAGGAGTGGGAAATCCCCCGCGAGGCCGAGGCCAAATGGGCTGACGCGGCGAAGAAACTTCATGCCGATTGGTGGAAAGCCCGCATCGCCCGCCAGAAGGAAATCGACGCGAGCATCGCCGCCAAGGCCGAGTTTGAATACCTTTACGACAAGCCCTACGCAGACAATAAGCGTGTGCGCGTGGCCGGTCCGTTCACGGTCGAAAGCCTGAGCCCCCACCGCACGCTGGGCGTCGATGAGAATGACGAACTGATCGACCCGCTGGCCACGCGGGTGGAGACGAAGAGCTTCGTCGAGATGATCATCGACAACTTGAAAACCTCGGGCGTGCAGCAGGCCCACAAGGAAGACCGCATTACGTTTGTGACGCTTACGCCCTGGCCCGGCGACATGGTCTGCGCCGAGGGGCGTTACCTGGAAGGCGACACCGAGAAACGCGCCGCCATCTTCATCGGCCCCGAGTTCGGCACTGTGCAGCGAGCCGACCTGATTTCCGCCGCCCGCGAGGCAGGCGACGCGGCATTCGATGTCTTGATCACCTGCGCCTTCAATTACGAAGCCCGCACCACCGAGTTCAACAAGCTGGGGCGTCTCCCTGTGCTGAAAGCCCGCATGAACGCCGACCTCCACATGGCGGGCGACCTGAAAAATACCGGCAAGGGGAACTTATTCGTCATTTTTGGCGAGCCCGACATCACCCTGATCCGCTGCGAAGGCGGCCAGCACGCGGTGAAGATCAACGGCGTCGACGTCTTCCACCCCAACACCGGCGAAGTCCGTAGCGACAGCACCGAAGGCATCGCCTGCTGGTTCATCGATACCGACTACAACGAAGAGAGCTTCTTCGTCCGTCACGCGTATTTCTTGGGGGCGAACGACCCCTACTCCGCGCTGAAAACCACGCTCAAAGCCGAGATCAACGCCGATGCCTGGGCGACACTCAACAGCGACACCTCACGGCCGTTTGACGCACCGAAATCAGGCAGGATTGCGGTGAAGGTGATCAACCATCTCGGAGACGAAGTGATGAAGGTGTTCAAGGTTTCCTAAGAATTCCCGTTAGGTCGAGAGTCGAGAGTCCTCTCCAGGGTGCGCTTCCCGACCCTTCGCTTTGTTGTTAGACACCGTTGGTGTCAAGGGCACAGGACGGACGGACGGTTGAGTGAGGATCTCATCCCGCAGGGATGCTGAGAAAACAACAAAGTATTGTAATGAACTTAGAAGAAAGAGGAACTTCTCAGAAAGCCTGAAGTTTGGTGGCCTCGCGACCGAAGACTAACAGATGAGACTTCGCCCTTTGCCTAGGTCAACCATAGAGGGCTTGTCCAACTCGTACCGGGGGTCGTCAGAACGGACTCGCTGGTGACTAAACGAAGCCATTGGTAAGATGTAGTGGTTATTACATGGACGATATTTTCAGATCTGCAATTTACGAAACGAACCCAATGGTATTTTGTAACGATTGTAATGGCTTCGACTCGGCAAGTGCTCAATTACGAAACGAACCCAATGGTATTTTGTAACGATTATGAGACCAACACATCATCGGCCATTTGATAAACGAAACGAACCCAATGGTATGATGTGCGGATTATGATGGCGGCTTCGGGGCTGTTCATCCCCCCTCAGACACAATGTGCTCGGCTATCAAATATAGGCAGCAGAGCAGGGCTCGACCGCGCATCGGTTGAGTTCGATATACATTATTACAAATGTTGTTTTGGCTCGATCACCACGACTTCCTTCCTCACTCTGGAAGATCGCCGATCTCTCTTGTATGATGGGGTAGGAGGTTATCATGGCAAATCGACCCAACATGAGTTCGAAGGAACTTCAGGGTTCCTCAAAGCCGAAGAAGAAGGAAGGAAAACGGTCGCCCAGGCGAGATGGGCTTTCTGTCAAGCAAATCGTCAGTCGCTTCGGGGGTACCCTTGTGCAGTGGAACGCGCTAATTCGCGAGGGGATCCTGAATGGCAATATGTTGAATGAATCATCGGAGATCCGTGTCAGAGAAGCCGATGTCAGAAAATATGTGGCACAAGCGGTGACTCGCCAGTTAGACAATGACGTGCCGCCACTTCCGAAAATTGAGATCGTTGAGGGCGTGGCACGTGTTGTTGGCTCATCGGTTCCTCTGGCTCTATTAGAAAAGGCTCGCCAATCAGGCGCTTCAGAAGCGGCCCTTCGTGACGCCTTTCCAGGTCTCCCGGAACGAGTGTTGGAAGCCGTCACCGACTACATCAACGGCAACCCCACTGCCGTTGAAAAGTGGACGAATGAACTGGCTCCGACCACGCTCCCTCCCGATGAGCAGGACGACGATGATGTCGGTTTCGACGCCGAGCTTGAGGAGCTTCTCGAATCTGACGCTGAGTTATTCCACCGACTCGCTCGATGAAATACCTGACGGTCGAGCAGGTTCTCAAAATCCATGCCCGTCAGATTGAGCGATTTGGAGGCTCTACGGGCATACGCGATATGGGGCTTCTTGAATCGGCGGTGGCTCAACCGCGTTCTGGCATTGTCGAGATATCCTTCTATCCGACACTCGAAGAGATTGCGACAGCTCTGGCGTTTTCGCTTGTGAAGAACCATCCCTTTGTTGATGGAAATAAGCGAACGGGCTACGCCGCGATGGAAATGTTCTTAGGTCGAAACGGCTACAAAACCGACGCCCCTCTGGAGGAAAAGGAGGCGGTGTTTTTGCGACTTGCCGCAAGCCAACTGAGCCGAGAAGGATTGCTTGCTTGGGTTCGGACCAGAATCACGCGGAAGTGACCTGGGGCATCCAAGCGGGACATTCGTCGGAACCGGTCCCGCCTGGTGAAGGATCGGTCGATTCGTCATTGAGGTCGATATTGAGCCTCGCGATGGGTAAAGGGGCGGTCGTTTGATCTTGTTGGAGCCTCCCGCCGGCTCCAACTTGACCGCCCCTTTTTTGACCGGTTTTGCGTATGCGTGGCGACCGGAGACCTAAACGGCGTTGTGGGCTGGGGCGTCTCCTGGGCGGTCGGCTTGCGGTCGGATCGACTTGGGGGCAAACCCGAGGATGACCCGACAGGGGGCATTCTCTAGGACATAACGCGTGTTGGCGGCGAAGGCGGCGGTGTCTCGGCGTCGGTACTCGCCTCGAAGGCTCATGAAGATCGCGTCGAACTTGCCCTCGACGGCTGCCCGGACGATCTCGGGGCCAGGTTCTCCCCGGGCCACGGTGAACTCGATCACCCTGCCCAGTTCGCGGGCACGTTCCACACCCCCCTTTACGATTTGCTGGACCTCGTCGAGTGGGTCGACCCCGCTATCGAACCCAACCTCGGCGACGTCGAGTAGGGTCACGGAGATCGCTGGGTCGAGGAAGCTCATCACAGTGTCCAGGAAGTCGGCCGAGAGGGGGCTGCCATCATAGGCGAGCAGGAGCCGCTTAACTCCGCGCCAGCTCGACCTCAATTCTTCCAGAACCCGGACCGCTTCGGCATCCCTCGCGCCGAGGAGTGGGATCTGGCTACCACCGGCAATGTCTAGACGGAGGTCGCGGTCCTTGCCCAGGACTCGGATGGTCAGCGGTTCGGGCTGAGTCTTACAGACGTTGAGCCAGTAGAGAGCGACGGCGTCGAGCTGGGCATCGGCGTCAAACTTGTTCGACGCCCCCATGATCAGCTCCTGGGCACCGATGGCGTGGGCTGTTCGGGCCAGGGCGAAGAAGGGCTCGTTGGTCGGCACGATCAGCGGCTTGACCGGCTTCCCCGCGTGCTCCGCCAGGTTCACCACGGCTGTGAGCAAGTGGCGGTCTTCTTCGGTGACCGAGGGCTGCAAGTCGGCGCTTCTCTGGGGCAGGACATTGGCCGTCATGACCACAACGTCGGTTGTTTCGGGGTCGGTTTCGGCCAGACACTTCTCCAGCATCCACAGGTTGTGGGGAGAGCGGATCGCCACGAGTTTGCGGTACGGTCGAGTGATACCCAGAGCCTGCGGGCTGACCTGCTCGGACTGCTGCTGATTGAACTGCTCCAGGTGCTCGTGGTGCTCAGTGGCGCTGCCTGCGCGGTGTCTCGACCGCTCACTCACGTAAAAGGCGATGAACAGGACTACGGTGAAGATCACGCCGGTAACGGTCGCAACCTCCTTGGTCAAGAAGTTGACGACCGCCGCCATTAGCAGGACCAGGAAGATGAGGGAGATACCGAGCGGGACGTCGTATTTGCCGACCCGGAAGTTGAGTGGCACCTCGTACTCACGGTGGGCCGGTCGCTTGAACCGGAGGACCAGCATGGACATCGCCTTGAACACGAAGCTCCAGACCACTCCGAAGGCATAGGCCTCGCCGAGGATCAAGATCTTGCCCCGGCTGACGGCGATCGTGAGCACCTGCATCGCCACGACCATGTTCAGCAGGCGGTAGGATGTTCCATATTTCGGGTGCGGCTTGAGGAACCAGTCGGGCAACACACCGTCCTCAGAGACCCGATTCAGGACGCCATTCGAGCCGACAATCGACGTATTCACAGCTCCAGAGAGGATCAGGAACCCGACGCCTACGACCAGGATGTTCAGGGCGAGCCGCGCCCAGTGGGGGCCGACGACGTTCATCGCCAGGCCGCCGATCAGGTTGCCCCCGTACTTCGAGATTCGTACATCGTCGGGGATAATCATCACGGCCATGAAGCTAATGATTGCTGTCAGAAGCAAGCTATACAGAAAGACGACGAAGGCCGCTTTCTTGAAGTTCAGGAGCTTGGGACTTTCGACCTCCCGGTAGACCTGCGCCAGAGTCTCCTCGCCACTCATCGCCAGGATCGAGTGGCCGAACGCGATCAGGATGCCGATGACGCCGACGAGGCTCAACCAGGGGACCTGCCCCGGTCGAAGGGCGTCGCCTAGCGGCGTCCGGCCCAGGAAGCCGACGGGGTCGAGCGGGTGGCCAAGCGCGTCGGGGATGTCGGCTTTGACCGAAAGGTCCGGAATGAACGTCGGGAGATGAGCCTTCTCAGGATGCATCGCCAGGGTCACAAGGCACCAGACGATCATGATGACGCCCATGACCGTGGTCGCACCCATGATCTTGAGCGCCTTGTCGCTCGACTCATGGATGCCCCGGACGTTGACTCGCCAGAAATACAGGACAATTCCGATGGCAATGGCGGCCGAGCCCAGTTCCATGACCGTCTGACTGACGGGGACACCGGCCAGCTCACCGAGCAGACTGATGAGGTACTGGCCAGCCGAGACTCCGCTGATTGGCCCGGTCAGGATGTAGTCGAACATCAGCGCCGAGACCGATAGCTTAGCCATCGTTCCGCCCATGGCTTCTTTGACCACGCGATAGACGCCGCCCCGGACGAACATCGAGCAGCTCTCGATGTAGACGCTCCGCACAGCGTAGCTGAAGAGCATGACGGCCAGGATGAACCAGGGGGCAGCCTTACCGATGTTGGACTCAACGATCCCGCCGATGTAATAGGCAGTACTCGCCAGATCGCACAGGACGATGGCGGCCGTTCGCCAGAACGAGATAAAGGTGAACATCACGCTCGTGACGACCAACACCTGGCCCGACGAGGGAGACCGACGTTTTGGGGCGGTTGTGGCACCACCCGACCCTGGTATCTCGTCGGGTGCGTTCGGCGAGCGACTGTCAGTATCCATATCCTGAGCCCTTCGGGGAGATTGTGCGGGGGTGGCTAGCGGCTAATCCGACCCGCAGGACATGCCCGTGTCGTCGAGGTCGACGGGCAGATCAACGGAGACTTGTCTTCGACCTGTAGGCCAGAGACGACGTCTATCCAGCGATTCCTTGCCCATCAATGGCGAAGGGACTAACAGTGTGCCAAAGAGTCGTTTGTCGCGTCAAATTCCACCTTGTCGGGTGGTGTCGTTCGTGGCTCGTTGAACGACCCTCGCGACTCGGGTGATTGCCTCGGCAATGTCCTCTTCGGTGGTAAACGCCCCCAAACTCATTCGCACTGAGGACCGCAAGCGGTTTCGCGGCAAGTTCATCGCCACGAGTGTCGGCGAAGGCCGGGTGGCTCCGCTAGAGCATGCTGAGCCCAACGACGCCGCGACCCCTGCTTGATCGAGGCCAATGAGCAGGGCATCACCGTCAAGGCCGGGGAAGGCAATGTTCAAAGTTTGCGGCAGGCGAAGCGAATCATCCCGAGGGCCATTGCGAATGACATTCACGTCTTCAAGTTTTTGGATTAATCCGGCTTCGAGCCGGTCACGCAGCCTGATCCAGCGTGAGCGGCGGGCGTCGCCTTCGGCGTGTGCTTTCTGAAGTGCGGCCGCAAGTCCGACCGCAAGTGCGACGGGAGCGGTCCCCGGTCGGAGGCCGCGCTGCTGACCTCCACCGAAAAACATCGGGGAAAGCGGCACGCCCTTTCGGATCAGCAAGACACCGACACCGGCTGGGCCATGAAACTTGTGGGCACTACAGGCAAGGGTCGCCACTCCTAACGCATGAAAATCTACCGTGATCTTCCCCACAGCTTGGACCGCATCGGTATGCACCGGGATGTTCCAGGTCTGCGATTTCGCCACCAATTCTTGAACCGGTTGGATCGCGCCGGTTTCGTTATTCGCAAGCATCAAGGTCGCCACGCGTGTTGTGGGACCGATGGGCATGGATTCGAGATCGGCGATCCCTTCGTGGTTGACTTCGCCGCGATCGACTTGAAATCCCAGCGTCTTGAGTCTTCCCAGAGACTCGGAGACCGCCGGATGTTCGATCGGGCTCAAGACCACGTGACCGGGACCTCGCCCAGGGTCGGCCAGGCCGAAGAGGGCGAGATTATTGGCCTCAGTCCCACCTGAGGTGAAAAGCACTTCGCCTGGTGATGCGTTCAGGATGCTGGCGACGGTCTCGATCGCCTGATCCCAGGCCCGGCGGGCCTGGCGTCCGAGGCTATGGCGGCTCTCCGCGTTGCCGGGGGCTAGCCAGTGGGGCCGCATCGCCTCAAGGACTTCGGGGTCGAGCGGGGTTGTCGCGTTCTGGTCGAGATCAATCGTCGTCATTCATGGGCTCGCAACTTAGCCCAAGCAGCGCAGAGTCAGCAACAGGCCGATCAAGAAAACAGGGACACCCAGGACAAAAAACGTACTTGCCGACAGGGCTGCCCCCACCACCATCAGGCCGAAGCCGACGAAGACCCCTGTCAGTCGGCCGAGCAGCTCGACAACTGCGAGGATCAAGCGAAACGGCAGTGTCACGACCGACCAGATGATCCCGAACATGCCTCTCACCTTATCATATCGCCGACGGCTTCGGAAACGGTCGAGCGAAGAGTTCTGGGGTTGCCCAATCGGCCGATCTTGGTTCAAATGCCGTCCAAGACAGGAAGCTCTTGGGGATTCGTTGCCCAGCGTCTGAACTTGGATCAATTCCCCGTCTGCCCGGCAAGGAGGCCGCAGTCGTGCGTAAAGCGTTGTTCGCGGTCGTGCTGGTGGCGGCTTCGTTTGCTGGCGGTGCCGTCATCAATGGCCCTGCAATCAGTTGGGCCAAGGCCTATCTGGTGTCGGCGTTGCAGGATAAGAACTCGCCCTCGGCTTCAGAGGAGATCGAGCCGGTCCCTTCGGCTCCCTTGCCCTTTTTGGCCAATCCGCTCAACGAAATTCCGAAGCCCCGGTCCGAGCCGCCTCGGTTCGACCCTGTGATCGTTCCCGCTTCGAACTCTCCGGTAACTCCAACCCAGACCACGTCGGTCCCTCCCGCTCCCATTCTCCCGGACCGGCTTGATGCACCTACAGCGGCCCCGAAGCGAGAAGCCCCGGTCGTCCTCGTAGCCAATCCTCGGACCGGCGATTGGGCTTCACTTCGTAAGAAGCTTGCCTCTCAAGGGGTTGCGCGTTATCGGGTCGAGGTTGATCTCGATGGGAAGACCCATTTTTCGTGCATGATTCCTCTGGTAGGTCGCAGGGCGGTGAGTCAGCATTTCGAGGCGGAAGGGGACGATGAGTTCCAGGCGGCAGAGTCAGTGCTGAAGCGGATCGTGCTCTGGAAAGCTTCCGAAGCCGAACCGGAACCCACTCCAGAGCCAAAGCCATGAGCTCCTGGTTTGCTTGGGAACTCGGGGACGGGCCTTGCCTTGGGTGGGGCTTGGCCCCTACCATGTCGGTGTCCTTGAGTCGCATTTGCGGCAGTCGACCCGTCACGAATTCCGCCGTTTTTGATCTGGAGCAGGCCGCGCATGGCCGACCCGACGCCGGCCAGATTGATTTTGGTGGTGACCGGCAGTACGCTCCGGGCCGAAGAGCTCGACCGCCCGCTGGCCTATTACCTCAAGAGCCGAATCGAAGCCATCCTTGCCGATCGCGACGATGGACTTCGCACAGTTCCGGTGCGGGTCGTCGCCGACTTCCGCTGGATTCACGACGAAGCCCTTCACAGCCTGCCCACGATCTCGGTGGGCGGCCCGGGTGTCAACGCGCTTGCACACCGCTGGCTCGAAGAAGTGCCGTTGAGTCTCGCCGTAGACGAACAGTTCTACATACAAATGGACCCCGATCTGGACGAGCCGAGGGCGAGTCTCTGGGGTATGGACAACCCCACGACCCAGATCGCTGTCGCCGTCTTTCTCGATCGGTTCCTTACCCCCCTGCTCGATCACGTCGCGACGCTCGCCCCAGGGATCGACCTTGAGGACGATTGACTCACGACGTTGAACCTCACTCTCCGTGAATCCCTCTCTCCACGTCAATCCGGGCAATTCACTTTGCCATCTCGCCTTTCGCCAATCGCGGCCTAGAATTTCATGTCAGGACCGAGTGCAACGTGTGGACGCACGCCTGCCCGTTGCCGATACCACCAGTAGCTGCTCGCGATGACGGCGAGGCTGGCTCACTCCCAAGGAAGGATTGCGTGCCTATCCCCATGAAGGGGGAAACCTATGTCTACGCCTCTGCGCTTAGAACTTGGTTCGTGTCCCACGATCCTTGCCGGGATCGTCCTCGTTAGCCTGGTCATGACGCCTCCTGCGTCTGGCCAATGGTCGGTTGTCGAGAGGTCGATCCTTCAAGATCAGGGTCATTGGCAAGTCGACTATCGACTCCGCCATCACGGGACGACCGGCCTGGTGATCACACCTTCGGAACTGTCCGCAACGGTCGAGGCCTGGGTCTCCAATTCACGAGTCCCGGGGCACGCCACTCCTAAGCGGTCGGCGGTCACAACCTCGGGGGGTGTTGCCTCAGCCGAGTTGCTCACCTCCTCGGAGGAATGCAAGCGGTGTCGTGAGCGGGTGGTGCTCTCGGTCTGGGACGATGCGGTGTCCGACACGCCTGCAACTCCGTCATGGACCTCGAAATCGTCGTCGGAGTCGATGGTCCAACCCGTGTTGAGCGTCGCGCCCGGAGGGGTGCTCAATGTCCGGGTTCGGCTGGAACATCAACATGTGATTTATGGAGACTATGATCCACTCCTGGGCCGTCGACAGGTCGATTTGAAGCTTGGTACCGAGAGCATTCGCGATGTTCTCATGCTCGATCGCGAACAGTACTTGGCCCAGGCGCGTGGCTCGTGGCCCGAGCCGCCGCTCGATCGGCGCGACCCTCGGTTCTTCATCAAGGGGCCTGATAGTCTTCACCTCGAAGCCCACATACCCGGCAATGGCTATTACCGCTTCACCGAGCGACCCGTGCGGTATGGAACTCGCATGCGTTTGCGTTACTGGTATTTGATCGCACCTGGGACGGAGGGCGAATGCCGGGCTCGGATCGCGCAATACAAGGAGACGCCAACCACCTGGAAGGTCCTCTCCGACGGCTGTCACGAGGAAATCTTGACCACCGTAGGCCGTTGGGTTCACGTCGAAACCTACTTCCGGACCGAGTCCGAGGCGACGACCCTTGCTCTCGACTTCCGGGTCTCAGGCGCGGATATCGGCGAGATGTGGATCGACGACATCAACCTGGAACCTGTGGGCGACCTCGTGGCCGGCCCCTGATGAGTTCTTAACAACGGACAAGAATGCCTACTCTTGATCTGTCATGGCATAGGCCCAGCCAATGAAATCGGTCGAGGGGGCGACGACTCCGAAGGCCTTCAACTTCGTAGCAATCTGTCCCCGATGGTAACTCGCATGATTGACAACGTGGCGGAGGATCGCCCAGAGCGGAAGCGTCTTCTCGACCTTGGCGAGGTTCCGATAGGTTAAAAGTGTATTCCGTCGTTGATCGGTCAGTGTTCCTACCATTCGATCCAAAGCCGACTGGGCATGCTCGGCCAGGACGATTGCCCCGTCGAGAGTCGGGATCTCCGTTTCGGTGGGGAGGCTCGTGGCGTCCTCTCCGTCGATCCGCCGAATCCAAGTCATCGTTGCGCCGACCACATGCGTGACCGTGCTGCGAAGGGAGACGACCCCCTCGGGGAAGGGGCGGACGTAGTCTTCGTCCGAAACGAGTCGACATGCCCCAAGTGACCGCTCGGTCGCCCAGCGGTTGAACGCAATCAGACAGGCGAGATCGTCCTTCACGGCGAGGACCTCCAAAGACGGCACCGCAGGGAAGAGCATCGAACGCCCACTCTGCCCATGTGGGGCCTACTGGGATTGGGGGAACTTCCATACTATACTGAGGAGAATGATTCCGGACTGCCAGGTCGAGGGAGTACGTACCGGAACACTATGGAGCGACTGAGCGTCTTGTGCTTCGCGGGCACCTATGGCCTCGCGCTGGTGAGTGAACTGGCCCGGGTCTTGGTCAAGGGCTCGATGCGTTGGTATGTCACCTTGGGCCTGACTGCCCTCGGTTGGATTGTGCAGACTGCCTATCTTGCCAACTTAGGTTGGGTTCGGGGGCGGCTGCCAGTGGCGACCCCGTTTGAGTCGCTTCTGGTGGTCACCTGGCTACTTGGTGCCATTGCGCTTTACCTGATGATGCGGGCCCCCAAGCCGGTGGCGGTCGGATTGTTTGTTTTGCCGTTAGTTGTTGTCCTATCGGTTGTTGCAGGTTTGAGCGGTCCAAGGGAAAACTGGGGTGACTGGGGTGGCCGGACCGTGTTCTGGGGGCGAGTTCACGGGCTGCTTTTGCTGGCGGGTTCGGTCAGTTCGTGCGTGGCTTTTGTGGCGGGCCTGATGTATTTGGCCCAGGCTCGAAGGCTCAAGCGGAAGTCGTCGCCAAGGTTTGGGTTCAGCCTGCCAAGCTTGGAGCAGTCGGAGCGGCTCAACCGGGGGGCGATCACGCTAGCGTTCCCGCTCCTGACAGGGGGGTTGTTCATCGGCCTGGCACTCGTGGCGACAACGAGCGCAGCGGATGGGCCCCTCTTGAAGTGGTCCGACCCCAAGATTTTGAGTACGGGCGTCATGTGGCTGGTCTTCGCGGTGCTGTTGCACGCGAGATACCGAGTGGCCATGCGTGGGCGACGGATGATGATTCTGACCCTGATCGCGTTCGGTTTCCTGGTCTTCACGCTGGTTGGGGTCGACCTCTTCTTGCCGACCGCTCACGGCGGCGGCGCAGCTCCTCGTCGGGTGTCAGGGGGGGCGGCGGTATGAGGGTCTCCCTCTTGGTTCTTGGTGTCGATCACCACTCGGCCCCCGCGCCGGTTCGCGAACTATTGGCCTTCGATGGCGCGAAGCTCAATGAGGGCCTGGCACACCTGAAAGCCGATTTTCCGGACTTCGAGTTCACGATCCTTTCGACCTGTAACCGGGTTGAGGTTTACTCGGCGGGCACAGCACCGGGCTTGGCTGCCGACGACCTTGTTGCGTCTTTAAGTCGTTTTCACAACACGGAGCCCGGCCGGTTCGTGAGCCACCTGGTCCGCCATCACGACGAGAAGGTTGTGGGGCATCTCTTCCGGGTTGCGGCCAGTTTGGAGAGCCTGGTTCTCGGTGAGGGGCAGATTTTGGGGCAGGTGAAGGAAGCTTACAAAGCGGCTGTCGATCGCCGGACAGTGGGGCCAGTCTTGCACGCGCTGTTCCAACAGGCCCTCCGCGTTGGCAAGAAGGTCCGCGAAGAGACTGGAATGGACCAGGGCAAGCTCTCGGTGGCAAGTGTGGCTGTCGATGTGGCCCGTGAGGTTTTCGATACCTTCACCGACAAAACCGTGCTCGTCATTGGTGCGGGAAAGATGGGCGACCTGACCTTAAGGCATCTCGCTGCGTTGAAACCGGGCCGGATTCTGGTCACGAACCGGAGCCTGGAGAAAGCGGAAATCGCTGCCCAACGTTGGGGCGGGCAGGCCGTTCCATTCGACCGCCTCAACCAGGCCCTGATCGATGCTGATGTCGTGGTCAGTACCACGGCGGCCGACCAGCCGATTGTGAGCCTGGAGCAGTACACTCGCGTCCAGCGCGCCAGGCGAAACCGACTGGCACTGATCCTCGATATTGCCATCCCTCGCGATTTTGACAGCAAGATTGGTGATCTTGAACAAGTGATGCTCTATAATGTTGACGACTTATCTGCGATGGCTGAGCGCAATCGCAAGAACAGGCGCAAGGGGATCGATCCCGCCTTGGTGATCATTGAGCGAGAGACTGCTGCGTGTCTCGCATCAATCCGCCACCAACAGTCGGCGGGCTCGCTGATCAAACAACTGGGCGAATATACGGACGTCGCCCGTCTTCGCGAGCTTGACAAGCTGTTCGCCTCGTGTCCCAACCTCACGGATTCTGATAAAGACGCGATTACTCATATGACGCATCGTCTCCAAAATCAGTGGCTCCACCACCCACGGAGTGCGTTGCGAACAGCGGCTGAGTCACACGCGACCGAAGGGGCCCACCCGCTCCTGAACGCTGTCCGCCACCTGTTCGGGCTGGGAGATGCTTGAGTTGATCGTCACGCGTCACTTTTGATTTGGTCGAATCATCAGTAAACATAACAATACCTTCCTTGTTTTTGGGAGGGTCGATAATTCAAGAGCCATTCATTTCATCAATCTTCTGCTCTTTCATCCATGTCACGTCGCCCCATTAAACGCCGTCCCCTGGCATCGCTCAAGATAAGCAAGCGCCGACCACGTTGGCCTTGGCTCGTAATCGCGATTGTCGTTATTTTCACATTTTGGATGCTCTGGCCAGCCAGTCCTGACCGGCTCCGTAGTCAAGCGATGGCAGCCGAGCGTTCGGGTGATTGGCCTGCGGCTTTTCAGGCTTGGCAGGGGTTCAATCGCACAACAAACGCACGGGCGAGCACGTGTCTATCCGAAGCGAAGGCAGCGCTCGCCATTAATCGAGCCCTCGCGGCCGAAGTCGCGTTACGACGTGCGATCGCGCTCGACCCGTCTAGCCCCGACGCCTGGCATCGTCTCCTTGAGTTGCTCCGCGTTGAGGATCGTCCGCTCGACGCCTTGCGCGACGGTCGAGCCGCGCTAATACAGGTCCCAATACCTGCGGATCGCCTGGAGATCCTTCGTCGCTTGACCCTGGCTCTGCTCGCCGAGTTGCCCGATGACGTGGCCAGGCCCCTGCTCGACCGCTGGATTGCCGCCGATTCCAACGATGTGGATGCGTTGGTCGCGAAGCTCGGTCGTGTTGCTGCGATGCCGAGATCTGACGACCCGGATCGGGCAGCGCGGATCGCGACTTTGGAGACCAAGCTACGTCTTCATCCCGAACATTCGGGGGTTCGCGAAGCTCTGGTCGTGGCCTTGGCTGACGCTGGGGAGCCCGAACGAGGTCGCGTTCTACTCGACGCTTGGCCTGAGCCCCGTGACGCTCGGTACTACCGCCTGAAGGGGCGCTGGGCGCTCGACTATGACGGAAATCGCCCCGCTGCTGTCGCTGCCTTTCGTCGTGCGCTCGCGGATCTCCCGCACGACTGGAAGACCCATTACCGGCTGGCTCGGGCTCTGGATAATCCTTCCGAAGCGGCCCAAGCTGCCGCGATGGTTGCCCGGCTTCGCGAAGTCCTGGAGCCTGCGACCTTGGGCGCAGAACTCAGCCGGAGCTTTACCCACTTGAATGAGAGACGATCACGTCTCGATTTGGCGGAGTTGTGCGATCGGGTTGGTTTGCACCAACTGGCCGAAGCCTGGAGAATGGAGACAACCGCGACAGTCAAGTGAATGTGACTTATCAGCGGGCTTCAGACTTTTGAATCCACGATCGAACGCCGCAAGTGGAGCGGCGTTCGATCTGGAGGATCATCAACTTACGGTCTCCATCTGATGCTCTGCCGGTGCCCGGCCGATTCCTTGATAGGTAAAGCCAAGGCCGGCCATGCGGTCGGGATCATAGAGGTTGCGACCATCGAAGATGACGGGTTGACGCATCAGGCGGGTCATCACTTCGAAGTCCGGGTTCCGGAACTCGTTCCACTCGGTGACGATCGCCAGGGCATCGGCCTGTTCGAGTGCCCCATATTGGCGATCACAATAAGTGATCTGATTGCCATAGATGGCTTTGACGTTGGCAATCGCTTCGGGGTCGTGAACGCGAACTTGGATACCGGCGGCGATGAGGGCGTCGATCAATACGAGCGCAGGGGCCTCGCGGATATCATCGGTGCGGGGCTTGAAGGCCAGGCCCCAAAGCGCGACGCATTTGCCACCCGCTTTCTCGCCGAAGTGTTCGAGGATCTTGGTCGCCAGCACGTTCTTCTGAGCTTCATTCACGGTGTCGACCGCTTCCATCATCCGCGCAGGGAGCCCCCGCGACTGTGCCATGTGGATGACAGCCCGGATGTCCTTGGGGAAGCATGATCCACCATAGCCGACCCCCGGAAAGAGGAAGCTAAAGCCAATCCGTTGGTCGTGGCCAATCCCCCTGCGCACCTCGTTGATATCGGCTCCGTAGCTCTCGCAGAGATTCGCCATCTCGTTAATAAAGCTGATTTTGGTCGCGAGCAGGCAATTTGCCACATATTTCGTCATCTCGGCGCTCTCAGGCGTCATGACCAGAAAGGGCCGCTCGGTGCGAAGAAACGGGCTATATAAAGCTCGAAGCTGGTCGCCCACCTCCTGGCGACGAACCCCCACGACGACTCTATCGGGCTTGTTGAAGTCGTCGATTGCGGCCCCTTCCTTAAGGAACTCGGGGTTACTCGCCACATCAAATGGGACGTCGGTGATCTCAGCCATTCGGCGGGCAAGCTCGGCATTGGTACCAACCGGCACGGTACTCTTGATCACGATCGTCTTGTGCTGATCGAGATTCTCCGCAATTTCTTTACCCACTGCCCAGATTCCAGTCAGGTCGGCCCCACCATTGGAACCCTGGGGGGTACCGACGGCGATGAACACCAGTTCAGCATCCGAGATCCCTTCAGGGAGGATCGTGGTGAATTTGAGGCGACCGTCGCGATGGTTCCGGAGGACGAGTTCGGCAAGCCCGGGCTCGAAGATCGGGACCTTGCCCGATTCGAGCATCGCGATCTTCTCGGCGACCTTGTCGATGCACACGACATCGTTGCCGCTCTCGGCCAGACAAGTCCCTGTCACCAGTCCTACATAACCAGTCCCAACAACGGCGATTTTCACGGTGTGTTCATCCTCGGATGAGGTTCGGGGACCGACTAGCAAGGCTCATGCCTTATCAGCCGCTCGGTGCTGTCCACTTAGGGAATCTAGTGCGAAAAACAGTCCAGCGCGGTCAACAAGACGAAATTCGGCAGGAATTCGTGGATTATGCCAAGACTCACAAACTCTGATTATCAACAGCGTTCCGCTCGTTCGCAAGCCGTCTTCGAGCTCTTGCCCGGTCCGAAGGATCACCAGGGAGATCCAAAGAAGAAGCACAAACGGCCTATTTGTCGCACATTCCTTGGTTCGGCAAGCGATTTTGAGGAAGCGAGCACACGCGCGTCTCTTGACTGTTCAGGCTAAAACTCGTGGCATTGTGCGAAATGGCCTTCGATATCATGTGAGGAAAGGCCAATTCTCGATCCGAGAACGATCGCTCGCTCGATTGAGGCGACTCCGAATGAGTAAGTGACATAGTAGATGCCTGAGAGGACCACCAAGAAGCCTGAGGCGATCAGCAACTCGCTTCCCCAGACTCCTCTGCCCCCCGATGCATCGATCAGGATCAAGACCAGAGTGATGGCCGCAGTCGCGATCGCCAAGATAAGCAGAGCCCGCAAGTAAGCGAACGCTACCGATTTACCGGAGATGGGAATCGCCACCTCATCACTGATTGTCAAAATCTCTCCTGGCTGGACGATCAAGTAAGAACTCAGTGGGATCAGTGGGAAAAAGCTTACGTGGAAGAACCGGGTCTGCACCGCGAAGAGACCCGGCACAACGTCCACTTTGCCGAAGTCATGTTGTCCGAAGTAGATCATCGTTGGTTACTCTTCGATCGCACGAAGAAGGGCGGTCCGCACCGCCTCTGTACCGTGTTCTCTCCAGAAATCTAACCAATTTTGATCGGCCCAGATCAATGCGATCTGACGACGTCGTTCCGGCTCGACCACGTTCGCCAGCAGAATCGGGCGCAGTTCCAGAAGCAATTGAGCGAAAGGTGCGGCCTCCGGCCCGATCGCATTGCCAGCCCGATCGCGAAGGATCGCCGCGAGAGCGGGGCTCGCCCCTGAGGTGGAAACCGTCAGAGTGATTGGCCCATCGCGCCAGGTGGCGGGTAGCGTGAAGTCGCCGAGTTCGGGCTCGCTTGCAGCGTTCACCCAGATACGGCGGCCTCTCGCGTCGGAGACCACCTGGCGGTTGATCTCGGCGGTTGCGGTCGCGAAGATCAGAGCCATGCCTTCGAGATGTTCAGGTCGATAACGCTCGACGTAAGTCTTGACTCCGTCAAGAGGTGTGGCAAAAGGGTCTACCCCGATGACCTCGGCCCCGGCTTCGACCAGTCCGGTCGCCTTTCGACGACCGACTGGTCCCAGACCCACGACGAGCACGCGTTTACCGGTCAGGTCGAGTTCGATCGGATAGCTTGCCATCTCACACCGCCATAGTGGCGAGTTCCCGTTCCACAATGTGGTCCGAAGTCTCACCTGGGACTGTTGCCTTACTATGCCCGAAAGCCAGGTAAAGCGAAGGCATGAGGAAGAGGTTGAGCACCGTCGATGTCACAAGTCCACCAAGAATGACCACGGCCATGGGGTGCTCGATCTCATGACCGGGCTTGTTGCCCGCGAGGATCAACGGAACCAGGGCCAGGCCCGTGGCAAGAGCTGTCATCAAGATCGGTGCGAGTCGCTCCTCCGAGCCACGCGCGACCAAAGCTGGCCCGAACGGTTCGCCCTCTTCCTGTTCGAGATGCCGGTAATGACTCACGAGCATGATCCCGTTCCGCGCGGCAATGCCCAGAACCGTGACGAACCCCACAAGCGAGCCGAGTGAGAGTACTCCGCCGCCCATGAGCGCGCCGAAGACTCCGCCAATCAATGCGAAGGGCAACGTGATCGCGGTCAACGCGGTGAGTCGGAATGTCTTGAAGTCGGCATGTATGATCAGCAGGACACCGATCAACGAGAACGCAGCCAGGCCGATCAGACGTTGGCGGGAAGCCGCACGCGCGGCGTACTCACCAAGAAACTCGGGGTGGTACTCCCGCTCAAACTTCATCTTCTTGACCTTGTCCTCGATCGCCCGCGCGACTGTTCCCAGATCCCGGCCTGGTAGGACGTTACAGGTGACGTCGATACGCCGGGAAGCTCCCTCACGCTTGATTTCGTTGGGGGCAGGCGCCAGCCGAACGTCTGCCACATCACCCAAGGGAACGAGAGCTCCGCTTGGGGTCGAGATCGGTAATGTTCGCAAGGCGGTCACGTCATCACGAATCTTTTCGACCCCCCAAACGAACACGTCGAAGATTTTTTGCTGGTCGTAAAGCTCACCAACTTTCACTCCTTTGACCAGCGTGGTTGCTGCGCGTCGGACGTCACCAGCGGTGAGACCAAACTGCGCAGCGGCCTCGGGCTTGAGTTTGACTTCAAGCTGCGGAACCAGAATTTGCGCTTCGACCTTCAGGTCGGCGATCCCCTCAACTTCGGCCATGACCGTGCTGACTTCTTTTGCTTTCTCGCGAAGCTTGGCCAGGTCTGGCCCGTAAATCCGAACAACAATTGTTGCTCCGGCACCGGTCAAAACTTCTTTGACTCGCTCTTTCAAGTAGGTCAGCACATCTTTGAAAAGACCGGGATAGCCATCGACTGTGGCCTGGACCTTGGCGAGGATCTTGTCATGGTCAATATTGGGATCGACGCTGATCCAGAGCTCCGTGAAGTTCGGTCCTACGACTTCATCAGCAACCTCAGCCCTCCCGATGTGCGAGCCGAAGTTGCGCACCCCTTCGATCGATCGAAGCTCCTTGCTGACTCGCTCGGTGATCCGGGTCATCGCTTCGAGCGATGTCCCCGGCTTCTCGACCCAGTGCATCAGAAAGTCGGTCTCTTGGAAGCTTGGCATGAAGGATTCGCCGAGCCGGTTGACGACGCCTAACGTGGCACCGAATGACACAATGAGGATCACTGCCGCCCAGCCTGGCCTGCGAATCAAGCCTGGGAGCATCGCGCGATAGGGTCGCCGCAAGAGTCGAGTCAGAGGTGACTCGCTACGTCGTTCGCTCGCACCTGTCAACAGCATCAGTGACAATGCAGGTGTCACGGTGAGTGCTACGAGGAGCGACGCTCCGATCGCCAGGACATAGGCTGTCGCCAGTGGGCGGAAGAAGGAGCCCGCCAGGCCGTCGAGGAAGAAGACGGGCAGAAAGACCAACACCACGATCAAACTGGCAAACACCACGGCAGAACGAACTTCGAGTGAGGCTGCTAAGACCACCTCGAAGGCCGGCTTCGGTCGGGAACTCAGGCGATTCAAGCGCAGCCGTCTGACAATATTTTCCACGTCGATAATCGCATCATCGACAACTTCGCCCATCGCAATCACCAGGCCCGCCAGGACCATTGTGTTAATCGTGGCACCGTAGGCCTGCAAGACGAGGAGTGCTGCGATCAAGGAGAGAGGAATCGCGGTCAGGCTGATCAGTGCGGTGCGGAAGTCGAAGAGGAAAGCGACGAGGATCGCGATGACCAGCCCGCAACCAATCAACATCGCCTCAGTCAAGTTGTAGAGCGAACGTTCAATGAAAGATGCAGGCCGAAAAATGGTCGGGTCAATCTCGACATCACTTAGCCCCGGCTTGAGCGCTTCGAGGGCGGCTTCAACGTTGTGAGTGACGTCGAGCGTGTTCCCCTGCGGCTGTTTCTCAACGATCAAGAGCAGGCCGGGTCCGTCGTTGATCACGGCGTCACCGATCGGGGGAGGAAAGCCAATTCCGACATCGGCGACGTCGCCGAGTCGAAGGGCAGCACCACCGCGATAGGCCACGATGGCATTCGCCAGGTCCTCGGGCGAATTGACCGCAGCGCGATGCCGGATGGAGATTCGCTGGTTGGGTGTATCGATAAACCCACCACCGGCCACCGCCGAGGCGTCCCCTGCCGCTTTCAACACTTGATCGAGCGTGACACCGTGCTCACGGAGCCGTTCAGGATCGACCTTCACCTGAAATTGTCGGTCACGCTGGCCCCAGATCGCGACGTTCGCCACTCCGGGGATCGCCATCAACCGAGGGCGAATCGTCCATTTGGCAAGTACAGTCATATCCATTTGCGAGAGGATCTTACTCGACATTCCAATCTTCATCACTCGGCTTGTCGATGAGAGTGGCGATAGAATCACGGGTGCCTTGGCCACGGCAGGCAAGCGCGACGCTTCGATTGCCAACCGCTCCGCTACGAGTTGGCGAGCAACCATCAGGTCCGCCCCCTCGGCGAAGATCATCACCACCGAGGACAGCCCTAAAACGGATTTCGACCGCAAGGTTTTCAGGCCCGTCGTGCCGTTGAGTGCATTTTCCAGGGGAACACTGATCAAGCTTTCGACCTCTTCGGTCGAGAGCCCCGGGGCCTCGGTCTGAATCTCGACAAGAGGCGGAGCGAACTCCGGGAACACATCAAGAGCCGCCGTGCCCGCCGAGCGGACCCCGACGATGATCAAGACAATCGATGCAGCCAGGACGAGCACCCGGAGCCGCAGTGAGGTTTCGACGAGCCAGTTCATATGAATTTAAGACTCATGAATGGGAGTGCTGCTGCTGACGCCACTTTTGGCATAAGTCGTGGGCCGCGTCCGCCCAGATTGGAAAGTCAAACGTGAATCCAGCATGGAGCAGCCGACTTGGAACGACGTAACGACTCTTCAGCAGGAGTTCAGTTTCGGGTTTCATGATCCGTGCCCCGATCGCGAGCATCCACTCTGACTGGAATGATGATCTTCATCGCGCAATCTTTCTTCGACATGACGAATTTATCATCATTTCACTTCGAGAACCCCATGTCGGTCCCGAACAGCTCGGCGACCCCTTTGATCGCGACCTTGGTCCCGACCGGTGGTCCCGAGGCGAGGATGGCGAGGTCATCGATGACGCGATCGACCTGGACGCGGCGGCGCGCGAACGCGTGTGGCTTGAGGTTTTCATAGACCCAGGCGTCGCCGTGGAAGTCGCTGACAATCGCCGAACGAGGGACGACCAAGCCTTGGGCGGCGACCTTGAGCGGGACGAAGACGGTCACACGCTGGCCGGGACGAAGAGCCCCGTCTTTGTTCTCGACCTCATAAAAAAGGTCGGCGGTCACGGCCAACGAATCGGCAGAGGGGGGAGCCTCTGCGCGGCGAGCGGGTTTGGTTGGTGTGGCCTGGGGAGCCCCCAGGTTGGCGATCCCGGCGTCGGCGTCGATGTCAAGCTTGGTGAGGTCGCCGACATACACAGGGACCCGGATATTGATTGGGTTAAGGCTCACGACTTCAAAGAGAGGAGCCCCCGCGCTCACTTTCTGGCCCGGTTGTACGGAAACGATTCGCAGTAGACCGTCGGCGGGGGCTGTGATCTCCAACAACCCAACAGAGCCAGCGGTAGCATCCCGGATGGTTTGCTCCAGGAGGTCGCGGCGGGTGGTGGCGGCCTTCAGCCGAGCTTCCGCGAGATCAACTTGGGCCTTCGTGTCGATCACTATCGCCGGACTACCTGCCTTGTCACGCAGCAGGTTCTCAGCGCGGTTGAAGTTCAACTTGGCGGTCGCCAGGAGTACCTCTTCCTGCTTGATCATGCCCTCGGCGTCAACCTTGGCAGCGCCGAGTGTGGCACGGGCCTCGGGGGCAAGGATCGGCAACAGGCCAAACACCGTTTGACCCTTCTTCACGGTCTGGCCTGGCACAGGAGTGAGGCCAGAAACGATCAACGACCCGGCGACTGGTGACGAAACAATCACCGCGTGTCCGGGCGGTATCGTGACGTCGCCGCCATATTGTCTCATCTGGCCAACCGACTTGGCCTCGATCGCGGCGACCTCAACTCCAAGCAAGGCCTCAGCTTCGGGAGTTAAAGTAACGACGATCAAGTCGGCTTCGGTCGGCAGTTTCTCGACTTTGGCGGGGGGGGTAGCCTTGGTTGCAGCCTTGGCGGTGGTCGATGCGGGAGGAGCGCACCCACCAAGATGAACGAGCGAAGCGATTGTGGCGATAGCGACAATTGTGCGACCAAAGCTCATGGCGGACGTCTCAAAAGGGCCAACTTGGCCGAAGGGATCCAGCCTCTGATCACGATAGGATACAGGTCTTAGGCGGAAAGCGGCACTGTCCAGTCCCCTATCTTGCCTGAGATGAATCGGATTTTATCATTATCAGGCCCGGAGTGGCCTGACCCCTCGCTCGCAGGACGCGACGTCGATGGACTTTCGTCACACTAGTGCCGTGCTCATTCTTGCTCTGGGGGCTGTTGCCCCAGCGGCGGAACCTGTCATACAGCCCCGACCCAAGGTCGCCGCCGACAGCAAGGTCAAGCGGACCCAAGTCGATGCGGTAATGCCAGTGGAGTCGCCCAGGAACATCAGTCTTGAGGCGGCCCTCTATGGCGCGATTACGAGCAATCCCGACCTGGTCAGCCTCCGCCAAGGAGCTGCGGCCACCGCAGAGGCGGTCGAGGTCGCTCGCCGGTTCCCCACATCGCTAAATCCGACACTCTGGATCGATGTGCGGCCCCTAGTTTATGAGCGGGTTCCTCAGTCGAATTTGGGCAATGGTGGTATCATTCCCGCCAAGCTCAACCAAAAAGATGCTTTGATGTACTTCTCGCTCCGGCAGCCGATCGAACTGGGACATCAGACCACGCACCGTTACCATATTGCCCAGGCCGCTTACAACCAGCAGCGTTGGACCGTGGTCCAGGCTGAAATGACGGCTTTGGTTCAGACATATCGCTTCTTTGAGACAGCGGCCTATCGCCGTGAGAAGCTCCGAGTGGCGGATTCGATCGGCAAATTTAATGAAGAGTTGCTGAAGACCCTCCGTAAACGTCTCGAAGCCAATCAAACCACGGCGGCGGACGTTGCTCTTGCGGCGGTCGAAGCCCGGGCGACCAGGCAACAAGTTCAGGTAGCGCGGCAGGATTATTTGATCGCACTCGCCGATTTGGGCAATCAGCTTGGAACTCCGGACATGTCTGGGGCCATCGAGCCACTGGGCGAGTTCGTTCTACCCGCTTATATCCCACCCGCCGATGATCAGACTTTGATTCAGTCGGCGTTACAGAGTCGGCCAGAAATTCATGCAGCCCGCGCCGCGATTGCCGGAGCGACTGCTGCGACCAAGCTCGCCCGTGCCGATCGGATTCCCACGCCGGTCACTGGCCCGCTCTATGAACGCGATGAGTCGGGCACGCAGTTCTTTGGATTCGTTTATATCACACCAATCCCGATCCTGAACAACGGCATGCCGCTGGTCCGTCAACGTGAGGCTGAACATCGTCAACGTGTTGTCGCCCTGCAGCAACTTGAGCAACGGACGATTGCTCAGGTAAAGTCGGCCGTCCTGAAGTGGAACTCCGCCCGCGAGCTCATCACCGAGACCGATGGCTTGACCAAGGAACTCACCAAAGAAGTGGCCGTGGTCGAGCGGCTCTTTGATGAAGGACAAGCCGATCTGGCTAAGCTTCTCCAGGCTCGGGGTCGCCTGATTCAGCTCGAGAATTCGGAACTTGACGCGACCTGGCAAGCCACCCAGGCCCAGGCGGATTTGCTCCTGGCGATGGGAACCCCGACCTTGATCCAGTCGCTTCAAACGGGCGGACCTGGAAATACCAACCCGACGGCAGCGTCGGTCCTGCCGACTCCTTCACCGATAGCCCCTGCTCCATTGCCGCCACCAGCCACCGCCCCAGCGCCGTTCATGCCGAGGTGATGATAATTGTACTAGTTCACACATGTCTTGGGCGGCACCATCGCCGTGATCAAGAATTGATGTGCGCGGCGTTTGAATCGCTCCAAACGCCGCGCATGGTTCACGCTTTTGAATCGGGCGTCCGGAGTTTGATTTCCACCAGCTTGCCCTTCTCATAGCGTGCGGCCGAAACATTCGTCGCGGCCCATTTGACAACTTGAGAGCCAAGCTTCCATGCTGCGTAGAGCATGAAGCCCGCAATCGCGAAGGGACCGAGCTTCTGGAGAGAAGCTAGTCCTTCGGTGAAGACCACGATGTTAGGCATGGTCACCACCTTTCCGTGAGCAATCGCTCACCGCTTTGCCTACATCATTCGAGATAATGGCGTCTGGATGATGTAGGCGGACAGTTGATACCGGAGCCAAGTGACGTTCACTTGTCCACCGGCATCTAGAGAATACCAGACTGAGGGTCAGACTCGACCGCCGATCGATGCTGCCAGCGGAATTCAAAAAGGTGGCTGCCCAGTTTGGCTGGGAGAGTTGGTCGCTTTCTCCCTTAGCGAACTTCTCAAGTTAGCTCATCCTCTCACTTTCTTGATTACCGCAGACTAAAGTGACTTGCCCTACTGAAGGACACGACGTATATTTTCTGGTAGCTACTTTGCGTTCTTGATTGGCGTCTGGGCGGAAAGTAAGCGACGAGTTGATGCCGCGACCAAGGGTTATTCTCGTTCACCGGAAGGTGCTTTGAAGGACAAGCCTGACATCGCAGCGCAAAAAAGTAAGCCTCGACGTGAATGTTAGCACGTCGAGGCTCGCTTTTTTCCATTACGCGTCATCCAGTTCGAAGACGTTCTCCGTCGAGCGTTAAGTCATCTTGATAACGTCCACAACGTCGTGGGCGGATTCGCATCAAATCAGGCTCAACCCTTGGCGATCTCGTACCGCTTTTCGACTTCAGCCCAGTTCACCACGTTCCAGAACGCGGCGATATAGTCGGGGCGACGGTTCTGGTACTTGAGGTAGTAGGCATGTTCCCACACGTCGAGTGCCAGGATCGG